>CAYRFQ010000093.1:0-32092 GCA_964423615.1 uncultured Alcaligenaceae bacterium | reverse complement strand
CCGACCACCGCCGCCCCCTCCCCCTCCGCCGCCCCCGAGCCCACCTAGACCACCACCGAGGCCGCCGATCTGGCCACCGATGCCACCAATCTGGCCGCCGATACCGCCGATGCCTCCACCTTGGATGTTGCCACCTTGGATGTTGCCACCTTGGATGTTGCCACCTTGGATGTTGCCGCCCTGCATGTTGCCACCTTGCATGTTGCCTCCCGTGGCCCCACCAGCCCCTCCTCCGCCGCGGAAACGGACAGGAAACGTGGGACGGAACAACTGTGCGTTAGCAAGAGGAATTGCGAAAAGAGAAAAACCCAGCGCGATCCCAAGAACAATGAGCGTGTGTCGAGGGAACCACAAATAACGATGTACCATCAACGACTCCTCAAAGGAAACAAGGTGATTGTAGATTTCAGCTCTGAGACATTCTTCCCAAACGCCTCAGTACACTGAACGAATTCGAGGTGCACCAAACTTCCACCTTGTTCTGCCCGCGAGGAAGCCTGCGAAATTCTCGGATCCGAGTAAAATACTCGCTCGCGGATCGGATGTAGTCAAGAACCAAGGAGGGTTACCCCATTTCTTATATTAAATGTCATTGTGAGAAAACGGACTAGACAAGTCAACAATCCTTGGGAAATTCAGGAGAGATAAAAGGTCTTTTCCGATTTATCGTTTCAGTTGATAGGGCTTGAGAACGCTCAAGCCCCTTGGAGCAATCGCGAAACGCTCAAGGATGTCGCGGTCTCTCGCCTGAGTCGGTACTCTGGCAAGACAAAGTGATAACGATAGACAACAAGCGTCGAACATCGGTGAGGGAGGCTTCTCGCCAGTGCAAGAAGGCATCCTGGTGTTGCGAACCGACAACATTCGCCTCGACGCAATCGGGATAAGGTTTGGGTTGTGGGAGACTGTGTCTACTTGTTCCGAAAAGTCTCAAATCGGTTAAGAGTTCACATTGTCTGATTGACCCAATGTTGGAGTCCGAAGAGTGTAAACCGTCGGAGGGTGTCCGTTCGACTGGACAGTCGAGTATCGGAGAAGTTCAACCAGAGGTGTGCGGGCGATATTATCTCCGGCAGTCGCCGAGGCCTGGTTGCTTTGTGGGAGTTGCGAGGGAAGGCACGACAGATTCGATGGCTCAGGGGAGTTTACTTGTTCGAACGAGGTTTTCCGCAGAGTCCAGTCTTTCGAGCCCGTTTCGCTATCCAGTACGCCAGATGGAGTCTAGCCATCAGTCCTATGACCCAAGACGATTGTGGAATTCCCGGGTGGCTGGCAATCCGCTCTTTCCACAGTCCCAAAAACGGTCCCACGGTCACCGACCCAAGCTGTTGGTAACACACTTCGATGCTTTCGAGATGCATTGGGATGCTCTGGGCCGTTGTCTTGGCTGCCGAGTGAAGTCGGGCCGAAGCCAGGACATCGTCAACGTAGAGGAACTTTCCGCCAGCGTTGGCGATTCGCAACCAATACTCGTAATCCATGCAATAGTTCAAGGATTCGTTGAAGGGGCCAACTCTTTCGGCGATCGAGGAACGCCAAAACACTGCTGGTTGACAAAGACAGGAATCGTGCGCGAGTCGGGCGAGGGAAAACGGTTGGGTGGGGTAAAAGCCGATTCGTTTCCCGAGTTCATCGATATACTCGGCCCGACCATAGACGACATCAACTTCGGTATATTTCTCGAAATAACCGACAACCCTCTCGACAGCCATGGGGGCAAGTACATCATCGGAGTTGAGATATGCGCACAGTTCCCCTTGCGTTCTCGCCAAACCTTTATTGATGGCGTGGGTCTGACCTCGGTCTCGTTCCGAAACCCACCGGACCTCGTTCGTAAAGTCCTGGAGAATCGAACGGGAGTTGTCGGTCGAACCACCGTCGATCACGACATAGTCAATGTGTGGATACGTTTGGGATAGAACGCTTTCGATCGTAGCTCGGAGGAAGCGAGCTTGATTATACGATGGAGTTACGATGGAAACGAGTGGAGGGCGTTGCATATTAGAACCATACTCGTAGGCCCACAATGGGAGCGTGCACGTTCACAGAGTCGAAATGGAAATAGTCATACCCGGCATAGACTTCGAATCGTGTGTAGAGATATCCGGCCGTCAGTCGCGTGTGAACCAAAGCGCTGTCGTCGATCCGACCGCCCTCGATGAGCCCGGAGATAATGACTGGTTTGACTGGAAACACATCGAAACCAACGAAGGCATTCCAGCCCATGTGTGTTCGGTTGTTTCGTGTAAGAGTGATCATTCCTCCGCCTGCACGACGCAGTATCGAATCCGACATTTTCAAGCCTTCATACATGGCTATCTTGCTGACATAGATGTCGTCTGTTTGGTTCCCGGCGAGGTCACGATGAACGTGAAGAAAACCCGCCAACACGCCTGCCCCGTCCCACGAACTCATGAGAATCTCGGCATTCGTTCGATAATTATCGTGGAAATCGGTCCCAGTTTCGGCAAAGACCTGTATCGATCGAGGATACAGCGGCAATTCGAGTTCTTCGTCGAGTTCCTCGTCGTAGATGAATGTGGGTGTCTCCAGCCGATAGCCTTGCATGTCCATCGCGTAGGGATAGCTGAGATAACCGTGGGTGGGATCGTCGATGACTTCGTCAACAAGTTCGGCTTCTTCGGTCACCTCGATGGGTTCCGAAGGCGATTTGCTTTCCTCACTGGGGGGCGAGAAGATTGTTGATGTCCGAGGGATGACAATTGTCGGTTCTGGGATTGCGGGAATCTCTGTATTCAACGAACTAGGTTGGACCGTGATTGTGGTGGTCTGGGGGATGTCCGGCAACTGTTTGGGCACACCGGCTGTCGGCTCTGTGGTCTGCTGGCCGAACACCCAGTTTGGCGAGTGGACAACCAACACACAGACAACAATCCATAGGAATTGGCGCATGGTAGCGGTCCGCCATTGGGAATGAGAATGGTGTTGGAGATGTGACGTATATCAAGTAAGAAGAAACGCCGCAAGATACATTCGTCGGGAGGGGTTGCAGTGGTTTCCTCCGTTCGAGACTTGTATCGTAAGGCTTCCGACAGGTTAGCGCCAATGAAGGCAGGCAATTTCCAGAACGATACGTTCCGAACGATTCCAAGTCGCAACACGAGGAAAGAAAATGGAAGTTCTGAAACGTTTCTTGGCCCACCGATCCCAATCGCTGGGCCAAGATTGGATTGGTACGTTGGCGGCGTTCGTCGACCGATTGATATTCGAGAAGCAGATTCACCAAAACCCGCCGGTCGTGGTCTACACCATGCCCAAAGTTGGGTCTTCTTCTATTGCCTCGTCGTTGGCGAAGGTTTATCCGGGCATCGTTATTCATACACACGCCTTCACAGCGAATCATCCCAAATGGCAAATCCGTCGTTTGCATTATTGGGCTTTGGTCCAGAATAGACCTATTCGAGTCATCTCACCGATTCGGGAACCGATCGGAAGGAACGTATCCGGTTTTTTTCAAACGTTCCAAAAGACGACAGGCGTTGCCTATCAAGATTCTCGATTTTCCCTGGAAGAATTGAAGTCACTGTTCTTATTGAACTATCCCCATCAATACCTTTTGGAATGGTTCGAACAGCGAATTCAGAAGGTACTCGGGATAGACGTCTACGCAACACCGTTTCCCCAAAGGGGATTTGCCTTTTATACGCGACGAAACATTCAGTTATGTGTGCTGCGAAGTGAGTTGGACAATCAGAACAAAGAACGAGTCCTCCGCAATTTTCTAGAACTGGGTGGTTTTCACATCACCAACACAAACGTCGGTGAACAGAAACTCTATGCAAGCACATACCGAGAATTGAAACAGAACATGAAACCTCCGAGGGACTATGTCGATTGGATGTGTCGATCTCGGTATTTTCGTCACTTCTATTCGGCGGAGATGATCGAAAACGTTCGGCGACGATGGATGGAATAAAAGTGAACAAGCCGACGTCTTTTCTTGTGAGTGGTGTGCTTGCACCACGAAGCACAAGTATGGTTCCAAAACACAACACAAGAAAACCTCCGCTCTGTCTTCTGGCTCCGCCACCATCTTTCAAAAAATCACAAAATCACCTCCTGGTGTGTTTTTCTTGCGTCCGTCCTTGCCAACAGATACGGTGACGAAGATCGTCTGAGGGACGTACGTCCTCAACACCAATGCACCCAACCCGAACACGGTCCTAGCGAGAAATCCATCGCACAGACTCGGACCGAACAGGGGTAACCAGGAGGTACTTTATGCGATTATTTTCCACCATGATGGCAGTGTTATTGTGTCTGCTCGCACCTGACCTTGTGTCGGCCCAGGACGACCAACAGAAGACTCGCAAGAACGTTTTGTTGATCATCGTAGACGACATGGGCCTGGACATGGAGTGTTATGGCAACAAGGCTATCAAGGTGCCTAACTTGGACAAACTCGCGAAGAATGGAATCGTCTTCACACAGGCGTATTCGACGGTTGCGTCGTGTAGTGCGAGCCGAGCGTCGATCTTGACGGGCCTTTATACACACCAGAACGGACAGTTTGGACACGCCCACGGCAATCACAGCCAGACGGTTCATCCCTGGGTCAAGAGCCTACCGTTTCTCCTGAATCGTTTGGGATACTTGACCGGTCTGATTGGCAAGTTCCACGTCGCCCCTCCGGAGAGTTTTCCTTTCCACACCAACACGGGGAAAGGAACCAAGGGTAACCGTGATCCCATCGGAATGAACAAACTAGCGCGTACGTTCATTCGTGAAGCCAATGAGAAGAACAAGCCATTCTTTTTGATGTACTCGACGAGCGACCCACACCGCAGCCGCAAGGGATTTGGGAACGATCCATTCAGGGACGATCCGAAGGAAATGAAATACGATCCGAAGGATGTCAAGGTGCCCTATTACTTGCCCGACCAACCGGAAGTCCGCCAGGAACTCGCGGAGTATTACCAAGCGTGTTCGCGGCTCGATCGTGGTGTCGGAATCTTGATGGAGATTCTCCGACAAACCGGTCACCTCGAAGACACAATGGTGATCTTAATCAGTGACAACGGGATTCCGTTTCCTGGTGCCAAAACGACTCTTTACGAACCGGGCGTCCATTTGCCGTTGATCGTTTCGGCTCCCGGCCACAAGAAGGGTCACAAGAACAATGCGATGGTCAGTTATGTGGATCTCTGTCCAACGATCCTGGATTGGTGTGGGGGAAAAGCGTCCATGTACAAGGTCGGCAAGCGCAAGATGGAACTTCCGGGCCGGTCGTTCTTGCCGATTCTCGACCAGACGAATCCCAAAGGTTGGGATCGAGTGTATGGGTCGCACCAGTTCCACGAAATCACGATGTACTATCCGATGCGATTCATTCGGACTCGGAAGTATAAACTACTCGTGAACTTCGGACACAAACTCGATTATCCGTTTGCATCGGACTTGTGGGCGAGCCCGACGTGGCAAGGCATCCTCAAACGGGGCGACAAAATGATGGGCGAGAAGAGCATCGATGCGTATCTGCATCGACCCAAGTACGAACTCTATGACATGGTCAACGATCCCAAAGAGCTGAAAAACGTGGCGAACGATCCCAAGTACACTTCGGTGCGAGCCGAGTTGGCGGCCGAGCTTCGTCGTTGGCAACAACAAACCAACGACGAGTGGCGAATTCTCTATCGAGAGGAGAAACGAATTTCGAAGAAGTAATTGGGACTCGAATCCGTAGTACGGAAGCAGCCGTTCCGATGTCGGATCGGCTGCCTTTGACTGGTGCGTGAGTTGTTTGTGATGAGAGCAACAGAAGCGTTCTATCTTCGGCAGGAGTCGACCCGTTCAGATGTTGAAGGACTGTAGCGGTGAACCTTGAGGGATGGCTGGCAGCGGCGGACTCCTGGCCGACGTTCGATACGACAAAGCGTGTCAGTTACTATTCCCTGAACAAAACACATATCCCAACCCAGAGCCACACCCGCCCCGCAGCGGAGCCGTTGCTGTTGCGACTTCGTCTGTGGATCCGTTTCAACTCGACTCGAGTGCGGGGCGAACTTTCTTGCATTTGGGACAATACGTGCGGCGGATCAGCGGGTATCGGTCGAGTTTGAGAAGCGGAAGCAACCAAGAGTGGTCCCCTGAGGAAAGGATGATCTGCTTATGGTACAGCTTCTCCATGATGCGGGGGCCGCTCAAGTCTCCGTAATAAATGTGAGGGTATTCGATGCGCCCGCGACCGGGGATAATGTCCGTCACTCCGTGCATGCAGTCGCTGATTTTGGGATTAAAATAAGGATCGACCGCTCTGTATAGTACGCTGTTGCCGTCGAGATGGACGACTTGTCGCACAAACCGACGGTAAAACCAGGCGGGAATTTCGAACGGCCCATACATCGAAACACGCTGCGTTTTCAAAGAGTTGCAGAGGGTTTCCTTGAGGGTAAAGTTATGCCCTTTTTCGGCACGCAGGGCCCAAGGGCGGATGATCAAACTGGCTGGTAACCAACTGATGGTCGAAGCGACGAAATGGGTGCATTTGTTTGTTTTGGGGTCGTGTTGGACTTTGATCGCTGTGGCAAAAGTATGCGTCAGGCGTGGGATTTTCGGTTCCGACTGCGCCGTAAACAAGAGGAAATAGTAGTGTTCTTCCGCTTGCATTGATGGGGTGAATATCACAACCAGGAGGCCAACTCCGAGACCTTTCCGAGTCGATAGCATGATGGGTGTGGTCCTACTTCGCGGTGATTTCCGTCGTGCGGCTATTCGGTCCAATCGGCCACGGTAAAGAGTTGGATTGAGGAAAATGTCGACAGACCAACGGTGGGAACAAATACCGCCAACGGCACAACCGGATTGTGCGGAATATGTCCAGTGTCTTTGTCAATCTCGCGCCGCTTCGACGCCAGAACACCCGAGTTATTATCTAGCCCATGCGCAAGTATCGCCACGACAGGGGTTCATTCCTTGAGAATGCGATGTGCGACTTGGAGTAGTTCCTGCCTTCTTGGTAGTGGACCGTCTCACCCAGGTCGAGTACCATGGGCAACAAGACCAAAACGGAAATTCGACACAAGCTTTGACATCCATCGTCCGGAGACGTCCATGAAGAATCGGTTGACTGTCGTGATGTTCATCACCGTCGGAGGCCTTTTTGCGGGCGTGCCCCCAGTCTTCGCCCAGGTTGCCACCGATCCAGTGAAGAAAGCTCAAGAGTTGCGAAAGAAGCTCGAAGGGCTGCAACAGCAGATTGAGAAACTTCGCACTGAAGAGAAGGACTTACAAGCCAAAGTCAAAGAAGCCGAGAAGAAGGCCGAAGAATTCCAACAACAATTCGTAAAAGTCGAAATCCGGGGAACGATCACCTCGGCCAATCCGTCTTTGTTAAGCGTAGGCGGAGTTGGTCAAGCGACTTGGTTTGTGGTTTCCCGAGGGATGAAGTGGCGTCTGGCAATCCCGGCGAAAGACGAGAAATTGCTCGCTCAACTCAAGAGTTTCAAAGACAAGGCCGCTCTCATCGTTGGTCGGCTTACTCAACAGAAATCAACTGGAGCCGATACTCCAACGACTCCTCTGGTCAGCGTTACGTCGATATCTTCTCCCGAGCTCCCGCCGGAACCCAACGGAAAATCCGATACGAAACCTGAACCAAATTCCGAAGGCAAAGGCAATTCGAATCCTTAACCCCATCTCAGGAGCCCTAATGCTTATCGAACGTAGTCCCATTTACAAACTCACTTTGTTCGCGATGCTCGGAATCGCTTGGGCATGGGCAACACCATCTGTCTCTGTGGCCCAAACGGAAACGGATACGACCAAGAAGCTCAAGAGCGAGTTGGAAAAAGTCAAGAAGCAGGTCGAGGAACTGCGCAAGAAGGAAAACGCATTGTCTACCGAGTTGCAAGAACTCAAGAAGCAATACGCCAAGTTCGAGATTCGGGGGATTTTGACCGAGCAACTTGTTAATCGGGCAATGACACCCGGCCTCGGGATGGTCCGGCAAAAGCTCTTGGGAGTCAAGACGCGAGGGGACTTCTACCCCCTGAAGTGGAAGGACAAGGAACTCGAGAAAACGGCAACAAAGTACATCGGCAAGGCTGTGATCTTGAATGGGCAACTGGTCCGAACACGGACGCAGTTTCAAACTGGTTTTCCTCCACCGGGATTGCCCGGTCCTGGGGGGCCAGGAGGAATTGGCGGTCCCACCTTTCACACGGTTTCACACCCTGGTCTCCAGGTTGAGTCGATTAGGGAAGTAGCTGCGGGGGCCGGTGCCGGAGAGCCTGGTGCTCCTGGCGTGGGCGGTGCTCCCGGAGGTGGAGGCGCTCCCGGAGGTGAAGGTGCTCCTGGTGTGCCAGGCTTCGGGCCGGGTGCAGTAGGTCCTGGCGGTGGAGGTAAAAAGCAGAGCGACAAAGCTGGTCGTCCTGGAGGCGGTCCTGGAGAGGGTGGTTCGGGGCTTCCTGGCGTCGGAAACAAAAAGAAGACGCCCGGTAAAGGAGCTACTGGTCCTGGTGGAGCAGGCGTCCCTGGCTTGGGTGGTGGTTCCTGAAAGCGATGAGTTGGGATTTATCGTGGTGGGAGGGCAAGGCTCACCCACCACGATACGAATCAACAACCTACTTTCGCGGCATTCGTTTTCTAATCACTTTCGGCAAGACGTTCCGGTCAATGTCACTTTTCGTCCTCGTGGCTGGCAAGTTGCCAAAGAGTTCCCATCTCTCGACGTGTTCGACGGTCTCGCCTGGAAGAAGATTTGCCAACGGTCCAAGCGTTTCGACCTCAAGCATGTCTCCATCGGTCCAAGTTTCGAAGTTGCAGCCCAGATCGGCGTATTTGGCATTCTTGTTCGGCCTCGGAATTCGCTTCACGAACAGATTCCCGTCGACCAAATAGGCAATCCACTCGAGCATGTGCAGGAGCCCGAATTTTAAAGGCTTCTTGGCTCCGGGTTGTTGCTTGACGGTGATGTATTTCTTCCCAAACTTGACCCGCGGATCACCGAACTGGTAGAACGGCCAGAAGATGACCTTCAGGCTGGGCCAGTAGTCGCTATCTTTCTTGGCATTCTCTGGCGGACCAGGGTGAGGTCGACTCTTCGGGAGTGGAATGATTTCGAGGCCACCAGGAGCCATGACACTCAAACACCAGGGCGCGAGTTTGATTGAAGCGGCACGGCTCGCCGTGGCCCCTTTGATGTTCTTGATTCGGTGAACGACTTTGACCTTGGTACCCTTCGGAGCGAGATGAACCTCGATCTCTTTTTGGACCCCGTAGATGAGTTCTGGCGGTGGGGTAAACCGAACGCCGGACTTACCGACGAGCTTGTACTTGACGGGATTGTTGTCGGGAAAATACGTCCGGGTCTTGTCTTCGGGAGCGGTCCAGAGCCGGTGACCGCCCCGGATTTGCCATTTCTTTTCGCCTGTCTTGCCTAGCTGGTCTTTGTATTCGTGAAAGACGTTCTTGCCGCCCGGCAGACGATAACTGATGATTCGCGGTCCGACGTCCAACGTAACGATCAATTCGACGTCGCCATTCGTCACAAGCAGATTTTTCTTCCAGCCCTTGTACTCGATCACCTTGGTGGTGAACTTCTTGGGTTGAGCGTTCGCTTGACTCAAGGAGCCAAGTGGCAACACGGCACATAGGAACGCAAGGTACGGCCACGAACCTTGAGCCTTGATCGACATTCTCACAGCAGTTTCCTCTCATGGTGTAGATCGATAAACTTACCTCAGCACATGGCGCAGACGCCTACGGCGAGAGCCATGAGGCGTCTTTTCGGCTGAGATCTAATCACCATGAATACCGCCGTTGTGCGAGCTGTTCAAATACCTTCTTGGGAAAAGCCGACAGCTCGGTTGCTCTTTGGAACCTTGGAGCAGTAGCTGGCACGCTGCGTGCTGCCTACTTTTTCGGTCGAAGCCAAATTCCCGAATCGAACGCAGGCCCTCAGGCTGCTTCCGTGGTTGCATTGGCGGTAACGGCTTCATCATTGGTTTCTTCGACGGGATCGTCCTTGGGTAAGTCCTTGCTGCCCACAACAGTCAAATTCATGCCAACTTGAACGGGCACGCGGACGCCACCGATTTCGACTTTGATCTTTCCGTTGAGGTACCAACCCAGCGAACCGGTCGAAAATTCCTTGACGTCGGCATCCAGTTCTTCGTCGCCAATCTTGACGATCAAAGGTTGGGCGTTCTCTCGGAACTGGCCTCGTGTAATCGGGCAATTTGTTTTCTTCGCCATCGCAATCCATCGCTCCATGTTGGAAGAAATCCGCTATCCTGGTCTAAACGGTCTAGAATAATAACAAACCCCGAGAAGGAAAAAGAAACAAGGCCAATCTGAGCCGATCGCTTCGGTACAATATCGGTTTGGGTAAAGAGAGCTTTCGTGTTGGACTCGCCATGAAAAAGAAAAACGAAAAACAACAATCGTTCGAACGCCTGTCGTTGCCACTTTGGCAGGAGCGGTACACCGCCCCTCCATCGCCGATGACGCGTGCCGAGATGAAAGAACGGGGATGGGACTCCGTGGACATCGTTTTCGTCACGGGCGATGCCTACATCGACCATCCGAGTTTCGCGATGGCGATACTGGCGCGTGTTCTCGAAGATGCGGGTTTCAAGGTCGGGATGGTATCGCAACCGGACTGGCATTCGTGCGAGCCGTGGCGAGAGTTCGGTCGTCCACGACTGTTCTTCGCGATCAGCGCGGGGAACATGGATTCGATGATCAACCACTACACGGCGAACAAAAAGGTGCGCAACGACGACGCTTATTCCCCTGGCGGAAAGATCGGACGACGCCCAGACCGAGCAACGTTAGCCTATTGCCACAGGGCACGAGAGGCTTTTCCGGGAGTCCCGGTCGTCGCCGGTGGTGTGGAAGCCTCGTTGCGGCGGCTCGCTCACTACGACTACTGGAGCGACACCGTCAAACGATCGATACTTCTTGACTGTAAGGCAGACCTCGTCGCCTATGGGATGGGGGAGAGTCTCATTCTTGAGATCGCCAAACGGCTAGATGCGGGGGAATCGATTAAAGATCTCCGCGACATGCGTGGGGTGGCGTATGTCCTTGGAGGCAAAGAAACTCCCAAGATGGAAGGGGAGTACAACGATCCTCGTCTTGCAGAACAGCTCGCCACAGGATTCGGAATTCAGCCCAACGAACTCGAGGTCATTCCGAGTTACGAGTCCGTCAAAGCCGACAAGCTGGCGTTTGCCGAGGCCACGCGAGTCATTCACGTCAACACCAATCCGTATAACGCGAAGACGCTTGTCCAGTACCACGACAACCAGGCCGTTGTCACGAATCCGCCGACGTTGCCTCTCTCGCAAGAACAAATGGACTGGGTCTACGATCTGCCCTACACACGACGCGCGCACCCGAGCTACACAGAACCAATCCCTGCTTTCGAGATGATCAAGGACTCGGTCACGATCATGCGTGGGTGTTTCGGTGGTTGTACGTTTTGTTCCATCACGGCCCACCAAGGTCGCATCATACAATCGCGTTCGCAGGATTCGGTTCTCAAAGAAGTCAAAAAGATGGCCGACGATCCGGATTTTAAAGGGATCATCAGTGACATCGGGGGGCCAACGGCGAACATGTACGAAATGCGCTGTACCAAGCCCGAAGTCGAAGCCAAGTGCAAGCGTCTTTCGTGCGTTCACCCGACGATCTGCAAATTGCTGGGAACCGACCACGGCCCTCTCGTCGAACTAATGGAGCGAGCACGGACCGAACCGGGCATTCGAAAAGTCCTCGTCGCGAGCGGAATTCGTATGGATCTCGCACAACTCTCGCCCGAATACATGAAGCAACTCGCAACGCACCACGTCGGTGGCATGCTCAAGGTTGCACCGGAACACACCGATCCGGAAGTCCTCGACAAGATGAAAAAGCCCTCGATTCGTAACTTCGGCAAGTTCGCTCGCAAGTTCGAAAAGGCCTCGCGGCAAGCGGGCAAACCGAAACAAGGGCTCGTGCCGTATTTCATCGCGAGCCATCCGGGTTCTGACCTGAACGCGATGATCGACCTGGCCGTTTACCTCAAACGCAATGGCTACCAACCGGACCAAGTCCAAGACTTCATTCCCGCACCATTCGACATCGCGACATGCATGTATTACACAGGCCTCGACCCATTCACCAAAAAAGAGGTCCATATCGCCAAGAATCTCCGTGATCGCAAGATGCAGCGGGCCCTATTACAGTTCTTCAAACCGGAGAATTACTTCGAGGTGCGGAAAGCTCTGGAGCAGGCCGGACGGACGGATTTAATCGGCAACGGTTGCGATGGCTTGATACCTGCCGAACCACCCAAGGAAGCATTCACGGCACGGCGGAAGAAGGCGAACAGTAACCTTCGTGGAGAGTATGTGCATACGATTCCGAATCAGGGAAAGAAAGACGAGGGAAAAAGACCGAAAAAGAATCGAGGCTATCGGCCCGGAAGGAAGACGGCGAAACGACGAACGAAGAACTGAGATTGGAGGTTGTTCTTCTCAAGCGTAAGTTCGTGCACGATCCGACTCGAGACCGATGAATGATATCAAAGAGGCCAATAGTATGACAGCCATCATGAACGCATCGACGCCAAATACACGACCTCAAGATCTTGACCAAGACGAACCGCTTTACGAAATCATCGACGGTGAGCGAGTGGAGTTACCCCCGATGAGCATCCTGTCCAACCAAGTCGCCTCCCTCTTACACGGAGAGTTGTCACACCACTTAAAAGCGCATCCAACAGGCCGGGGATTCATGGAAGCTCTGTTTCGTTTGCCCTTACCGATTGACCGAAACCGCCGGCCCGATGTTGCCTACGCCTCAAACGAGCGTATCGCACAGGCATCATCTCAATCTGGTTCCGAGAATGCATGGGCCATTGTTCCGGAGTTGATGGTCGAGGTCGTGAGCCCAAGTGACCTCGCCGAAGAAATCATGGAAAAGCTGACGGAATATTTCGCTGCCGGAGCCACACTCGTGTGGGTGATCTATCCCACACGTCGCTTCGTGTATGTGTATGAAGGACTGAAGCAGGTTCGCATTCTCGATCAGGATGATGAGTTGGATGGCGGGAGAGTGCTAACCAATTTTAAGATTCCCATCGGAAATCTATTCCCTGACTTCCCCACTGGGTGAGTGGTGTCGACCAGTTACTCCCAATGGACATCTGTCAACACATCTCTTTCGCGACAGACCTGCACAAAAGCATCCAACTCTCTGCTGGCTTCATCGGCGGCCATGCTCGCAGAGACATAAAGAAACTTCAACTTCTTGAGTTTCGGGAGGGAGAGAGCCAACCGTAGGCGGCTCACATTAGACCATGCCAAGTTGAGTTCGCGCAGTTTTGAATGGCCAGATGTCGAAGGCTCGCACACTGCTGGAAGTGCTCCAATTGTTCCGGAGCGACGTTGTCGACACCAGACAGAGAGCGGAGGTATGGGAATTCGGCGAACTGCTCGACATCAGTCGCCGTCAGATTGGAGTTCTCTTTCAAAGTGAGATTAGTTGACAGACCGTTGTTTCAACCGACATCGAGTTTGTTTTTGAGAGACTTTGAGAGCGGCCACTTCTTTTCCCAAGCATTCTTGAGTCGGTAGGTTTCGGCACCCAATTCGTCCGAGATCTTATTCTGCTGCCCAGGAATAAATCCTCCGAGGTGGGAATTGTACCATCGCGTCTGGCCTAATTGAATTTCAACACGAATGAGTTTTGCACGGTCTGACTCACCCTGTTCTTCCAACCAGTCGGCGTAGAACAGATAGATTTCTTCGACCTCTGGCGAGCCGAAGATCTTGTCCAAGAACGTCTGCTCGTCCATTGGTGGCTCCAGGCAAGTTCGAGTCGGATGGAGAATTACGTGGAATACATCCACTTGCCGAGATACCATCCAGGGACCAACAAGACCACGAGTCCGAGGCCCAAAGGCCCCACGAAGGCCGTCGCGAGGATGGCGTCGAAAACCACCAATCCAAAGATGCACCGTTTTACGGCAGCCTGGACGGTTTCAGCTTTGGGGAGTTGGATCGCCGACCACACGGGCCATCCAACATAAACGGCGAACGCGACCAACAAATACGGAAACAACAAATGGCCCCACATGACGAGTGTCGTTTCTCCCCAAGTTCCTTGAGGATCGACGTGTGCTCTCACCACCGCCGGGATGGTGACAGCCAGGAACAAACCGAAGAGCATGATCGTTGCTCCCCAGGCGAGGAGCGTCTTGTCACTTGTCTGGGCTTCTTTACGGGCGAACAATGTGACACCCGAGATGTATAATGTCGTGACGCTCGCCAATAGAAAGGACCATTCGCCGACCCAACTCGCCGACACCGTTAGTCCCAACATGACGTTCAACCCGCGGCACAAGCCCATGATGAAAGGTGCTGCCGGTGTTGTTTTGAAAGGGCCGCAGTAGAGAATAATTGCGCCGCAAAGCAGAACGGCCATCAACGTCGAAATCCCTCGAAAGCCGGGGGTTTGTAAGTCAACCGCAGCAGCCAAAGCCACACCGCCGACCATCAAGATGGTCGCGAACCAAAAGGCTTGGTTGGGAGAAACTCGCCCCGAGGGAATGGGTCGAAACGGACGTTCGCGCTCGTCTTGTTCGACATCGAAGTAGTCATTCCAGACCATTCCGCTGCAATACAACAAACTCGAAGCCAGAACCAACAACACGAACGGCAACAGCCGCAACGAATGGCCGGGAAGGCCAAACACGACTAACGCACCCAGTGCGATGTCGGCAATCGCCGTGAATACGTTCGGGAGGCGGACAAGTTGCATGTAAGCCCACAATTGCGTCTGTCCGGGTTGGGTTTGCTTGGGGGGAGACGATGTACTCATGAGTAGTTTTGTCGTGTCGGTGTCGAGGATGATGTTTGTTCTATTGTAGCGGATTCGCTGCAGAGTCGAGGGGCAAGCGGCAAGACGCGAAGTTGAATCTCACTTGCTGGGCCGTTTACAACCCGAGTTACGTTTATTGAGACCTGCGCGGCTAATGAATCCAGGTAGCCGGCACACGGGGAATGGAAAAGAAATGCTTGTCCGGTTCGTAGGTATACGCGAGCCGCGTGTACCTTGGTCTTGGCCGAGCTTTCCAAGTACACGCCAGCCGCGTGTACCTACGACGAACTGGCCGAGCTTTCCAGGTACACGCCAGCCGCGTATACCTACGACAAACACAAAAACCGGACATCTAGTACATGGCGTCAGCAGATAATAGTGCATCAGCGTTTGATTTTATCATTGTAGTTTTGTGTTACCCAGCTTCCGCCGGTAGACCGGCTTGCAACGGACGGCCTTTGTACGTCCAACGAAACGGCTTGGCCATCGTTTTGTTGAAGGAATCGATGAAGTTCTCGATGCGTTGATTCAAGTCCTCGATCGAAACGAAGCTGCTGCGTTTGAGCAAACGCCTGGCCAAGATGCTAAACCACAACTCGATCTGGTTGAGCCAAGAACAATGTTTGGGCGTGTAGACGAATCGAATCCGATGACTCGAATCTTCCAAAAACGCCTTGCGAGAGGCCATACTCTTGAGGATGCCGCGCTTGCCTTTGACTCCCAACTCAGACTCACAGATGCCGCACTCGCGGGCGACCAAACGGACCAACGATTCGCTTTGGTGAGTGTTGAGTTGATCACATACAAAAATCCAACTCGCCGCCGGGTCGGTCTGGATCGTTGGCTCGATGTGGTTGGCAAAATCGATTTCTGTTCGGGTCGGTCCCAATGTAGGAGAAACGACCTGGCCTGTAGCGACATGGAAGTTGGCGATGAGCGTTGTTGTGCCGTGGCGTTGGTACTCAAACTCGACACGTTCGATCCGTCCTGGTTTGGCCCGTTGGGTTGGGGCGATGCGTTGGAGTGCCTGGATGCCTGTCATCTCATCGACGCTGATGGTGTGCGTGTGAAAGGAGACGAAAAGTTCCTGAGCTTGAGCGTAGCAAGCACAGACAATTTCGACTTGTTGGGCAAACGCTTGAGGGTCTTGGTCTTTCTGTTGGCAATGCAACCAGTACCTGCTCCGATGAGGTTTCAACTCGGCTTGACGCAGCAACTCTCGAATAGTGGTTGTCGAAATCGATTCGACAATCCCTCGGGTGATGACTTCGTTGGCCAATTCGGCCGGTGTCCAGTGACTGACTGGCCGACCCGAATCGTTGGGGTCCTCGCAAGCGATGGCAATAATTTGAGCGAGTTGTTCGGGTGTGAACTTGCCGGGCGAACCGGACCGGTGAGCGTCGGAAAGAAGCTCTTGGATAGCTTTGTTCAAGGCCCTGGGGCCTTGTTGGCACTCGATGTTCACGAGCCTTTCGAAGTTGTCTCTCCATCGTCGTCTCCCAAGACCGACTTGGTTTCGGGAGAGCCCAACGATTTCGACGATGTGTTGGTTTTTGTGGCCTTGGAAAGCCGCCAAAACAATCTGAGCTCGTTGGCTCAAGGTTCGCGAGACGGTTCGCGATCGAGCCAAGGCATCGAGAATTTTTTGTTGTCGCTCGGTGATGATGACTTTCGCGGCTTGTCCTGGCATAAACGAATCCTTCCTGTATCTTTGGAGAATTTGAGAAGATAGGAAGGTAAAACAAATATTCACTGACATGCAAGACTATTTGCTGACAACCTGTACTAGATGTCTGTTTCTTAAAATCGCCGCAAGTCTCTTGCCGCAGATGTTTGGAGTTGTCATGATACCTTGCAAAGGGTCTCGCATTGTTGTTTTTCCAGGAAGGTTCCCATGCCTCGTCCGTTTGCCTCTCGCGTCGAACTCTCCCAGGACGTTCGCCAACAACTTCAATCGTTGTGCCGGGCTCGCTCAACACCCCAAGCGTTGGTCTTTCGCTGTCGCATCATCTTGCTGGCCGCGACAGATGAGAATCCCTCCAACCAAGTCATCGCCGCCCAACTCGGTTGTGACCGACACACCGTCAGCCAGTGGCGAGAACGCTTCGTACAACTGGGTTCTGGACAACCTCAACACCCACCTGTCGTTGGAATTGTGCCAGAGTGTGGCCCAACTGTGTGGGGTTGGGTTTCATCCGAAGAGTCTCAAGACCCAGAAGCAACGCCGGGCGTTCTTGAGTGACCCCGAGCACAAGCACGTATTCCATTTCGTGCCGGTTCATGGTTCGTGGCTTAACCAAGTCGAGTTGTTCTTCCGCGTGTTGGCCCGTCAGTTCTTCAAGCGAGGCGGTTTTGTATCGATCCGGGACTTGGAGAACCGTTTGAATCGCTAACTTTGGGACTACAATTTGCGTTCGGCACATCCGTATCGTTGGACGTACATCGGTCAACCGTTGGTTCGTGGGACACCCTTTGAGAAGACCAAGAGGGAACGTCGCAGGGGTCGGGCGTGGTTCGGTCGCCGACCTGTGCTCTATGAGCGATTACTTCATCTGTCACGTCCCTATCGGCGAAGAAAGCCCGACGAGGAACTGGCGACGAACTTATGAAACGGACATCTTGAGTCTTGTCTCTTGAGCTTGTCTCTTGGGTTCTGGCTTTTGTAGCTATCGTCGTCGCTTTCGAGGTTTCTTAGCCATCGGGGGGCCATTCCCGACGATACGAAAATCCATCTGACGCTTTTGCAGATCGACCCGAGCGACTTGAACCTTGACGGTGTCCCCGAGTCGGAAACTCCGCCCGTGCTTCTTGCCGATGAGACTGTGTCCAGCCTCGTCGAAGTAGTAATAGTCGTCGTTCATGGTCGTGACACGGACGAGGCCCTCGACGGGTAAGTTTTCGGGCTGGGCATAGAACCCGTAGTCGGCCACGCCGGTGATGATGACTTCGTACTCTTCGTCGATACGCTCGCTCATGTACATGAGCAACTTCGTCTTGATCAGCTCACGCTCGGCCAACTCGGCCCGTCGCTCCATCTTGCTGCAGTGCTCGCCGATGGCCGTCAACTCGGTCACGTCGCTGCCGGCTTTCCGGGTCTGGAGCCATTGTTCCAACAATCGGTGGACGACGAGGTCGGGGTAACGGCGGATTGGCGAAGTGAAGTGGCAATAATTGTCGCTCGCCAGGGCGTAGTGGGCTTCGACCTTAGGGCTGTAAACGGCCTGCTTGAGACTCCGCAACAACGCGTAATGGACGGCGTACTTATCGGGTTCACTCGACGATTGCTTGAGGACTCGCTGGAGGGCAAACCGGTCCGTCTCGTGGGTGATCTTGTACCCGAGGATGCGAGCGAACTGTCCGAACGCTATCAACTTGCTGTGAATTGGCGGTGGGTGGACGCGTCGCAAGATCGCCACGTTCATGTCGTCGAATTGTTGGGCCACGGCTTCGTTGGCCGCGAGCATGAACTCTTCGATGATCTGGTGGCTCACGTCGTGCTTGGCGAAGTGGGCTCCAACGACCTTGCCTTCGTTGTCGTACTCCAACTCGGCTTCGGGCATGTCGAGTTCCAACGCACCACGACGCAACCGCCGTTGCCGCAAGACCATGGCGAATTCGCGCATCTTCAACAACATCGCGGCGACTTCCGGATGAATCTTGACGGCCGGAACGGTAGCCACGTTCGAATCCGAGTTCGACTGCGTCAACGTGCCGTTGGAGTTACTGGCCTGGGCCGCATCGTGTCGATCGAGGAAGTCCATCACCTGCTGATACGCGAACCGCTGGAAGACCTTAATGGCTGCGTTGGCGAATCGTGTGTGAACGACCTGGCCTTCGGGCGTGAACTCGATCTGGACCGTCTTGACGTACCGAACTCGGCCTTGTTGGAGGCTCGCCAGGTTGTTCGATATAATCTCCGGGAACATCGGGATCACGCGTTGCGGCAGGTAGACGCTCGTAGCTCGTTTGCGGGCTTCGCGGTCGAGCAGGCTCCCCGGCGGGGCGAAGTGGGCGACGTCGGCGATGTGGACGGTCAGGAACCAGTGCCGCGACTTCGGGTCGTGCATCAGTGACACCGCGTCGTCAAAGTCACGGGCATCGACGGGATCGATGGTGATCGTGAGCGTCTTGGTGAAGTCTTCGCGACCGTAGAGGTCTCTCTCGTTGAAAGCGGCGGCGGCATGTCGGGCCTCTTCGAGGACCTCTTCGGGGAACTTCTCGGGGAGATTGAATTCCCGCATGACCGACAGGAGGTCGACGCCGGGTTTCCCTCGTTCGCCGAGGACTTCGGTGATGACGCCTTCTCCGCGGTCTTCCGCCGTCGGGAATCGGATCATCTCGAAGACGACTTTATCCTGGGGCTTGGCGCCTTTGGCTCCGGGATCGCCGACCAAAACGCTGTGTGCGAAGATCGTCCCGTCGACGCGAACGAACCCTTGACCGTCCCTCTCGAGGTACGTCCCGACGAATTGTCGTGTGGCGCGTTCGAGGACCTGGAGGATTTCCCCCGACGGTCCCAAGTCCGAGCGATTGGGTTTTTTGAGGATCCGGACCATCACCTCGTCGCCTGAGGAGGCGTCGAGTGTGCGATGTTCGGGAATGAATATTTCGTTGTTGCCCTGGCCAGTCGACCCGGACGGACGGACGAATCCGTATCCGGCATTGGCCTTCCGGAAGACACCCGTGGCAGTGCCGTGAGGTTGGATTTGTCGGATGGTGTGGTTCTTTCCGAACTCGATCCGACCTTGCTTGTGGAGTTTCTTGAGGGTCCGCCGGAAGTCCGAATATTCGGAGGCTGCCACGCCCAGTTTCTTGGCTAATATTTTGGGTTTGACCGGTTGGTAGTTTTTCCGGGCGACGGTGGTCAAGATGATGTTTTCGAAACGGGGCATGGCTTTGGGGAATCAACAATAAGGAATGGATGAAGTAAATATCAGGGTCGGACGAAAGGCCGTAAGATGCTCCAATAGGGCCGTCTTACTGAGTTTCATTTCCCCGCGTGGATTGTCGATCTTCCTTTCGGCGTCTTCCCTTTTACTTCGCAATGACAAATTTCTCAATCGACTCCTTCCACGTCATCCGCCGAGACGCCGGGACCGCTTCCACCTTTGAATAAACGCCGCTGGAGGGACTGATTGAAGGCCGTCCAGGGTGAACTTTGATTAGCATCTTCGCGAATGTCGCGGGTGAACGTATGAACCTTGGCGTCGAGATTGTCAAGATAGTGCAAAGCAATGGCTTCGGGTGTCATGGGCAACTTGGGGCTTCCGAACTCATAAGTCCCGTGGTGACTGAGGATCATGTGCTTAATTCTTAGAAGCAATTCGGTCGGAAAAGGTTCACCAGTCAGGTCGGGAACCTGGGGAATCTTCTCGTTGACCATTTCGACGCCCATGACGATGTGTCCGACGAGTTGGCCTTCGTCGGTGTAGCTGAAGACCCGGCCATAGCTCAATTCTCGTATCTTCCCAACGTCGTGGAACAAGATGCCCATCAGGAGTAAATCACGATCGACCTCCGGATAAAGTGGCAACACGCGATCCGCTGCTTCCAGCATATTCACGACGTGCTCCAGAAGTCCACCCAGATATGCGTGATGGTTGCGAATTCCTGCAGGCGCTCGACAAAAGTCGCGTACAAAATCTTCATCCATTAAAAAGCATTCTACCAGACCCCGTAGGTGGGGATTCTCAACTCGCAGGAGGGTTGTTCGGAGTTTATCGAAGAGTTTGCTGACGTCTTGCTCGGTATGGGGCAAGAAGTCCGCCAGGTCGATCTCTTCGCTGGGAATCCGGTCGATGTGGTTCAAGATGATCTGCAAGGCCCCCTGGAATAACTGGACTTTTCCCTGGACCCGCAAGAAGTCGCCCTGCTCGAAGGATTTGAAGAGGTTTTCCCCAGCATTCCACAATCGGGCACTCATAGAGCCCGTTCTATCGCGCAGTTCCAGCTGAATGAACAAGTTCCCGTTGCGGTTAGCCCGAAGCTGCTTTTCGCTGACGAGATAGACTTCGTTGATGGATTCGCCGTCGTTCAACTGGTTGATGAATTGCCGCGACATAATAACGCTTGTGCTCCAATTCTTGGAGAAGTGTCCAAAAAGATGAGAATAGGGAATACGCAGGAGCGAATCAAGCAGGGAATTTGGTCGATTTTGGAGGAGTCTCATTGCGTTGAACTAATTGGTCACCGGTCTGAAACCCCAGTTTGGGATTGCAGCAGTCGTTTGACCAGAGAGTTGTTTCAGGACTAGCGTTTGCAGTTTGTTGACCGAAGTACTAGAAAGGGTTTGGAGTCATGAGGGAACGCACGTTGTCAGAGTTGAGCCTCAATGACTCAGGAATCTACATCAAGGAGTATTCGTTTATGACTCGCTTTCGATTCCACAAAGGAGCGTTCGCCATCCTCGTGGTGATTATCGCTGTGATGGCACCCTTGCAAGGGCGAAGCGAACAGAAGAAGCCTGTCAAAGTCTTCATCCTTGCTGGCCAGTCAAACATGCAAGGCCACGGCCGTATCAGTATGGGCAAAGACGGCGACCTCGACTACGCGGCCCAACAAAAACAGTTTTCGTACTTGAAAAAAGCTGGACAGTGGGTCGAACGCCCCGACGTTTGGTACTACCACAAGAGCGGCAAAGGCGTGGTCACCAAGTGTAACCTCAAGGTGGGCCTGGGGGCGAACGACAAGAGCATTGGTCCGGCTTTGGCTTTCGGACACGTCATCGGAGATTACTTGGACGAGCAAGTTCTGTTGATCAAATGTGCCTGGGGCGGACAGGCCATCGCTATGACTTTCCGACCACCCAGTTCGGGCATGCCCAGCGAAGAAGTCCTGGAAAAACTGTTGAAGGGGGCGAAGAGAAGAAACCCCAAGATGACCATGGCTGAGTTCAAGAAAGTCATCGGCTCAAAGTATCGACAAACGCTGTCGGAAGTTCGAGAAGTCCTCGACGACCTCAAAAAGCACTTCCCCGACTACCAAGGGCAAGGTTATGAGATTGCTGGGTTCTTTTGGCATCAAGGTTGGAACGACGCGACAAACCGAGAATTCGCTGCCGAATACGAAAAGAATATGTCCAACTTCATCCAGGACATTCGCAAAGACCTGGGGAACAAGAAACTACCGTTCGTGATCGCCACGAGCGGCATGGGGGGACCAAAGGCAACGCGTGTGGCGGGCTTCCTGGCCAAAAGCATCGAGCCAGCCCAGATGGCGGCGGCCAAGAAGCACGATTACTGCGTTGCCGTGCCCACACGTCATTTCCAAAGGCATAAGCCAGGTCGCCAAAAAAGCCACTGGCACAACTCGGCGGAAAGTTACTGCCTCGTTGGTGATGCGTCAGCCAGAGCGATGATCAAGATCATCAAAGGAAAATAAACTGCAAGAAAGAACGGTCGGACGGTTGGGCAAAGGAGACGAAGGAAGAGCGTGTTGGGTTTGCGCTGGTTCATTGTGAGACCTGCGAAGGTACTGGAGCGTATGACAAGCTAGTTGAAAGATGAGGAGATTGGCCTCTCTGGTACTCTGACTTCGCGATTTGCCCAATCATCAAACTACTTTCATCCTGGAGACTTCGGCCTTGGCATGGCTCTTGATCACCGAAGAAGTGGAAAGACCTGCGAATACCGACCTTAACGCCGCTTGACCATCGTCAGTTCGTTGCCTTCACTGTTGTACCAAGTTTCGTCCATGAAGGTGCGAATCAACATGATCCCACGGCCGCTCGCTTTCAACAGATTTTCGGGATCGGTTGGGTCGAGAAGGGTGGTGTGGTCGAACCCAGCACCCTCATCCCGTATCGTGTAGCGTACTTCAGCAGCAGAGAGGTGAATGGTGACGTAGACTTTTCGGTCACAGTACGGTGGCGTCTTGGCTCGTTCATTTCCCAACTCGCGGTACTGATTTCCAGGTGAATCCCGTAGGTCAGAATCCAACTCCAAGTTGCCGTGGTCGATGGCGTTCGTCAGGGCCTCGGTCAACGCCGTGGCGATCTGGAGGAGTCCGGTTTGATCACAAAAATTGATCCCTTCCAAGGCACTGCATAGGTGGTGGACAAGGGCTTGAGGGCTTCCCCGTTCGTAGCCCAAGACAAATCGGGCCTTGCTGTCCACCAACAGATGACGAACTTGGTCTCGTTGTTGGACCGTTTCGACGGCCGCGAGGACGACACGAAGGGCTTCGCCGAGGTCGCGCCGCAAGTGTTGTTTTCGGACGTAACTCGACGCTCCGGCAAGTAAGGCTTGGAGGGCGATTTCCTCGCTCCCGAAGGCCGTCATCAAGATCACAGGGAGGTTGGGGAAATGGCGGCGCACGTGTTTCACCAGTTCCAAACCGTTCATCTCGGGCATCTGCAAATCCGTCAACACCGCGTCGGGTTGCCCGTGTCTGAGTATTTCGACCGCCTGGGACCCATTGGAAGCGTAGATGGGTGTACACCCTTGTGACTCAAGAAAAGCACCAGCAAGACGTTGGTCGACTGGAGAATCGTCGATCGTGAGGATGGTGGTCATGTCTTGTTCTCCTTCTTGGAGGATGACGGTTGCTCTCAAGTCGTAAAGAAATCCTGGACATGCTGAAGGATGCCAATCAGCTTGGCAATTTCCTTTTTTCCATCGGGTAAAGCAGCACACCTTCGAGATCGTCCTACCGTCCGACGTTTCCACACAGAGGGCAGATGCAACAACGAACTGGGTTTCCAAGAGGCTCACCAGCCTTTGATTGGATGAGCCTTTTTCACACGTCTTGTATCTTGCACGAACGATCTCAAATCCTTGTATGCCCAACTCTCCTATTCTAACTGATGGCGGCAGAAGCGCTCCGTTTTCTCCAAGAAAACTGATGCCCGTGTTTGCTTCGTTTCCTGAACAAGCAAGTCATTTTGCGGCGGAGAACATTCCCATCAGCTTAATGTCATCGAACTGGTGGAAGGATGTAGCGATTTTTTGGTTTTCACGGGTTATGCGGAAAAGTTGAAGAATCTCTATGAGAATATCCGATTCAATTCCCAGGCAGGAGATCGACTTCAGTTTGCTCACGATTTCTACACTCGGCCAGCCTCGTAGGACCGAATCCAACGGAGCGGTGGAACCAGACCACCCCGAAGGACGCCGGAAGGAACGACTCGGAGCGTCAACGAGAGAGAAATCCGAAAACCGAGGTGGTCTGGAGCGAGAAAGCAATACGGACGATGGGAGAAGCGACGATGGCAAGACAGTGGATGTTCCTGACGCTAGTATGCCTTGGTCTGATTGGGCCGACGGAAGCGCTTGCCCAGTTCGTTCCTGGCACCATGCAAGGAAATGCCCCAGGCTTTCCGTTCCCATCTCAAGGTCCGCCCCCGACACAGTACGTTCCAGGAACGACATTCGGGAGCCAACCCGACTACCCCATCCCACCCCATCCTACCGAGCCAACGCCACTGGTCCGGACCGGACCCGGCAACGGACCTCCTGGGATGGGAGTCCCTGCACAAAATCTCACCGGAGCTCCTCCGGTCGCTTTGACCAACGACCATTATTCGGTCAACGCGTTCGACGATTTGGATACGGTTGGATCGTTAGAACCCAGCACCTACAGCGAAGCGACCGTGGACATCCTTGTCCTTTGGACCGATTTTGACCGAAACCCCGCATTCAGCACCAACGTCCGAAACTTTGACGTTACCACGCCTGGGGACGTCGATTTCGATTACGAAAGTCCCCGCGTGATCCCGAGGTTGAATTTGAACTATCAGTTCAGCCCCTATTGGGGTGTTCGTGGCTCTTGGATGCAGTTGTCCTACGCTGCGAACACGATCGCCTTCAGCAATAACGACCCGATGGCGAGGTTCCTCTCGGTGACCCCGGCCTCCGGGAATGTCCCTGTGGTCGAGACCCAACAGGTCATCTTGAGCGGGGTAACGACGACCGATTCGACTTTGACGGCTGTGGAAAATCGTCCGATCCAGATTCAATCCCCCAACAACTTTTTCTTCCTCGACCTGGTTCCCACAGAGTCACTACAAGACATCCCGCCACAAACCCTCGGGCCATTCCCGTTCTTCAATTCCGTACAAATGGGATTCCCCGACATGCTCGCGTTTGGCAGCGGGTTGCGTTTGACCGTTGTCGATGCCCAAGCCACTCGGTACATCGAAATCGGAAGTGCCACCGGTTTGATTGGGGCCGGTGTCCGGTACGCGTATCTTTCGCAAAACTACACGGCGACTCGCTTCAGTGCCGGTGGAATCGAACAGACTGTTGGGTATGACCCGTTCGTGAATCTCGATGACGATGCCCAACTCAACCTTGCCATCGATCGTGACGAAATATTCTATGGTCACAATTTTGGCGGTGTGGGACCGAAGTTTAGTGTCGAACTCGGACAGGACATGGGGGTCGTGGGCCGGGTGTTCTCCAAACTTCACGGGACTGTACTGTTCGGAAATCGCAGTGAAGTGGCTTACCTCAACGGACAACAGCAGGGAATCATCTCAGACATCGACCGAAATATCCCTTCGGATATTACTTACAATCAGAATATTGGCGGACCCGGTGCGGCATTCGAAAACAACACTTTCAGCGTCATACCGGTTGGGGAAGTGGAGGCGGGAGTCGAATTCCGATTGGGGATCGGGAAGATCATTCCGCTCGTACGGGTCGCCGGGTTCGCCCAGGCGTGGATCAACGGCGGAAACGCAACAAATCCGAACGCTAACTTGTATCTCTACGGAGTCAACGCCACGGTAGGCTTTGGATTCTAGGGGATAAGAAGGGACACTGTTGTCTTCTTGCGAATGTCCGATTGCTTTGCCATTCGGCAGGCCTCAGTGTCCCGACCGTTGTTGTTCTTCGCACGAAGCTGACCTGGGAGAGTGTGCGTTTCTGTCTCAGCTCAGTCTCGCGGCCAGTTCCTTCCTCGCATCTGGCGAATCGCTCATTTGGGTTTCCGCGAATCTCTCGCCTGCGTTGTTGTAGAACAAAATGCGATCCTCATCACCAGCCCAAACCGCATACGTTTTAAGCAAGCGAGGGCCATGCACCTTGAAAAAAAGTCCACACGGTTTTTCTCGTTTCGTGATGATCTGTTCGGTCAGTGGAGTCTGGTCCTTGTCGAGTTGATCGTGTTGACAAAGGACATCGAGGACATGACTTCTCAGATCCTCCAAAGTGGGCAGCGGCAACGTCATATTCATGGCGAGCAAGGCTCTCCGACAAGGTAGTGCTAGTCCTGGTTGGTGAAGAAGCACTCCACATATCGGCAGTTGACAAGACCACGCTTTCGCTCCGAATGATCTCCATCACACACAACTGTCTGGTCCGTTGCACTTCCGAGGGTTGTGTCGGTTTGCGGTGTCCTACCAGACCTGCAGTTGTCTGAGGGCCTCGTAGATCACAATCCCTGCAGTCGTCGCAAGATTCAAACTCCGAACATGAGGTGTGAGCATCGGGACCGTTGCCATCGTCTCGGCGTACTCGTCTTTGAGCCAATCCGGCAATCCGCTAGATTCGTTTCCGAAGAGAAGACAGTCACCTCGCTGGTACGAGAAGGATGTATACGGTGTGGTGGCCCGAGCACTGAACCCCACGATCCGACGAATCGCCCGGTCGTCGTCAGGAGAAATCACTCTCCGCTTGAAGTCCGTCCAACCATCGTGACATTGGAGTTTTACAAACTTCCAGTAATCGAGACCGGCGCGGCGTAAGCTCTTTTCGTCGAGCAAAAAACCAAGTTTACCGATCAAGTGGAGCGGAAGATCAAGAGCGGCACAGGTCCGCGCAATATTACCGGTGTTGGGAGGAATTTCCGGTTCCCAGAGGGCAACGTGCAGAAGGGAAGTACTCATTGGTGTCACAATCCGTAGATGTCGACTGATATTGATCAGCTCTTGAACGCTTGCTTCGGAAACGCGTGTTGTTCAGGGTAAGACGTACACGATCAATGACAAGAGGCACCGTTGTGCGACCTGGCAACAGGCTTCCTCGGTACACAGTGAATGCCGGGCAGGACATAACGTCTCGCTCCTACCTCAATCCTTACAACAATCAGGAGGTATCGATGTCCGACAGTCCTCCGAAAACCACGGACCTATTCGGATGGGGACTCCTCGCCCTCGGATTTGTCCTGGCCGCAGCCGTTTTGAGCCACGATCCGAGCCTACCTCCCTCGGGTGCCGTCTACCCTTCTCTCGAGAAGTCGGAAAATCTTATAGGGCCGTCTGGACATGAAGTGGCGACTGTGTTGTATGACTCGCTTGGCCTGGCCGTCTATCTACTCCTTGCCAGCTGGTTTACGCTCGTTTTGATGCTCCTGATGCGCGAGAAGTACTGGCTCTGGTGGAAGCGGTTAGGCGGATGGGTGGTCCTGATACCGTGTGTGGCTATCGCCGCCGACGTATTGGAAATTCCCCTCGCCGGTGGGTCGCGGTTTGGTCCAGGAGGCAGCATAGGAGCCTGGTTGCACATGCGACTCCTCAATGTGACCTCGTCCCGAATATTAGCAATCATCGTTGGATGTTGTGGTGCCGTGGGAATGATTCTCGCGTTGGATTTCTTTCTCATTGCGTTGGCCCGGACGGTCGGGAAGATGGTAATGACGATCGGACGGGTCCTGTGGTCTTCGGGTGGGTGGGTCATGACTCGTGTTTTCAGGCGCGGCAAATCCGTCGCATCAACGAAACCAAGCCCGACCAAAACTCCCGAGTCGATTCCCGAACCGGAAGAAGACAAGGTCATCCCAATCAATCACCCCGCACCCGAACCGGAACCAGGGCCCGAGAAGGAACAACAAGGTTCCGAACCGGACGAAGAGCCGAGCGAAGGACCCGACGAAGAACCCGCTCCCTCGACACTGGTCGTCAACCGGCCGGAGCCTCTCCCGAGTTCTGACTTGAATGGGCGGTACGAACTTCCTCCCATCGAATTGTTGGATGACGCGGACCCTTTTCCTTACGAAGAACACGACGAGGCCCTGCGTTCCCGGGCCGTTCAGTTGGGACAGATCTTCCAAAACTTCGACCTCAACGTGAAGGTCGTGGGTATTAACACCGGCCCGGTCATCACGCAGTACGAAATTTCTCTCGAAACCGGTTTGCGGGTCAACAAGGTCACACGCCTGGCGGAAGACATTGCCCTTGGCTTGGCTGTCGTGAATGTGAGGATCGTCGCCCCCATTCCGGGCAAAAACACCGTCGGCATCGAGGTGCCCAACGAGCATCGGGAAATCGTTCGACTCAAAGAGGTCATTCTTGCTCCCTCCAAGAAAGCGAACAAAGCCAAGCTCCCTCTGTTCCTGGGCAAAGACAGTGAGGGACAACCCTTGGTGTACGACCTCGCCGACATGCCTCACTTGCTGATCGCCGGAAGGACAGGGACAGGAAAGTCGGTGGCCCTCAACAGCATCATCCTGAGCATGCTCATGACCCGTCGTCCGGACGAGGTCAAGATGTTGATGATCGACCCCAAGTGTACCGAACTGAACCAGTTCAGTACACTTCCGCACCTCATGCACCCTGTCGTGACGGACATGAAAAAGGCCGAGCAGATGCTTGCCTGGGCCGTCGACAAAATGGAGCAGCGGTACGATTTGTTGAGTCGGGCCAAGGTCCGCAGCATCGCAAGCTACAACACGCTCAGTTACCAGACGATCCTGGATCGACTCGACCCATCCGAAGAAGAAATCGATCGGATCCCTGAGAAGATGCCTTACATTGCCATCGTCATCGACGAGGTCGGGGATCTGATGGCGGTTCAGAAGCGTGAGGTCGAAGGACACATCATTCGTCTGGCCCAGAAATCCCGTGCGGCGGGCATTCACTTGATCCTCGCGACCCAGAAACCGACTGTCGACGTCATCACCGGGTTGATCAAATCGAACTTGCCGGCTCGTATTTGTTTCCAGGTCGCAAGCCGAACCGACAGCCGAGTTGTCCTCGACGAGATGGGGGCGGAGAAACTTCTTGGAAAGGGAGACATGCTCTTCCTCCAACCGGGTACCAGCTCGGTGGTGAGGGCTCAAGGAACGTACGCCAGTGACGAGGAGATTGTCCGCATTGTCGAGGCCATCGATGGCGAGCCCGAGTTCTCCGAAGAACTGATGGAGGTCGTCCAGGGTGTAGACAGTGAAACGAATTCCGCACTGTCCGCCGAATTGAAAGCCCGTGATCCGGTCTACGAACAAGCCATCGAAATCGTCGTCGCCGAGGGGCGCGGAAGCGTGTCGCTTCTCCAACGGGCGTTAGGCATCGGTTACGGACGGGCAGCTCGACTGATCGATTTCATGGCCGAGGATGGGATCGTCGGACCTTACCGCGGGAGCAATGCTCGCGAGGTGTTATTGAGCCCCGAGCAGTGGAATCAACGGAAGGCGGGTTAAAGAGTGGAAGAACTAATGTACGCTGCGAGTTGTAAAGGTGAGTGCCCTCAGCACTTCGTCGGCCCTATTGTGATGACCGAACATATCCTGCCCATGTCTTCACAAAACTCGACAGTTTATCCAGCATGTCTCCTCTCGCCACAAACGTACATCGCACGAGAGATCGGCTTTCGAAAACAGCGAACAATCCCCAGTTGTGAAAACTTGGCATCACTGTTATCGACCAACAGCGGTCTGGGTAGAAACTTTCCGACTTCTCGGACTTGTCGCGAACCACTCGATGGCGAGTGATCCCAAAAGCGCCGATTTCGAGCCCGTCCACCAACCGTTGGGTAAGATTCCCTGTCTCACCTAAACGCTCCTTTAGCTGTTGGAGAGCTTCTGCGATCTTGTGCTTCCTCGTAGATTTCTTGTGTTTCGACATCGGCCAATCTCAGAATCCGTCGTAGAAAGGAGTGTCGGAACGAGATACGTTTTTCCCGTTGAAACCTGTTACATCGACGGTTCCGCATCGTCCTTCGATTTAATCCACGCCTTCACGCGATCTTCCAAAATATCAAGCGTCACCGCTCCTCCGGACAACACCACGTCGTGGAACTCGCGAACGTCAAACCGTTCGCCAAGTTCCTTGGTGGCCAACTGGCGGAGTTCGAGGATCTTCAATTCTCCTATTTTGTAAGCGAGCGCTTGGCCAGGCCACGAGATATAGCGGTCAATCTCGTTTGCCACGTCGAGCTTCGTCCGAGGGGAGTTCTCAAGGAAGAAGTCGATGGCCTTTTCTCGTTCCCACTGGAAGGCATGCATACCTGTATCCACGACCAGTCGGACGGCTCGCCACATCTGGTAGGAGAGCTGGCCCATCTTCGAATAGGGGTCCTGGTAGAGCCCGATCTCTTCGCCGAGTCGTTCGCTGTAAAGGCCCCATCCCTCAACGAACGCCGTGTAGCCTCCGAACCGTCGAAACTTGGGGAGATCGCCCAGTTCCATCGCCAGGGCAATCTGCAGGTGATGCCCGGGTTGGGCTTCGTGTAGCGAGAGGGCTTCTATTTCATAAATCGGACGAGCCGACAGTTTGTACAGATTGACGTAGTATCCGCCGATCCTGGAACCGTCTGCGGCCGGTGGTTGGTAATAGGCGGTTGTGGTGTCGGGAGCGATGCTTGCTGGGATGACTTTGATGTCGTAGCCAATCTTGGGCAAACGGCTAAAGAGCTTCGGTAACCGCGAGTCGATCTTCTTGCAGATTTTTTTGTAGTCGTTGAGGAGGTCGACGCGTTTCTTGTGAAAGAACTTCGGGTTCGTCCGGAGGTCTGCCAGGAACTCTTTGAAGGTTCCCTTGAATTGCACTTCCTCGTAGACATCCTGCATCTCTTTACGAATGCGTGCGACTTCCTTCAGGCCAATGATGTGGATTTCTTTGGGCGTGAGATTGGCCGTCGTGAACTTTCTCGCCCGGAACTCATAAAACTTCTTGCCGTTGGGGACTTGCCAGACGCCGACACGGTTGAAGCATCGAGGCAAGTATTCCCTTTCGAAGAACTTCAACATTTTCTTGTAAGAGGGGACCACGTGTTGGCGGATAGCTTGCTGCGCCTGTTGACGTAGTCGCTTTCGGTCGGCTTTGTTGATGTTCAGCGAGAAGTTACGCAGCGGTTTGTACCAAAGGCTCTTCTCAGGAGCCTTGACGATTTGTTGCCGAATCTGATTCGGAACTCGCTTCATGACGATCTTGGTCTGGACGCGTCGAGTCTCGATTCCTTCTTTCAGCAAGGCAATCGTCTGATCCATGTAGCGAGGAAAAGCCTTCATTCGGGCAATCCAATCTTCATAGTCCTTGACCTTCTCGAACGGCAGAGGCTCAGTCAAGTTGTTGGCCGTTTGGATGCCCTCTCGTTGCGTCAAGGGCACCAGATGCCATTTGTACTGGAACGCTTCGATGGCAGTCTTGAGTTCTCGTTCGTAGAGTCGGAAGTTGACGCGGTCGGCTTCGGATAGTTTGTTCGTCTCGATTCGTTTGAGTTCTTTGAGGACATTCAGCCGATGTGCGTGTCGCTTGCGAAAGTCTTTCGGGCTCACCATGGGCCATTGGGCGTTCCAACGAAAGTCACCAAGTTCCGATGCGAAGACGGGGTTGTTTCGCAATGTCCATTCCCATTCGTGATCGAGGAGGGCGTGGAATTTCTTCGTTTCGACGTTTTGGTTCGAAGGGTCCCTCACCCCGACTCTTTCTGCCTGCTTGCCGCTAAAAGACTCTCGAGAAAACACCTCGGCAGGGTTCGCCCAGGACCAACAGACGAGCAAAAGCAACAACGTATATTTCACGAAAACGGAGAGTTTCATGTCTACCTCGGTTGTATCAAAGACCAAGACTGTGTACCGTCATCAGCCTCTTATCACACAGAAACGGAGCGTGGATCGCAAAACAAAAAAGAATTCGAATGGGTGCAGCTTCACTTATTGCCAGCATTTTTATGCAACTCTCTTGAGAGTCAAAGGTTCGTCGGTCAGTATTTTGACGCGTTCTCGTTGCCGTAATTTCTGTTGCGTCTGTTGATCGAACCACTGAGTAAACTTCTCCCAATCGCCATTGAGTTCGATACAACGCAACTGTAATAAAGCCTCGGCCTTCTCGACGATCCATCGCATTCCCGCACAGTCCATCCGCTCACCAACCAACTGACGCACGGTCCCTTCGACTTGGCCAGTAGCAATCACATAATCCTTTTCGAGCCATTGCCCATAATCCATCATCTCTTTACGCCGATCTATGTATCCGATCAACGACTTCAATGCTTCTCGTCGACTCTTGGTCCCCGGACCACGACGAGGCACCAGGTCCATCAGCCTTCGCAGCTTGGCGATCTGGCCTTGGTAGACCAACTCCTTGTACTGCTCGACCCAAGTGGTC
>CAYRFQ010000092.1:0-32275 GCA_964423615.1 uncultured Alcaligenaceae bacterium | reverse complement strand
CCGCGTTCGTTCCACTGCCCGTGACGGCATAATCGACGCTGGCCGTTCCCGTCGTATCGCCCGTGCGGGTGACGGTGAACGTGAAGTTCGTCGTTCCCGCGTTGCCTTCGGCCTTGTCGGCGTCGGTGGCCACGATCGACAGTGAGGCATCGTCATTTTGGATCAGGCCGTCGGCCGTGTTTGTGCCGATGGTGGCTCCGGTCGGATTCGAGAGCGTGACGGTGAACCCTTCGTTAGCCTCGACGTCGGTGTCGCCACTAACTTCAATGGTGATCGTTTGGGTCGTCTCGTTGGCCGCAAAGTTGACGGTTCCTGTCGGCAACGTTCCTCCGAAGTCAGTAGCATCGGCCGCGTTCGTTCCACTGCCCGTGACGGCATAATCGACGCTGGCCGTTCCCGTCGTGTCGCCGGTGCGGGTGACGGTGAACGTGAAGTCCGTCGTTCCCGCGTTGCCTTCGGCCTTGTCCGCGTCGGTAGATTCCAACGCTATCGTACCCCCCTCCGGAGTGATGGTGGCCGAATCGGACTGAAACGCAAACGACTGACCCGTGGTCGGGTCCGTGCCCGTACTACTGGCCGAGAAATTGATGTCCGTCGCAGCGTTGAAGTCACCAGCCGCGGTGAATCTCGCCGTGTAAAGTGTAGCAGGTTGGGACACCGTCGAAGGCCAGCCACCATCGAACTGGACCAGGTCGTTCCACACCGCCGTGATGTAGACGTCGGTGTCTGGGTCGTTGTCGAAGTCCGTTGTGTCGGGTACAGGAACCACGTTGTTGGGGTTGAAGAACGCATCCTCCGTCACACCCAACGTCAGGCTGTCAAACGCCAACCTGGTCGAGTCGAAGTGTAAACGCAGGCCCAAACCCGAGGTCAGTTGGTTTGAAGGATCGGCCAACGAGTTGACGGTCTTGTACGTCACTGGGAGATCGAATTGGGCTCCGGGGGCGACGGAGGTGTCGGGAGCCGAGACGAACTGAGTGGGCGGATCGTCATTTTGGATCAGGCCGTCGGCCGTTGCCGTGCCGATGGTGGCTCCGGTCGGATTTGAGAGCGTGACGGTAAAGCCCTCGTCGGGTTCGACGACAGTATCGCCACTAACTTCAATGGTGATCGTTTGGGACGTCTCGTTGGCCGCAAAGTTGACGGTTCCACTGGGCAACGTGCCTCCGAAGTCAGTAGCATCGGCCGCGTTCGTTCCACTGCCCGTGACGGCATACGCCACACTCGATATCCCACTGATGTCATCCGAGCGAGTGACCCTGAACGTAAAGTCTGTTACGCCTACGTCGCCTTCCGGCTTCACCCCATCCAGCACACTGAGGTCCAATAAGGTTGCTGGCAAATCCCGTCGTTCCAAGACTTCGAGCCGTAATTGTCCCTGAACACGACTCCTCTGATTTGTGTTGGACGGACGCTTAAAAAACCGGAAAGCTGCCATAATTCGTTACCTCTCGTGTTGGTCCGGGGTGAGTCGTGTCGGGTCATCAATGAGCCATGCGACACTACTCAAAATGGGTAGATATTGTGTGAGGGATCAGGGTGGCCTTTCCCTTGATCTTTGGAAGAAGCGCTTCGGGCACGTTGCACAGCGTCGTCGAAGGAGTACCTGCCGCACGATTCTATCGGGATCAGGTTGGAGAGCATTTCGCTCTCCATGGCACACGGCGCCTGGATGCCTTCGTCGAGGTGGCTCTTTCGTTGGGCTGAGTCGATCCTTCGAGAGTCAGGACCAGAAGAAGTTTTTGGTTCCCCGAAATCGGTTTGCGCAAAATCTTCGACCGGTCCTGGCTCGAAAATGGACGTCACTCCGTGGCGACAATCTTCACTGAAGTGAATAGTCGTCCCCAACAGAGTTAGGGGGGACAAGGGAGGATTCCTAGGGCATCGTGAGATCTATGATGTTGTCGTAAATCTCCCGATTGGTCAACGTCGTGGTGCCACGAAAGCGGGTCAAGAAGTCCTGGTTGGTCTCGGTCGCCACCTCAAACAGGACAGCCAGAATGAGGTTCCCGTCGGTCGAAGCATCCACCGTGCCGTCTCCATTCACGTCCAGGAGGAGGTTCTCACGAGCCGTCTTGACGTTGTTGTAGATTTCCAAGTTGGTCAACGTCGTGTTGCCACGGAAGCGGGTCAAGAAGTCCTGATTGGTGTCGGTCGCCAGGTCAAACAGGACGGCTAACATCAGATTGCCGTCGGTCGAAGGATCCACTATGCCGTCTTGGTTAAAGTCAAGAACGGCAAACGCGGCGTCATCGTTCTGGATGACGCCAATGGCCGTGGCTGTGCCCAAGCTGACTCCGGCAGAAGGATTCGAAAGCGTGACGGTAAAGCCTTCGTTGGCTTCGACATCATTGTCTCCGCTGACGCCGATGGTAATCGTCGCAGTATCTTCCCCAGCCGCGAAGTTAACAGTTCCAGAGGGCAGAGTGCCTCCGAAGTCGGCGGCATCGGCCGGGTCGCTTCCGCTGCCGGTGACGGCATAGTCGACACTCGCCGCTCCGCTCACATCTCCAGTTCGCGTGACGGTAAAGGTGAAGTCGGTTGTCCCGGTGTCACCTTCGGCTTTGTCGGCGTCCGTAGCTGCGATGGAAACAGTAGCGTCATCGTTCACGATCACACCAACAGCCGTAGCTGTATCAATCGCTCCGCCGGATGGATCCGAAGTCGCGTTCGAAATTGTGACCGTGAAGCCTTCGTCCGGTTCGATATCCGTATCGCCGCTAACAGCAATGGTGATTGTCTTTGAATCTTCGCCGGCCGCGAAGCTTACAGTTCCACTTGGGAACGCGCCTCCGAAGTCCGTTACATCGGCCGGATCGCTTCCGCTGCCGGTGACCGCATAGTCCACGCTCGACGTTCCACCAATATATCCGGTTCGAGTCACGGTGAACGTGAAGTCCGTCGTTCCCGAGTTACCTTCGGCCTTCGTCGCGTCGGTCGCTGCGATCGAATGCAATGGCGGCCCTTGTATCGTCACGGTGACCGTCGCGGGATTACTCTCCAACCCGTCGGCGTCCTGGATGGTGTAAGTAAAGGTATCCGTTGCGGTCTGGCCTGGTGACAGGTTGAAGGCACCATTGGTATCGTAGTCGATCGACCCATCCCCATTGACTGTGACGAGGGCGCCCGAGGGCAACTGAATTTGGCCGAGCCCACTCAGCGGCGTACCGGCTTGGCCACCGCGGAATATCGTATTGATCTCGGAGGACGCCAGGGCGCGGTTCCAGATCGACAGGTCGTCGACCTGACCCACGAAATCCTGGAAGTTGAACGCACCAGTACCATCGTCGCCGATCACCACGCTGCCACCACTTAGATCTCCGATCCCTGTGATGTCAGTGGTCAACTCGAGCAGGTTCCCACTTCCGAGGCCGACGTAGAGTTTGCCGCCGGTGGTTGGGTTGGCTCGGTCGATTACCAGGGCCGAGAGTTGCCATTGGTCGAAGGCGACATCTTGGCCAGTCGAACTCGGCACCTGTGCATCGGGGAATCCGTCGTTGTCGTCATCCAGGATGCCGAGGATATTATCCCCGTCACCACCGAAGGCGATGTCCCAACCTTTTCCACCGAAGAACAGATCCGAGACGTTCGTGACGACCGGAGCAAAGACGCCAGGAGCCCCGTCGGACTGGAATCTCGAGATGTTCGTCCAGAACACAACCGAGAAGCTGTTCGTGGCTCCGAAGTTGAGGCCCGTTGTCGGCAGAGCGACGGCTTCGTCCCGGGTTCCGGCTGGAGGCAAGCCTGGGAGGATGACCGTGTCCCCTGCATTAAATGGAGAAGTGTCGGCAACACGATTGAAGTACAGAGACTGGCCGAACCCGGTCTGGCCAGCCCCGAACACTGGCAGTGGTGTGCTACCGATGGCAGCCCCATTGTTATCGCCACCGATCTGGTCTGCCAAGTCTTCTGCGTCAACAATGTTGTTCCCCGAGACGTCATTGAACGGGAGATAAGCCTCGAGACCGGCCTGATCCAGCGACCCAACGAACGTACCGTTGATCGTCAGGACAGACAAGTCCCCGATAGCACCATCCGGGTCACTGTCGTTATCCGGGATGATGTTGATCGTCACTGTCTGTGTCGTCTCGACAACAGCATTTGGGTCATCCACCGCGACGGGTGCCTGGATCGGATCGATGACGAAAGCAGCAGTAGCCTGGTCCACGGTGTCGTCACCCGTCATCGTGACTGTGAGAGGATCGGGAGTCGGGACAACTGTGGTCGATGTGTTCCAGAAGAGGAAATCAGCATCCATTGCCGGATTCGTTTGGAGTCCGTTGGGTACCGCCGTTGTGATGTCCGCGGACCGGAATCCATACTGCTCGGTACTTCCGTCTCCAACCAAGAGGAAGTCGATTTGATTCTCTAGGTTGAAACCGATGAAGTCATCGAAGTCCGCGGTGCCTAGGGTGAGCCTGTCCCCAGCGTCGTTCGTCACCACCATGGAGACGGTGGTGGAAGTCAGAGTGATTTGGACAGTCACCGGTACGTCACGTGTCAACGCGCGGCTCGGAGTGAAGTCGTCGTCATAGTTGGAACCGTTGTCGAATCCGTCCATGAACCAGAACGTCGGTTGGTCGCCTTGCATACCACCGATGATTCGCTCGCCGTCGGAGAGAACGAAGCCGAAGTCGTTATCCCCTGTGATGGCTTCCCAATCGACGGTGTAAGTCACCACGAGAGTGTCCCCGCCAGCTGCTGTCCCGTCACCCGTACCGTCCCCGTTGACCAACGTCCCTGCAGAAACAATGGGGAAGCGATACAGAACTTCGTTCGTGCTCACACCAGTGAGGAAGTTGAATTGGTTAGCATCTTCATCGAGAAGACGAAGACGGGTTGAAGGGAAGGAACCAAAACCTTCATCCACCGTATCCTGGAGAGTTATCGCGTCGATGGTGCCTGTGAACAGCGGACTCGTCGTGGTTGTGGTCCCTGCGTCGTCATCATCAACGGTGAGAACAGCTCCATCCGGATCTTCCACTACACCGAAGTTGGTTGCGGTATCGCCAACAGCGACTTGTTGAACGTCAGGGCCGAAGACGCTAACGGCTGGTCCATCGTTGACGCCGGTGATGGTGACCGTCACGGTTGCGGTCTCCGAACCTTCCTGATCGGCGATGGTGTAGGTGAAAGTATCCGTGGTTGACTCACCAACTTGAAGGAAGTCGAAAGCACCGTTCGGGTCGTAGTCAATGGTCCCGTCGGCATTCAACGTCACTTTGGCTCCCTTGTCCGTAAACGTGGTACCCAGGGCAAATCCGAGCGGGCTGCCGGCACTGGCGTTTTGGAGGATGGATTCCAACTCGGGAACACTCAACGCTCTATTCCAGAAGCTGACGTCGTCGATCAAGCCGACGAAGTTTCGCGGGAACGGCTCGAGGGCCGGGTTGCCGCTGGTGCCGTCGTTGCCGATGGTGACCGGACCGGCGTTTGCGTTGCCGAAGGAACCAACTTCATTATTCGCACCGAGCAGACGTGTGGCAAAGGCGTTCGCTGCCCCGCCCCCACGGTTGAAGGCGTTGGCGCCCAATGCGGCATTGTACGCGGTCATCTCTCCGGTAGACCTGTCGACAACGACGGCACTCAGATAGGGCACGAAGTTGGCGAAGGTGTCGAGGAAACCACCGAACCGGGCGGGCACTGCGGTGTTGGCTTCATGGACGCCGTCACCAATGTTCGCACCGATCGTCAATCCACCGTCCAGGTTGTCACTAATGGCAAAACCTGCCGTGTCGCCCGTATCGACGTCGTAAACTTTGTTGCCGATCACCGAAGGGCTGGAGTTGAAGTCGTCGTTATCACCAAAGATTTGATCCCGCGGCGACAACTGAATGAAGACGATCGTGAAGCTGTCGTTGAAGTCCAGGTTGCCTGCCGCCAGGTTGTTGAGCTGCAAGAACTCGTTGCTCGTCGACGTAATCGGCAGAGTGTCCGGCACCGCGAGGCTTTCGTCGAGGTTGAAGAACACGGCATCGCCAAAGTTCGTCCCCACGCTAGCGACTTGCTCGGGGGTTTGGGCACCGGGGCCAACGGTAGCGAAGTTGTTGTTACCGGTCTGGTCGGCGTACATTCCCGTGGTCGCGAAATCGTCGTCGAAGTTCAGGTACGCGCCGAGGCCCGTCGGGTCAACGAAGGACGTTCCGTTGATGGCAATGATGCGGGCGTTGGCGATATTGCCGTTCGGATCGTTATCATTGGCCTTCACGTTGATGGTCGTCGCGGTGTCTTCGTCGGTCGTCGCCGTGTCGTCAACGGCATCGACGGTGTTGTCGGCGTCGGTGGAGAAGTTCCACGTCGTAGTGTCCGTGATGCCGTCGAAGGAGACTGTCTCCGGCGGAGTCAGGTCACCGCGAAGGGCCAGGTTGTCCACGGCCCACCACCAGTTATTCCCGGCGTTGGTCAGACTGAAGCGGAACTGAACTTGCTGATCACCGGCCTCGTTATCCAGGTCGAACGAGAGAGCTTCGTTGACTCGCGAAGTCGAGTTGGGACCACCGGAAGTAGCTGTGCTCAATTCCAACAGGAGGGTCGAAGTTTGGAATCCGTCGAAGGAGACTTCGACACGACCAGTCTGGTTCACTTCCGGTCGGAAACTCGAATCAAACTCGAAGACCAAGCTGCCAGGCTCGATGTTGGTCAAGTCGATCGGAGCGGTTGTGAGGAACGCGTCGAAGTCACTGTTGGTTGCGTCGAGGTTACCGTCATCGGCGGTGAGCTGGGCCACGTCCGTGTTGGCCAATGCGCCAGTGAAGGTTATCGTGTAACCAGTGTTGATGTCGGTGCCGGCGACGCTGACATTTCCTGCGCCGATTCCCGGCAATGCCTCGAGTGCAGCCTGAACAGCCCCTGCTGCGGCGTCGAACGCCAAGTTGATGGTGTTGACACCTTGGAAGGCCAAATTGAACGTACCGCTGATCGCAGCGGGAGAAGCCGCCACTGTTTGAACTTCGTCGGCTCCACCGCCACCTGGGGTTGTGGTCGTCACATTGACGCTGACCGGGGTGACGTTGGAAACTCCCGGAGTTGCGTCGTCATACTCGTCCGGGTCGGCAACGGCCACGGTACCACTTAAGTTTGTCGCCTGGGTACGAGCCTGGTCACCGGCCGCGCTCACCCATGCGTTGTAGTCGATGAAGGTCCAACCGGAGAATTCCGGTGGGAAGCCACCTTGGAGCCCCGCGGGAGTGAATCCTTCCGGCGTCCCAAAGCCAACACCGAGCAATGGCAACAGTTCATTGATCGTCCCGGTGATTGGAGCATTCAGCGTGCCGTCAGCGAACGTCCACCCTGGGTTAGGAGTCAATCCCACGGTGGTTAAATCGGTCCCTGCCGGGATGGGCGTGGTGGAGATGACGGAAGGGGTGTCGGAACGATCGTTGACCCAACCTCGAGGTGCCTGCTGCGTGAAGTCGGTGCCGTCACCGTTGGCTGCTCCCTCGATGATGAACGGGAACAACCTAAGTTGGGCAGCATTTACCGGAGAAGGACCATTGTCATTGTAACCTCTGTCAAAGTCTTCCACGAACAGGTTGACCGCACTGAACGTGAAAACGCCCTGGTCAACGTTGATGTAGTAGTCTACACCGTTGAGCAGGTCAACCGGCGGATCGATGGTTATCTCATTGCCGTTAACAGTGACGTTCGGGGAGGTGATGTCGATGGCTTGAACTTCCATGTCAGTCGCCGCATCGAAGATGCGGACGAAGCCGGTTCCGATCGTCGGAATGACCCCCTCAGCGAAGGAGATCACCAGGTTCGTTTGGTCATCGATGTTTACGGACCCATCGGCCGGGAAAAGGGTGTCGACGTTCGGGACGCCCCGCGTCGTGAAGTTCCACCGATCATCGTTGGCGAAGCCCCCAGCGAACTGGGTTGCGTCACTCGCATCCACCACGGCACCATCTTCGATCTCGACCCACACTTGCGTCAAACTTGGCAAGTTCAGGTCTGGATTGATCGTCACCGCACCGCCCGAAATCGAAACTTGTGCTGGATTGGTGGTAACGTCGTACTCTTCGATGATCGACCCGTCGGAGACACGACGGATACGAATGAATCCACTCGTACCCAGAGCCACGTTTCGGCTGAATTCCACGGACAGGTTGGCTTCCGTCTCGACACCAAGGAAGTCATCAGCTGGAGTCAGAACGACAGTTCCCGTCGTGAAGCGGTACTCGGTCGCTCCAATTCCGGCGAACGCGTTGCCTGACTGGTCTTGGATCGCGGTGTTGGCAATCTGGACCTCGTACTGGTTGTTGTCGTTCAGGTCACTGCTCAAATCGATCGTCAGGGTGTTTCCTGCGATACTCACTTGAGAGTCGCTGATCGCAAACTGACGGTTGTCCGCTCCAGAACCAGTAATGTCGATGATGTCGATGAGACCTGCCGGGGTCTGGACTTCAATGTCCTGATCGAACGTAATGACGATGTTCGTCGAAACGTCGACATCGAACCCGTTATTCGACGGAGCCAGGCCAGTGAGCACCGGGGCTGTGTCATCCACCGTGAGGAACGTGTAGAGACCGTCCGATACCGGAGCGAAGGAGCCGTCCCAGTTGTTGGGCACGGTCGCAGTGTCCGAGAAAGTGTTCGCCTCCGCTGTCACGCTATAGAACGTGTCTCGTTTCAGCAGATTGTCGGCCAGATCGATCGTGACGACATTATCCACGACTGTGATAGCCGTGCCCGTAGCTGCTGGGTTGGCGACATCGATCACGACGACTTGGCCACTCCCAACTGGGGTTCCGTTCGCGTCAACCTCTGTGATCGTGATGTTACCAGTGTCGACCTGGACATTCTCGTTAAACGTGAGAACAAGATCGACATTCGCTTGTCCGGGATCGGTCTTGATTCCCACACCAGTCGCATTATCGACCGGATCGAGAGAAGCGAGAACTGGTGGAGCTTGGTCGGCTGTGGTGAAGTCCCAACTCGTGTCGTCCAGGATACCGTCAATCGGGTTCGCTACGACGTCACCAGTGACCTCAACATTATCGATCGCCCACCACCAGTCGTTGCCGCCGTAGAGCATGCCGAAGCGGAACTGAACAAACCCGGTGTCCGGCAAACTCAAACCTGGAAGGGCGGTCGCCAGGTCGATAGACACGGTTTCGTTAATGTTGGCGAACTCATTTCCAATCGTGCCCCGCTGCAACTCGAAAATTTGGTAGTAGGTCGAACCATCGAATGTCACATCGACCACTGCCGTCTGGGTATCATAGGGTCGGAAACTGGAATCGAAGGTCAAGTTCAGCGAATCACCGTCCACCGCAGTGTTGTTTACAGTGTCTTCGAGCCAGATTCTTGGCGTTTCGAACAGAGTATTGTACTGCGGTGGGAGCAGTGGGTTGCCGGCGTCGTCCCATTGATCTGGGTCGGCGACAGCCACATTACCAGTCCCCAGCGTGTACGAAGTCCGTGACTGGTTCCCGGCTTGGGCGATCCAGGAGTTCTTGTTCATGATGGTCCAACCGGCGTAGTCCCAGACACCGTCGTTGGTCGGGTCACCAAGACCGGGTACACCACTGTTGTCGGCCGTCCATCCAGCCGGGTAGACCTTCTCGAACCCATTGTTACTTGGCGAAGCAGGATTCGGGCGGACGCCGACCTGCCGGGTGTTGCCGTCGTTCACGATCGTTTCGACGAACGGATTGAGCAGTTCGTTCTCGAAGTCCTCGGAGAGCAGGGTGGCTCCCGGAGTGATGTTGTCGGTAGCCGTGTCCGTGAAAGTCGAAGGATCGATTTCGACGTAGACCTCGATCGAAGGCAGCAGATCGTTCGTTAGATCGATGGTTACGATGTCACTCGTCAGGCCACCGGGAACATTGCTGCCGCTGAACGTCACAGCCGCATCTCGAACGTTAATGACTTCGAGCGCTTCGTTCGTGGCTGCGTCGCGGACGACGATGTTCCCCGTCCCAGGACCAATCTTGACGTTCTCGTTGAACGTGATGACCAAGTCGGTGTCCAGGTCATTTTCGGTCGAGTCATTGTCCGGAGTGAGAGAATCGATCATCGGACCATCGACATCAGAAACGGCCGTGAAGATGAGGTCTTGCGGCGGATTCCCAGCAATCGGCAAACCTACGAAGTCAAGGCCTGCAGTGTTTTCCAACGCTGTGGCTTCGATCCGAACTTCGTATCGATTGCCGATGGTCAGGGTGATCGGCGGATTCGCTTCCAGGTCGATAGCAACCTGGTTGTCCGAGTAGACAATCCGAGGGTCGTTAGCAGCGAACTGTTGAACGACCGTCGGAGTGCCCGTGACGTCCAAGAGGGTGATGTTGCCGGGGGTCGGCTGGGCTTGCATGTTGTCGTCGAACGTCAGGATGATGTTCCGGTCGAAGGCACCAGTCCCGTCATCGACGGGAACAGTCTCGACGAGGACCGGAGCCGTGGCGTCGGCCGTAAAGTTCCACGTCGTGTTGTCCTGGAAGCCGGGGTAGTCAATCGTGCCAGCGGCCAGTTTACCCTTGATCTTGACGTCGTCGATGGCCCACCACCAGTCGTTATTGGCGTCGAAATAACGGAACCGGAACTGAGCCGTCGAACCGTCCGTGGTGGGGATCATGTTCGTCCCGATAATCGACTCGACGTTGATCGACACGGGTTCGTTAATCCGTGCCGTCGGACCACCTGGGAAGTCGGCGTCATTCGTGGAGTCGATCGAGAACAGGGGAGTCGTGACGTCGGTGAACGTCCCGTCGAAGCTAATCTCAACCAGAGCCTTCTGGGGCGTGTCACGGTTGAAGCTCGAGAGGAAGTCGAGGGTCAACGTAGCCGGATCGATATTGTTGATGGCGACCGGAGCTGTGATCAACAACGTGTCCATTGGGGTACCGTCGATGTTGGTGCCATCATCGTACTCGTCGCCGTCCGCAACCGCGACGGCTCCTGTTGCTAACGTGAAGGCGTCTCGGCCTTGGCCGGCCGTGGCGTTCCAGGAGTTCTTGTCGAGGATGTGCCATCCGAAGAATTCAACCGGGTTACCAGCAGGAGTGGTTGTATTGTCGCGAACCCAGCCGACCGGAAGCTCGTCGGTCCAGTCGGTACCGTCGCCGCCACCCTCAGTCGGGCTAACGAAAGGTACCAGGGTCAACCCTTCGAAGTCCTCGAACAAGAGCGTCGTGAACATCGAAGTCAACGCACCGTCGGAGATTTGGACAGAGTAGTCCTGGGCACCGATGAGATTGTTGGTGAACCGCAAGATAACCGTCTTGCCGTCGGGGCTGATTTCGGCTTGACCTGGGTTGGTTCCAATTTCTGCTGGAATGTCGAACTGTTCGAACACAGCGGGAGTGCCACTCGGATCTTCGGTCACAATAATCGTGCCGGTGCCAGCCATGACAGCCTCGTCGAAGCTAATCACTAAAGTCGTATCTCCCTGAACTTCAACCTCCCCATCAGCCGGTGTAAATGGGGTTTGGCCATCTAGCATTACTGGCCCGCGAGTAAAGAAGTTCCAGGTCGTCAGATCGGTGATACCTGGGAAGGGTAACCCGGAGGGGTCGCCGATGAAGGCCCCTTGGGTGATGTTGATCGCGTAAGCCGTGCCGAAGGCCAAATCGACGGTCGTATTCACAGTAACGATGTCAGCTGTCAAACCACCCGGGACATCGCTTCCGCTGAGGGTGAGAGTTCCATCAGGGTCATCACCGACCATGTTAGCAGTGACATCGATGTCGATTTGAGTGCCTGTCGGGGCACCGGCATCATCCAACTCGATGATCGAGAACACAAATGCACCCGCCTGCGGGATCACATTTTCTTCGAACTGAATTTGCAGCGTCGTACCGACACCATAAGTGTTGTCGGCCGGCAACAGGCTTTCTGGAATGAAGTCCAAACCGTCGGTGGTGAAGTTCCAGAAGTCGGGATCAGACAAGCCCGCGAAGTTGTTGGGGGTCGAGGCGAGGTCGGTCACCGTGTTGGCGTCGAGGAGCACGGCGTACCGGGCACCTGGGTCGAGGCTTGCAGTCGGATCAATGACGAGATCGTTACCGCTGACGCTGACCTGCCCTGCATCGGTAACCGGAATGACGATGTCGGTGCCGCCGCCGAGGTTGTCGAGAGTGATGTTGCCGGTACCAATGGCAATCGGTTCATCGAAGGTGACAGTCAGAACCGGATCCAGGACGACGTCGGTCGTCTCGTCGGCTGGGTCGACGGTCACAATGACCGGTGCGACGGCCGCCTCAGTCGTGAAATTCCAGGTGGTCTCGTCGGTGATTCCGGCGAATGGGTTACCAGCAAAGACCTTGATGTTGTCGATGGCCCACCACCAGTCGTTGCCGGCTTCGACCATGTCCCACTTGAGGATCATGGAATCGGCGGTGGCTGGGAGGATCGTGTCATCTAGGAGGATGTTGATCTCTTCGTTGGTTGCGAAACCCTTGAAGATAGCGTTCGGGTCGGTCGACATGGCTGGGTTCTGAGAGTCCCACGTGAAGATAATGGTTTCGCCGAGTGACGTAGCTCCGGAGTCGAAGAATTCAATCGAGAACCTGCCTTCTTGGAGGTCTTCCGGCCGCCAACTCGAGTCAAACTGGACAGTTACCGAATTGTCAACGGTTCCGGCCAGACTGATCGATGGTGACGTCAAGATGGCCGAGAACTGATTCGGATCGTTATTAATTTGGTCGTCGTGCTCGTCGGGATCAGCGATGGCGATGGTATTGTTTGGCTGTAGCTCAGGGAGGAAGTCGTCGCGATCTTGATTGTCATGGTTGATCGTGAACGAGATGTCGTGGAACGTCCACCCTTGCCATTCCGGTGTTGGGCTGACAGGCGTTGCTCGGTCGTCCATGGTCCAGCCAGTGAGTTGACCAGCACCTTGAGCGCCTGCGAGACTGATGTAGTCTGTCTCATTATCGCCGTCCGAACCGTTGGAGCTGTCCAACAGAATTGGCGCCAAGGATTCGAAATCTTCGAAGAACAGTGTTGGATTCGCTACACCACCGGCAGCGTCGAAGACGGCACCCGGATCGATCTGGATGTAGAACCCAGTGTTCAAGGCCAAGTCATTGGTGGGGTCGATAACGAGTTGATTGCCACCGACGATAGTCACCTGAGCCGAGTTGACATCAATCACCTCGACGACCGAATCGTCGGAAGCGTTGAAGATCGTGATGTTGCCCATTCCCTTGAGGATCGGTTCGTCGAAAGTGACCGTCAAGTTGGTGTTCGTTTCGGCACCAACAAAGTCATCTGCCGGATCGAACGGAGGAACTACCTGCGGTCCGGTGATATCAACGACGGTCAGATCCCAATCCTCAGGATCGGTCGTCCCAAGGCCCGCGAAGTCGTTCCCGGAGAGGTCTTCAATCGCCCCCGCAGGGATGAAGATGTAAATGTCGGTGCCACTAACCAAATTCGTGTCAGTCGGATCAAAAGTAACCGTGTTCCCATCGAAAGAGGCACTGCCGATGGCGATAGTTTCAACAGCCACATTGTCAGACAGGCGTCGAATCTCGACATTTCCAGCACCAGCTTGGACCGGCTCGTTGAACTCGATGCTCAAAGTCCCCGAGGGATCGATGAGTGTGCCGTCGGATGGAGTCAAGGTGACCACCGTGGGATCCGTGTTGTCTGTGGTGAACGTCCAGTCGTCTTGATTGGTGATCCCTGGGAAGGCCGATCCGGTTGGCGTCCCGTTCGTTACGAGGACTTCGACATTGTCGATCGCCCACCACCAGTCGTTCCCAGCATTGATGTAGCCAAACCGGAACTGAGCGGTCCCAGTGTCAGGCACGTCGATGATCGATCCATCGATCGGATCGATTGCGCCTTCAACTCCCAGCGAAATGGATTCGTTGGCTCGGCTGAGCGAGCTTGTCCCACCCGGAACTGTGTTGTCGTCCAAAACCAACAATGTGTCAAATGTGGTGCCGCCATCAAAGGAGACTTCCACAATCCCTTGCTGAGTCGGAAAGGGACGAAAACTCGAATCGAAGTTCAGGGTCAAGGACGAGGAATTGACCGAGTCCAGGGTAACCGCCGGGGTACTCAGGAATACATTCATCTGGTCGCTATCGACATTCACGAAGTCGTCATACTGGTCACCGTCAGCAACTGCGATGACTCCCGTTCCTTTGGTGAATGTATTTCGTGACTGGCCAGCCTGTGCATCCCACCAAGCTGGATCGAGGAACGTCCAGCCATAATACTCTTCGCCGCTCCCAGGACCGCCTGTGGGGGCAGGAGTGGTCGTTGGGTCCCAGTCCCAGCCAGTCAGTTGGCTCTGGCCCTGTGCCCCGGCAAAAGTGTTGTAATCGGCAGTCCCGATAGCAAGCGGGCTGTCGATGAGGGTGATCCCATCGAAGCTTTCACTCACCAAGCTGGTGGTGCCAGACTCGACGATCGCTCCCGGATCAATGTTTATGTAGTATTCCACTCCTGTCAGCAGAGGGAATGGTGTGGCTTGGTTGGAGAGGTCGATGATCACTCTCTTGCCAGCAAAAGTCACGTCTGCAGAATTGACGTCGATCGTCGCGATAGCGGGCCCGCCATTGGTCTTATCAAACACCGTGATGTTGCCAGTCGCGGGTTGAACGAAGGAGTCGAATTCAGCAACCAACGTGGTGTTGGTGACGACATCGACAGAATCGTCGGCCGGAGTCAACGATACCAAGTTCACTGCTGGCTGGGTTGTAAAACTGTAGGTCGCGTTGTCGTTGATGCCGCCAAAAGGCTGGTTCGGGATGTTAGCGGTGACCATGATATTGTCAATCGCCCACCACCAGTTGTTGTCGGCGTCGAAGTACTGCCAGCGGAACCGAGCTGTGTCGCCAACTCCCCCAGCGTCTATCACGTCTTGGTCGGCATCGACATCGATCACGACGGCTTCGTTTCTCTCATCTTCTCCTTCACGACGGAAGATTTCGCTCCAAGTTGTCCCACCGTCGAATGTGACTTCCACTGTACCTTTCTGGGCTGGTTCGGGACGGAAACTCGAATCAAACATCAATTCGAGCGACGAAGTATCGATACCCGTCAAATCCAACTCTGGCGAGATCAAGAAGGTGTTAATGGAATCGCCGCCCACACCGCCGAGGTCGGCATACTGGTCGCCATCGGCAACAGCAACTGTTCCTTGTCCGAGGGTAAAGTTATCCCGCGCCTGACCAGCTTCGTTGATCCACCAGGTCTTGTCGAGGAACGCCCAGGGCTCATACTCGATGAACGGAGCCGCGGGTGCCACGGGAGTTGTCGTCAGATCGCGCATCCAACCATTCGGCGGGGTGGTGGTGTAGTCGGTGTCTTCGTTCCCTTCGTCGGCTGTACTCGTACGGTTCGGGCTTGGGAGCAGATTGAGAATCTCAAAATCTTCGTTGAGCAACTTTGCATTGACTGGGAGGACCGAGGCTGCTGTTCCGACGATCGCTGTCGGATCGATTCGAATAAAGATTTCTGTCGAGCCTGGCAAAAGAGAAGACAAGGTGACCGTCACCAAATCGCTCGTGAAGTCTTTGCCACTGATGGTGACTTGGGCAGAGCCGACATTGATCGACTCGATGACACTATTGTCGGTCGTTCGGTACAGGACGATATTGCCACTCCCAAGACCAACCTTGACGTCCTGGTCGAATTCGATCTCAAGGGTAGTCGAGAGTCCAACATCCGTCGCGCCGTTCACAGGCGTCACCGACTCGATGGCTGGAGGAACAACCGATTCCGTGATGAAGTTTAGAGTGGTGTTGTCCGTAATCCCTGCGTACGTATTACCTGTGAGATCCGTCACGGCTGTTGCGGCCACCTGAACGGCGTATTCATTGTTCATTGCCAGGGCCGTGCTCGGCGTGATAGTCAAAGTATCTCCGACGATACTGACTTGAGCATCGCCAACAGGAATTGTTCGGGTGTCAGTTCCCGCTGTCACGTCGACCAGAGTGATGTCACCGGTTCCAGCAAGGATGTCTTCGCTGAAAGTGAGAGAAATCGGACTAGCAATCGAGATATTGATCGTGTCATCGGCAGGGACGCTGCTCACAAGCGTTGGAGGCACGCCGTCTGTTGTGAAGCTCCAGTCGGCTGCGGTAATTGCTGGACTGCTCTCCACACCGGAAGCGAGGTCGGCGGTAAACTTGATGTTGTCAATCGCCCACCACCAGTTGTTGTCAGCATCGAAGTACCGGAACCGGTATTGAGCCGTGGCTCCGACACCACCGTTGTCAATCACGTCCTGGTCGGCATCGACGTCAATCACGACGGCTTCGTTTCTCTCATCTTCTCCTTGGCGACGGAAGATTTCACTCCAGGTCGTCCCACCGTCGAACGTAACTTCCACGATACCTTTCTGGTCCGCTTCTGGACGGAAACTCGAGTCGAATCGTAATTCCAAAGTGGTGTTGTCGATCCCGGCGAGGTCGATTACTGGAGTAATCAGGAAGGTGTTGATCGAATTCCCGCCAACTCCGCCGAGGTCGGCATACTGGTCGCCATCGGCAACAGCAACTGTTCCTTGTCCGAGGGTAAAGTTATCTCGCGCCTGACCAGCTTCGTTGAGCCACCAAGTTTTATCGAGGAACGCCCAGGGCTCATACTCGATGAACGGAGCCGTGGGTGCCACGGGAGTTGTCGTTAGATCACGAGTCCAACCTGCTGGCGGGGTGGTCGTGTAGTCGGTGTCTTGGTTGCCTTCGTCCGCTGTCCCTGGACGATTTGGGCTGGGCAGCAGTGTGAGGCCTTCGAAATCTTCGAAGAAGAGTGTGGTGTTGGGAGAGGTGAACGCACCAGCAGAAATCTGGACGCCGTATTCCACACCGCCCGTCAGATCCGTATTGGGATTGATGGTGACCACGTTGCTGGCGACGATCACGCGAGCATCTGGGAGCGTGATCGTTTCAATGGTGGAAGGGGTGCCGTTGGGATCTTGAATGAGTTCAATCGTGCCTCCGTTGACCGCCGTCACTGGAGCACCAAAGGTGATACTCAAATCCGCGGTCCCAACTACGCCTGTCGCACCATTTTCTGGTGTGAACAGGAACATCGGGAATTCGCGAAAATCGGTCGTTGCGAAGGTGAAAGTCGTCCCGGCGAAGGGTAGAGGCGAGACGGCTACATCCTGAAAGACATCGTTACCGATCGCAACACTGTATTGAGTGCCAGTTTCAAGGTCGGCGGTCAAATCGATGGTGATTGTGTTGCCGCTGATCATAACCTGGGGGTCGTTTCCAGCAACCGACCGGTTATCAGACCCATCATTCAAATCGGTGATTGTAATGTTGCCAGGTGTTCCTTGGAGAGCAACGTCCTCACTCAGAACGAGCGTAATGTCTGCCCCAGGTGGAACATCCAGACTGGTGTCTGCCGGGGAAGTGCTGACAAGTGTGGGAGGACCGGAATTTATCGTTTGGAAGTCCCAGCTGCCGTCACCCTGAATCCCGGCAAAAGGCTCGTTGCTGATGTTTGCTGTAACAGCGATATTGTCAATCGCCCACCACCAGTCGTTGCCAGCATTAAAGTAACGCCATGCAAACACGAGGTCATCACCTGGTGTAATACCACCCACGGCTGCATCGACGTCGTAGGTGAGAGTCTCGTTAGCTCGTGCCAGTGAGCTATTGCCGCCAATGGCCGCGGTGGTCCAAGAGTCTAGGACGACTGGTGTTCCGCCATTGACTGCGACTGTGAGCGAGCCTTCTTGAGCGGCGTACGGACGGAAGCTGGAGTCGAAGGTCAGTTCAACAGTGGCTGGATCGATTCCGGTGGTGTCGATCACCGGACTTGTGAAGAATGCGTCGATAGGAGTGCCGGCTCCCCCAATATCGGTGTACTGGTCACCGTCAGCCACAGCCACAGTGCCCTCCCCGAGGGCGAATGTGTCCCGTGCTTGGTTACCTGACTCGTTGATCCACCAGGTCTTGTCCAGGAAGGACCAGGGGCGGTACTCGATGAAGGGACCGGGGGTAGAGACCAGATTGTTTTCCCAACCACCTGGGACAACAATCGAGAAGTCGGTGTCTTGGTTACCTTCGTCTGCTGTCCCAGTACGGTTAGGGCTGGGTATCAGGACCCGATCTTCAAAATCTTCACTCAACAGTGTCGCTGGAGTTCCTGGAGCCGAAACTGTGTTGACGATAGCTGTGGGGTCAATCTCAACGTAGATGTTGGTCGACTCGGGCAAGTTTGAGGACAGGGTCACCGTGACCAAGTCAGTCGAGAAGTCCTGCGCGCTGAAGGCAACAGTTCCAGTAGCCACGTCGACTTGCTCAATCAGGCTGCCGTCGGCAGCATTGTAAACGTTGATGTTCCCAGCACCCGTTCCAACTTGAACGTCCTGGTCGAACTCGATTTGCAGCGTGGTGGACAACGAAACATTTGTGGCATCGTCGACAGGAACCAAACTTTCGATGACTGGAGCCGCAGGATTTACGCGATCTTCGAGCAATTCTAATGACAATTTCTGGCGGCGAGCAACCAACAGACTTTGGAGTTTGTTGGTTTTCCGGAAGTTGCTCAACATTCTCCAAAAACGATTCGACGAAGTCATTGTGATCCTCACGCGATGAAAGACGGGATGAAAAGGACGCAATCTAACCCATGGAACAATTCAACAACGGAAACAAGTGCAACAATCGAACGAGAAAATTCAAATTCTTCTGTATTTTCAGAAGAACTAAAACTCAACAAAGTGTCGAAAGGTCAACTCCCGATTCAGTTCGTGTCTCCAGGTCTTCTCGCATGATCCAACCTGCAATTCTGGACGCCCTCAACAGGAAGGCACAGCGACCACAGAACGAAGTTCGAGGCGGGTTTTCGAATACTCCGAAAAAGACGCTTCGAGCAACGGTACTCTCGGGAGGTTGGCAATCTACCCACAAAGGACCATGCCAGGAAAAAGCAAATTACTCTTGTTCCCCGCACCCTCTGTGCAATACAGAATTTACAACTGAGTAGATCTCCAAAACAAAATACTTTGTGTTGCCTTCTTATGCAGAACCACAAGGACGGCTACAAAGTTTATGTAAATATTTGTTGAAGAATTGTTCATATTTGAAGTGTTCATTGATTGGATCAACGCTTGGTTATACAAACTTTTGTGGACCTCCTCGGACATAAGATAAGCTAGAGCAAATAGATAGAGTAACTTGAATAACAGAAGTGGGAAACCAAGCTACGGACCAATCTCCTACCCAATCCCGTCGATGAAAATCGGGAAAGAAAATAATTCTGCAACAATATTCGGACTGGAGAAACACGAATTGGCTTTGGCTGTCTCGCGAAAGGGATGTGTTCCCTAAAGGTCGGCGACAAATTGGGAACGTTTGGGGGCAAGCAAAAGGTAAGGGCAAGGAAAAAAGTTTCTTCACGAACTCTTCACTGGTTATCTGCAACTGCCTGGGTTAACTGAATGAACTAGTTTGCGAGTGATGGTCTCTGTTCTTCAATCTCGAAACAACTTATTCACAATGCAAACATCCAATGATCCGTCCGGGTTGCAGTTCAAACAGTTTTGGGCAACCACCTTTTTCTATCGTATGTGGGAAGAGCACTCGCAAGAAGCGCCGGGAATCATCGAGTTTCTCTACGCGAAGAAGGCGGAGGCGAACGCCCCAGCCAATATCGTGAGTGGCATTGCCACAAAAGCTAAATCCGCAGAGGGACTGTATGAGAGTGACTTCGATTTGTTTGCGTGCGACCATCCTGGTCTCAACAAGCTCAAAGGGTTTATTGGAAAAACAGTGCAGAGTGTGGTCGCTCAGGTAAATGGGCCCAACGTCGACCCGAGAAAAATACGAGTCCTTGTGCCTGACAGTTGGTTCCACATTACGAACCATGGCGGCTTTCACGATACCCATACCCATCGCGGCTGTTCATGGTGTGGCATCTATTATCTCCAAGTGGGTGACGTCCAGCCAAACCAACGAACCGGGGCACCGAACGGAGGCAATCGGTTTTATTCGCCTCTGCAAACGGGAGGAATCTTCAACGATCTCGGAAACACATACTTGGATACAAGTTATGTCGACCCGCCAAGTTGCGATGGTCTCTTGTTGCTGTTCCCGGCGTACCTGGCCCACAGTGCCCTGCCGTACAGCGGCGAGCGGGATCGTGTCGTGATCGCCTTCAATACCCAATCGACCCTCGTCGATCGGCCACGCGCGTGACCGACGTTAGCCAACCACAGAAAGTATCCTGGAGCGCGAGCCACGAGAGAATCCATCCCTGATCTGAGCGACTTCGAACTTCTCGCCGAAGCGCGGGCTTTTTGGGCAAGCGGGGAAATTGATCGAGCCTTGGAGGTTTTCGATCGAGCCATCGCGTTACGGCCGCAGAATGTTCGGGCACAGTTCGAAGCGGCCCGTGCTTTGGGAAGTCGCTTCCAGATTGCCAAAGCAGAGAGGTTACTGGGGCAAGCGAGGGTGCTTTGCGGCGACAGTCCCGTTGCGGGGGCAATCCTGGCTCAAACGTATCGATTCATCCACAGGCCGAACAAGGCAATCCAGATTTACGAGGAATTTCGCGAGAGCGCCGGGCAGCTTGAACCTTCAGCCCTTGCTCAACTCGCAGAACTGTATGAGCAGACAAATCAGGTCGAGAAAGCCTACGGGGTGATTTCCGAAAGCGTTCGGGAAACGCCGAACCAGCCCGAGCCGCAGCTTTTGTTAGCGCGAATTCAACGGCGACTTGGAGACCTCGGAGTTGCCGAAGAGGGTCTCGTTCGGTTGACGCGTCGGCAGGACGTTCCTCCTGTTGTGGCGGTTCATGCCTGGGCGGAATTGTGTCATCTACTCGACACAAAAGGGGACTACGACGGGGCGGTGCGAGCCATTGAGCAATGCAAGGCCATTGTTCGGCAAATGCCCGAAGCCGTGAGGCTTTCCCGACAGGCGCTGGGCCACAACGAGTTGTTCCGCCGGGTGTACGCCAACGTCGATAAATCCACCCTCCAGAAATGGGCCGATTTGAACTTCCCGGCCGAGTCGCGGTGTCGTGGAATCGCCCACCTTCTTGGCTTTCCCCGCACTGGAACGACATTACTCGAGCAAGTGCTCGACGCCCATCCAAGACTTATAAGCTCACCAGAGCGGGCCGTTTTCAGTCAAAACATTTTTCCCGGGTTGTATAAATATCGTAACAACAACCCCCTGACGCTCGAATCGATTGCGGAGTGCCCCACGCCGCAGGTTGTTGCCCTCCGAAAGCGTTACCTGGACCAACTCGAAGCGATCCTCGGGGAGCCGATTGGTGGACGTGTCCACCTCGACAAGAACCCGAACCACACTTCTTTGCTCATCGGTCTGTATCGGCTGTTTCCCGAGTCCCGATTGTTGTTCGCCGTTCGTGACCCTCGTGACATCATCGTGAGCACGTATCTTCGATTTTTTCCGCTGACGGAGTTTAGTTCTTGCTTCTTGACGTGGGGAAGCACTTGCCTGATCTACTCCTTCGACATGAGCGTGTGGTTGCGTATGCGGGAGTTGCTTCCGAACGCCTGGCTGGAAGTGCGTTACGAAGATACTATCTCGGATCTGGAAACGCAGGCTCGTCGCGCCCTCGCGTTTCTCGGTTTGGAGTGGGATGCCAAGGTCCTTGATTACCGAAGTCGGATAGACAAGAAGGTCGTCAACTCGCCATCGCACGAGAGTGTGCGGGAACCGATTTACAAACATGCTGTCGGCCGTTGGGTCAACTACGAAAGGTATCTTGGCCCGTATCTCAACCGCCTTCAACCGTACCTGAAGGCTTTTGGTTACGAGTAATTTGGTTCAGCAAGACGGCTCACTCCTGAGGTGACCTCAATCGCGTTGAGTGGGAACCGGATAATGTTGAACTCTTCGCCAAGGAGAGAAGGATTCGGGATGAGGGGTCCCAACGAATCGATAATTGACAGTTTCCAATGGCACGCGGTTTCACTTTGACTCGCTTCGGTAGCATCTTGTTTTCGGGATTCAGTGTTCAGTCTCGTTGCAGAATTCCATTCCGCTAGGCCACATTACTTTCCGGGCTGGCGTTCCGGTCTTTCGAGGTTTCATTACCATGGAACGTAACATAGCGCTCGCCTTTCCAACCCCGATCGGTCAGTTCCGAGTTCCCGAGGCAGACCAGATTAACCCAGAACTGCGTTCCTTGATCCAAGCGCGAGAAAGAAGCGAACCGAGTGACGATCACGCGAACGCCGGTGGATGGCACTCGAAAGCGACTTTGTTCGAGTGGCCTGCCACAGCCGTCTCCATTTTACGCGGTCGAATCATCGAAGCAGTCAACCACATGGTGGCGGTGAGCACCGAATTGATGAAAGCGGGAGGAGCCCCATCCACGCCCTCGATGAAGCTGAGGCTGACGGGCTGGGCTAATATCCTCAGGAAAGGTAATTTCCATCGCATTCACAACCACCCAGGAAGTTCTTGGTCGGGGGTGTACTACGTGGACAGCGGTGTTCCCGTCCCGAACCAACCCCTCAATGGAGTCTTGGAGTTACTCGACCCACGACCGTTCACGGAAATGGTGCCCACGCCTGCCAGTCCTTTTGGCCAACGACTCGTTTTCTCACCCGAAGCCGGAAAACTCATTTTGTTTCCCGGTTGGCACTATCACTTTGTTAACCCATATCACGGCGATGGAGAGCGAATTTCCATTTCTTTTAATGCTTCCCCCACCACCAATTGACCTGGAATTCTCGAAAGCACTTTGGACTTCCAACCAGTTCGAGCTTCAGGTTGGAGGTTCGCTACGCAGCTCCGATTTGTGGACCTCGGAACACCAGTTCGCACAACTTTCGTTATTGATTCGAAGGAGCGCACCAAAGGCGAGAACAGAACTGCCAGGACTGTTGCGGCCAAAGCGACCAGAACGACTCGCCCTGCAAGCGAGTTACTTGAGAGAAGACATTGAACGCACAAATGGGAAAATCAAACAACTCACCGCTTGCGCCTTCGAGTAACTCCGATCGTCATTACTAACGCCACGACATGTGGCGAATCCTTGTATTTCGAATTGGCGAGCGAAGTGGCTGATGGATTCGGTTTCCGCAGCCCAAGGACACCAGAAGGGGCTCGGTAAGGAAAGAGGAGCTTTTCGAAAAATTCACATTAAATTTCTTTTCTATTTAGATTATCTTTTTATAGTAATAGTACACATTAGTATCAAAACGATTCTGTTGTATAGCACAAAGGTCTCTGCCGTTGAAACCAACACGTCATATTTTCCTAAGGCTCTCGGCGTTCGCGTTCTGCCTCTTGGGCGGCTGCGGCGGTGGAGAGCCGGTCCACATCCCAGTTACAGGTCAGGTCAAGGTGAACGGGCAGGCGTGTTCGGGTGTGACAGTGATGTTCTGGGACGCGAACAGTACGCAGTCCTATCAAGGTCGTTATGGCTTGGGCCAAACAGACCGGGAGGGAAAATTTTCTTTGAAGAGTAGTTCGGACAAAGAAGGTATCGCTGCCGGGACATACAAAGTGACCTTCAGTAAGCAAGTTATGGCAGACGGCAAGCCTCTTCCGCCTGGCGGGAAGGCCTCGGAGGTCCGGGGGCAGGTGCGTGAATTGTTTCCGGGAAAGTACGTGAGTCCGGACTCGACGCCGGAAGAGGTCGTAGTGTCGGCATCGAGTCAACAGTTCGTCTTTAAGATCAAGGTCGCCAAGAAATGAACTTCGAGTTTCCTTGAGGTAGACAATTGTCGTGCTCGGTGTAGATCCAAGTCGGTGCTAATCGTGCAACGCCAATTGGCCGAAACAAAATGACTCGAAGCCAGAACAAGAAGGGTCTCGTTCTATGTCGTCCACTTGTGCAGATGATGAGAACGGCTTCGATTGGTTCCCGAGTTTGCCATTTTCCTATTCTAATCGGAGGTTAGGATGTTCGCTCACAAACACCAACGTGCAGCTTTCACACTGATTGAATTACTCGTGGTGATCGCCATCATTGCCGTGCTTATCGGTTTGCTTCTGCCCGCTGTGCAAAAGGTCCGCAGTGCGGCAAGCCGAATTCAGTGTCAGAATAATCTGAAACAGATGGGGCTGGCCATGCACAGCTTCCTCGATGCGCAAGGACATTTCCCCAAGGGAACGTTGGCCCTGCCCCTGGAAGGTAATGGCCAAGGCCCGATGTGGAGTTACTACATTCTTCCTTACATCGAGCAGCAGAACCTCTACGAGAGGTGCAGCATCGAGAGCTGGTCTCACCAGTGGGCTCAACCTGGTGGTGGCGTTCCGGGAGACCTCAACAGTAGTGACCCGACGCGACGAAACATTGGAGCGGTGGAAACACTCGTGCCAACTTATCGCTGTCCGTCAACGAATGCCCCGGAACATGTTCTCGACGTGTCCACCGACACGTGGGTGGTTCAACGGCGTGTCCCCGGGAATTACCTGGCCGTCTGCTCGGGAATCATTACGAGCGACCGTGACCGTTCCAACGCGTTTGATTACTGGCAAAGGCTCGACGGGAGTTTTATGCGGGATAACCCGATGACGATCGCCCAAATCGAGGATGGCTTGTCCAACACGGCCTTCATTGGCGAAGCCGAGCCCGACCCGATTGGCGGCGCCCCTGGTCGGAAGGAAGACCCGAACAACCGTTTGCCGACCGCACAGAACGACCACTGGTATATAGGGGGAGATGACCCCGACGTGACGCGAGACATGTCGGAGTGTCTGGGCAGCACTGGGGTGCCTTTAAACTTGCCCAAATCATTCCCAGGATCGTTCCGGTTCGACGCGTGGGAGATTGGGTTCAGTAGTAACCACACGGGCGGGGTCAATTTTGTTTTCGGGGATGGTTCGGTCCATTTCATTCAGGACACCGTGGACCGCCAAGTCCTCAGGGCCATTGGAACACGGTCCGGTGGCGAGACGGTTGACCTCGATTTCTAACGGACGTGCAGCGCAAGGCGGAGGGCCTTGTCGGAGCGTTCATCCAGCCCCTGGGCGATGGAAGGGGTAACTGTTGAGGCCGCTCTCCCAAACACAGATTGGGCGGGTGGCCTCATTTCATTCAACCCAAGCTCCGTCGAACTCCGGTCAGCACGGTCAATCTTCACGCTAAATACTTCGTATACATATCTCACATTTCACATGCGTAAGGATCATTGTCCAATGCAAAATTTTCCGTTTGCGTAGAGAACTTACATTCACGAACACTTTCTGAACAACTGGAGTGGGTGCATTGGACGACCGCGTGAAAGAGGTAGTTATCGTCGGAGGTGGTACCGGCGGGTGGCTTTCGGCTCTCCACATCAAAACCGCCTTGGGTGGACATGCGAACGTTACGTTGATCGAGTCCGAGGACATTCCCACAATTGGGGTGGGGGAAGGGACCATACCCCTCCTGCGGCAACACTTCTTGAGCGCGCGCATTGACGAGGATGAGTGCGTGCGACATTGCGGTGCGACTTACAAGAACGGCATTCGGTTCGTGGGTTGGTGTGGGGGAGATGGTCCGGGGGAGTATTTCCATCCTTTCTTTTCGGGCAAACCGAACGACATCACGAACCCTGTTTGGAGTCCCCACCTCTGGCTCCGTCAGTTCCTCCACAACACACCAAACTTACCTTCGCTGGCGAAAGCAAGCTGGCCAGAAACGACCCTCATCGAACAAAAAAAAGCCCCGATTGCCTTCCAAAACGGAAAACGGATCGAATCACCAATAGTGAATTACGCGCTGCACATCGATGCGGCCAAACTGGGGCTGTTTCTGCGAGACATTGCCAAAAAACGGGGAGTACGACACGTCACCGATACCGTCCTCGGATTGAATCGTGCGGACGCAGGCACGATCACGTCTGTCAAAACCGCTAATCACGGTCATGTTGGTGGTCAATTTTTCGTCGACTGCACCGGCTTCCATCGGTTGTTGATCGGCCAGATGACGGACGACTTCGTCGACTACCGTCAATGCCTTCTCAACGACCGTGCCGTCACCGCTCGAATCCCCAATCCCCACGGACGGCCCACGGGAATCGAATCGGCCACCACTTCCACCGCCAGGAAATATGGTTGGATCTGGCAGGTCCCGCTCTACGACCGCCTCGGAGTCGGATACGTCTACTCCAGTCAGTTTGTGAGCGACGAAGAAGCCGAGCGAGAACTTGTTGAATTCCTTGGAGCCGATCCGCCACAAACGACGCGGATCAAGTTCCGCACGGGCCATTACCGTCAGGCCTGGGTGAAGAACTGCGTTGCGATTGGGCTGTCCGGTGGTTTCATCGAACCCCTCGAAGCCACAGGAATCGGGCTCATCAGTTACTCCTTGTTTCGGCTGCTGGAGTTGTGGCCGAGTGCCACGTTTCCCGCGTGTTTCCGAGACCGGTTCAACGACCTCATGAACAACTCGTACCAGTGGATTCGCGATTTCATTGTGATGCATTACTGCCTGAGCCAGAGGGACGATACTCCGTACTGGTTGGCCGTTCGGTCGGAGGAGGCCGTACCCGATTCGGTTCGTGAGACGCTGGAGTTTTATGACCATGCGTGGCCATTTGGTGATGTGGCAGACTCAAAGAATGGGTTCCGCTTGCCGTTCGCTTCGACCGCGTGTGTATTAGCGGGGTTCAACAGGTTTCCCCGCCAATACAATAGTTACGTTGCCGGGCTCATGAACCAACAAGTAGAACAGACGTTGTCGCGAATTTCCGCTCGAAACCAAGCCGTTGCCCAGGCCTGCCCAGATCATGGTGAATTCCTCATGCAGCTGAACACATGACCTTCTGCTCGCGAAAATCCTTTGACGGCTACATCGGAGAATTCCCCCTGCACTCGCGACGGAGAGATAGCGCTGCGGCCCGAGAAAATCGTGGGGCCAGGAACGTACGAATTCTCGGGTGGATCGTCGACCGTTCGCTGGGTCAGTCCTGTACAATCTTATCCATGTGATGATATCCGTTTTCGGTTCGCCTCTTCCAGGGACGCAAGACGATGACATTCCTACTGTACGACGATTTTTTACCAGCTGGCGTCGCGGACGAAGTAGAGAACATGTTCCTTTCCAACTACTTCCCTTGGGGTTTCTATCGGAATGTCAATAACAAGATTCCGCCGGAGAAACGAAGCCTGAATACGAGCACGTTTCACGACGACCCGCGTTTCGAGGAAACTTTCGGGTTCGCCCGTCTAATTGGTCCGCCCGAGGAATGGTTCGATTACACCCAACGAATCCTCCGAGCCTTTTTGGAGCATGACAAGGCCAACCACCCCTTTCGAAATATCAAGTTGCTTCGCGTCAAAGCGAACTTGTTAGTGCAGGCTCCATGTACCGAAAATCCCAAGCCATTCCCGCCGCATGTGGATCTCCCGTTTCCACATTGGGTCGTCCTCTATTATGTCAACGACACCGACGGGGATACGCTGATCCTAGATAAAATGTACCCAGACAAGGAAAACGCCACCGTGCTACGAGCAATCAGTCCGAAGAAAGGGCGTGCCATTTTGTTCGACGGCCGCCACTACCATTGTGGGACTTGCCCGACGAAACACGATGCCCGTGTCGTCTTAAACTACGACTTCCAAACGTAGTAAGCCGGAGAGTGGAATTTCCCGCGATTAGACATCCACTATCGAATGCCGATTACTCATTTCCTTGAGGCCGGATTCGGTTCAACGCCTCCCTGACGGAGTTGCTCACAAGGGGGTCGGAGTCCCGGGTCAGTTTTTCCAGTTCAGGGATGGCGTCGACAGCTTCCTGGCCCATCACACCTAGGGCAATGGCACTGTTGGCTTTGACGTGGGGGCTCTTGTCCTTGAGGGCCTGGATCAATTCCGGAATTGCCGTCTTCGCCGGAAGACCAACCTGGCCAAGTGCCGAAGCGGCCCATCGCCGCACGGTGGTGTCCTTGTCGGAAAGGAGTCTGGTCAGTTCGGGAACCGCCGGTTCGGCTCTCTCTCCAAATTTACCCAGGGCCATCGCCGCACCGAAACGCACGCCAGCATCTTGGTCTTTCAGCGCGGCCATCAATGGAGGGATGGCTTCGTCCGGGTCGAGCGGGATTTGCTGAAGTGCCGTTACCGTCATCACACGCACTCCGGCATTGTCATCTTTCAAAGCAGCAAGCAATTGGGGAGTTGCGGACTTGGCCGTTGGTCCGATTTGCATGAGTGCCGAGGCTGCCTGAATCCGCACTTCGGGATTCGAATGGGACAGGCACTCGGTGAGGGCCGGAACCGCTGGCCTGCCAAGCCTCACCAGGGCAACCACGGCTCGACTTCTCTCGACCTCATCTTTTGGCTCTTGGAGTTGGCTCACCCAAGCACTTAGGGGGCGGCCCTGGGAGTATGGCTCGGTGAAAAAGGCATACCAAATGAGACCAGCAACGACAACCCCCACGACGACCAGAAGGAACGTCATTCTGGCCGACACCGCACGAGTAACTCGTGTTTCGGAAGGGGCCGATTCCGTCGGTCGGTCGGTCGGCTCGGTTGGTCGGAATGTCTCAGACATCAATCCCCCTTTACGTTTGTCGCACGATTAGTGATACCCAAGTTGTTGCAGGATAGGCTCCAGTTGCTGGAGATGAGGCGCGAGGAATTGGGCATACGTTTGCCATCGTCCCACGGCCTTGTCGTGTACGGGCGCGGTGAGCTGCTCGTACGTCGGGGAGCGAACGGGTCGTTCTGTTAGGGTTGCGCGGTACTGCATCACTTCAGCGGTCCACTCCAGGCCGAAGTGGGAGACGAGCCGCCGGGCTTCCGCTTCCGGGTCTTGGACGAGTCTCTCATACCAGACCTCCGTCCAAGGGTGCGTGAGCTTCTGTCGTAACTTGATCCACGCGATCCACTCGGCCCGGCAACGCATGATCGCCGTGTCGATGCTCAGGAACATGACGCTCACCGGATTAAGGGGAAAGTTCCGCAGGTAGCAACTTACAACCACATCTCGAGGATCCCTAAGTGCCATCAAGACGAATGCGTTCGGGAACAACCGGCGAAACACCGGGACGAGAAAAGTGATTGAGGGGTTCTTGTCCAGGAGCAATCGCCCCTGGAGTACCTCGTTTGTTGCGGCAGCAATCCACCGGCGGTAGATCGTTCGGGACTGGAGGACCCGATCTGCCGGAAGGGCATTGAGGACTTGTGAGGCGCTGGTCCCGCTCATTCCCTGGAGCAAGTGCTTCTGGACGAACGTCGGATAGGCGTCAAACTCGTCGGCAGAGACGATCTGTGGATGTGCCCCGAGCATCCGCTCGATCAAACTCGTCCCCGAACGTGGTGGACCTGTGAGCAAACCAACTGTGTCGTGACGCTGGTCCTTTTGCCAAACTTCGAAGTCTTCTCTGGTGACGGTTTCGACGAAATTGGCTTCCAACCGGGCCAGACGACGGGCCTGTTGTAGGTGTGGTTTGGCCTTTGGTTGTTGCAGTGCCTTGGCTCTGGTGGCCGCAGCCCAGGCCGCCCCAACGTTCTTCTGCTTGTCGTATATTTCGGCCAATTCGTACAACGCATCGACGCGTATTTGGTCGGACAATTGGGGATCGGCTGCAAGTTCCGAAAGATCCCGATGAGCCTTCTCGGCATCACCCGCCCGGCGGGTAAGCTTGGCCCGAAGAAAACGAACTTCTGGGACGGAGGCGTCCTGGCTCCGGATTCGTTCGATGGCCTGCCGAGCCTGATCAAGTTGGTGACGGCGCTCGTGCCACGAGGCAATCTGGATCCAGGCACCGACGTGGTTCGGATCAAGAGCGATCACCTGACGATAGCACGCCTGAGCCAAGTTGGGGCGGAACCCACGGTCGTACGCTAACCCGATTTCGAAAAGGGCGTCGGGGGTGGTCGCCCGCCGCAAGCAAGAACTCAGGATGGCCTCGGCTTCCTCCGTCTCGTAACGGAGGCCCAAGTAGTTCGCTGCCTCGACCGCCAGGCGCAGGTCGTCTGGGGCTGCCCTTACGGCGGCCCGAAACCCGGTCAGGGCGTCGTCGTATTGCTCAGCAAGCCAACATTGCCTGGCCTGATGGAGGAGCCGAGTCACGTCAGCCGTCACGCTGTTCCCCTGCGTTCCTGTGATCACCACAAAGAGGCCTGTCGACCTTCCGTGAGAACCGGAACGGTCCCTTGGTCCCGTAAACCCTATTTGAACGAGTTTACCAGTTTATATAGGGCTCGGCTAGTGTCGGGTCAATTGGCGAGCGGCGCTCGGGTGACTTCGGAATGATACTTCAGAGAGGAGTTGGACATAGTGAAACGGCTCGTTCGCCGAAGTCGTCGTTGTCTCGGAGGGTGTCCGGCAGAACCGGTTGGTACCTCTGGTCGGGGTCAAGCGGAAGACTGAAAACGAACGTGCCGCGGTGCTTGGAGAGTAAGTCAGTGAAGTCGGCTTTGGGCGCAGGGTGAGACGCCGCCTTTGGCAAGTGCATGAGGAAGTGCTCCAGTTAGAGCGGCGGGCCCCCACGGGTCGGTGGGACATTGGAGTCATCCCAAAATTATTCCGATTATCAACAACCAGCAAATAAACATAATAACCATATCACGTCAACCAACTTATACAACACAACATAGTGATATGTTTATAAACATTCATGTATCTCGAATTCTTGGGACAATTCTCAAACGTCATATCGAACCCAGAGGATTTGGTTCCGTCTCCATTTCTCGGGTTCCGAAAAATGGTATGTTTAAATCAATCCTGGTAGAAGATAACTCTTGCTTGGTTAGTATTTTCGGCATCTTGAGCTTTTTCGAGACAATTAATAGAACTCTTCTCTTTTTCCAAAGTTCCGAATCAGATTCTATTTCTAAGACTACTTTGTGATAAACAGAGACGATAAAGTGCATCTTGTTGTGTGTGCCGACAGCGAAGAATGTCGCACTCATATGGAATTGAAGTCGTATTCGGATTTCTCAAATGAAAGGTGTACCGCCATGCGACGTGGTAGCTTCGTTTCCCCAATTCTGGAAAGTCTGGAAGATCGTAACTGTCCCTCAAATCTTAGCTTCTTTTTCGACGGTGCAGGTAACTTGACGATCACAGGAAACCCCGACAACGTTGCCGGTGGACTGACCGTCGCCGTGTCGGCCCCGAATCTGGTGAGTGTGTTCGACGCCTTCCCGCCAGCCCCGGCTGACTTGGTCTTGGGTCCGGTCCCAGTGTCCGGGAATCTCATGGTCAGGACGGGAGGTTTGGATGACCTCGTGACGGTGGCTCTGAACGTCGGCTCGAGTCTGAACGGGAACCTTATGATTGATACCGGGACCGGAATGGACACAGCTGTCATCTTGGGAACTCCGGGCTCAACAATTGGGGGAGACGTCTGGCTGAGCAATATCAACGGGATGGGGAACCTTGTCGCGTCTACCGGCGGGGGTCCTTTTGTGATTGGTGGGTCACTCCGAGTGAATTCTGCCTTCGAGAATAATGACTTGTTTTTCAATGTGAGTAGCGTTCTCGTTGGGCGTGATGTTTCGATCTTAACGGGCAACGGAGGGGACGTCATCACGTTCGGAGGAGCCACCATTGGTGGGAGCGTTTCGGCTCAACTTGGTAACGCCCTGAGTCCACAAAGCTTCACACTCAGCAATACGTCTGTGGGCGGACGTCTGACCTACCAGGGTGGCAACGGGGATGATGAAGCTGTGAGTTTGACCGGTAGCACGATCGGTGGTTCCGCCCTGGTGAACTTGTTTGGTACCTTCGGCATCAACAGTTTCAGCTTCGACGGCGCCAGTGCAATCGGTGGGGGCTTGACCCTCTTCGGTGGAAGTGGCACGGACCAGATCAACACGTTCGCCGGAACCCTGGCGGGGAATTTGTTCGCCAGTCTCGGGGGCGGAGACAACGACTTGAATCTCACTGGTTCCTCCCTTCTCGGAAGTTCCATCACCTACTTCGGAGGGGCGGGCACGGACGATCTCACGTTCGCCCCCACGACCGCTCCACTGACCAGGTTGTTTGCTAGTCTCGGTGCAGGCACCGACTCGTTCGCTCTCGACACGAGTGGTCTGATGAGCCTGTTCATCGACTTTGGTGCAGACACCGATACGTTCACCCAGATGGTTCCGCTCCCCATGTTGGCCTCCTTGTTAAACTTGTAAGGTGTGAATAGTGGACACTGTAGCAACAACAGTGATCCGATTGTGGATCGGAGCGAGCGTGTACCAAGTTTTGAGCGTCTCTGCCCTTTCTCAGGCGTGGAGTTCTCGGTACAGATTCAACGCCAAGCGTACTACCAGGTGGGCCTTGGTCCGTACACTGTACACACTCCACTGGGTCTTACGGAACCGGCGGTTGCCACGCTCCACAGCATTGCTCGTTGGACCCACGAGTTTGTCGTCCAGATACACTAACCCCTTCTCTAGGAGGGTGTCCGAGAATTATTCCGTGCCCTTGCCGGATCGGTCCGTGGACC
>CAYRFQ010000091.1:0-32890 GCA_964423615.1 uncultured Alcaligenaceae bacterium | reverse complement strand
GGCACAGGGTGCCGTTTTGCAGATCGTGTTTGAGTTGGTCGATGTCGTCCATACGCTGTGGATTAGCAATGGGGCCGAATTCGGAAAGAGGGATTTTCACAAATTGGACAGCTACTTTCCGGACGGCCTCTCAGTGCTCGAGCCGTCCTTGGGGATGTGCACACGTCGCACAGCAGGCGCGCGGTACTTGCCGGACTTCACACGGGAAAATTATTCTTCGATTCTGTCACAGATTGGAATCTAGCTGGAATGTGTTGGTAAAGAGAGCGCACAAAGGGAATCCAGAACGACGGTCACCGATCCTCGGGCGCTGCCAAGTGTAGCGGGAATTTAGCCCAAGCGACTATCGCTCCGTTTCGTCTACACTCAAAGTGCGCCATCGCTCGGTGTCTCGATTCCGAGAAGCCTCAACCAGTGCTGCGGGTGTGTCCGCGGTGCGCTGTTTCCGTCCCATTTTGCCCTCAGGAGTTTCTCCATGAACAAGTTCACCCGTCTGCCAACGTCGTCCGTCTTTCCAACAATCGAGGCTCTCGAAGAGCGCTCGGTCCCTGCGCTGTTGTGGGTCAGTACCCTCGCCGATAGTGGTCCCGGGTCACTCCGCGAAGCCATCACAGAAGCCAACGATAAATCGGGGTTCAACACAATCAAGTTCTTGCCGAGGATGCACGGCACGATCGCACTTCAAGAAGAATTGCTCATCACGGATAGTGTAGAAATCCAGGGACCATTATTCCGCGGCGTTACTCTCAGTGGGGGAGACGAGAACCGCGTCTTTCGCGTTGACGATGGCAAGTCGGACCAAATTACCGTGAAGATGACAAACCTGACGATCGCTGATGGATTCGCGTCCGACAACGTTCTCAATCCCAACCCGGACGAAGGTCTTGAGTCTCTTGAAACCAACGTAACCGGTGGTGGTGGACTCCTGAACTTGGGTGAGATTGTCAAACTCAAGGGTGTGCGGTTCGTGAACAACAAAACCTCGGGTGGTGAAGGAGACGGAACGTTCGGCTTGGATGCAATTGGAGGGGCGATTGCCAACCTCTTCGGGGGGGACCTGACGGTCGAATGGAGCGAGTTCAGCAATAACAAAGCCGTGAGTAATTTTCCGCTGGCGGTCGGCAATGGAATCGACCAAGCTCCGGACGGCGTTGGTGGGGCCATCGGCAACGCCGCCCGGTCCAACGTAACCGTTTCCGACAGCGTATTTCGGGATAACGAGGCAACGAGCCCCACGGGATTCGCCCAAGGTGGAGCCATCGGCAGTTACAACGGCGGGACGGTTGTGGTCCAGAAAAGCAAATTCACAGAAAACACTGCCGTGGGTGGTAACGAAATTCCTGGTTTCGGTGGTGGCGGATCAGGCATCGGCGGAGCCATCGTGATTACAGATTTGGTTTTGTTCGACAACATGGCCGGAACTCCTTCCTCTTTGGAAGTGTCCGGCAGTACGTTCGCCCACAACGAAGCCATCGGGGGTGACGGTCTGTTGGAGGCCACGGGAACTTTGAGCGGCAATGGCATCGGTGGTGCGATTGCGAATTACGGCGGAACGTCCGCCGACATCTCTGGGAGTAAGTTCGTCTCCAACCGTGGTGTTGCCGGTCAGGGAAGCCAAGGGGCAGGTACTGCTGGAGGTGCCATTGCCAACATCAGTGGCGACATGACAATCAAGGGCAGCTCGTTCTTGCTGAACTCCGTGAGCGGAGGTGCCGCCGACCCCAACGGGGATGGCGTCAACACAGGGTTCGGTGGTGCAGGGACTGGAGGTGCTGTCGTAAATTACTCAGGGGCGATGGACATCCGCCACAGCTATTTCGCATTCAACTGGGCCCGAGCTGGGGACGGCGCTGATGGATTGGGTGGTAATGGTGGGGCCATTGCGCAGGATTTCGGAGGAGAACTCACCGTCTCCCACTCGACCGTTGTTGGCAATCATGTCTTCGGGGGCGATGGCATAGTGGGGACCGACGGTCGAGGCGGTGGCATCTTCAACGGGGCCAGGACGTTCGACCTCTTCACCGGAGAAGAATTGGGGGCTCCACGGCTCCACCTTGAGTACTCTGCTGTGGTTGGCAACTCGGCCTTTGGAGGGGAAGGGAGTGAATCCGATGGCAAGGGTGTTGGTGGTGGGGTCTATCTCACCGAAGGCGGCATTGCCAAGCGATTGGCCAGTCTTGTTCTCTTCAATTCGGCGGAGGACGAGGATAACAACGTGTTTGGGGAGTTTTTGATTTAAGCCACGTTCCAAGAGAACCCGGAGGTTTCGCACGGCAGAGTCGTGCAGCATGCGTTCCACGGCGCTGCCGTGGAACGCATGCTCATCGTTTGGGACGACACCAGTCGCGTACCTTGTCAAGAACGCAGAGGCCTCCGTCACGAATAACTACTTTGTGCCCAAAGCCTCTGCCGGAGATTGCCTGACCACACGATTGCCTTACGCCTTCGAGCGCATCTTGCTCATCTCCTTGCTCATCTCCTTGCTCATCCCCAACCCATACCTTTCAGCTTTTCTCTCCTGGCTGGTCTGAGATTTCCGTTTTGCAAACAGCCGGATCTCTTCGCGGTTAGTTAATGCGGACTACCTGTAATCGTCTGCGGATGTCGTCTCGTACGTCGCCCAGGAAAACAGCGGCAAGACCATCCTGGGCTCTCGTTTCCGAAGAAGAACAGTGAGTCGTTCCGTTTCGATCCCGCTATGGGGAATTCCATCATATCCAATGAGACGGTGTTACTTTCTATGTTGTTGTTATTACCCTTCGCTCGTGAATACGTCTAGTGCAAGCAGCAATTCACCAATCCGACAAAATTCAAAATAGTTGGTGTGTATCAAGTGAGAGATGGTATACTTGAGTCGATTACTCCAAGATAAATAGTCGCTTTTCGTGTGGATTGCAGAAAACTCCTCTGCGTAATGTTTGGGCGCTGTACCAACACAGAGAGATCTCCGTGGAGGAATGGACTCACAGCCAATCTGTTGTTCACAAAACGGGACAGATTCGGAACCAAACTGCTAAGAGACCAACACAAGAACTCGCCCCAATCCATTAGGGGAGTTACTCTCCAGCTGGTCGATGATGTCTTGTAGCTGTTTAAAGTCAGAAACACCAAAAAACCACGCCAGGATTTACCGCCGAAGAACGTGCAGAAGGTCCCGATTCCTCAGCCCGTAACTAGCGCTGAAACGTGTTTGTAAATGGTTGTTCGCTCTCGAAAACAGAAACGTCTCCGATTGGAGTCCCAAATGGACTGAGTTGCGCAGTGCCGTAGACAGTGTGGAAACAAAACAATGCCTCCAAAAACCTCGGACATCACTCCCTTCCCTCCGCTCTCTTCGGAAGAACTCGAACGAATTCACGCATTCTGTCTCCATTTTGAACGCAGCTGGCAAGGTGGGGATTTCCGACGAATCGAAGATTATCTGCCGCGAGTTTCTGCCCATTTACAAGATTTGTTGCTGCGGGAATTGCTAACCCTCGAACTGGAGTTCTGTTTCCAAGCACGCAAGACCGTTCACCAGCACGAGTACCAAACTCGTTTCCCCGAACATTCGGAACTCGTTTATCAAGTTTGGCAAACTACTGTCTCTCGCTTGGAAACCGACTCAACGCACAACTTTGGCCCGACTGTGAAAGAAATCCCACCAACGGATGCCGGGCCTTCCATGCGTATCACATTCACTGTGATTGCTGGCCCAAACGCAGGGTGTTCCTTTACTTTCGAGGGACACGATACCTTTCTCGTGGGGCGTTCGAGGCATACGCACTTCCAGCTGAGCGCTTCGGATCGTTGCTGTTCCCGCGTACATTTTCTGGTCGAAGTGAACCCACCATTATGCCGAATCTTGGATTTGGGAAGCAATAATGGGACTTTCGTGAATGGCACACGACAGAACATGACGGAGTTGAAAGACGGCGATGAAATTCGGGCTGGACAAAGCGTTCTTCGCGTCACGATGGATTCTTCCTTTGCCCTCGCAGAGGAATCGTCGATATCGTCTTCGAAACTCGATACTTCAAAAACCGTTACCTACATACCTCCCCCCACGGGCGATGATTCTTCGCTGACCCCAAGACCGATGCTCCTTGACGGCATACCAGAAGCGACACACTGCCGGAGTTGTGATGTCCTGTTGGAGTCTGCCCAGATAAAGGAGAAACCACCAGTTTCCGACAGTCTTAATATCCACCTGTGTCCTTCATGCTTGGAGTTATGCCGAGATATTCCGCAACAAGTTCCAGGCTACGTGTTGGTTCGTGTCCTGGGGACAGGAGGAATGGGGGTTGTCACCCTGGCTCTCCGATCCAGTGATGGAACTCCGTTTGCGGTAAAGACGATCAAGCCCACGATGCAAGGGACCCCGACGCAGATAGCACGCTTTCTTCGAGAAGCGTCCTTCCTTCGCTTGTTAAATCATCCAGGCATTATCTTCTGCAACGAGATTGGGGACTCGAATGGGGAATTGCTATACTTTGTGATGGAGTATGTCAACGGGTGCAACGCGAAGCAACTTCTCAAAATACATGGGCCATTAGCCATTGATCGAGCAGTCGGCCTGATTTGTCAATTGTTGGAGGCGTTGGAGTATGCCCACGGAAAGTGTATTGTTCATCGTGACATCAAACCCTCAAATATTCTCATCACAAGACAAGGGGAGCATGAGCACGTGAAACTAGCGGATTTTGGGTTGGCCCGAGTGTATAACTTATCTCAGTTGAGTGGGCTCACACTCACCGGAGATGTCGGGGGCACAGTAGCTTTTATGGCTCCCGAACAAATCACTCATTTTCGGGAGGCCAAACCACCGGCGGATCAATACGCTGCGATGGCGACGTTGTACTATTTGCTCACGAAACAAGAGGCTTACGATTTTCCCCCGGATCCCAAAGACCAGTTTTTGACAATCCTGCACGGGCAACCGATTCCCATCCGCGAACGCCGATCTGATATTCCCGAGAAGTTGAGTCAGATCATTCATCGGGGACTGGCACGAGAGCCGAAAGATCGTTTTGTCGATGTCGCTGCTGTTCGTGAAGCGTTGCTAGAATTTCGCGAGAATTGTTGAGCGCCGACACACATTTTGACTCTCGCGAACGACAATAGACAAGAGAACGACAGAAAGATCAAAGCAGCATCGAGCTGCCGCACTCCAAAACTCACCAACCCGAAACGCAAGCGAGGATACTAGCGCAAGCGCGAAACATTGTCTTCAGGCCGTTTCCAAACAAAAACAAAAACAGTTAGGACTACCTACCTCTTTGCACGTATGAGTTGATTGAAGGCGGTTTGTCTGCCGTTGCGGGCGGCACTCAACGCGTTTTTATCCGGACTGGCATTCATTGCGAGACCATACAAGGCCGTGGCGTTGTTGAACCTACCTGCCATAAAGGCTCGATTCGCCTGGGCCATCACATTGTTGTAATTGAGCGTAATTCGTGTGAGGTTTCCCTGAAGTCCCGCTAATCGGGCCTGCGCTTGTTTCAGTAGCCCCGCCTCTTTCGCTTCCGCAATCAACACCTTAATGTTCTGGGCTTTGAGCTCCTTTGCAATAGCTGGCCGGTTGTTCTTCACTAGTTCTTTGGCTATGGTCTCCAGTTCCATAAGTTTATTCAGGAACGCTTGCTGTTTGTACTTCATTAGGTCCTGTTTGCACTTCACGAGTTCCTGTTTCCTCTTCTCCTCTTCCAGGGAAGTTGCCTGCTCGATTAATTGTTTCCGCCCCTCCGCCCAAATTTTCAATGTTATCTGCTGGGCGTTCGGGGACGCGTAAAAATAGGCACGTGCGCTTGCCATGCAGACATCATCCCACTGCTTTGCGAGAGCGAAATTCCGTATCGCTTGCATGGCTTGGTTGTATTTTTTCAAGTTGTCCTGTTGGCGAGCTGCGGCGACTGCTTGAACTGCTTGTTTCTGAAAACCCTGCAGTAACTCATCCAGGGATTTCTTGAAAGGTCCGAATTCTTTGTCGTTCAACTCGTAAATTTTTTGCAAATTTGTGTAGACGGTGTTTTTCCCCTTGTCCAAAGCTCCTTTTTTCAGATGCTTCTTGAGTCCATCGAGCAATTCCTCTTTTAGCTTTGCTAAATTACGAGTTTTTGGCGGAGTCTTGCGAACAATTACCTTGGGCGGCTTTTTCCTGTCTTGAACGAGGGCTTCCACCTGGACAACAACTTTCTGTGTCTCGGGACAACGAGGCAATCCCTTTTTGATCTGGGTTAGCTGCTTTGCTGATTCGTCGAACCGCTCTTTCCTGAGATGATCCAAGGCGATATCGAGTTGGTTGAACCATTGCCGTGTGGCCTTCGCCTGGTTTTTCCCTTTTTGAATGAGTGATGTGACTTGAGCAACAATATTCTTTGCTTCCGGGAAATCCGGTGATATTTCACCGAGCTGTTTGAGCTGCTTTGCCGACTCGATGAGCTTATCTTGGTTGAGTTGGTCCAAGGCACCGTCGAGGTTCTTGAGCCATTGGCGGGTCGTTTTTTCACCTTGCGATAACTTATCCAACTCTGTTCTGTTGTCGTTGAGATAGAGGGCCAATAGCTTCGCTTTCTCTGTTGCGTTTAATTTAGCCCAGCGCTCTTCCTTGAGGTTTTCGGCAAACAGCTCGTTTTTTCGGAGTGCCGCCCGTACCTTTTCCCTCGACGATGCGACCGTAGCCCAACTAATCGACGAGGTCAGGGCAACGATTAACAAACAAACAAACACCATGGCACCGGCAATAACCATCTTTGGCTCTCGGCGGCACCAGAGTAGGAACCGTTCGGCCCATCCAAGTCGGCGAGCACGAATTGGCTCCCCTTCGTGCCAACGTCGCAAATCATCGGCCATTTCCTGGCAGCTGGCGTATCGATCTTCGGGATTTTTGGCCATCGACTTCAAACAAATCGTTTCCAAATCCCTGGGGATAGTTGGATCGATCTCCCGGGGCGATTGGGGATCGGTATTGATCGCGTGGAACAAGACCAGTTCCGGTTTGCCCACAAAAGGAAGCTCGCCACAGAGTAATTCATAAAGGACCACGCCCAAGCTATATTGGTCGCTGGCAGGTAATGGGTCGCCACTTTGTCCTTGAGCCTGCTCGGGAGCCATGTACGCAGGCGTCCCGATGACTGATCCTTCGTGTGTGAGCTTTTCCACATCGTCTTCACGATGAGCAATACCAAAGTCCATCAAGTGGGGATGCCCGCGTCCATCGATCATGATGTTGGCCGATTTGACATCGCGATGCACGATCCCATTTCTGTGGGCGTAATCGAGTGCTTCCGCCAACTCACGGACAATCGAAACCACTTTTTTGCGATCCGGGATACGCTTTTCTCTTGCTGCAGAGAGTGTCTGACCGGCGATATAGGCAGACGCGATGTAATAGAGGTCTCCATCATGACCTGCTTCAAAAACCGGCACTATGTGGGGGTGGCGCAATTGCGCTGCGGATTTGGCCTCTCGGAAAAAGCGTTCCGTCCGCTTGAGATTATCGAGAGCTCCCGGTCGAGGAACTTTCAAAGCGACCACACGTTCCAACTGGGGATCGTAGGCTCGGTAGACTGCTCCAAAGGCTCCCGCACCGAGTTTTTCATGGATACGAAAACGACTGATCCGATCAGGCACGATGCTCGCTTGGTGCTTGGGGGCTGACTCTTTTTCTTTCGCGAACTCGTTATCTCGCCTTGCGTTACTTTCGACCGTGTCTTCTTGGTGATTCAGAACCATCCTGGTGGTGGATGCTCTGTTCGGTTTCTCGGATTCCTGCACTGAGAATCTCTGACGACACTGCGGACAGCGAATCGTGCGGTCCTTGTACGAATCAGGCACGCTCCCCGTTTGGGTGCAGGTTGGATTTGGACAATGTACTTGGATGCTCATGCTTGATCCCTCGAACTTCGGTGGTTGATGGTCAACGAGCGATGATGGATGCTCAAATGGCGCAAGCACATCACCCCCTCACAGTTGCTGTTCCGATTACCCGTCAATGGAAGATGCACACTCCCTGACTGGCCCGTCAGAACTACTGTTGGTCAGACAAGTTGGAGCTTCCGCTCTTGTCGAGTCCGCCAAGTCAATGAGGATATCTGTTGCGGTCTGGTCCCGCGTTTACTGTATATTGCTTTGGCTCAATATTATTCCACACGTCATCTTTCCGCAATCATAAACTGGGTGTGGATTTAGCTTTTTGAATTCTGTAATGTCTTTTATATTATCGTGGCGTTTTATATGCTCGAGTTTCGTGTCCTTCACCAGTCTCCAGGCTGTCTACTTGAAACGTGCACTCTGTCCGATGCAGGGGTGTTTCGGGTTGTCCTCGTAGGGCGGGCATCTTGTCCGTCTAGTTCGGCCCAAGACGGACAGGATGTCCGGCCCAACATGCAACCAAACACACGACTCCCAAAGAAACTCTCGGCTCTTGATGGGTGCCAATTCTGGCAGTTGGGCTCAGTACCCTCCTCGCCGTTCAGAATTCAGCAGTGGGGAGGCATAAGGCCACCGGATGGTTTCAAACGGCTGGCACACCTGGGATTATCATGGTGAAATCGGGGTTGTCTTGCTCTTTACAAACACATTGTCAAGAACATCCATTTTGTGACAGAATCGAAAAGAATAATTTGTTCCGGCAATCGCTTGGTTAAAATTAGAGACAATCCAATACGAAGTGGGGACGGCTATGTCGGACGATTCTCTGGAAGAACGGTTGAGTGGGGTGTCCACAATGTGGACGATTCTCCAACAAGCCCACAACGGTTCGGCCGACCAGGTCAATGCCGCGCGAGCATTGCTCCTGGAACGATATCGCAAACCCGTTCTGCGGTACTTAAAGCGAGTCGTCGGTGACCAGAGCATCGCAGAAGATTTGGCCCAGGAATTTAGTCTGTGCTTAATCAATGGCGAATTTCACAAAGCCGACCCGGAGCGTGGCAAGTTTCGGTACTACGTCAAGGGCGTACTTTTCAACATCGTCAGCAATCATCGAAAGAAACAAGTGCGCTCGCCGCAGCCACTGGCTCCCGACAATCCAGCATGGGACGCCTTGGAAGCCGAAGCTACACAAGCAGGACCAGAATTTGACGAGTCCTGGAGTGCCGAACTGCTCAACCGTGTCTGGAAAACCTTTCGTCAAGTCCACCCGACGTTCGAAACCATCCTCCGATGTCGAGCCGACAACCCAAGGATGGCCTCCGGCGATATGGCGGAAGTCTTGAGCCAGAAATTGGGCAAACCGGTGAGCGCGAGCATGGTTCGGCAAAACCTTCGACGTGCTCGCCATATGTTTGCCGAGTTGTTGCTCGTCGAAGTTGCTCATTCATTGGAAACGCCGACCAAGGAAATTCTCACGGAAGAATTATCGGAACTCCGTCTATTGGAGTATTGCCGACCCGCTTTGGAGAATATGAAATGTGAGGAACTTAATTAACCTGCGAAGTTGGCTTCATATAGGCAAACCTGCGTCGGCGGGAGGAAGATGGCCTTCCGGGAATAGACACTCGCCGCGCGCCTGTCACAAAATCAAAATTTCCGAAATTTGCAACAAAAGGAGTTCAGGAGTTCCTGCGGGCTGATGAGGTTCCCGATTGAAGCGAATTGTTGCACGCTCCTGTCCGCCCCTACGAATGGCACTTAGATTTTGGCATGTCCTTTCTCCATTCGACGTTTCACCTTTTGGCGAGGCTCCCTCATCTCTTCGAGCTTGGGGCGATTGCGTTTGACTTTTCTCGGTTCGAATCGGTCTGGTCGATTCCCTACCCGGTGAGAGGCTATCGCCTGGAGCAACTGTTCGTAACAATTCGTGCGAAATGTGTTGCCGCGATGCTCTTGAAAATCTAGCAATGGCCGAAACGCTTCCAGTGTCTGCAGTGCCCCTTGGAAGCTAATTGTTCGAGGCTCCATGGCGTGTCTGCAGGCCACCTGGGCCATGAGCGTTCGGATCAGATTGTCAGCCAAGATGTGTGTCCAGACTTCTTTGTGGACCAACTCCGGTGTCTTGCAGCGTAACTGATCCATCTGCATGGGCGATTGGATCGACCGCAGATCGAGTTCATTATTCCACCGATCCCGATACCGAAAAGCCAATTCCTCTTTCGTCGTTTGGACCGGATTGAGCAACGTCGTAACCACCACAATAGCCCTCGTTCGGAACCCACGTTGTTCGTCGAAACCGTGCTTCTCGAACCGTAACACTCTCTGCCAGCGAGTCATACGTTTCCCGATCCACTGAGCGGATAGAAGTTGGCTTGGGCCAACAGACAATATGGTCGAACTTGCCCAATCGTTTTCCACCTCGGAAATCGGCTTTGCGGTGAGCTTTATTGAGCCGACTGACCAATTCGAACCCTCGTTGTTGGAGCATCGCGATCGCTGCCCAACTCGACATCAGACGATCGCTCAGCAGGACATTTCTGGGACGAAGGATATCCCACAGTCGGCGACCCAACGTCTGTTCTCCTTGGCCCTTGCCAGCGCAGGCGGGCAAAACCGAGATGCACGACGGCTCCGCAGGCCAGAGAAATGAGGGCTCCGATCCAGGCAATGGGGAATCCTACCCCTGGCTTCTGATTGTAGAGTTGGGGATATTCGCTCTGATTCGCGGGCGTATCGGGCATGGTCACGGTCGTGCCGTCAAACATAGAAACGCGACGTCCTTTCCAAAGCCATTTGGGGTCCGCCTGACAATCCAACTCTCAAACTACCGAACAAGCGACAGTGGAAAAGAACGTTTCGGGCAGCCGCTTTCTGGCCTGAGAGTAAGCTTCTGTGTTGGCCGAACAGGGTTTCTGCCCTCGGCCAAGGCGATGGGCGATCAACCTGGCGACAGCCGCCCGAGAGGAAGGATCGGGACTGAGGACTTGGCTGAGAAAGACCCAAAGGGTCGCCAACGTAGAAAAGATGCGATAGTAGAAGACGCCCTGAATCTTGGTCAGAGCTCCGGACACGATGCTCTCGGAGAGGACGTTGGTGAAAGGTAAGTCGCCACCTTGAAGAAATTGGCGTTTGAGAAATCTGAACGTTCGCAAAAATTTCGGCTCCAAAACCCGTGTTTTCCGAGGGTTTTACAATTAACAGCATGTCCAGGGGCCCTTCCGACATGCGTTTAAATCAATGATATTGTTATTTTGTCACATCAGATGATTGAGCATGCGATTGATGCTACTGAGTCGGATTATGGCCTCACTCGAATCGATTCGTCTTTCGTAATCCTTGCTCAAGCGGCGGTGTTGGTCCATCCATGCGAAACTGCGCTCGACGACCCAGCGTTTTCGTATGGGAACGAACCCCTCGGCGTCGGCGGGCCGGTCTTTGAACTCCATCTTCCATTTTCCGTCCCAATGCTCGGCCAAGAAATCAGGAACCATGTTTCGGTCGTAGGCCCTGTCGGCGAAGATCGTCTCGAGTCGAGGGAACTTCTCCGGATCAATCGGAGCCAAGACCCAAGTGGCTCCCCGAGCGTCGGAGATGTTAGCCGTTGTCACGACAACGGCCAGGATCAACCCCAGAGTATCAGTGAAGAATTACCAGTGCTTTGTGCTGATTGTTGGTGTCTGTTCTGATACGATGACAACAGATCACCATGATCCGTTAAAGACTCAGGACGGAAAAAACGAGTTGTGAGCCAAACGGTCCACGTCGCTCTGGTATTGGCTCAGGAATTCTGATTGTCCCAAGATCGACTGAAAGCCGAGGGCCGAAGAAATCCTCTCGTTTGTATTCCGGGCTGGTGTCCAACCGAATCTCACTCGTCAATTCCAAGGGATCGACGACAGGGAGTGTAAGATGGGTATCTTCACGCTCTGCCTTGTCAGTTCTCTCAAACGAATCCGAGCATCGGTTGGCAAACGGACCAAAGGTTCCAACCAACTTGAGCCAACAACAACGTATTCAGAACTTGGGAGATCGCATTGCCATGAGTCGGGACGCGAACTGGGATTGGAACGATCGACGCGAAGACGAAGAACGAAGAGAAGGCTATCGGGAAGGTAACTATCGCGACGAATACGGCCGGTACGATCGTGGCCGTGACTCGGATGGACATGACCCTTATGACGATGACTACGACCGCGGTAGGTCTCGGCGAAGGTACGACGACTACGATGATTACGACTATACACGTGAACGCCGTGGCCGAAGAAACTATGATGATTACGACGATTACGACGATTATCCGCGAAGGCGAAGACTCCGTCGCTCTTCCGGCCAGGACGGGCAGGCCACGGCGAGTATGGTTCTCGGATTGTGTTCCATACTAGCGTGGTGCATCCCACTCATCGGGTTGCCTGTGACGATCATAGGGATTGTTTTGGGGTGCAAATCAATGAACTCCGAAAGGCGAGGCCAAGCCATCACTGGAGTCGTTCTCTGTTCGATTTTTCTCATAGCAACTCTGATAAACGCCGTTGCGGGAGCCCTTATGGTGCTCAACGGGAATCACCCACTTATCAACGGCTAGCGACTGGAGCTTGATGTTCTCCACCGACCCTGGTCGAATTTGCGAACGAGCAGCGGCCCAACTGGGGGACGAACGCCCCGATTGGGCCAGCCGAGAGTCCACGTCACGAACGACTGTCTAGAAATCTCATCTGTCTAGAAATCTCCTCTTCCAACTCACACTCCTTCCTTGCCAACGCGAACTCATTTCACTGGAATTGACACAAAGAGGGAAGTGACTAGAATCCAAACCTCCACAAAGATGCACTCCTGAAGCTCTTAGAGAAAGAAAGTTGAACCGCCGTGGAAACGCCAACCAGTTCCGAAGCCAGCCGCATCGAGAAGATGCGGCGCATCGAAGAACTCGGGATTGATCCGTGGGGTCATCGGCTCGATGACCGAATGCCCATCGGTGAGATCCTCGAATTGCCGACCGACCAAGAGGAACGACCCAAGGTTCGAGCTACTGGTCGGATACGTCTCCGACGTGTGAAAGGCAAAATCCACTTCATCGACATTTGGGACTGGACGGGTCAAGTTCAGGTCATGATCGGTCAAAAACAAGTCGGTGAAGAAGGTTGGGCTTTGGCCGAAAACTTCGACCTCGGTGACCTCATCGCTGTCGAGGGTGAGTATGGTTTGACGAAGGTTGGCGAACGTACGATCTTCGCGAAGAAACTATACTTCATGGCGAAGTCTCTGAAGGAGCATCCCGAAAAGTATCACGGGATGCAAGACATCGAAACACGATTACGCCAACGATACCTCGACCTTGTCTATACACCCGAGACGCTCGAACGGGCTACCAAGCGGGTCAAGATTGTCCGGCACATTCGTTCGCACCTGGAGAAACTCGGGTATTTCGAAGTCGAAACGCCGACGCTCCATGCGATTGCGGGTGGAGCGGCAGCTCGACCGTTTACGACTCACCACAACGCACTGGACATCGAGTTGTATTTGCGGATCGCTCTAGAACTACACCTCAAACGTTTGTTGGTCGGCGGAATCGAGAAGGTTTATGAAATCGGTCGTGTTTTCCGCAACGAGGGAATCAGCCACAAGCACAACCCAGAATTCACGATGTTGGAGCTGTATGAAGCCTACGGCGACTACCGCTCCATGATGGATTTGACGGAAGGGCTCGTGGTATCGATCATTGAGATGTTGGGCGAAGGCCACAAACTCCAGTACACCGATGCCACGATAGATTTCTCCCCTCCGTGGCAACGAGCCACTTATGCCGAACTCTTTGAACAACACGTTGGCGTGGCGATGGATGACATCGACGGACTGCACAAGGTCGCTGCCGAGATGGACTTTCCGACAGAAGGAAAGGACACCGACGTGGTCATTCACCATCTGTTCGAAGAGAAGGTCGAGGACCAACTCATGGGGCCTGTGTTCGTTCATGATTATCCAGCTGCGTTGTGTCCGTTGACCAAGCGGAAACGAGATAACCCGAAGATCGCCGAGCGTTTCGAGTTGTATGTTCACGGCATGGAGTTGGCCAACGCCTACACCGAGTTGAATGACCCGGTGACGCAAGAGCAGACGTTCCGTCAACAACTGGCTGGACTGCCGGAAGAAGATTCAATGGCCAAGATGGACGACGATTTCGTACTCGCCCTCCGTCACGGCATGCCTCCCGCGGGCGGGCTCGGCATTGGCATCGACCGCCTTGTCATGCTGTTGACCAACACCCAAACGATTCGCGATGTGATTTTGTTCCCGTTGCTTCGACCTGAAAAATAGTTTGGAAAGTTAGTAGACTCACTCCGTGTGCGGTAACCGAACTCCTACAGGGTACCGGGAAACTCCGTGTGCCTGCTCCTTTAGCTGCCCACCAACGAGGAAGGATTCTCGTGTATAAAATTCTCATCTGTTGGCGGTACCTGTTAACGCGGTACCTCGCTTTGGCGTGTGTGGTGAGTGTGATGCTAGGCGTGGCTACACTCATCGTCGTGAATAGCGTCATGGGTGGGTTCAGTTCGAAACTCCGGGATCGACTCCACGGCTTACTCTCGGACATCGTCATCGAATCGAATAGCATGGATGGCTTCCCCAATCCTCAGATCATGATGGAAGCGATTCGTAACGATTCCCAGCTCAAAGATAAAGTCGTGGCAATGACTCCAACAATGGAAGTCTTTGCCATGCTTCAATACCGGCTCCCCAATGACCAGATGATGACACGGACGATTCGACTCGTCGGAATCGATCCGAAGTCTCGGAGCGATGTCGGCGGATTCAAAGAACATCTCGTGAAGCAGAAACAATCCAGAGTGCCATCTTTCGCGTTATCACCGAAGCAACGCGAGCTCTATTTCTTTCGTCATCGATTTGCCAAGGGGGACGATCCAGCGCTAGACTTTCAACCTCGTGATCCCAACGTTCCCCCGCCGCCGGCTCCGCCCGAGCGAAAGGTGAAGGAACCACAGGGCATTGTTGTTGGCCACCTCCTTGCCCACTACCGGCAACATAACAAACAGACTGGGAAGATTGACGAAAGGACACTCATCAATTATGGGGATGATGTCATAATAACTACGGTGAGTGGTGGAAAGATATCCCCAGTCTATGACAGCTTCGTTGTGAACGACTACTTCAAATCGGAGATGAGTGAGTACGATAGTAATTACGCCTACGTCTCTTTGGAGTACTTGCAGAAACTCCGTTCGTTAGAAAATCGAGTCACCAGTCTCCAGATTCGTCTGAAAGACTACGAACGTGATTCTGAGTTTGTCAAAAACCGACTCGCCGTTTTACTACCAAAGGGCAGTTTCTACGTGAGCACGTGGGAAGATAAACAGGGGCCACTCCTCGCTGCTATATCCATAGAGCGTGGCATCTTGAATGTGCTGCTGTTCATGATTATCTGCGTTGCAGGATTTGGTATTCTGGCGATCTTCAGCATGATCGTAGCCGAAAAAACTCGAGACATCGGAATCTTGAAAGCTCTAGGGGCTTCGAACGGCGGGGTTCTGAGCATCTTCTTGACATATGGGTTGTTGCTCGGGATCGTAGGAGCCATTCTGGGCACGATCCTCGGTGTGTCGATTGCCAATCACATCAATGATGTCGAGATGTTTCTGACCAAGATCACAGGGCAGAAAGTCTTCGACAGATCGGTCTACTACTTCGACGAAATTCCGACCGAAATTCAACCTTTTCAGATTTTCTTACTCAACGCAGGGGCCGTGGGAATTGCCGTCTTGTTCAGCGTCTTGCCTGCACTGCGTGCCTCTATGCTCCATCCGGTGCGTGCGTTGCGGTATGAATAGCGAAGTTTCCTAAGCATCATGTGCTCGTTGTTCTGTTGAAGTGCAAACCTAACCCATGTTTTGGTTGGAACGACGTTATCCAGTGTTCTTCAAGAGAACCTCAAACCCGCAATCCTTCTCACTGCTTGCGGAAGAGAAGGATTGCGTATGACGGGTTTGAATTCTGAGACACCGACTCGGCAATTGTCATCAAAAGACATGCACCAATAAAGTAACTGTTCCAGTTCTCAGTGACACGTCCTCAAATCATCTGTATACGGAGTCGTCCCGATGGACCCAAACTATCTTTTACGCGCCACCAATCTCCACAAGACCTATCAACGACACGCCCAATCTGTAGAAGTTCTCCGAGGGCTAGATATCGATGTGTATCCAGGAGAATTCCTGAGTATCATTGGTGCGTCAGGCTCAGGGAAAAGCACTTTGCTTCACTTACTTGGAACGCTCGATCAACCCGATAGCGGAAAGATATACCTCGAAGACCGGAGAATCGATACACTTCCCAGACAACAACGAGATAAATTGAGGAATAGTACTTTTGGCTTCATCTTTCAATTCTATCACCTGTTGCCGGAACTCAATACACTCGAAAACGTTTTGGCACCGGAAATGATTGGGCATTCCATTTTCGGGTGGTTTTACAACCGACGAACGTTGAAAAAACGGGCTACGGAACTGCTCGATCGGGTCGGACTCGGCCACCGTTTGAAACATAAACCCAAGGAGCTATCGGGTGGCGAACTCCAAAGAGCTGCCATTGCTCGAGCGTTGATTCGACGTCCGCGAATCCTTTTGGCGGACGAGCCTACTGGCAACTTGGACGAGGAAACGGGCGGCCAGATCATGGCTTTATTACGGGACCTCCACGCTCACGACGGGCTCACGGTCGTCATGGTGACTCACAACTTGGAGATGGCTTCGCAAACGAATCGGGTCGTGAAACTTGTGACTGGGCAAATCGAACCATCGACGGAGAAACGACTCGTTCCGGTTTCCTCAGTCCAACTTCAAACGGTGGGCTCAGTAGAAACGACTGACTGGATGTAGAGGTGGATGCTCCTGTCGCTTTTGGAATTTGGATTTGCCGGGAAATCGTAGGTACACGAGCCTCGCGTACCTACGACGAACATAGCATTCCACAATCCAGAGGTGCAGGTTTATTGTCTCGGTTAGAAACTGTTTTAGACAGAAAAATCAGAAACAGGTGCGTCGGTAACACGATTGTTTTGCAGGGATCTTGCCATGGACACCTAAAATTAGGTTAGACGTAACACTTTACTGGTCTGAAGTAGATTTCCATAACCGTAAGCTGGTCAACACTTTGTGCTGTCAAGGAAAAAGCAGGCCCAGAAGTTCGGTTTTTCCGCAAGTTCTTGAGCCGTAGTAACTTGTGAAAATGGCTGCTTCAGATCAGTAAAGTGTTACGGTTAGACAAATTTCGATCCTCTGAAATTACTCCAATCTCCATGCAATCATTCTTCGACGAATACAATCGGAAACGCGTTCGCACAGTTAATGATCGAGACTTCAATACCAATGGACGCTATGTCTTGTATTGGATGCATCTTTATCGTCGCTTCGAATATAATCACTCATTCAATTACGCCTTAGCCTGTTCCAAGCATCTCAACAAACCACTTGTCATCTATGAAGGACTCAAGCTCGATTATCCGTGGTCGAGTCGGCGACTGCACACGTTTATTCTTCAAGGGATGCAAGAAAACCAGCGGACGGCGAAGAAATTGGGACTGAACTACTGGCCGTTCGTTGAAACGCCCGATAATTCGGGACGCGGGCTCCTCCGACGACTCGCTGATGATGCAGCGGTTGTAGTAACGGATGATTTCCCCGCATTTATCATCCCTGAACAGACCGCGGCCCTTGCCCAAAAGACCGATACTCCGATAGTAGCTGTCGATGGCAACTGCATTGTTCCGTTGGACTTACTCGGAGACGCCACGAAGGGGGCTGCACACTTGCGTCGCCGAATCCACAAGGAATTTGCACAAGCGTGGGAGCATCGTGCAGGTTGGCGACCACAAATCGCCAGTGATTTCAAGGAGGTCATCGAGCCGCCGTTTGAACTTTGGGACGTGGACGACGTAACGAGTTTTGTCGAATCGTTGCCAGTCGACGACACTGTTCCGGCAGTTGCCGAAACGTCCGGAGGGAGCCTCGAAGCGAGAAAGCGTCTCGACGATTTCATTGGAGGGAAGTTAGCTCGGTATGCCGAAGACCGATCGCCCCCTGTCCCTCCAAAGGACTCTCCCGAAAGCGGGTTGAGTCCTTATCTGCACTTCGGCCACATCGGCATTGAGGAAATAGTTGAGAGAACTCTTGATTCCTTGGGGGAGTGGTCCTTGGACGACCTGTCCCAGGAGGCGCGGGGCAAACGGGATGGTTTTTATTGCGGCGATGCGAACGTCAACGGTTTTCTTGACGAGGCGATTACTTGGCGAGATGTCGGTTTCCAATGGCATTGGCACAGACGTAGAGATACCGAAAGTCTCGAAAAGGCTCTGCCAGAGTGGGCGTTAAAAACTCTTCGCGAACACGCCGACGACAAACGTGAGTATGTCTACACGTTGGAACAGTGGGAGAACGGCGAAACACACGATGATCTCTGGAATGCGGCCCAAAAAGAACTTGTAGCGACTGGTCGTATCCAAAACTACATGCGTATGGTTTGGGGAAAGAAAGTCGTGGAATGGTCGGCGACCATTGAAGATGCCTACAAGACGTTGGAGCATCTCAACAACAAATACGCCCTCGATGGTCGGAACCCAAACTCGTACACTGGAATTCTGTGGTGCTTCGGGTTGTTCGACAGAGCCTGGGGACCTGAACGAAAAGTTTTCGGCAAGATTCGTTACATGTCGAGCGAGAACACTGCCAAGAAGTTCAAATTAAGGTCTTATCTGGAATACGTGAAAGGGCTTCCTTCGATTAGTGAGGTTCGTAATCGAAAGTGAGGATTCACGCCCATTCAATTCGCCTTTCTCCTCACCACAGTACGCTTGGTCGAGCAGCCTTATCTCTTTCACTTCGTCTTTTATCGTTTTGTGTTCTTTCTTTTCTCCGGCTCTCGCTGGAAGTCCCTCTCTAAGCACGATACTCTAAGCCTTTACACACCGTGGGCACCACACACGATTCGCCCAGATACGAATACCGGAAACTTCCGCTGGACGTCAGCACTCAAGACGAAAAACAACACGAAAGGAAACTCAACATGGCCAAGCAAATCAATGTGGCGATGATCGGGCTCGGATTCGGTGCCGAGTTTATTCCCATCTACCAGGCTCACCCAAACGGGAACGTCCATGCCATCTGTCGACGGAACGAAGCTGAACTCCAGAAGGTCGGGGATCAGTTCGGCATCGAGCGACGTTACACTAAGTATGAGGACGTTCTCGCCGACCCCGATATCGACTACGTCCACATCAATAGCCCTATCCCCGACCATGCCTGGATGTCTTTGCAGGCGCTCGACGCAGGCAAGCACGTCATGTGTACGGTTCCAATGGCCACGACGATCGACGAATGTCGACAGATCGTCGAGAAGGTCAAAGCCACTGGACTCAAATACATGATGGCCGAGACGGTTGTTTACAGCCGCGAGTTTTTGTTCATCAAGGAAATGTACGACAAGGGCGAACTCGGAAAGATTCAACACCTCGCGGCTTCCCACCCGCAAGACATGGACGGGTGGCCAGAATACTGGGAGCGGATGATCCCGATGCACTACGCGACGCACGTCGTCAGTCCGTGTCTGGGGCTCGTGAATGGTCTCGCCGAGTACGTGAGTTGTTTTGGTTCAGGAACAGTTCGCGACGAGATCGCCACGAAGTCCGGAAACAAGTTTGCTGTCGAAACGTGCCATATCAAAATCAGAGACACTGATCTGACGGCTCACATCTGGCGTTTCCTTTACGACGTGGCCCGGCAGTACCGAGAGAGTGTCGACGTTTACGGGACGAAGAAAAGTTTCGAGTGGACGTTGATCGAGAACGAACCTCATGTGCTCCACACGGCGAAAAAGCCCGAACCGGAAATCCCCGAAAAGATCGAAGTGCCCGATTATGCTCACTTGCTGCCCGAATCTATCCAGAAGTTCACGATGCCACAGGAAATTCACGATGCGGAGCACTTGTCTTTCATTCAAGGTGGAGGACACGGAGGGTCGCATCCGCACATGGTCAATGAATTTCTGAATGCGATTTTGGAAGATCGCGACCCGTGGCCTAACGCCGTGACAAGCGCGAATTGGACTTGCGTGGGAATCTGCGCTCACGACTCGGCGCTGAAAGGCGGGGAGATTGTGAAGTTGCCCGAGTTTACGCTTCGATGAACTGGCCCTCAAATAGAGCGGTTCATGTTTGTGTTGGGTACAGGTCGGAGTCGCCAAAGTTCTCCGGCCAAGAACCCCTCAACCGATGCGTTTCCCGCTTCGCTCAGATCGGTCCTTCTCCCCGCTCGCGGGGAGAAGGACTTTGAAAACGAAAGTACTGTACCCAATGCAAGCGTGAACAGCTCTAAGCGAACTTTTTTCAGTGTTGGTGTTGTGGTGATGAAAACGAACTCGAAATCCCGTGTTTTATGCGATATTGGAAGAATTCACCAATTTTTCCACTTCGCCCAACCAGGAGATTTCGAGTGAACGCTACAATACCCCAAAACAACACCAAACACAACCAACGCACCAAGCGCTCTCAAACGCGAGCCCAACACTTCCAGGACCGATCTGGCAAACCAACACCAAAACCCGATCGCACACCCATCGTCGAACCGCAAAACATCGTCTACCAAGTCGCTGCCAAATCCCAAGGCACAAACTTCGCGGGACTGCCGGCGATCCAAAACTCGCCCACGACGTCGGACTCATCAACGCCATCGACGAACAACTGCACGTCTTGAAGAGCCACAACCCCTATCACGAATCCGACCATGTGATGATCTTCGCGTTCAACGCCATCGCTGGCGGAAAGTGTTTGCGAGACATCCACAAACTCCGAGAAGACCAAGCTCTGCTAAGCGCCTTGGGCATCGAAACCCTTCCGGCTCCCTCGACGGCCGGCGACTTCACAAGACGATTCGAGCAACACAATATTGACCACTTACAAAACGCTATCGAGGAGGCCCGAAAGAATGTCTGGGCCAAGCAACCCAACGAATTCTTCGAGAAAGCCGTGATCGATGTTGATGGGACGATCCTGGCCACGTCGGGCGAGTGCAAAGAAGGAACCGACTTCGCCTACAAAGGCGTCTTGGGCTATCCCGTTGGTCGTAACTCTGGTCAACACCAACGAAGTCCTCTCGATCACTAGAGCGATTTTCGTTTGGGTTGGGTACACTCAGCTCAAGTTGGAGGTAATGTTCGCGGCCTTTGGCGAAATAACTGTGCCCAACCCAATCGTAAACCGCTCTAACCGCAGTGCCAACCGACCCTCTCACGAAGGCGCTGCGAACGTCATCGACGAAGTCACACAGATGTGTTTGGAGGGTGGATTCGAGAAGGTTCTGGTCCGAGGCGACACGGATTTCTCGCAAACCGAACACCTCGACCGATGGCACCAAGAGGGTCGTATCGAGTTCGTCTTCGGCTACAACGCGTATGCGTGCCTGAAGAGTCGAGCCGAGAATTTACCGAGCGAAAGATGGCAAGAGTTGACCCACGAGTACGAGGAACCAGTGACCAACCGACGCTGCAAGCCGACCGACGTGCGGGCTCAAAAGGTCCGCGAGAGAGGCTACACGCAACTCAGGACTCGACGCCAAGAAGTCAACGAGTTCGACTACCAACCGACGGCATGTCGGCGACCCTACCGGATGGTCGTGGTGAAGAAATACATCGACGTGTACAAACACGGCGAACTCATCGACGAAACGATTCGGTATTTCTTTTTTATCACCAACGACACCCAAAGTACGCGTTCTCAGATCGTCGAGAGTGCCCACGCTCGTTGTAACCAAGAGAACCTCATTTCTCAACTCAAGAGTGGTTGTTACGCCTTATGGGCTCGTGTGGATACGCTGCCTTAGTAACTGGGCTTACATGGTGTTGATGGGTTTGGGCCAGAACGTCAAGAGTTGGTCGGCGTTGGTGTTGGCCGCAAGCGATCAGCCGGGCGAGGAACAGTCCCCAGCGTCGAGGCGTTTGGTTTTGGTATGCGAGTTTCGCACGTTCGTGAAGGCGTTGATTCGTGTGCCGGCTCAAGTGGTCCGCACAGGCCGTCGTGTGGTGGTTCGTTTGTTGGGTTGGAATCGGCACCAGAGTCTGTTGTTGGATTTACGTCGGGTGTTGAATTGTTAGCGGCAGCCTTCGCAGAAGTCGGAGTCGGGATGCTCCGATGACCCAAGACGCCCAGAGCCCGAAGGCAGAAAGAGACACGAGAATGGACGAACGAAAATGGGTAAGCCAAAGCGGGCTGGGCATGGGCCGCCCGCTCGCGATACGCCTGGCCGCAAGTGCAACAAGAGAGCCAACAATTCAACCGATGAATTTTGTAGCTATTAACAAAGTTCGCTTATTTTAGGTCTAACCTAGCACCGGCATTGGACTGCAAAAGTACCTCACATTTTTACCGAGCACCTGTTATGGACGATTCTAACTACAGCCAATTTTTGGATGACACGAAAATCAGCTAAAACGATACAACAAACCAACGAGAGTCATTAACACAAAACTTCACTCCGGGCTTGAATTCTGTGTGGTTCCTTCGATCGATCAAGAGTACAATTTGACTAGGGATGCTATAATTTACTTCATGCTTCAAAAGTGTTTGCGCGTCGGAATCTGTGACCACCTTTTCAAGCTATCCCTCTCGAATTCGGGCCGACAGTTCAAGCATTGATCTCCACGAATCGGAAACCTCCAACGCCGAGACACAACAGTTTTTGACTCGATTGGCTAGTGACCCAAATCTGGGCTCGGTCATTGGCACAATCGCACTGACCAATCCAGGTTCTGCCAAACCGCCTGGTTGGATGTCGTAACCTAAGCTAGCAAAACCTCTTTTCTTTTTCTTCGGGCACTACAAGCTCAACAAATTTCTTGAAGGCCAACTGGAAAGGGCATCAGGAAGAAGAGAACAGGAGTTCGGAATGAAAGAATTCCCTCTGGATGGAACCATCTTGTACCTGGGGCCTACAACATCTAAGCCATCCCTCGGGAACAGTTTGGAAGAAGCTGGGTACCCTCTCGCCCGTGTTCCTTCGGTCGAGGATGCTTTGAATTATGTCGGCTCCCGCCCAAAGTTAATCCTCCTAGAGGGGACTCATCCCGCGAACGAAATAGACAAACTTCAGGAAAAATTTCAATCGAGCCCGAACTCACCGGCCGTTCCGATGGTACAAATCCAAGAGGAACAGTCACCACCATCCGTCTCGGATGTCAACGTTTGCCTCGTTTCCTCTGGCGGACACCTCAAGCCGACCAACTTGAGTCTCCTCCATCCACAGACGAAGGAACAACAACTGTGTCCGGTTCAAGACCGGTGGTACAAACTTTTTGGGGCAATCAACGAAGGAATTTGTGTGGTCGATCTCCACGGCAAGATCCTCGAGTGTAACGCACCGATGGCGGCTGTGTTCGGGAAAGACACCGCAGACCTTGTCGGACAATCGCTCCGCGACCTTTTTCCGTGTCTTGAAGTGATCCCAAACGCGATCGGCCTGAACAGCAACGATACCTCCGAACTGCAACTGGGCGACCGCCATTTCCTACGAAAAGTCGATCCAATTTGGGATAGGGAAGGATCACTCACCGGTGCGGCATTGATTTTGCTGGACATCACTCAGTATAAAGAAGAAAAGCTCAGGGCAGATGTAGCCGAAGCCGAAGTCCACGAACAGATTGAGAGGATTCGGATGCTCGAAACGGAAGTCCAGCGACTCGAACAACTCACAAGCCAATCTTCCGCCGTTCCGACGACTAGAGTGCGGGGAGATCAATCGCTCCAACAGGCAGCTCCAGAACTCTTCGACGCGGCCGTGAGGTCCTATGCCCAATTGCTCGATGCGTCTCTCCGACAGAAACACTACCAACTAACCCCAGCTCTCTCGGAAGAACTTCGCGGCCTTGCCGACCATCTGGGAGCCCACGACTGCGGCCCCAAAGACGTTATCGAAATCCACAAAGAAACGTTGTCCCTCAAACGTTCCAGCATTTCAAGTTTGCGCTTTTGGGGATACATCAGTGAAGGCCGATTGTTGCTCTTGGAGCTGATGGGGTACCTCGGAAACCATTACCGATTTCGGGTCGCCGCACAACCGGTCGGCCCTTAGAGTTGAAAGCCGCATCGAAAGAGTGATGGCCAACGGACAACTTGCAGTCGACAGCCTTTCACTTTGTTCGCGGCTTTCCAAAAAACTCAGCAGACGATCACCTCATGATTAAATATCTTTTGAAATTATATGTGTCGGGACACACTTCGCGTTCCCAAAGGGCGATCGCGAACCTTCGACGCATTTGCGAAGCCAATCTTGGGGATTCTTACGAAATGTCTGTGATCGACGTCCTCCAACAGCCCGAACAAGCCAGAGACAACAAAATCATCGCCACACCCACCCTCGTTCGCGAATTTCCTCTGCCAAACCGACGGATCATCGGGGATTTATCCGACCACCAACAAGTGCTAGTCGGACTGGACCTTTCCCTCCACGACGGGACCGAGGCCTCCAGCCCGATTGGGACCGACCCGTCACGAGGCGACATACAGCGACATTCGTGATCCAAGGAGGATATCGCGGTGCCAAGCGATGAATCGTCCCAAATCTCCCATCGGAAAGGCGTGACCAAAATTCCCACCGGCATCGAAGGCCTCGATCTCGTCGCCTACGGTGGGCTGCCTCAAGGCCGAGTCACCCTCGTTTCTGGGACTCCAGGGAGCGGAAAAACAGTCCTCTGCGCCCAGTTCCTCGTCGAGGGGATTTGCAAGTTCGGTCAACCAGGTGTGTTCGTGACGTTCGAAGAATCTGTCGACGACATCCGCACAAATATGTACAACTTCGGTTGGGACATCTCGGCGTGGGAAGAACAAGGGTTGTGGACGTTCATCGACGCTTCACCCCTTACCGACACGGAAACGCTCTTTTCCGGCGATTACGACTTGGGCGGATTGGTCGCCCGACTCGAAGACACTATCCGTACTCGGAACACGGTCCGAGTAAGCATCGACACCGTCACTAGCCTATTCACTCGGTTCCCCGACCAGGCCACCATACGCCGAGAACTCCATCGCCTGGCTGCCACACTCAAAAAACTCGGCACAACCACCATCGTGTCAGGCGAACGTGCGGGAGATCACGACGAAATTTCGCGGCACGGAATCGAGGAATTCGTCGCCGACAACGTCATCGTTTTGAGGAACGTTCTCGAACAGGAAAAGCGACGACGGACGCTCGAAATTCTCAAGTTTCGGGGCACCGAGCACCAAAAAGGCGAATACGCTTTTACCGTCAATTCGAGTCTGGGGATCATCGTCATTCCACTCTCAGAGATCGAGTTGCGACAAAGGTCCACGGACGTACGAATCAGTTCGGGAAACGAAGTCCTCGATCAAATGTGCGGCGGCGGCTTTTACCGCGACTCGATCATTCTCGTCTCGGGTCCCACCGGCACCGGAAAAACATTGATCACGACCGAGTTCATTGCTGGCGGGATGAAAGCCAACGAACGATGCCTTCTGCTCGCCTACGAAGAGAGTCGAGAGCAGCTATTTCGCAACGCCTCCGGTTGGGGCATAGATTTCCGGGCCATGGAAGAAGCCGGAGAACTCAAGGTCGTTTGCCAGTACCCCGAAGCGGCAACGCTCGAAGATCAGTTGATCGCCATCAAGGAAGCCATCCACTCGTTCAAGCCAAACCGCGTGGCGATCGACAGCTTGTCAGCCCTCGAGCGGGGGTCCACCTTGCGGATGTTTAGGGAGTTCGTCATCAGCTTGACGTCGTTCATCAAAGACCGAGAACTCGCTGGTCTGTTCACCGCGTCGACAACAAGCTTGTTGGGCGGTTCGTCGATCACTGAGGCCCACATCTCAACGATCACTGATTCAATCATCTTGCTACGGTACGCAGAACTTCACGGCGAAATGCGGCGAGGCTTGACGGTTTTGAAAATGCGAGGTTCCATGCACGATAAAAACATTCGAGAGTTCACAATCGACGGAAAAGGCATGCACATTGGCAAGCCGTTCTATGGCATCTCGGGTATCTTGTCAGGGAGCTTTTCCTACCTGGCTGCCGAAGAAGCGATGCGATTGGATCAGCTCTTCGAAACGCCCCCTGAACCGGATCCCGATTGAATGGGGAAACAGAACTGTTCTGTTTTACTCTTTGTGGACTTAAACTTCGTTCCCCTGGAATCTACTCCTCGTTCGCACCCGCTGTGTTTCCCGCGTCGCTCAAGTCTGGCCTTCTCCCGCACATGAGTGAACCACGAAACGTAGTCAATGAGGTCTGGCTGCATCAACGGTCTCATCTGCGAAATAAATCGCCCGCAGCCCATAAACACACTTTTCAGGGAATGGTCTTGCAGAGTTACGAAAATTTCGCACCATAGAACCTTCACATTCCAAGGAAAGAACGCGGCTGCAAAGCAATTTAGATCAGGAATTGCGAGGGATGGAATTGAATCCAAATTGCACGATAGTACCCATGGAATCGGAACAAACCCAACTACACAACATCATCGGCAAGCAAGCCGATGGCATTCTTATTGTCGAACGAAATGGAATCGTTCGTCTCGTCAATGAAGCAGCCGAGGAACTCCTTGGTCGAACACAAGACGAGTTGGTCGGTTCTTTGTTGGGGATTCCCCTCACGTCCGGCGAGACGACAGTCATCGACATCATCCGCGACGGCGAAGAACCCCGCGTGGCCGAGATGCGGGTCGTCGAGACGGAATGGGAAGGCGAAACAGTCTTCCTCGCTTCCGTCCGAGAGATCACCGAGCGGGCCCGATTTTTGACCGAAGCAAGCGCGGTCCTCGCGGGGTCACTCGACTTCCATGAAACCATCAACTCGCTAGGGTCGTTGATCGTCAAGCATTTGGCCGACGGGTGTGTCATCCACTGCCTCGACCCGAACCACTCCGAATACAGAGTCATAGCCCATCGAGATTCCGACGTCGAACGTCGGGCCAAAGAAACGCTGAGCGAGGAAGAACAATCCGAAGTTCCCTCTATGGCGATGGCTCAATTGTTCGCCTTGGCCACCTCCGAAATCTTCGAGACCATCCCACCGAATTTCTATCCGTCAGACTCTCCCTGCGCTCAGGAATGGCGTTTCTTCCAAAACGAAGGAAGCCACTCCGCCATTGTCGTTCCCATGGCTTCCCACGGGCGTACGATTGGCATCGTCACTTTGTTCCGGTCCTCGGGACCGCATTCCTACCGACAAGCCGATTTGGTCATCACAGAGGACCTCGCCTACCGGGCAGCTCTCGCTCTGGAAAACGTTCGGTTGTACAAGGAGGCTCAAGACGCCGTCCATCGTCGAGATGAATTTCTCGCGATGCTTGCCCACGAACTGCGCAACCCTCTTTCTCCGCTGTTGCAAGCCAATTATTTGCTCAACCAACACGCCATCGAAAAGCCGCAACTCGGCCGGATCTGCGAGGTCATCCAACACCAGTGTCAACACATGGCCCGGCTACTCGATGATCTTCTCGACATGTCGAGAGTGACCTGCGGCAAAATCACTTTGAGGAAGCAAGTCGTCGATTTGAATCGGGCGATCGAGTCGGCTATCCGCACCTCCGAAGAGAAAATCAACGAGAAGAAACACGAGCTTTCCGTGTCTTTGCCGTGGAACACGGTCCTCGTCTCGGTCGACCCTGCACGTCTCGAACAAATCTTCGTCAACCTGCTCAACAACGCTGCGAAATACACGCCCGACGGCGGGCGGATATGTGTCGAGGCCGTACGCGAGGGAGACGACGTTCTGATCCACGTCCGCGACAATGGAATCGGGATCACTCCCGAAAAGCTCCCGCACGTGTTTGACTTGTTCATGCAGGTGGATTCGTCTCTCGACCGAGCCCAGAGCGGCCTCGGGATCGGATTGACGTTGGTCCGCAATCTCGTACAGATGCACGGAGGCGAAGTGAGCGCTCACAGCGATGGGCGTGGCCAGGGAAGCCAGTTCACCATTCGACTTCCGGCCCTTGGAGAAGGAAATCAAGTTGCTGCACCTCGTGTCTCTCACTCTGCCCCGATTCAATCGGGCGAGCAGCGTATTCTGCTCGTCGAAGACAGCCCCGAGAATCGCGAGATGTTGGCCGAGGTCTTGCGAATGAACGGATACCAGGTAGAATGTGCCGCCGACGGCCTCGAGGCCGTAGAGAAGGCCACTGCCCACCCCCCCGACCTGGCCCTCATCGATATCGGGTTGCCGAAACTCGACGGATACCAAGTCGCCGAGCGAATACGGGCACAATCCTCAAACGCTCCAGTCGTCCTTATTGCGTTGACTGGCTACGGACAACCCGAAGCAAAACGTCGAGCCCAAAAAGCAGGTTTCGACGCCCACCTCGTCAAGCCTGTCGACGTCGATGAATTGCTTTGCCATCTAGTCGAATGGAGCCAGGAAGATCTGCCCCAACAAGACTTCTCCAACTAACAGAAAGCCACAGGCCAGGACCAACTCGCCATACCCAGCGACATCCCCGAAAAGTGCTTCAAACACTGTTTTCCTGTATCGCCAGTGCGACTTCCTGGAGCTCGACCACTAGCAGCGTTACCAGTAACCACACACACCAAGCACGCAACAGGTGACGCGGTAAGAACTGCATCATCACGACGAGAGCAAACAGGAACAACAGGAGCTCAAAATGTCGAGCCACACAAGGTAATCCTCCAACTTCAAAAACAGCCCGAGGGTTGTCTTGAAGAAGATCCACCGTTCCCCTAAACTCGGCCTCGATGGGAAACCTCGATTCACCTATTGAGAACCACTCGGGCCATCCACCACCATAGCAGGCACACTCCAGCTGCCGGCCGTTCTTCTTGAACTGGCCACAGCACCCGGAGTGAAGGCACTCGATCCCTGAGGGCCATTCCCAAACGGCTCAAGGAAGGTCGATGCTACAGACTGATCGCAACGAAAAAACCCTGAAGCACGGCGGCAATCCGGACCGATTCGTGGACATGGTCTTCCGTAAGACCGTGTTCCAGTATGCTCTTTTCGTGCATCGTGATGCACATCTCGCACCCGGCGAGTGCTGCGACGGCCATAGAAAAAAGTTCGAAATCGGCCTTGTTCGTCGAAGGCTTGAGCATCTTCTGCATTCGGAGTTTCGCTGGCTTCTGCGAATACGAATCCTTTCCGATCATGTGACGAAACCGATAGTAAACGGTGTTCATGCCCATCAACGCCGCGGCCCCTTGCGCATCTTCGAGCGTCGCTTCAGACACGCCGTCGGCCTTGGCATCGGCCAAGACCGCTTCTTTGAGCTTGGCGTCGCCAATGTAGAAGACGGACGCCAACGCCACTCCCCAGACTTGATCCTTGGTGAGAATTTCACTCCCCAGCACGTTGCTCAAGTTGATCTTCATGTCTTTGGCAGGCTCTTGGACCGTATCTCGCAAAGCCTCAAGTTGGTTGAGCGTTACGTTTGCCATGAGATGATCTCCTAAATGGATGGATGTCGATCGTTATTGGAATTGTCGAGTAGTAAACAAGCAGAGCCGTCCAACCATAAAAAATGCGTCGGCCCTTGGACCGACGCATTTATTGTATTCGAACCAACTCCAACCGATGGTCGGAATTATCGCACTCAACAACTACACTTGGAGAGTCGGCTCGCCTTTGGTCCAGTTACACGGGCATAGTTCATCCGATTGGATGGCATCGAGAGTTCGCAGCACTTCGTGGACGCTGCGACCAACGCTCAAGCTGTTGCAGCTTGCAAACTGAATAATTCCGTGCGGATCCACGACGAACGTAGCCCGAAGACAAACATTCTCGTTCGGATCAATGATGCCCAAATCGGCAGCCAACTTTTGAGCCGCAACGAGTGGATACGGCAGCGTTTTGAGGTCGTCGTGCGACTTGCGCCACGCTTGGTGACTGTATTCGTTGTCGGTGCTTCCACCGAGCACGACCGCGTCGCGGTCTGCAAACTCCTTCGTCTGCTTGCCGAACTCGACAAGTTCTGTTGGGCAAACGAAAGTGAAATCTTTCGGATAAAAGATATAAACGGCCCACTTGCCGTTGTGGTACTCGTTGTTGATTTCTTTGAGGTCGTCCTTCTCGTTCCCAAAGCAAGCCTGGGTTTTGAACTCGGGAAACTTGTCTCCAACTGTCAACATGTGTCTTCTCCTAAAAAACCAAATGGGTTCTGTTGCAAAATGAAAAAACCTCCCGGTGAATCATCATATGAGAATTCGCCGAGAGGTGGAGTCTAGAATCAAAGGAGTTCGAAAACCCGTTGAAGATCAAGAACTATATTGCTCAATAGCCTCGAAGTTTAGCCCACAGAACGCCAAGAAGTCGAATCCGGAAAGGAGCTACACCAAGCAATCTCGATAGCAGACCCGGACTGGTGTCTGCGTCGAGAGTTCCAACCACCAGGTCGCCAACCTGCAACTCGATCCTGACATCGGATCGCTTTTGAAGATCTCGCAGAAAATCGAAAACGCCTTCGAACGAGCCTAACGACGAGTTAGCCAGTTCGCGAAGCTCTGAACCTGCCCTGAGGCTCGGGAGCACAACATTGACGACATCTCCCGAGCCTTTGACTTCCACTCGTGTACCGTCTCGTTCCAAAACCAACGTCCCATCAACGTCCAGTTGTTGTGACATAGAGGTCTCTTTAATTTCCACGGTCACGGGTTCGAATGGTCAGTGCACCATTAAGAACCCATTTGGCATGTTTTGCATCTTGCGAGGCACTGCTCGGGATGTAGATTTCCATGTTGTTGAAATCATAAGTGATTTCAGCGCCACGGCCTGTTAGTCGGTCGTACAGTCCAATCGCCAAGTCGGGCCAGTTTGTCGTATCAGTGAGTCGGTCGTTCATAATATTCCTCCCGTGTCGAATCTAGTGATATGCCTGAGACAAGAAATCGTGATCACAGCATATACATAGTCACCGAGTAGATAGAAATCAAACGAGGCGCTAGGGAACCACACCTTCGAAGTCCCCACCCCTCGGAGAGCAAGGACTTCGAAAAATACGTGAAGTGTCAGTGGGATAGGAAGTGAGAATTATCGTCGACGAAAGAACCCGCCTTGAGGGCGGTCATCATCGTCATCATCATCGAGTGGATAGGGATCGATCTCCCGTCGATGGCTTGCGTCACGAAAGAACGGATCACTGAGCCGATCCGCTTGTTGGAGCATCTGAAAACTTTGGATCGCGAGGACGCCAAACATCAAGGCCATCCACCCACTGCCGATGGCCAAAAACGGAAGAATTCCAGAACTCTCCGGCCGCATCCACTTAATCAAACAATGAAGCGAAATCACTCCCGCCACAAGAAATGAAATTCCCAATGACCACCGCAACGCTCGCCTGGGCGCGACCGCCGTCAGGATGGCTCGCGAGATTCGCCCCCCGTCCAACGGCCATATCGGCAGCAAGTTCAAGAAGCCCCAAAGAAGGTTGATCCAAAACAACTGCACAATAACTTCCCGCACCAGAAAATGAGGAAATGCACTGGGACCTTGGACGGCCCATGGGGGTACAAGCGACATGAAGTTAACAGATATTTGAAATAGCCCAACTATCCTCTGGAGGGCATCGAGCGCAAAAAGGGGATAGAACGCGAAACTAACACCGAACACGATTCCGAACAGCACGAAACCAGCGAGAGGGCCAGCCACCGAAACAAGAAGGTCCTCCCACCAACGCCAACTCCGTTTGTTTGGAACGGCGAGTCCGCCGAAGCTCCACAATATGATGTGACCGCGGCTTCCGAAGACCCGCCCCATCCAAATGTGACCAAACTCGTGAACCAAAATCGAAACGAACACACAGGCGATCCAGATCGCCGTAGATTCCAACCTGGGTGGCGACTGCCAACCCAAGATAGCAGCCAAGAGCCAAAACAGAGGATGTACTCGCACGTGCGTCCCGAACAGTCGGAAGTTCAGGTCGTAGGGCGTGCGTTGAGGTTCCATCAATATCACGGTCGAACACCTCCCGAACAAAGTTGCCTACCGTTGATTCTCCGAACACCGGTCCTGGCGGACAAGGGCAAACGACCCCTCGAGTTCGAAACCCTGAATTTCTTGCGATTCCTCCGAACCTTTGCTCCCCGTCAGCCTCTTTATGTGTGTAACGAATGAACGAAACACACGACGCTGGAGCCAGAAGGTGAGGCACTCGGTTGCAACCCGAGAAAAGTGGGCTCGATACCCACCGGCGTCTTTTGCCAACTGACGGTTCGGATTCCATCTTTCCAATGGCGTAAAGTCTGAGCCATTCCTCGTTGGCACCATACAATCCAACTGCCTTCGGGAGTACATCTCTGACTTTGAATCAGAACAATGCCTCTCGGAAACTCATTCGTTGGATTGATTCTAACTGGCCTCTTTCGGGAGAGTAGACAATGACCAGAGGCGTCGTCTATCGCCAATGTAAGTTTCGAAGGCTTGGCGAGAACTTCATCCATGAACAAGTTGCCTGGATTCCCGAGAAGGCCGCGAAGCAAGGAAAGACAGTTTCGTTCAAGCTAGGCAAGGGAAAATGGGACGAAGGATGGGAGGTCGTTGAAGTCTATCCCCAAAGCTGGATCGATCCCACCGACCCAAGAGATAGGATCAAGAGCCTCCGCAAAGCAACGGGAGATTCGTTGCCCAGACGGGAATAACCGAAAGAACAAGTTGACTGCCGGTGTGGAGTACATCACTGGTTCGATCCCGGTCGCCCCGCCTCCCGAAATCTATGCGGGGCGATGCTCACTTGGGAGCAAAACTCTGCTCTAAACTTCGTCAACTTACAACATACCGACTGACTGGTTCGGAATACATGGGTAGGCCCATCCTGATCAGGGGAATGCGGGTTCGAATCCCGCCCGTTCCAATCAAGAACACGGAACGCGGGGCAATTTCTGGCCACAACTTCGTCGGTATTTCACAACGAACTTGAGTAGTGCCAACACACCCCAACTGTCGTTTGGGAGTACATCTATGACGGTCCTAATACTACAGCGCTACGGTGATCGATTTTGAGATCGGTTTTTCTTCTTTTT
>CAYRFQ010000090.1:0-32987 GCA_964423615.1 uncultured Alcaligenaceae bacterium | reverse complement strand
GATTGTAGGAGTTAAGGAGCACCAGAAAGCAAGACCTCGCGCTGTAGTACTAAGGGGCACTTCGTTTGAGCTTCTCCCCCAACTATTCCAAAATCAACAGATTGAGATGTGAACCTCGCCTCATGCCACGCTGTCTACTCTGGTGGCCGTAGAATATCTCATTTCCAAAAGGTCTCTTCAAAGAAATCCCAGGTGTTGTAATGCTCTGATTTCCTGATCCCATCCGTGAGCGAAACTGTTGATTTGTAACAAACGTCGTGCGCGTTTCCCAGACGTCGTAGGACGATGTCCACACACAGTTCCACGCTCGGGTTGCCGTTCCGGAAATTCTTGAGAGCTTGCAAAGGGCTTTTCGTAGGGTGGACATTGGTCCGGCCTCCTCACGCTTTGGGTCGAGTCGGCTCAATTCATTTCGCTTCCCAACGGCACAATCGCTTGCGTGGACGAACCTCTTTCCAGGAGAATCCACAGATGGCAAAACGCCGTCAACCTCAAAATAAACGCATTCCTTTCCGCTACCCTTCGATTGACGGGCCGCAAGCCCAGTACATTGGTGAATCGTGTCTGTTGTTCGAGAAGCACGACGGATCGAACTTGTATTTCCTCTGGCATCAATCCGAGGGATGGAAGGAATATGGTACACGTCGCTATCCATTGACTCCCGACCACAAACTGTTTGGGCCAGCGTGGACGCGTTTCCAGGAGAAATACGCCGACGATATCTTGGCAATCGCTCGTCAGCACAAGGAGTTTCGCAATGCCAAAGAACTCATTGCCTTTTGTGAATATTTCGGCAAGAACACATTCGCGGGTCTTCACGCACATGGGGATACGCTCGATGTGAAGCTCTTTGATGTCTACTTACCGAATTCAGGATTTGTCCCACCCACTGATTTCCGCGATCATTTCGGACACCTCGATATTCCGAAGGTCCACCATGAAGGACCGTTGACATGGGAGTTGGTGTTGGAAGTGTATAACGGCAAGTATCCAGTCGGCGAAGGCGTTGTGGCCAAAGGCCAATTGCTGAAGCGGAAGCGAAAAGGAGCCAACGAGTTCGAAGTGTGGATGGCCAAGTTCAAGACCAAGTCCTATCTCGAAGAACTTCAATCCCGAGCTGGCGAGAATCCCGACCTCCAAAGCGAGTACGAGGAGATGCAAGAGATGCACAACCAGATGTTGGCCAACAAATAACAGTCTTGTTCAACCAATCAGACTTTTACAAGATCGGTCTTGGATCGCTGCGTTGGGCTTATTCGCTCTCCGACAATCCCAACGTGGCCAACACCATCTCTTTCACGCCAGTCATCGGAACTTCGTTGGCTTCGGGGGCAGGTCCATCGCCGATCATCACGGGCCGATCTTCTTGCTTTTCCATCAACAAACCGTGGCTCCCCCGAACCAAACGGGTGTCGAGTGGGACAACGTCGAACAACGTCCGGAAGCCCATCTTCTTTTGAATCAACCGCCACATGGCCCGTCCTTTTGGCCAGAGTAATTGCGGGTCGAAGAACAATTCGCATGGATCGTAACCCGGCTTGGCGTGGATGTTGACCGTCCGTGCAAAGTCGGGAGCCTTCTTGTCGTCGAGCCAATAAGGGTAGGCGAACCAAGCATCCGGCCTCGAGAAGACGACCAACTCGCCCGACCTGTGATGATTCAAGTGAACTTCACTCCTTTGTTCTCCTGCATAGATGGTTGCCACACCGTTGACTTGCCCTAACGTTTCGCGGACTGGCTCGATATCGTTGGGTTGTCGAACGTAAACGTGAGCAACCTGATGATCACACACGGCGAAGGCTCGGCTGTTGAACGTGTCGAGCATCTCGCCAAAGGGACCATTCCGGACTTGAAGAAACCCGGCCTTCCGCAGTTCACGATTCGGGTAGACCGCGGAGCTGACGGGAATGTGCGTGTACTCGTTCACCACCCAAACACGAGCACCAATTTCCTTGGCGACGTCGAGCACCGGAGCGCACGCTTCGTCGAGTTCACCAACGAGCTTGGCCCAGTTGCATTGTTTGGGATTTTCCCGTTGGGTATCGTAGTCGAGGTGTGGCAGATACACGAGTGTCAGGTCGGGTATGTGGTTTTTCAAGACGTTGGCGGCGCATTCCCCAATCCAACGTGTCGAGGGGAACCCTGCCATCGGTCCCCAGAACGTGTGAAAGGGAAATGGTCCCAACTCTCGTTGGAGTTGCTCGCTGAGACCGTCTGGTGTCCCAGTGATGTCGAAAACTTTGTTGCCGTCGGAACCGTAGTGGGGTTTGGGCGTGACGCTGATATCAACGTCAGCCCCCTGGTTGAACCACCAGAACAGTTTCGCACACCGAAATGATTGGCCCTGTTGCTCGGCCAGTTTTTTGGCGGTTTGGTAGAGCGGCTCGCCTTGGATCAGCCGATTGGACTGGAGCCAGAAACGCACTTCGCCCGTTTCACGCCAATACCAACCGTTTCCAACAATGCCGTGTTGGTCGGTTGGCTTCCCGGTGAGCATCGTCGCTTGGGCGGTGCAAGTCAACGCGGGAAGCATTTCCCGTATGGGTCGACTCCAACCGGAATTCGCGAGAGCCTGGAGTTTGGGTGCGTGGTTTAGAAGTCGACACGGCAAGCCGAGGGTGTTGAGTATGACGAGGGGTTGCATTGGACTCGAAGGAGGCTGGAGCTTGAATTTCTTTTTTTCGTACTCTCAGCCATCCTCGATTTCTTGCACGAAGTCAAGTCTTTCTCCCGATTCTTACAGGATCGTCACAGCCGATCACTTCAGCCCGATCAACTCGGAGACGAGAGCATCGGATGCTTGGTCTCGGTAAGGCCCTTTGTGGTGGCTGATGTTATTCCCGGCAACGACTGTTCCAGGTCGGAGTGGTTCGGTGTTCGACTTGAGAACCTGGATCGGGTAATGGAGTGGCCGTTGGAACTGATTCTGAATCACCCGAATCAGTGTTTCCTGGGTCGGAGGCGCTCCCACCGTAATCGCTCGGTCGATGTTCTCGAAGGTGTTGTTTCGGATCGTGACGTTACGCCAGTCAGGAGTAGTCAAAGGCAGGTAATCCTTGGCAACATGGATGACGAAGCCCGATCCCGATTGCCCGTTCTTTGCCTTGAGCCACACGTGGTTGACTCCACGACGGAAGGTCGCTACGGTCGTGAATTCTTGGGGCATACATCCCTGATGTCCCAGGTGTTCGAAGACTTTCTGGCCGTTGACCCAAATAGTCGCTTCGTCGTCGCACCCGACAAAGATTCTTCGGGGTCCGGGCGTTTTCGAGTTGAATTTATGATAACACAAGACGGACTTTTCGTGGGCCTTGCCGATGTGCTTAAAAAGATCGACGTATCCGCTGTCCGAGTAGACCGTCTTGCCATTGAAGGCCTTTTGGGCCGAGGCCCCTTGATTGGGGGCAAAGTCCGGGAATTCGTCGTCCGTCCACCACTGTGAGATCTTCCAACTTTTAATTGGCTTGATGTCTCTGCGTCGGCGTTCGAGGACTTCTGGAGCAAACCGGATGCCTCTGGTCGATCCGGAGAATACGGTGTCTTGAACCAGGACCGAATCGACTGGCTGGCCAAACAGCATCGCCGTGCTCCAACTCCCAACGAACCGACAACCCACGAACGAAACATGGATTGTTCGATCACCGGAACTCTGAGACCGAAACGCGACGGCCGTCGTGCCTTTCCCAAAAATTCGTTCGAAGGTCGTGTTTACGAACCGGATGGGCCGTTCTGGTTGCCCCTGAGCATTGACGAACTTGACCGCGATCCCCTGGACATTTCGGATCGTTACGTTTCGGAAAATCACTCCGGCAGCTTGCCCATGGATTTCCACGAGAGGACCAACTCGACCTTGTCCATCAAGTATGACGTTTTCCACGACAAAATGATTGGCGTTGTTGATGTGGAAGATGGGGCCATTATCCCTTCGGACCAAGACCACATCGCGTCCTTCGCCGGTGATCGTAAATTCCCCTTTGTTGACCAGCCGATTCTTCGCAATCATGAGCCTATCCGCATGCCATCCCCCCCTTTGGGGACGCAACACGATTCGTCCTTGCTTTCGAACCTTGTGGATGGCGTTCTTGATGGCGTCGGGATTTTTGTGTTGGCCGAGCACAATCTGTTTGACTTGATGTTTCCCCGCAGGATTCCCAGCAACGGGTGGTTGGCCGGCCCCCATTGTGCCCAGAATGATTCCCGCGACCACCACGCCGATCGCAACAATGCTCCCGACCGCGCCCAAGCAGAGGGCAAGGGTTTTGGACGCTTTCGCGTTCAGTTTCTTTTTCTTCTTCACCCTGGGACTCGAGCGATCGTCGTTACGATTGTTAGTGTATTCCTCCTCGAATTCCTTCTCCGGTCGTCGTCCCGCACGGATCATCGCTAACGTTCTTGGTCCAGCGTCTGTGTCGGTAAGTGCTTCGAGCTCCGCATCCCTCGCGGGGTGCGAGGCCTTCTTTTTGAGTTTCTCCCTTGTGGCTGTGTTTCCTCGTCGGTCTCGCTCTGGCGAATCGTCGTAATACCTCTCCGACCGCGCAGATTCGGTTCGAAGTTCACCTGCGTCTCGGTCTTCGGATCGAGACGTTCTCACCGCAGGCGTGTTATGGGGCATTGCGAGCGAACGATCCTTGTTGGCTGGTTTTTTCATCCGATCCGAAGAGGCCGGATCGCCACCGCTGTATTTGAGATACTTGTCGATTGTGTTTCGAGTGTGTTTGACCAAAGACAAGTCGTAAGGGGGGTTCGCCGATTTGGCAAACGCCCGGACCGCACGACTGACTTCGCCGGGCGTTTGGAAACGTTCGTCTGGGTCCTTGGCCATCATTTTTTGCACGATGGCCTGAAGCTTTCGAGGGACTTCTGGAACCAATTCACGGATCGGTTGGGGTTCGAGAGTTTGGTGAGCAAGGAGTTTCTTGGCGATGGATTTTCCGGGGAACGGAAGGGTTCCGGTCAGTATGAAATAAAAGACGGCTCCGAGACTGTAAATATCAGCACGGATATCTACGTGGTGCGGATCCATGGCTTGCTCCGGAGCGACGTAATCAGCCGTCCCCAGAACGATGTCTTTTTGATGCAACGTCAGAGGGTCCGCGTCCGCGGGGATCGAAACAAGACCAAGGTCCAGGACTTTCAAGTTTCCGCTAGTATCGACCATCAGATTGCCGGGCTTGACGTCTCGGTGGATCAATCCCGCTTCGTGGGCATGTTGGAGTCCTTCGGCTGCTTGACAAATGAAGTTAGCCGCTCTTTTGTAGTTGACAGCCCCAGTCTTCTGGACCACCTCCTGCAAGCTGAGTCCTTCGATGAATTCCATCGCGATGTAGCAATGGTCGCAGTCTTCCTCGAAGTCGTGGACCTGGGTGATGTTTGGATGACGAAGTTTGGCTCCGGCCCGAGCTTCGCGATAGAAGCGGGCAGCAATCGAATTGTCCGTGAACACATTCAGTTCGAGTAGTTTCAGAGCCACCGGGCGTTTCATACTCGTCTGCTCGGCCAGAAAGACCTTTCCCATTCCGCCTTCGCCAAGCACATCCAGAATTCGGTATTTTCCAATGAAAAAGCCTCTGGGCTCGCCAGCCAACAGGAGCTTGGCCTGATACGGGGTGAGAACACACTGTTTAACTAAAACCTTGGCGAGTGCCTTCGGATCGTGCTTGAGGATTTTGGTCCGGGAAACCTGTTCCCGAATTCGGGTAATGTGGTTGGGGGCGATCAGTTCACTTTCGGTCAACAAATGCATCAGTTCCGGAGAGGTAGACGGGGATACCATTAACGAGGACTCCACAAGAAGTAACGACTGAGATGATGAGAGCACGGTTTTCACGCGAGTGGCTTCTCGCCTTGACACACTCAGACGAACGAGCATGAAGACGAGTTTCCCTCGCGCGCAACGACTTCGCAGATTGAATTCAGAAACAATTCAAAGCAAACTGGAATTTCGATTTTTGTCCTACGTGAGAACCACAATCACACGAACATCGCGCGAGACGGGTGAGCCATGAGACACTGGATCGTAAATTCTTGCATTGTGGCAAGAAGAGGAGGATGGACCCAAGCCTTGAAGCTTGCGCAATGATAGATAGTCATTCGAGTGAGACGGAAGTAGTTCTGCGGGAACTATAGCCCATAAAATCGGCAAAGGCGGAATTTTTTTCGTAGAAGAAAAAAAAGATGGAAAGTCGTTTGGTTTGCCGAACGCACGCCGACGGAGGAATTACCTGCTCCGGCGTGGGGCAAAGAGTGATTTGGTAGAGTTGAGATCCCTGAAACGCAAGCCATTCTTACGGACTCGCGCAGTTTCAATCATCGGTTTACCAAGGCGTAGCCCCACTAAACCCGATGACCGTGTCGTGCGAGTCGGTCCCTGCGGCCATCTTCCCTTCGGAATTCAAGAAGATGTCGTCGCCACTGATACCGACTGTTCGCGATTTGGCAAACTTGACACTACCGTCCTGGTAGCCCACGTTTTGGCCAGCCCAGCCGTGGTTAGGACTGTTTTTCATATTCGCCAGGTGGGTTCCTTCGGGTGGTCTGTCCGAGACAAGGGCGACCATGCTCTCGGCTGGTTCAGCGACGGGCTCTGGCGCCAGGTATTTTGTGCTGCCTCCGGCGGTCGTTCGATATCCCAGCGAATATCCATAACACGGGCTGATTCGCTTGGCCTGCTCGGCGAACTCATCTCGGGCCATATCCTTGGCAGTCATGTCTTTTACCTCTTCGGTAGAGGCGATTCGGGTTCCTGGCGGAGCTGCAGGACAACAATACGAACAACCCGACTCCAGAAACGCTCCGTAGACGAGCATCGGCAACACCATTCCCGCCACCCGCTTCTCGGGCTGTATTTTCCAGGGTTGCTTCTTCGTGCCAGACTTGACCTTCCACGTCTCCTCCGCAACACTCGGAAAATGGCCGACTTGGTCGCGATAGGCTGTGATGCCCCGACAAATCAGGAGGAGATTCCGTTGGCACAGGACCCGTTCGTTCAGTTGTTTGACGGAATACAGCCAGGGAAAAAAGGCCCCAGCGGAAGCAACGACAATGACCAGGGCCACTACTAAATCGATCCGTTGCACGACCCACCCGAACATGCCTTCCTTGGGTGGCGGCAAGGGCACAACCGGAGTGGTTCGATTGCGTGCCGGTCGAGAATCGATCAACTGCAAGGTTCGTTCGGTCAAGTTGGCGGGGGGAGTGAGAAATTCGCACTCGCTATCCCACGACAACGGTAAGAGAGCTTCTCGCACCTTCTCGAGTCGTTGGGCCGCCGCAGGATTCTCCCGCAAATGCGCCTCAACGGCCTGATGGGTCTCTGTATCCAAGGAGTTAAACAAGTAACCAAGGAAATGTTCTTCCATCGCCCTTATTCCGTCCCTCTTTTCCGACCAGAGCCGAGACACTTGTCTCGAACTTGTTTCTCTCTGGAGATCACGAACCAGGTGCAGATTGAGATCGCAACTTTTCACGGTTCTCCCGTGCGTCCATGGCGTACCGACCAGAAAACGCTTCAGATCCATGCTAACGAGAATGTAGCTGGGAGCCGATGACGGCGAGGTTCCGCCTCGCTTTCACAAACATACGGTCTCAAATTGCCTTGAGTTTGGTTGTGTTCTCCAGGGAAAAGGTCGGGCCTAATCAAATGTTGCGGGTTTCCGTTTATCGACCTCCAAGTCGTGATCTTTCCATATTGGATCACAATCGCAGTATTCGCTTTTCGTCCACGACGGTCAATCTATCCCAGTCGTGTTTTCTGTTCGTCGCAGGTACACGCGGCCCGCGTGTACTATTCGTTGCCAGTCGTAGGTACAAGCGGCTCGCGTGTACCTGCGAACCGGACAAGCAATTCTTGTCCGTTCCAAGGCCAACCCCATCGTAGCCTGGTCAAACGGCCCCGGTACTTGAATGTCTTGCGTCAACGGCCATCAACGATCGTTTCATTAGCCCCGCAGTCCTCAATAATTGACGAGTTCCGAATCAACAGCGGGGAACTTAGGGTTTACGCTAATCGCGTTTTTTTCAAGCCCACTTCGTTCAATCGTGGAGCGATTTGGTGGCGTACCAACTCTCGGCTAATTTGGCCACAGCCGAATGGAGCCTCGACTTCACCGTCCCCACAGGGATGTCGAGGATTTCGGCAATTTCCCGGTATTTCAAACCCTGGTAGTAATTCAACAATACAACCTGTCGCAAAAAGTCGGGCAGCTTGTTGACCGTGTCACGCACCCATTGCTGGCGTTCTTGTTCTTGGATGTTGTGTATCGGAGACGGCCCCTGGCTCTCTAACAAGGCGATCAAGTTTTGGATCTCGCCGTTGTGGGTGTCGTCTCGTTGTTGGTTGAGACTGACAGCTTGATGTCGTCCAGCTCTCCGCAGAGCATCGATGGCTTGGTGGGTTGCAATCGTGTAGAGCCAAGGCCGCACAGGGCGTCCGAGTTCGTAGGTGTTTATCTTGGTGTATAGCTGCAAGAACGTATTTTGAAACACATCCTCGGCCAAGTTCGCATCCCCCAGATACCGGCGAAGATATCCGTAGAGTTCCCGCTCGTACCGGCGCACCAAAAGCTCGAATGCTTCTTGGGCTCCATTACGAAAACGTTCGAGTAGCTCCTCGTCGCTCGCAGGCTGGAGTGAATCGGGGATCGTCACGGTGGTCCTACTAACAATACGGCTCCGAGGGCAAGCCTGTTCACCAAGAAAAAGGTCAGGACCTATGTTCGCTGGTGAACGAGAGGGTTGTCAAGACCGGGTTCGGAATCAAACGCCTCGGAATCGGAAATCGTTTTCCAGAGGGCGAGTTTATAACCTGTCCCGCGTCCGCAGCGTCCCAAACTCGAAATAGCCACGAACGCGATACGTTGGTCGTGGCTTGAATGTTCATTCGGGTTCGATGCTCCTCTGGAATTTGGGTTTACCCTGAAATCGTATCTACACACGGTTTGTGTGTAGAGCGCTTCACGCTTGTATTGAGCACAGTTTTTCGTTTTCAAAGTCCTTCTCCCCCGAGGCGAGAAGGCCCTAAACCCGAGCGCAGCGGGAATCATGGCGAGCGAAGCGGGAAACGCAGCGGAACCGCATGGAAGGTGATCCGGCGAGAAGGGTTCTTGGGCTCAGGAGTTCCGCGACTGCGAATTGTACCCAACACGAACGTGAACCGCTCTAACTACCACAAATAATGAATTCCAAGAACTAGACCCTTCGGTTTCGACCGAAGAGTTACCTCTCGCCGAAGTCATTCGGAAGAAGCCTTCTTTCCCGCTGCTCCTTGTCCAACGTAGTTAATCAGGCCAAGCCAGAAACGTTCGTGAGAAGCTGAATCGTACCTTCGTAATCGCCAAAGTTCGCCGCTTCCGACGTATGCCGTTTTGCCTGCACCAACTGAGCGGACCGCAATCCAGGGCTGCCGTTGTTTTTTGGTCATCCACGTAGCTTTTGGTCCGTTGAAACTGGCCAACACTACCGTTTTGGGATGCACGGCTTTAACAGGATAATAGGTGTAGAATCCGTAGAACGGCTCTTTGCCAGGTTTGGGCTTTCCGCCCTCCCAAAAATAATCTTGCCAACCCTTCAGCGGTGCTTTCTTGTTTCTCGAGATGTTCAGAAAGTCGTAAGACCGTGCGGCCTTGGAAAACGTCAACGTCCACGGACGTGTCGTGTTGTACTTGGGGACGCGGCCGGATTCACGAGCGTCATGGAGTGAAACGGGAAGCATTTTCGTGAGCGCATGGAAAGCTTTTTCCCGTCGTTTCTGGTCGCGTTTGGCGAGTTGGTGGGCGTGGGTCGGGCCAGCGACGATAATGAGTCCGCCGCCGGTCGTTCCTGCGACCCATCGCCGTAACAGCAACCATTGTTGATCGCTGAGTTGGCTCCAGTCGGGATCAATGGCGACGATTACATCGAATTCCGCAAGGCCTGGTAATTTGTCCTTTCGTTTGGGTCGGACAAGGTGCGTGGGAAACTGAACAATGCGATCACCAAATTCACGAGGAATCTCCAGGTCTTTCGGAAGCACGATGGTGGGTTCGATTCGGTGTCCCTTGTCGCGTCGAAAGAGAATCGAGCGGACGAAGTGAAATTCTCTCGTGGGAGGCGGCCCGAAGAGTAACACTCGGAGAATCCGTTTGCCTTTTTTGGGGGATTGCTCCCCTTTCATGATCAGGTCGGGAATTGGAGTGATCGAAAGTGTGTTGTCACGATGAAACGGCTCGGCATACGAGCTTGGAGATGTCGCCCAACAAGCCATTGCAGCCACGAGTATGAGCACGAGTACGCGCATGAACAAATCCTCCGGAGTACAATCCACCAAGAACTCCAGTATACTCAAGCGAGATCGTTCGTAAAGCGTGAGAGCTCACACGATTTTGCCTCTCGTTCTTGGCAGGCAGCCACAACTCTCGAAGACTCCGGCTCCTCGGCGATTCGCCTTGTCAATGGCACCGAACTCTCCGACGCAGACTCGAACGTGGTCATCGCTCGACTCACCGACGTCGATGTTCCCACGGACGCCCCGTTTGCACCCAAACAAGTGCTCGATCCGACGAGCTTGGTCGTTCAAGACGAGACGGGAACGATCCCTTCGGTGGCCGACGACGCTGTTCACATTGCTGGCTACTTCGGAGACAACGATGCCAACGGTGATCATGGCGCCCATGACGCCTCGTTAGCCATCCAGCTTGCTTATCATCAGTCTCAGCTTGCCCCCGGATTTGTCGCGTACCCGAACTTGGACCCCATGATCATCGCCGAGGTCGATGGCTCGCCCGACATTAAGGCCAACGATGCCTCCCACATCCTCCAAGAAGCTTACGGACTCAATCGACCGGAGATTCCAGACATTCCCTTGGGAGTTCCAAGCGGGTCAGTTCAAGCGCCAACGGTCTCCTTTGCGAAAGATATCGAGGCTCAGGCTGGTCAAACGATTGCTGTACCGCTGAATTTGGAAAACACCGACACCGCCCCGATTCGACTGACCAGTTTTCAGTTTGCCATCCAACTCGACGCAGCGTTGCTATCGGTCATCCGAATCCGGGTCGGAAGTTCCAATGCGAGTTCTCAAGTCGATTACCAATACAACTCCAGTACAGGTATGTTGCTGGTGTTTGGGTCTTTCTCGAATCCATTGACGATGGAGCCTGGTGAAGTGAGCTCGTTGTTGTGGTTGGATCTGAAGGTTTCTGATGATGCCCAAGCGGGGCAGAAAACCTCCTTGAATTTGCTCGAGAAAGCCACATTGGATAGCGGGTTGTTCCGAACCCAACTCAATGAGGGTAACTTGGGTTTGATTCCGACACCGAGCGACGACGACGATGACGACGTTGATGGGTGGTTACTTATCCAACTTTAACATCGCTACGTCAATGACTCCCCGTTTTTGGGAAGGAGGGTCGTGGAGTGTGACCAGAACGGCATCGGTCACACTCAATCAAAGCGTGATCTGTGATTTGTTCTTCAGAGTCGTTGTCGCTCGATTCGACCTCGATACGCACTTGTGGGCATCCGGGGCTTTTGCTTTAGGCTTTGGCAAACCTTACCAATTGCACTAGGAGTAGGAGACCGAACAAAGACCGTCTATCTTGTTGAGGTCCCAGGCGTGGGTCCCTTTCGAGCGCAACTTCCAAACTTGTGATTCTGGTCGGTGCACGAATCCGATTCGAGTATCCCGAAAAAAAGCACGAGGTTGACTTGCTCCTTGGGGGATCCTTAAATCATATAGTACCAATTCTCTTGCCCTGCTTCCGGGAGATGACGTCGGGGGCAACTCAAACAGTAATCACCCTTTAGATAGTCGTAAGCCGTTTGAACAGCGATTCGAGTACTGGAATCGCTTCCGACTTCTTCAAAGAGTCGGTCTTCGCCCGCGACCTTATCGAGGCCGGTACTCCGAAAGACGTCGAGCGACTCCTGTCGGAGTCCGCTTAACAACACGACTACCTCACGTTCGTGCATTTCAAGAATGAAATCACTGAGGACTTCGAGGCAGACCCCATCCGGGTTTCTCGCTTGGCGAAGTCGGAGCACGACGACTTGGGCTCCTCTCGAAGCACGTTCGCGGACAGCTTCAAGGTGTTTTTCCAGCTCCGGTGCTGACCCAAAGAACATCTCACCTTCGATGCTGAAAATCAGAATCTTGTTGCATGTTTCGATTTCGTCGCCCCGCTCACGAATCACACGCTCGGGCGTTACGATCAGCTCTTGCATTTCCAATCGGGCCGCCCGTGGGATATACAACACGAACGAGAGGATCACGCCTATGAGGATGCAAAACTCGATCGAAATGAAGATGGCCGAGAACGCCGTCACCAGAACGATCCCCGCGTCGAACCGAGTGGCCCGAAGGTGATAAAGGAGTTGCTTGCGATCCACAAGACGATACGCCGAGACGATCAGGATTCCTGCAAGCGCAGCATACGGGATATAGCCAATGAGGTTACCGAGCAACAAAACCGCTCCACCCACTGCGACCGCCGCGATGACGCCCGACCACTGCGACACGGCTCCGGCTTGAACGTTGATCGTCGAACGCGTGAGCGAACCCGACCCCGGAATGCACTGGAACAGGCTTCCCGCAAAATTCGCCAGACCTTCGCTCAAGCACTGTTGATTGATGTCGAGTTTCTGTTTTGTTTGGGCAGCAATCGACTTGGCCATCGCGACCGATTCGAGTAAGCCCAGGATGGCGATAGCCAGTGCACTCCCGGCGAGATACCGACCTTCTGCAAACAGAGCGCCGAGGTACGAATCCCCAGGGCCATCACGCCAGTCCAAAAAGTCCAGCGAGAAACTCGGAAGCATTCGCGGGATCGTCACTTGCTGGCCGATCGTTGCTACTCCGCGTTGGTCGAGACGAAAGACCCAAACGAGGATCGAAACGATCAGCAAAGACAACAGCAATTCGGGAAGATACAGACGGTGCTTCCTTGGTAACTTCTTCTTACCCGCTCGCAATCCGACCACCAGCAAGATCGTGCCAAGGCCCACCAGGGCAGTCGTAACGTTTCCTTCCGCTGCCTTGGACATCGTCACGGCGAAGTGAGTCAAGAAGTATTCATGGTGGTGTTCGGGCGGTGGAATTCCCAGCAAGGAAGGCAGCTGACCGAGACCCAACAGGACTCCAGCACCCACAGTGAAGCCAACGATGACGCCGTGAGAAACGTATCGCGTCAGGTCACCGAGTCGCAGCGCCGTGATGACGATTTGGATGACCCCGATCATCAACGCGAGGAGCATCGCCGCGTGGGCTCGGTTGTCCATCATCCCGATCGCCCCAAGGACGGCTATCGAGATCGCGCTCGTCGGTCCGTTGATGAGTTGCCGCGAGGAATCGAAAAGGGCACCGACAAGAGTCATCACGATCGCTGTGTAAAGGCCATATTGCGGTGGCACACCAGCCAGCTGGGCGTAAGCGAGCCCCTGAGGAATCGTGACCGTGGCGACTGTCAGACCCGCGAGCGTATCGGCTCCAAGCGACTTCGGGGAGTAGTTGCGCAGAGCCCCAATTGCAGGCACGTAACGAAAAACGAATTGCACCAGCGACTTGCGATCGGACGGTTGACGTGTGGCTTCGTTCCGTTGGAGTTCGTCCTCGACTCCTGGCGTGTTCGCCATCCCGAAAAACCCTTTCGGTCATGAGGCCGAAAAAAGCACCCTCACACACGTTTGGTTATACGAGTTTCAGCTCTCTCTGTTCAAACGCAATGACTTTTTCGCACCACGCCGCCGTGTCCAACAATTCGTCGTCTCGGAAATCAGCTCCCACGATTTGGACCGCAAGTGGCATTCCGTCGCTACTCCACCCGGTAGGGATTGACACAGACGGGAGGCCAGTAAAACTCCACGGCGAGTTGAAGGCTGGATCGCCTGTCGTTGCCTTGTCAGGAGCTGGACCAAGCGTAGCTGGCATGAGGAGAAACGTCTTGCCAGCAAAACACGTGAACATCTCATCCCTGAGTCTTTGCTGCAGTTCCAAGGATCGGGCGTAATCCGGAGCAGAAGTGTTGATTCCTTCTTCGATGAGCGCACGGATGTTAGGCTCGTAGTCCTCGGGATGCCGGCGTAATCGCTCCTCGTGATAGACCGCAGCTTCGACGGCCATGACGGTCCGGTGTCTCGAGAGGACTTCGGAGAACGCAGACGGAAGACTCACTCTCGTTATGTTGGCCCCAGCATGGGTCAACTTGGCCACAACGTCTGTCATCAGATCGCGCATCACTGGCTCAGCCATGTCTTCGAAAATCCCTCCCACGACGCACAACTTTGGAATGGGCGCGGTATCGACATAGCCAGGGGTACTCGCCAACACCGAGAGTAAAATGGCAAGATCTTCGACACAATTCGCCATTGGTCCTGGGTGGTCCATCGACGGAGCGAGAGGCAAGATTCCATCGAGGCTCACCAGTCCGTAACTCGGCTTGAGTCCGGCCACGCCGCAAAACGACGCTGGGCGGGTAATCGAACCACCCGTCTGGCTCCCCATCGCCGCGACACACATTCCACAGGCCACCGCCGCAGCCGAACCACTGCTCGAACCTCCTGGAGTCCTTTCGAGGTTCCACGGATTACGTGTCGGTGGTGGATCGAAACTCGCAAACTGGGTCGTCACCGTTTTACCCATGATAACAGCCCCCGCTTCTCGCAACCGACGCACGACATCGGCGTCTTGCCGAGCGATGCTATTGGCCCATAGCTTCGAACCAGAAGCTGTCGGCCAATCGAACACATCAATGATGTCTTTGATCGCAATGGGAATTCCGTGGAGCGGACCTCGCCAAAAGCCTTGCTGGAGTTCCGACGACAATCGTTCTGCGTCTGCCCGTGCCCTTTCTCGATCGACCAACACCCAGGCGTTGACCATCGCCTCGTACTTGTCAATCGCATCGAAACATTGCTCGAGCAGTTGCAAGGGCGAGAGCTGGCCCGATCGAATTTTGGGTGCGGTGTCCGTGATTGTCATCGTCATCGTCAGATGTCCCGGTGAGTAAGTCCGAAATTTAGGGAATCACGAGATTATACGAAAAATAAACATCATGGCTGATAGAGTTCCTCTTGACCCCACTTATTCCCCTTCTTATAACCCTGCCTCATGCTGGTGTTGCCTCCTTGAATTCCCTCACTCTCCCACCAGCCCGAAGACACAAAACCGACTCGCACTCCTCCACAAAGTTGGAGAGGAGGCCATTACCATGTTCAATGTCGAAGAGATCACGAATTTACAACATCACACCGTCGCACTCTGGCACGAGCAAGAGACCGCGAATCCGTACTCTGGATTCTTGGGTCTTGTGTGCGAGCAACACAAGTTCAACTACTTACTCTGGCACGAAGAAGACATCGCACGAAGTCCGGATGTCGGAGATACACGCGTAGCGCAAGTCAAACGTACCATCGATAAGTACAACCAGCAAAGAAATGATTGCATCGAGAAACTCGATGACTACCTCATCCGGGAACTCGGTCGACGGAACGTGATTCCCGAACCGAAAGCAGTCCTCAATACGGAAACTCCTGGAAGCGTCATAGATCGGCTGTCGATCATGGCTTTGCGAATCTATCACATGCACGAACAAGTGGCCCGGACCGACGTGACTCCCGAACACATCACGAAGATCCAGAACAAACTCGCCATCCTGGCAGTCCAACACCAAGACTTGTCTCACAGCCTGGGTGAGTTGCTCAACGACATTGGAGAGGGAAGGAAACGACTCAAAGTGTACCGGCAATTCAAAATGTATAATGATCCGACCTTGAATCCCTATCTCTACAGACAACCCAGAAAGGCCGGGTAAATCCACGAAGATCTGCCCTTCAATGAGAAATGCGAGCCCATCCAAGTGTTTTTTCCTTTTGGCCGAAGGCCAAGGTCATCGTAGTATGGTCACAATGACCAGGCTACGTTGACCGTCTTGCGCCAAAGTCCATCAACGACCGTTTTATGAGCCGCACGGTCCTCAACAACTACGTCGGAGTTCCTGTGGACGAGTCTTTGTTCGTATGTCGGTTCCGAAATTTGTATCTTCTCAGTCGGCCCAGATGATGATCAATGACTTTGCGTTCTTGGTCCTTCTTTTGGTGGAGTGAGTTCTTGAATTGGGTATGTCGAAATACAATGACGTAGTAGTGAATATTGATGGCGAGAAGAAAGTACAAGATCATACTTTTCTGCCAAAGTCCAAAGCTGTGAAACTGTGTCATATAACTGATCAGGACGGGAAGACATAAGTGACCCACGAACAATGGGAACTGGATGCGCAACAAAATGATAGCGTAATAACCATACAGAAGACCGAGAAGAAGAAACGAACAAATGAGGTGGCCCACATCCCACGACTGCGTAGCCACCACAATAAGCAAGAGAATTTCAGCGGTTAGGAAAACCACAGTTTCTCTTTCTTGCGACAGCCGGATCATCAACCACGTCATGAACCCACCAATGATCAGCATTAACGCAAACAAACAAAAACCTAGCGTCGATTGTTTCCCGTCACGAAAGACACTCAACGGAGTGGCCAACGCTTGATGGATGTCCTCTGCGAGGTGAGCATCAATCAGAAGCAATCCAAAGGCGATGGTAAAGGCGATCATACGCGTTCTCTCTGGGAAAGTATCACTCCCCGATCACCAAGATATTCCTGGAATACCTTTCTTCCAAGATGCCGTCTCGTTACGATTGAATTAGTTCCTCCAATGAAGCCCAACGACAAAGAGAGTACACTATGTGTCATTGCCGATTTCTCGTGACGTTTGTCGCCCTGATCGTCTCGAGTGCTTACGTGCAGGACGCGCGGTTCGCGCGTGCCGACATTCCTGGGGAAAAGAAATCGACCGATTCCAAAAAGGCAACTACCGGCATGGTCTTGATCCCAAGCGGGACCTTCGTCATGGGAACAACCGACCCGATGCACCAACACGCTTCTCCTCCTCACGGAGTTTATGTCGATTCGTTTTGGATGGACAAATACGAAATCACTAACGCCCAGTGGACTCAGTTCGCCAAAGCGACTGGCTACAAGACGATTGCCGAGTGTTCCCCAATTCCCAAATACTTCCCAGGAGCCGATCCTGATTTTATTCGAAAGTACCCGCCATTTTCGTTGGTCTTTTCAGCGCCGAAGTTCTTGAATCGAAACGGTCTGCGCGATCACCTACAATGGTGGAAAATGAGTAAAGGCGCGAGTTGGAAGCATCCAGAAGGCCCAGGGAGTGAAATCAAGAAGAAGATGAACTATCCCGTTGTTCACATCTCATGGATGGACGCGGCGGAATATTGTAACTGGCGCAGCAAGCAAGCTGGACTCAAGCCTGCCTACAAGAAGGTCAACACAAAAGACGAATACGTTTTGATCCCGAACGCGAATGGTTTCCGATTACCGACCGAAGCCGAGTGGGAGTTTGCCGCGAGGGGTGGACTGAGGAACAAAAAATATACCTGGGGAGATACGCTAAACCCGAAGGACAGGTGGATGGCGAACATTTGGCAAGGCAAGTTCCCAACGACAAACACGAAAAAAGACGGATACCTCCGAGCAGCTCCGGTCGGAATGTATCCACCGAACGGCTTTGGCCTGTATGACATGTCGGGTAATGTCTGGGAATGGTGCCACGATCACTACCAACCAAGCTACTATGCCGAATGTAAGAAACAACACCCCAATGGAATTCGCAATCCTTTTGGTCCCAAGTCGGGACACGATCCTTTGGAACCCGGCGTTCCCAAACGAGTCCAGCGTGGTGGTTCATTCCTATGTCATGCGAGTTATTGCGAACGATATCTGACTTATGCACGTGGCAGGGGTGAAGTCTCGAGCGGTGCCAATCACATTGGTTTTCGATGTGTGTTGCCAAAGGTTGTAAGCAAAAAGAAATGAGCCCAAGTGATTTACTTTGGGCGTCCTATCTGCATGGTGGGCTTGCCTTCAGGCACGAATAGTTCGGGGAGTTCGAACCATTCGGCGTGGTTGACCCACCAATCTTTGGCTTTGTTTCGATTCCAACGTCCAGCGCTTCGACATTCCGAAAACGCGGTCCAAAGCTCTCCAACAGTCACGGGCCGTTCGTACGGTTTCTTGGCCAGGCACCGCAAGATGATATCTTCGAGGTCCGCATCGATGTCCCATCCCAACACTTCCGAAGGTGGACGCGGCGGACTATCCATATGCTTCTGGAAAATCTGCATGGGATTAATGCCTTCAAAGACAGGCTTGCCAGTCAACAAATAATAGGCCACGGCCCCAACGGCGTAGATGTCCCGAGCAGGCTCAACAACTTCCGGGTTCGTAATCGCTTCTGGCGAGATATAGAGAGGTGTGCCCAGGATATAGTTGTGTGTCGTCGTTCCGGCTTGTTCCTCTGTAACATCCTTCACAAGTCCAAAGTCCAGGACCTTCACGACATCGTACTGTCCGCCATGTTTGCAAATCATGATATTGGCGGGCTTGATGTCCCTGTGAACCAACCCCATTTCGTGGGCTTCTTCGAGGCTCAAACAAATCTGCCCAAGGATATAGATGGCCCTCGCTTCTGGGAGAGGTCCGACCTTCTCCACGAATTTTTCCAGTGTCACACCAACCAAGTATTCCATGGCATAGTAGAACAGGTCGTCAGGCGTCCGCCCAAAGTCGTATACGGCAATAGTGTTGGGATGGGATAGGCGACTGGTGAGTTGCACTTCGCGTTCGAACCGAGCCAGATCGCTTTCCGAACAGTTCTCCTGGCGTAGAACCTTCACCGCCGTGGGCCTCTGGAGCATTTCATGTTGAGCCTTGTACACGGCCCCCATTCCTCCCTCTCCGATTTTATGGACCAGAGTATATTGCCCGAGTTCGCTGACCTCTTTGTCTGCTTTCCCGATTTGTTTGCGTAAACCCGCCATCACAAAACTTGTAATGGCGACCGTCAAAACGGCAATTGCTGTAACTCCCCCAAGAACCCAGATAACGATACGGACAGTCATATGCCGCTCAAACGCTTCGGGTTTGTTGATCTCCGTCGCCATCCCGAAGTTGTATTCCGGTAGCCAGATCCAAGCTCCCACGACCTTGACTCCGAGATGATTCCGATACCCCTGGGTGTTGGTTATGACTTTTCCTCTCGCCTTTTTGCTTGTGGCGCTCTTGATCATTTCGGTGGGCTGTGGGGGTTGTAAGTGGAGTGGTCTTTTTTTCGGGCCTGCCCAAACAAGCGGAATTCCAGGATCGAGCAATCGAACCCGCAAAACCGGGGATTCCGTCGACTCCATCAGGCCCGCATCTACGAGTCTTTTCACATCTCGGACTTCCGACAAAAGGTAACCTTCTTCATTGAAGGCAACTGTTTGACCTGTCCTTCCGATCTCACCCGTTCTGAGGATTTTGCTAAATTCTATCTCTGGGCGAATCCCAACAGCCAAACAGGCCACCACTTTTCGGTTCTGATCGTAGATCGGGGCCATGGCGAAGAATGAACCCGCGGCCTTGAAGTCTTTCTCTCGGGCTTTATGGGCAGGGAGATGGCCAAACATCGGCGCCGTAACCGCCGTCTTGCCGTTTTCGAGTTCCTTGCGGATAACTTGATAGCGAGGGCCGACCATTCGGTCGATCAAGTGCTTGTCCGTGTCGCTTGCAGTGAGAATTCGTCCGTCCAGAGCGAGAATCATGTACGTGGTGTAATTGGGATCACCAGCGCATAATGGCTCAAGTATATCGCGAACCTTTTTGTGGGCCAAAGGTAGAGGTCGCCGAGAAAGCAGATCGGCGGCAGCTTCCTCGATGGATTTGCGTTCCGCTAACACCTTCACGATCGTTTCCTGAGCTCGAAACCACGATCGCACTGCGCTAACGTTTGCCTTCAAAATCGTACGGACGTCATTTTCAACTTGCGTACCGACAGAAATCCCAACCTTGGCATCCATCACCCCGAGCACTGTGACGACGCACAATGTAATCCCGCCAAGCCACAGAATCCGCGAAAGGGTCCACGTTTTTCGGGAGAACAACGACGAGGACCACGTAGGCGATTGTGTGCTCAGGGGTTCCGACGTGGCTGTGACCTTGGGCGAATTGAGCGACCGAGTTGACTTAACAGAAGGTAAAGGCATGGGACAAACTACTCGAAGACAACGTGGCTCGTTGTTGGTTCTATCGTACGCACGTTCGGTTTGTGCTGTGGCCCACCAAACGGTTGGCCGACCCAGTTGGATTTATCGAGTTCGGGGAAATCCTATCCTTACTCGCGCATTCAAAAGAGACCGACCAATACAATCGAAAGCCCGAAACGCATCTAAATTGTGAGGCAATCGAAAGTGGACTGTGGCTCTAACGCCGTTTACTTCACGACGTTGATGTTACACCGAATGTCCTGAGTAATGGGATACTTCTTATGGAAAACAGTCTCGAAACGAATGGTGAGATTGCGGCGAAAGACCGGGCGTGTGGCTGGTGCGGCTTGTACGGTCAGTTCGCCGACATCTTTGTCTCCCGGAATCGTGACAGGTTTTGCCGAGATGTTTTTCACGCCATTGGGCAACACGAGCGAAACTTGGAACGGTTCGTTGTGGCCGTAAAGGCGATTGAGTTTGATTCGAAACTTGTTCTTTTGGCCAGCTTTGACGACAAGAGTTGTCGGTGTCACCCTCGGATTTGCGAGTTTTTTCGGCAACACCAAAAAATTGATCGGCTGCGTTGCTTGGATCGCTTGCCGGTTAAGACGTCTTCGCCGATTATTTGGGTCGAGAATGGAGTATGTCGTCACACCTTTATAGACCACAGTGTATTTCCCCGGCGCGGTGTCCGACCTCGTTTGGATGCGGAGATCGTTAGCTCGCCTGTTTGGGGAGAGTCGGAACGAACGGGCCGTAATCCCGATCGGCAACTGACTCGGCGTTAACTGTATGGTAGTTCGCGTGACTTCGGCCCACATTCGCCGCTGCTCAATCGAGAATCGGAAAAAGCGACCTTGCTCGATGGTGATGTTCGGCTGCACACGGGCATTAATCGTAAACGGAACATCCTTGCGAAGGGCTAGTCCAACGCCACGGCCAAGACGGGCCGGAAGAACGTACCCAGGATTATCCAAAGGGTATGTCACGACCGCGTTGCGAGCTTCGCGAACGACTTTCCTCCCATCGATTTGCCCAGTGCCTAGGATTTTGATGGTCCCGCTCCAGTTCTTGGCGTTGGCATCCATGCTCAGAACTAGTTGGGCATGAGTCACCCCACGAGAGACGACTTGCGGAGGACAGGACACGCCTGGTGGTAAACCATCGGCCTTGAGTTCGATTTCTCCGTCCCAACCATCGCGTCGAATCACGAACACGTTGAGGAACTGCCGTCCGCGTTGGCGTAGCCGACAACTCGCCCACGACGCTGGTTTCGTCGGCATGACGACGAGACGAAAATCAGGTTTTCCACGACTGATCCGAAGACGATACCCCATGCGAGGACCACCTGCGACTCCCGTCGTCTTGTTCTTCACGCAGAGCCGATAGTCGCCGTCTTGCGGGACGACAAAACGCAAAGCGGGTGGATCGTTGTTGGGGACATAAAACTGTCTATCCACGAGCGAAGTTTGATCGTCGAGTTCCGCCAGAATCCTCTTCGTTTTCCCTTGCTTGAGCTGCATGACGAGATCGACCGGATTTCCAAGGCGCTCGCCGAAGAGTTCCACGAAATAGACATCACCTCGCTTGCCCGCAAACGAATACCAATCCTCGTCTGAGGTCTTCTCCAGAAGACCGGCTACCTCACACCCGGGCTTCAGGGTTTGGGCCTTGTCTTCGGAATCGTTGTTGCGGTTTTCAAGCACGACCGTCTCGGTCGCATAAGTAAGCAACACCGGATTGGACAAACCGCTGGCATTTTTCAACCGGAAGGTCATTCCATCCATGTGAGCGCTCGCAGGCTTGATGGGGCGTTCGAAATCGAGTCGCTGTAATCGGGTCAGATCGTTCGGCGTTTGGATAGTCGTGACGACTTGTTCGAGAACTCGGCCACCTGACCGAACGCTCGGATCGAGTTTTCCTCCTGGCAAATTGCACCCATAAACAGTTACTTTGTTGGCCTTGCCCGGTTCGAGAACGCACGGGTGGACGGCGTCGATCCAAGGCGTCGTGGATACCTTCAATCGGTACGTGTGGTCATACCCTCCCGACGAATAGTTCAGCGAACAGACTCGGACGAAATACTGATCGTCCCGCGGCAGTATCACGTCGAGTAACGCATCGGTCACGGAATGACTGTGGTTGCTCCCGAGCAATCGACCTTGGCTGTCAAGAACCTGGATGTGCGGTTCGGCTCGGCTATCGATGCTGTAGGCCAGACACGAAAAGATGATTCGTTGACCTTCCTTTCCCTCGAATTGGTAGTAATCTACATCGTCTTTCTCGAGCAACACACCGGTGATGGCCGAGTTGATCGTCAGCTTCTGGGCTTCCGGGATATCGTCGTTGACTTCTTCCTCGGAAAGTTCCTTGATGTCACTTACGATGAACGTTTTGGAGAGACTCATTCCACCGAACCCAACGACCCGAACGTCGTGCATTCCGAAAGGCGTGTTGGGGGCGATGACGACCTTAAACCGACGAACCGTTTCGGAAGGTGTGCTTTTCTTGGTCCCACCTTTGATCGGATCGACTGGCTCCTTCTTTTCGGCTGCCAGCTCGGCCTTGATGCCCGGATGACTGAAAAGCAATCCCTCGATCTTCCCGAGGTGATCTCCGCGAATCGTCATTTCGAACGATGTACCGGTTTTACCCGCGCACGGCATGACATAGTCGGGTTTCGGACACAGTCGAAGTCGGTCCCGAACTTGGGCATGGAGATTTGATGAGAAGAGGGTAACGATGGCGAAGATGCCGAGAGAACCGAAACGCAGAAGAAATGTCGTGTGGCGGGAAGGCATGGTGTCATCCTTGGTAGAAACGAAACAAGGGAGCGGTCGAAGTGGGCTTGCGAATACTTGTTGGGAAGATATTCAACTCTTAATTCCCGGCGAGGAGTTCATCCCAAGTTTGGACGTCGAAGATTTTCTCTTGGAGTTGGTGGAGTCGTTCGGTTTGTTCGATGTTCTTGATCGCCGTCTGTGTCTGGAGAGTTGGCTCCCCGAAACGTTTGCTGCCGAGGCGTAAAACCGTCTCCCGAGCTTCCTCAACTCTTCCAATATCTTTTCCCTCGTCCAAGATCATCAGGTATGTTTCGGATTCTTTCACGGCTTGGACTCCTTCGAACAACTCGCGGACCAGAGTACGATCCACCCGAAGGCCCGAAAGCAAGAAAGCCGACACTAACAGCTTCTCGGCCTTATCCGGCGTCGCCTCGTTCATGACCCTGTCAGCCATTTGCTGGATGATGGATTCGAGGGCTTCGTGAATGGGTAATTCCGGGGGTAAGTGTCCGAGGACTGCCAACGGTGTCATGCCCAGGTTGCCGGCCAAGAATTCGTGGGCGGGCCGTTCCCACAATCGCACGATCTCGTACCTAAAATTCATACTACCATCTGCTAGCGCTGACGTATAGGCAACCGTTCCATTCAGATTCGAGTGTCCTGCTTGTCGCCTCAAGAGTATGACTATGGTGTGGACAGGAACTCCGTGCTCCCGGTGGAGTAAGGCGTTGTAGACGAAGACATCAAGGTGTTTGTCTGCCGAGGCGCTGGCCTGGAATTCGATGTGAAGGATTTCCTCTGGCGGCTCGCCCAAGCCGATGACGAAGTCAGAAGAGGTGGTCACGGTCGAGAGATCGACGTTGAGCAATGAAATGGATTCACGCGGACAAGGGTAAAACGTTGCAAGAAAGTCAGGCGGGTATTGCTTGACCAGTTCCTTCAATGCGGCATCGAACGTCATTGCCATGACCAGACCACTTAGGAAAAGATCGCTGTGGCGGAAACTCCAAAGACATCAGTCTACCCAACTGATGTCTTTGGAGTTTGTTTGGTTCGATGGGGTAGTCATTGCTCGGCCGCGTCGAATAGCGCTACTGGATTGTGTTACGCCGATGCTGCTTTCAAGGCTTCGAGGGCGGCGTCGTAGTTCGGGTGTTGACCGACTTCGGGAACATACTCAACGTAAGCGATTTTGTTGTCCTTGCCGACGACGAAAATGGCACGTGTCAGGAGCGGGAACGCGAGCCCTTCGAGCAAAACGCCATAGTTCTTGCCGAACGAGTGGTCGTGGATGTCGGCCAGGTTGACGATGTTTTCGATGTTGTGGGCCGCGCAAAATCGTTTCTGTGCGAAGGGCATGTCGACGCTCACGGTGTAGGTCGCGACAACATCACCCATCGCACCCACGGAGTCAGAGAATTTCTTCGTTTGTTGCTCGCAGACAGGTGTGTCGAGCGAGGGAACGACACTGAACAAACGAGCCTTCGCCGGAGTGTCCTTGAGACTGACGGTATCGAAAGGACCCGTGGCACAGGTGAACTCGGGGGCGGCGTCTCCGGCCTTCAATTCGGGGCCGATGAGTGCAAGCATCTTGTCCTTGAATTTGATGGCGCCTTCACGCTTTTGCATGGCTAATCACTCCGTAAGTGGGATGTTGGAAAACGGAAAAAGGTAGACACGAGTAAAGGTATGTACCGACTCGGCCATCGTCTAGATGGGATTCGGTGCTCCAACGAGCCACACAAATACTCAAAAGAAATGGATTAGTCAGAAGTGGAGTCTCGGGCTCTTCGATGAGAGATTTCGAATCCTCTCGTCGAAGAGCCTTTTGTTTTGCCGACCAGCATTAGCCCAAAAGATCGTTCACCACGTTGCCTTCGCGGAACAGTTGGATCGGTCGGTTCGTTGCCGTCATCAACTCGTGATGGGGGTCGATGCCGAGCTGGCGGAAGATCGTGGCGGAAATGTCGTCAGGGGTGCAAGATTGCGTCGCCGGGGCCATGCCGTTGGCGTCAGTCGTGCCGTGAGCATACCCCCTTTTGAATCCACCACCAGCAACCATGACGGCCATCGATCGAGCCCAGTGATCGCGACCGCCACGACTGTTAACGCGAGGCGTTCGACCAAACTCACCGGCACAGTAGACGATCGTGTTGTCGAGCATGCCCTTGTCGTCGAGATCGCTGACCAAAGCCGAGAGAGTCTTGTCGAGGTTGGGCAACAATCGAGTTCGTAGGCTCTGGAAGTTATTGCGGTGGGTGTCCCATCCGCCGGTGCTGATGGTCACGAAGCGGACGCCGGCCTCGACCAAACGGCGTGCAGCCAGGACACCTTGTCCGAAGCTATCCGTACCGTAGCTCGTTCGAGTCGTTTGGTTTTCTCGCTCCAAGTCGAAAGCGTTCTTGGTCTTGTCCGAACGGAGGATGTCCAGGGCTTGTTGGTGGAACGTATCCAGTCCGTCCGCCAAATCGCTCGATCGGTCGGCAGCAGCGAAGCTCTGCTCGAATGTTTGGAGCAGACGGTTGCGGTTTTCGAGTTGCTCGAGCGTGAAGCCTGTCGGCAGGGTGATGCCACGAACACGCAGGGTACCGCGACGACCACGAGCGCTGCCTTCGACGATGAACGGGTTATAAGCCGTACCGAGGTAACCGCCACCACCAGCTTGACCGTTTCGCAGGTTGCCGAAGTTGACGTAGGGCGGAACCCCCTGGGCTGCTGGGAGCAACTTGGTCACCAACGAACCCATCGAAGGATATTGGAGGGCCGGAGTCGGTCGGTTTCCAGTCGTCATGAACACAGTCGCAGGACCGTGCGAAGGAATCGTGTGGGCCAAAGAACGAACGATCGAGCACTTGTTCATCACGCGAGCCATCTTCGGCAAGTGTTGGCCGATTTGGATGCCGTTGACGTTCGTGTTGATCGCGTTGAACTCTCCTTTAATGTTCGAAGGAGCGTTCGGCTTCGGATCCCACATGTCGAGGTGACTCGGGCCGCCGGCCAGCCAGATCATGATGACAGAAGTGGCTTGACGGTTTTGGTTACGATCACGGCGAGCCGCTTGGGCCTCGAGACGGAGCAACTCAGGCAAGCTCAGACCGAGCAAGCCAGCACCAGCACCGAATTTGAGGAAGTCACGGCGAGAGAAGCCTTCACAGTCGGTCTTACGCAGGTTGGACATCGAGATTAATCCTCTGAGCCCTGAATTCCCCCCTTCCCTGGCAGCCGTCAGGGCTTCGAAAACTGCCAGGAGTTGCGGCACAGAGAGACCGCAAGTCGATCAGTACGATGGTTCCACGATGGGCGAGTTCGAACGAGTTGCCCCCCTCGCTTGACACTTGGTTGTCCGTGTTTGCGCCACCGTCTTGGAGGGCGATGTCCAAGATGTTGGAGAGTCTCCACCGGTGTCAGTCTTTCTACTCCTTGACCATTTCGGCATAAAGCTTGTCGAATTCGGGGCTCGTGCCTTTGGCCTGGGTTTTCAAGTCCTTCAACAGTTGGATTTCTTCGTCGTCGACTTTATCGTCGGCGAGGATGGCCTTGCGAAGCCACTTGGCTTCATCGTCGCTAATGACATCGTCAGCGAGCATATGCGACCGAACCGCCTCAAAGAACAAGTCATTGAAAACCTTCACGCACGATTCGGCAGAGTTTCGCAGTTCCGCCAAAAATTCCAGTTCTGCCTTGTCGACCTTGTCATCTGCGAACACTTCGGCTCGAATGATTTCCGTTTCCTTGGTGTCGATACGTCCGTCTGACAACAATGCGGCCTTTGCGAGATTCTTCCAACTTGCCATGCCTTTGTCTCCAACTCGAGGTTTGCGTTGTGTTGCGATGGCTCAAGCCACCGTGATAAACTTGTACCCAGTATACGCGTCTAACCCTCAAGGAGAATAGAGTTATGTTTACCACCGAGGATCTCAAGAACCGAGTGGGTCAACGTCCATTTCGTCCATTTCGAGTGGTCACTTCGACCGACCAACACTACGACGTCTATCATCCCGACTTGGTGATGGTTGGGCGTCGGGAAATGGTCATTGGTTATCCAAGTGGTGATGACCCTACGAGTTTCGAAGGACTCACCCGGGTTGCGATTCTGCACATCACCGAGATGCAAGACCTCGCGACTCCTGCCACTCCACCAGAAAACAACGACGCGAACTGAAAGAAATCACCTTGCTCTAATCGCAGATCGCTAAAGTCCGTTTGTTTTCTTACCTGGAGCTTACCTTCTTGGTAAAGAACCCTTCAGGCGCTGCGAATCGACTAACATCCTGGTTCAATTTGTCCGCCTCGCAACGAATCAGCTCCTCGGCAACACGCATTTAGTGATTCAAGATAAACTCACGCGTATTAATCAACACCCAGAGCATATCCTGGAAAGCCTCTCGACGATCGGTGACTTTCCGTCGGTGCGATGCGAAGGCCTGACGTTCGCGATCCGTTGGAAAACGACTCAGTGTCGCGAGAACCAACTCTTCGAAGAGTTCGGCGTCGCTCTTCTTACTTCGCAGCACATTCGCAACACGAGGAGACCGTTTGATTTTGGCGAGGATGCCCGTGTCGGTCATCGTAAAGAGTTTTTGCGGCAACGCCGGATCGGCTGCTCGCTCACAATCGCAAGCCGTCGTGCGTGGCGGACGACCGAGTACGCGGAACGCATAAGCCGTCGTTGCGGACTGAACAAAACTCGGGCCGACCTCAATGGCTCGGCTTCCTGGTCGGACGTCTTTGCCGAAGTTTTCCTTAGCTCCAAGGGCCTGGTTAATGATGTCCAGCGACACTTCCGCGAGCATCGGTCGGGTGTAAGCATGCGAGAAGTTATTGTTGTCGAGTTTGTTCGTTTCGTTAGTCTTGGAACTGAGTTGGTACGTCCGCGAATTCAAGATGATGCGTTCGATGTAGCGGATGTCGTAGTTGTGCTTGGCGAAGTCTTCCGCGAGGGCGTTGAGCAAGGGAGCGTTGCTCGGCGGGTTCGCCAAAGAGAAATCATCCACCGGATCGACAATCCCTTTTCCCAAGTAATGGCCCCAGACACGATTCACGAAACTTCGAGCAAAGAACGGATTGTCTCGCTTGCGCAGCCACTGGAAGAGGGCAACACGAGGGTCGGTGCCATTGTCCACCTCGATCACCGGACCGCCCAACGCTTGCGGCGGAAGCTGCTTGCCGGTTTGCGGGTGCGATAGCGGTCGAATCGGACGATCGTTCAAGTAGACTTCCTTGATCTGCGGAATCTGATTCTTTTTCTTCTTACCTTTGGAGAGCCTCTTATTGAGGGCGTTGGCCTCGTTCCGTGCCTCCCGACTGATGCCGTAAGCCACCTGAGTGAAGACGTTTGCGTACGATCGATATTCTTCCTGACTCCATCGATCGAACGGATGTTTGTGACACTGGGCACACTCCAAACGGACGCCCATGAAGGCCGCTGCGGTTTTCTCGGCCCATTGCTCGACGGGCACTCGCTGGCGTCGACGCCAAAACAAATCGAGCGATTTGCGATTGGCATAGCCCGAGAAATCCCATCCCCCCATCGCCTTCTTGAGCGAGTCGTACTCGTCGTTAACCCACTGTTTGACCGACTTACCTTCCCGGCTTGTGGCCGTCAGGACCCCCTTGACGATTTCGTCGTACGGCATGTTTTCGTGGAAACGCTTTTTGAACCACTCGTGCCACATCTGGCTTCGCTTGGAGCGGAGGTTCTGTGGGTTCTCCAGAGAAAGCGTGTCGTTGCCCGTGATGTCGCAATACCGAGTAGCCCAGAGCGAAGCATGGTCCGGATGGGCGAGAAGTTTGTCGATCAACTTCGATCGTTTATTCTTGTTGCTATCCCTGAGGAACGAGCGGATTTCCTCTGGTTCGGGAAGTCGCCCAACTGTATCGAGGTAAACTCGCCGCAGGAATTCCGTATCGCTCGAAAGTTCCGAAGGAGCGATATTCATTTTTCGCAACCGAGAGAACACGTGTTGATCGACATAGTTCTGTTTGGGCGTGTCGGGATATCGATAACCTTTGGGCAGAGTCATGGGCACCATGACCTGGACCGGTAAGACGTTCCCACGGTACGAAACAACGATCGAAGTGGAACCCGGACGCAACGCCCGGACGATTCCTAGACCGTCGACTTCCGCAACTGCATCGTCGTTCGTCCGGAAGTCACACAACGGTGCGACGTTCAACTTCGAGCCATCAGTGAATATTGCGATGACACCCAACTGGATCGATTCGCCTGCCTTTCGGAACGCGTGTTCGGGGGGATCAATTTGAATCCGCTCGACATCGCCTTTGCCTTTGTCCCACTTGGCCCCGCTGGCGATCCACTCGCGAAGCAGCTTTGCTTGCCAACTCTCGCGCCCAAATCGGGTTCCACCACCATGTGGCACTTGCCCTGTCGCTTTCAACAAGAGCAAACTCTTGTCGGGATCGACCGGATTGAGCCGACGCCCATGGACGTCGCGAGTCACGGCAGCATGATCGATACTCGGGTCATACCCGAAGAGCGACAAACGAAGACCACCTTTGCCCTGAAACGACCCGTGGCAAGAACCAGCGTTGCAACCCATCCGTCCGAAGAGGCCCATGACGTGACGTTCAAAATCGACGTCCTTGACTTTGACGCCCCCGGGAAGTGTAACGGCTGCGTCACCTTGTCCCGATAGGAGCAACACACAGGCGGCGACGAGTGAATACGTCAGCCAAGAACATTGCAGAACAGCAGACATCATTTCTCGTTCCTCCTCGGTGGGACGGTTTGAGGCATATGAGGCATTCGATTCGCTGGCGAACAGTTTCCGCAGCGATGAATTGGTAGGAGATTATGATCGTTCGTGGGCGTGAATGGAAACTTTTAAATTCTACACGCAAATTATATATACTGCAGGGAGAAAACTTGCCGCAAGAAAATTTTCCAAAAAAGGACTATCGGAATCGACAAATTCCGTTTCGGTTTCCAGGCGGACAGACTTTACTGACCACAAAGACGTCCAAGATCTGCACCATTTCGATCCAAATAGTACGTCAAACCACGCCAAAACTGCATGCTTTTGATATTAAGCCAGTATCATTCTTGCACCTTGTTGCGTCACCAGCACTTCCATATCTCTCTACAAATCTAAACTTTACAACAAAGAACATTCGAAAGCTGAGGCGAAATACCGCTTTTGTACTCATGAACGAGAGGCCTTGCCACTCTTTTCATTGACTGGACGGTCTTGATCAGGTTCTTATGGAGTCTTTCGAATCCCAAAAGTCTCAAGCCCCCTGCCGCAGCGATCGCCTGATCCTGGACTATCGTTTCACGTTTGGAGGAAAACGACTCGTGACTCCCGAGTTCCAACGACAAGTCATCGAAGCCCACCAACGCTTTCTCGCGCTGCCTGTCGAAACGCGAACGGCCTTCCTCGAGCAACTCCGATCGTGGGCTCCAGAAATCGCTACGGAGTTGGAACAACGGCTCCAACAAACTCCCGACGACCTCCCCTCTCCGAGCAACAAAACTGCCACTGTCGATTTCCAACCACAACCGCAATCCCAAGCCGAAACGGGTGACTACTCAGTTCCGCTCCAAAGTGAGGTATCGACCGTCGATTTCGAGCCGAACGAATCGTCTCAAGCAATCTCTACCAAAACCCCTCCCGAATCTGATTTACCTTCGTTTGTGCCGCCCAAAGCCGGTCGGTTCCAGAACCTCGAATTGCTCGCTGAAGGCGGCATGGGAGCGGTGTTGCGTTCGTATGATCCGGAGATGGATCGGACGTTGGCCGTGAAGGTCATGCGTCCACACGTTGCGGCTAATCCGAAGTTGCGAGCGTTGTTCCTTCGTGAGACTCGCATCACGGGGCAGTTACAACATCCGGGCATTCCTCCGATTCATGACCTGGGGCAACTCGAGGATGGATTGCCCTACTTCGGCATGAAGCTCATCGAGGGAACGACTCTGGCGGACTTGCTCAACAAACGCCAAGACCCCAACGAAGATTTGCCACGGTATTTGGGCATCTTCGAACAGATATGTCAGACGTTGGGTTTTGCCCATCAACGAGGTGTCATCCATCGCGACCTCAAGCCAGCGAACATCATGGTCGGTGAGTTCGGCGAAGTGCAGGTCATGGATTGGGGACTGGCCAAGTTCGTCAACGGTGACGACTCGATCGAAAGCACCGACGATCCGGAGACCTCGCAAGCACCATCAACTTTGCCCGAGGAATCCCAACCACTCGAGAACGAAACGATCGATTACGAGCCTCAACCCCAATCCGACGATCCATTGGACGTTCGTCAGTCTTTGTCGAAGCCGGGGGATGTGATGGGGACGCTTCGTTTCATGGCCCCCGAGCAAGGACGAGGAGAGAACAAGACACTCGACGAACGCTGTGATGTGTTTGGACTGGGGGCCATCTTGTGTGTCATCCTCACCGGCGCACCTCCTTTCCAAGCCAAGGGGCGCGATGCTCTGATGCAGCAAGTCAAGGATGCAGACCTGACCGAAGCTCAGAGGCGGTTAGATCAATGTGGAGCCGACAAGGAGATTGTCGATCTGTGTCGGGGTTGTCTGGCTCCCAACAAAGAAGATCGTCCCAGCGATGGCAGCGACGTCGCCGCGCGAGTCACCCAATATCTGGAATCGGTGCAAGAACGCCTCAAGCAAGCTGAGATTCAGAAACGAGAAGCTCAGGTCAAAACGCAAGAAGAACGCAAACGGCGGCGTGTTCAGTTCGCATTGGGAGCGGTCCTTGTGGTGTTGCTGTTAGGCGTTTGTGGAGCGACCTTGTGGTATCAAGAATTCGTCAACCGACAGGTTCGTCTCGAACAGAAAAGGGAAATCGAGCAAAAGGAGAAGGAACTTGCCAACCAACAAGATGCTTTTCAGATCGAAGCCTTCTTGACGAAATTTCGCAACATCCACGAAGAGTTTGATGAGGGAGTTCGGGGCGAAGGCGTCTTCGAACTGCAAAACCGGCGTCAGGAGTGGACGGACCAACTGGCCTCAGCAATCGAGACGCTCTCCGACCGAGGGGAAAAGCTACTAGGTCGGATCGAGGGTGAACAGGCTGAGGAGTTTCGAAAACGGCTCGATGATTTGCGTGGGAACTTGGAAGAGGATCAACGTGAGTGGAAGATCGCCGCCGAACTAGGATACATCCGCGAACGAAGGATGAGCACCGTTGACGGAAAGTTCGACGACAAGTATGCCCTGGACAATTATCCCAAGGCGTTCGAGAAGGCGGGCCTGGATTTGTTCGGCGGTGCTCCCGAAGTCGCAGCCAAGCGTATTGGGTCGATGCGTATTCGCCACCAGGTCATTGCGTCCTTGTACGACTGGGCTTTTGTGGCTTCTCGGTCCCAGTCCCAGGAGGACTGGCTCAAACTGCTGAAGTATGTGAAGTTACAACGACAATTGTTGCAAGTCGCCGCATTGGTCGAAGGTGAGCCGGATGTCCCCGCTCTGAAGCTGTTGCAAGATGCGAAACAATGGTCGAAGTTGTGGAGCGACCAAGATGCCCTGAAAGAACTGATCGACAGTCTGCCTGCGGACGTTTCGCCTTCGCACATTTCCCTGGTGGGGAACCTGACCAAACAGAACAGTGCGGCGGAAAAAGCCTGGCTCGATTTGGCGTCCTCACGGTATCCCCATGACTTCCTGATTACCTTTTACATTGCGTCACGACATATGGACAGTTCACCCCGCGAAGCGCTTGGATATTTCCGGGCTGCGGTCAACATTAATCCAACGAGTGCCGCCACGTTCAACAACTGGGGCAATGCCTTGTCTTCTCTGAAGAAATACGACGAGGCCATCGAAAAGTTCAAAATAGCTACCAAAATCGAACCCAAACTGGCCCAAGCCTACACCGGCTGGGGCGTGGCCCTGGCTGGCCTGAAAAAGTACGACGAGGCCATCGAAAAGTTCAAAATAGCTACCAAAATCGACGAAAACGATGCAAAAGCCTACTCCAACTGGGGCCTGGCGCTGGCTGGTCTGAAGAAGTACGACGAGGCCATCGAAAAGTTCAAAAAAGCCATCGAAATCGACGAAAACTCTGTCGTGGCGTTCAGCAACTGGGGCGCGGCCCTTGCTGAACTGAAAAAGTACGACGAGGCCATCGAAAAGTTCAAAATAGCTACCAAAATCGACGAAAACG
>CAYRFQ010000089.1:0-33125 GCA_964423615.1 uncultured Alcaligenaceae bacterium | reverse complement strand
CAGGTGGTGGAACTCTTAACTAAAATGGGCATTCTCAATCTTTGAATCGCCCTGGTTTCATCCGCCACGGGCTGGATCTTGGGTTTTTCTCGAGCTTCCGATCGACCTTTTCGGAGACCCGCCACAGTTGCCAGGGCTTGGTATGTGGCTACAGGGAGGATTTCATTCTCCGTCGCCCAGCGGAACATTTGGCGAATCCGGGAGACGTGTTTGTTGATGTGTGTCCGGACCAAACCGTGAGCGAGGACTTTCGTTTGCTCAACGACTTCTCCGGTTCGCTCGTCCTTGGCTCGATACTTTTTGACAACCTTGTGGTCGATCATCGCCTGACGAACCGCTTTCAGGGCAAGTGGACCAAATTCCTGAGCAGCCGTGAACCCGTACAACTGCTTGAGAAAACGCAAGGCTTGTCGGATGTTGTCTTGTTCGCTCGTTGGTTCGCCATCCTTGACGTAGTAGACTTCCACATGCTTCCAATAAAGCAAAATCAGTTCGTTAATTGTGATGGAACAAGAAAAGTTTCCCGTTTGGACGGGTTGCTGATAGTTGGCTTGCCACTCGGCAATGACTCGGCCATAACGTTCACGACTTTCTGGGGTGTCGAAAGTCCCGAGCAGTACATCCTTGCGTCCACCGAATCCGTCCGGCAATGTGACAATACCCTGGCCAGATTGGCGGTGAAGGCGATAGCTAGGAATTTTGTTTTTTCGTGGCATCGCGACTGACTCCTTGTAGTTCTGCGGAAGACTTCCGCATTTTTCAAGGGTTTCAGACCGCTCTGCCGACCGCCGACAGGTACACTTAAATTGTGTTCGGTGAAGGACTTAGAAGAGAATCGGGGCGAGAGGATTTGAACCTCCGACCTCACGGACCCGAACCGTGCACTCTAGCCAAGCTGAGCTACGCCCCGATATGTTTTTTACCTTAATCGAAGGAACCGAATTGTCAACTACTGATCGGTCTTCGACGAAAAATGGGATCCACAGTCGTGCATCTCTCCCTACGGCTTTCTGAAAACTCAAGAGAACAACTCGCGAATCGGGGTTCCCCCATCGGTGATCGGAACCGGTCGAGCGTCGGCTGTACGCAAGTTGACGTGCGGGTCAATGCCGAGCGCGGAGTAAATCGTCGCATGCAAATCGGGCACAGCAACCGGTCTATTCGCAATGCGGTTGCCTCGATCGTTCGTAGCTCCGATTGCGCGACCAGTTCTGAGGCCTCCACCCGCAAGGACTACTGTAAATGCTCCCGGTTGATGACCACGTCCACCACCGCTGTCGAACTCGGGTGGTCGCCCAAACTCGGTGGCGATCACAAGCAATGTCGTGTCCAGTTTACGCACTCGCTCGAGATCCAAAATTAAAGCCGAAAAGGCCTTGTCCAGATCACGAATCAAAACGTGTTGATTCTCTTGCCCGTCGCGATGGGTGTCCCAACCTGTGCCGTTTACAAAATTGAGGTTGAAAGACACTTCGACAAAGCGAACTCCCGATTCAACCAAGCGGCGTGCCAACAAACACCGCTGGCCGAATTCGCCTCCGTACCGTTGCCGCCGTCCCGCCGGTTCGTTAGTCAGTTGGAAGGCGTTCATGAAATTTGGGCCAGCCATCCGAAAGCCTTGTTGGCTGACGGCAACGTAGTCCGCAAGAGAAGTCTCCCCGGCATTTCGCTGGAGTTGCTGCTGCTGCATCCGAGCAAGCAATGCCTGCCGACGGCGTTGGCGTCGCGAAGATACTCCCGCAGGCGGAGTCAAACCGTTCGGACCGACCTCCGTCTCCGTCAAGTAGACATAGCCAGCTCGGCCACCAAGGAATCCCGGCCCACGAGCCACATTGGGATATCCGATGAGTACGTAAGCGGGAACGTTGGGATCAACTTGGCCGCGTTTGTGAGACACGACAGACCCGACCGATGGATATAAAATCGTCCCCGTCGTGGGGCGGCCTGTGTGCATTCGGTTGACGGCTGCAGCATGCTCGTTAACGTTGTGGTGAACCGTCCGCACGAGGGCGATGCGATCCATTAATTCCGCGCTATGACGCAAGTGTTCACAAACTTGAACGCCAGGAACAGCCGTCCGGATCGAATCGTAATCGGAACCGGCAATTCGCCGCTGAGCATCTCCCCGACGTTTCGGATCCCACATGTCGACTTGGCTTGCGCCTCCTCCAAGCCAAATGAAGATACAGGCTTCGGCCTTTCCCTGGAGGATTCTCCGTGTTCCGCGCCGCTGACCAGCGGACAAAGTGCTCGAGGAAGCCATGAGCGTCGCAGCCAAACTTCCTCCGCTCGCTTGGGTCAGGAAATGTCGCCGTGACGAACGCGAGTTTCCGGTAGGCAGCATATGTTCCATTCTCCAATCTGTGTGGCTAACGTTTCTATGTAGTCCTGAGAGTACACATTTGTTGTTTTTGTATGGTGTGCCTTACACACCACGTCGATCTTTTCTGTGCTTCTACGTCTCTGCAGTTGGGCCTATGGAGACTCGTTTTATGGCACATAGAAAAACTCAGGCGAGTTCAACAAACTCCAAACCACATCCTCGGCACGCTCTCGCCAATCCGTCTGCAATCGCGGCGTGGGGGCTGGACCTTTGCGAGCGGCCTCTTCGGCCCGAAAGGCGATATTTGTCGCCTCTGGTCGCAAGTGGTTGGCCCACGTTACTCCCCATGGACGTTCCTGTGGAGGCAACGCAGGCTTTCCGGTGAGCCGTGTTTTGTAGCCTTTCTCAAGGAGGTCCTTGGCGATCTTCATTTCCTTGGAGTCTGGTTGGCGACTCAATATTCTCTGGTAAACGAGTCGAATATACTCCTCCAACTTTTGTTGACGCAGTGCAGTATCGGTCATTGTGGAATCGTCAGTGAGCCGGACCAAACGATTCATAAGTTGCCCGTTGGCCAAAGTCATTGCCTGCACTGGGGTGATCATATCATTCCGTAAAGTCTGTGCAGTCGGTCGAGAATCACGCCAGCCAAACGCCGTCAGTAAATCCACATAACCTTGGGCGAACGGCCGAGCCAAGGCCGGCCGGTCTCGCTCGTTGGCCAGCGTCGCGAATTGCCACGCCCGTCGAGGATATCCCAAATTTTTGCACTGACGAATTTGTTGGCGGGCAGCCGGATCAAAAGTGATCTCCTCGCTGTCGAATTGTTTCCCCATTGCAACATAGAGCGAATCCACGAGTTGTTCCGCCGTCATCTTCCGTCGAGCGGGACCTTCAAATAAGCCGGTACTCATGATTTTTGACTTTGCGACTGGTCGGCGTTGGTATGCGTGTGAATTGAAAATCAACTCGGCAATGTGTTTGAAGTCGTAATTATTCTTGATGAGTTCTAACGCGAGGTAATCGAGTAGTTTCGGATGAGATATCGTCGCGTCATACCAGTCATCAGGATCCTGAACGAGTCCAACGCCCATATAGCGTTGCCACAACCGATTCACTATAACTTTGGCGAACCGTGTGTTTTGCGGCGAAGTTATCGTCACAGCCAACCGTTCGCGTTGATCCTTGGGATTTCGGAGCACCTGTTTCTCGAACTCCGAAAGGGGCTTCTCCAGGAACTTCGGAAAGAGCCATTCGGGCTGAACCTTGGAACCGGGCTTGAGCGTTACATCGACTTCGGGCCGTCGTGTACCTTTCTTGAAATCGACGCTGCTCGTCTTGGGAACCGTCAACGACTTGCGATTGAGCATCGCACCGAAGGCAAACAATTGTTTTTGTTTGTATGGGCGGAACGGAGCATCGTGACAACGGGCGCAAGTTAAATCCACGCCCAGAAACGCACGACCAAGCACATGAGCCTTGGCAGCCATTGGTGAATCGTTATTCGTCGCCAACCCAAAGGCCGCAGGAGCACCTCTAGCCGCACTGCCTTCCATCATGACCAGATCGGTCGTAAAGCGATCGACAGGGATGTTGTCGGAAAGGGCTTCATAAAGCCACCAGCGGAATGGTCCCGTGTTGTTCAAACTTGGAGTCAACAACCCTGGATTCTCGGAGAGCACGTCTTGCCAATAGCTGACCCAATGATCCGCCCAGCGTTGGTCGGCCAACAACCGCTTGATCACACGCTGGCGGCGGTCGGGCTGTTCATCGGCTTGAAAATCGTTGATCTCTTGCACCGAAGGAATCACCCCGACGGTGTCAAGGGCGACTCGGCGCAGAAACTCGGCATCGTTGGTTAGTGGAGTTGGCTCGACCTTCGCGGCTTCGAGTTTGGCACAGAGGAATTGGTCAATGAAGTTCTGTACTGGAGTGTTGTCGTTCACCTTCGGAAGCTGTGGTGCTTCTTGTTGTCGGGCGAGTCGTCGGGCAAGTTCATGTCGCCGTGCCCAGTATTGTCTTTCGGTCGTGCTGACGCGAAGCCGGGTTTTTGCATTTCGATCGCGGTTGCGTGCCCAACTCGCCTCGGCGTAGTCCCCCCAACCAGCAATCGTGAACGGCGTATCGAGCAGCGGACTTAAGAAAAAGAAAGGCCCATCGTCTCTCGCAATCGCAACGGCTGGCCGCCCCACCTCGGGACGGAGTTTCTGGCCACCGACGACGACTTCCAACTGAAATCGATGTGACTTTCCATCGAGGTGCAGTTCGATCAATGTGTCGCGTTGGGCGTGGGCCAACGGTTTGATGTCCTTGGCAACCGGCCCCGGCTCTTTCCGAAATTTTTCGTGTCCGTTCTGCGAGCGACGCATGAACGTGTGTTCGACTTTCTTCTTGCCGTCGATGTAAAACCGGCAACCGTGGCGCGATCGGACGATCATCCGATACTTGCCTGCGGGCAATTGGATAGTCGCCGTCGCTCGCAGAACGTAGGGATTTGAGCGATCAATCGCGTGAGCCTTCGGAGAGTACTTTGTGGGCACATGAAGGAGAGCAAACGCTGGTTCGGTATACTTGCCCGTTACCTTCGTTTGGGACAGATCCCACCTGAGTTTGTCGGGCATTCCTTCGAGGATTTCGACCTGCACACATTCTGCGGCAGTGGATGGACCCACTCCAAGCCACACGAACAGCAAGCTGGCAAAGCACCAACGGTCAAACCTCATGTCCGTTACCCTTCTCAAGAGACTTTTTTTATCGCAATCCTGTTGGCTTTATCGTAATCGATGCAGTCCCTCCTGCCCAATCGAAAATAGGTTATCGAAGATACTCCTTAGCCGATTCGGCCAAGGTGGACGTATTCAACGGCTGAAGGATTGGTCGAGATCTTGCTCTCCTCCAGAGGGCATTTTTTGATTGTGGCAAATTGGCAAGGATGCAGAATGTGCCGTTGCCTCTGGGACGAAGCGGCTGATACCATACTCAATGACCTTGCCACTTTTTTTTCGCGGAAGATGTCCACCTAGTCGATTAGAAACTCAAGCTAACCATTCCTTGACAACTTGGAACTCGGACAATCTACCTGAGGAAATTGCCTTCCACAACAAGAGCGTGTTGCGAACTTGACCAATCGTAAAGAAACGACGTCCCACGAAAATGATGGCGTCGTCTTCGCGAATGCAAACTTGAACTGAATTTAGGGTTGCTGCTGAGCCACGACCTTTCTAAGTATAGTTTTTGAGAGGCTGAACGCTTGCCTTCCAACGGCTCCGATTCTGTACACATATGGCACTGGTTACGGACGCCAGAGCTTTTGACCTTCCAAATAGCCAGAGGTAATCCGACCATGATAGAGGTAACCGAGCTTACCAAATTCTACGGCGATCACCCGGCAATCTTAAACGTCTCTTTCGAAGTGCCCAAGGGCCAGATCGTCGGTTTTCTTGGACCCAACGGTGCCGGAAAATCGACGACAATGCGTATCCTCGCTGGATACCAAACCGCGACGTCAGGAACAGCCACGATCGCCGGATTCGACGTCTTTCGAGAGCCCATTGAAGTTCGCCGCAACATTGGGTACTTGCCCGAGAGTTGCCCACTTTACACGGAGATGCGGGTCATCGAATATCTGCGGTTTCGGGCAGGGCTCAAGGGCCTCGGCGGACGCACTCGTCGTCAACGCATCGACTATGTGTTGGAGCGATGTTGGCTCGCCGACGTGCACCGCCAAATCATTGGCACACTCTCGAAGGGTTATCGCCAACGTGTCGGATTGGCCGACTCGCTGTTGGCGGATCCTCCAGTTTTGATCCTCGACGAACCGACTGCGGGCCTCGACCCCACCCAAATCCGCTCGACCCGAGACCTGATCCGCGAACTCGGAGAACAACATACTATTTTGCTGTCAACGCACATCTTGCCCGAAGTGGAGATGACGTGCGATCGAGTCATATTGATCCACCAAGGAAAAGTCGCCATGTCGGCGTTGATGAGTGAACTAAGAGCCAAAGAAGCCGATACGAACCAGCTGCTGCTGGTCGTTGAAGGGGCTGTTGACCAGGCAGCGGTGGAGGGACTTCCGACCGTTTCGAACGTTCATCCGTTGGAAGCGACCAACGGCGAAAGTCGTGTGCTGGTCCACTCCGAGGACGTCCCGGAAACGACTTCGCAGCTTTGTCGATTGAGCGCCGAACGAGGTTGGAAAATCCGCGAGTTACGCCCCGAAAGGGAAACCCTCGAGGATATCTTCATCAAGATCACTGGGGCCGAAGAAGTCGCTACGGCGGTTTAGCAGGACCTCACTTCGAAGGTGGAAGACAGACTCCGACCGCACCGAATCGTCGCAATCCAAAAATAAAGACAGACGGACGGCACACAAAGTGTGGTTGCTACATTCAAAGACGACTCGAAAACACAAATACGACAGACGGAAGAAAACATCTAACGAGAGGAACAACGCATGCGAGCCACTCTGAGCTTGATTCGCCGAGAGTTCAGTGCGTACTTCTTGTCACCCATCGGTTTCGTGGTGATGGCCGTTTTCCTGGTCGTCACTGGACAACTTTTCTATTTGACGATGGAACTGTTGACGGCTCAAGGCTCGCGCGGAATCGATTTTCCCATGCAGCGGATGCTCACCGATCGATGGTTCTGGTTGGTGTTCTTGTTCATCCCACCACTTTTGACAATGCGATTATTCGCGGAAGAGCGAGGGAGCGGGACACTCGAAATGCTCCTCACGGCACCGGTGAAGGATTGGCAAATCGTGTTATCCAAATTCGCCGCGTGCTTTCTGTTCTATGTTCTGATGTGGGTGCCAACACTCGTCTACTTTCCAGTCTTGACGAACCTCAACATCGAAACGGGCGAGATGGGCATTGATCCTTGGCCCGTAGCTGCGTCTTACCTGGGCCTGATGCTGGCCGGGTTAATGTTCCTGGCCCTAGGACTTTTCGTTAGCAGTCTATTCAAAAGCCAAATGGTGGCCGCGCTGGTGTCATTGGCACTCGGGTTGTTGTTCCTGGTCGTGGGCTTTTGGCGTCCGGAGATGGACAGCGGCAGCTTGACCTACCAAATCTTGTTCTTCGTGACCGTGCCCCTGCATTTCGAACGCAACTTCACGAGGGGAATCATCGACACCCGACAAATCGTCCTCTATGTGTCGGTAGCCGTGTTCTTTTTGTTTCTGACCATTCGAAGTTTGGAGAGTCGGCGATGGCGGTAGATGTCAGAAAACAAAATGCGTCCGTGCGTCACTTTCTTACCCGATCGCTCGGACTAATTGGCCTGATGGTAGGCCTCATCGGTCTGGTGGTGTCGACTGCGTATCCAACTGTGGTCTCGTGGGGACTCGCGATCGGCGGCGGAGTCGTGGTCCTGCTCGCCTTGGCGTTCGAGTTGCCGCGGCTGTTTTCGGTAGTGGCTACGGGAAGAGGTACGTTCGCGTCGAACGTCTTCGTGCAAGTCGCGTTGGCCGTCGTGGTCTTGGTGGGGTTGAATGCGTTTTCGTTTCTCCACTATGCACGCTTCGACTGGACCCGAAATCAACTTTTCACGATCGATCCAGAGATCGTCCAGGACCTGAGCCGATTGCGAGGCGAAACGACGATCGTCGTGTTCCAAAGACACACGTCGTTCGGAGGTGCTGAGAAGGCTGGCCACTACGAAGCCGCGGCCGAGCGAAAGATCGTCGCCAAGGTCCGCGATCTGGTCGACCAATTCCAGGAGTATCGTGCCGGGACTGACGGACCGACGTTCCAGGTACTCCACCTCGACATCCAGGATGAGGACTATGAGAAGAAATTGAAAGGCATCCAAGCCGACATGCCGAAACTGGCCGAAGCGGTCGAGAGGACTCCCGAAAGCAGCGTTTTCTTCTATTCCCAAGTAACTACGGACGACGGTGAAGAAGAAAATGTCGCTCCCCGAATCCAGCGACTGTCCTTCCACGACATCTATCAGCTTGACCTCAAGGCTTCCCAAGAAGAACAAAATCTGGTCCTCAATTATCAAGGGGAAGGGCCTTTTGCCAGGAAGATTTTGAACATAGAGGAACCACGTCCGAAGGTCGTGATGGCCGTGGTCCATCCCGTGCTCGGGCTCGACGGTCGGGAGGAGATTGGCTTTCCCGGACTCAAAAAGTCGTTGGAGTCCCACGGGTTCGAATGCGCCGACATCATTTTGAAAGACAAGTGGGGACGAGCCGAACTTCCCGAGCCGACCGCCAAGACTTATGCCGAATACGACTACTCGGACAATGAACAGAAGATTGCCGTCCTGGAGAAAACAATCGAGACCGGCAAGAAACTCGTCAAAGACCTCAAAGAAAAACTATCGCTTTTTGGCAAAGATCTCGAAAAGGTGAATCAGGAGGTCGTCTGGGTCCGTGAACTTGGTGGCAGGTGGGAGTTACTCCGCAAATCCGATTTAGCTGCGTGGAAAAAAGACAAAACCAGCCCCGAGACGGCTGCCGTGACCGAAGCCGAGCAGCAACAGCAATTGCTTCGATTGAACATCTTGCTCGAGGCGAAAGACCGTCGTCTCAAATCCAGCCAGGAGAAATACGAGGCGAGCCTCCAAAGCCTCGAGGCACTGGATGTCGAGGAGGCCGAAGAACTCAAGAGAATTGCCGACGTTCGCACGAAGTTCCAACGCTTACTTGCCGATGCGGATTTGTTGGTGATCCCTCGTGTGACCCAACTCGATTTGTCCAATGGTGAGGTCTTGCGAAACTACTACCATCACCTGTCCAAGGAGCACGTCCTGGCGATCAAGAATTTCATGAGTTCTGGAAAGCCGGTGATGTTCTGTCTTGGTCCACCTCAAGTCCCACCGGGCAACGAACAGCAAGCCCTGATGCTTCCAGAACCGTCTCCCAGTCTCGAATCACTTCTTGTCGACCTGGGCTTTCGGCTCCCCAAACAGACGGTCCTGTTCGATGCTGAAATCGACGCGTTTGCTCCTGGCGAGATTGGTGCGTTCCGTAGGCCGAAAGAGGTGAACATTCCTCAGGTTGATTTCGACTGGGCATCTGGAATGAGCGTTCCGCCCACACTCCGGTTTGGGAAAAACAACGCCAAAGAAAAACAAAACGATGACCAAGAGCATCCACTCCGAACGAGTTTGAAGGTAGCCAGTCGCGCATTCGGGACAGAAGCTCCGTTCTCCTTGCGACACCCACGACCGGTGTACTATCAACCGAAGCAGGACTCACCACCGCGAGAAACCAACGTCTTCTTGCTGAGCGATCCGGCTTCATGGAACGAAAACGATCCCTTCCCGAAGCTGACAGAAACACCGCAATTCAGACCACCGGAGAAAGGCGATCCCGAAATCGGGACGCTTGCGGAGAAACGACAGGGACCGTTTCCATTGGGGGTCGCGGCCGAAACCAAGATTCCGAAAGACTGGTCCGACTCGAAAGACAAGACGAAAACGGCCAACTCGGTGCGGGTGGCCGTCATCGGTCACGGTGGTCTGTTTGCTGGCAACGAACTCGATCCGATGCAAGAGAAGGTTTTCCTGGACACGTGTAACTGGCTACTGGGACGCAACGATTTGCTCGCCAAAGCGTCCCTAGAACCGTCCACGTATGCCCGCGTGGAGATGACCAGGCCGGAATTCGAACTCTGGCACTGGGGAACGTTTCTGGGGTTGCCGGGGCTCATGGTTTTCCTCGGTTTGGTGGTGTTGATGTTCCGGAGCATCTGGTAAGGAGGAGACGCCATGAACTACAAGACGACTCTCACCCTGATTGCGTTGGTGGTACTGGGGGCCGGTGCTTGGGTCGCCGTGGAATTCTACTCATCTACCCCGGTCAACAACGACACAGACACCTTCCTCGACGAGCAACTAACCAAGGACAAGTTGACGTACGTCGAAATCCAGAACGGCGAAGATACCGTCCAGTTCTCTCGCTCGAAAGACGGGAGGTGGTCACTGCAAGGCAACTGGCCAGTTCGACAAAACTCACTCGAAGCCTTGCTCGATTTGCTCGAAGGGCTCCACACTCGGTTTGCTCCCATCAACATGGACGAGGACAAACTCGAAACCTACGGGCTTGGTGATGACGCTTTGACAGTTACTATCAAGCTCGAGGACGAAGAGCACAAACTTCGGTTTGGTCAGCCCGCAGAAAACTCCAACCAGTTCGCTCGACCGACTTATCTCCAGATTGACGATGCGACCGAAGTTTTGCGGCTAGCACCCGGCTTGCTCGCGAAACTCAAGCGACCTTCCGAGTACTACCTGCGACGTCGATTATTCCCACGGGAGCGCGTTCCGCAGAGTGAGGATAGCGAGACTACCGTGTCATCGTTGTTGGCCAAAGCCGTCCAAGTCAAGACGCCCGATTCGAACTTCAAGATTTTCCGGGAAGAGGACGATTGGCGACTGATCGAACCCCACGAGGATCGACTCGACCCGGACACCGTCGAAACCATGATGAGGACGTTCCCGGACGTCTGGGCGGAGAAGTTTTACGATCCTGATGACAAGAAACTCGGCGAGTTCGGCCTTGAGAAACCCGAGAAAGAACTCACGATTACTCGAGACGACGATACAACTCTCACTCTCCTAATCGGGAAACAATCTCGTTCCGGTACCAAAAAACAGCAGATGCCCGCTCCGCCGCCACGGTTTCCCAATCAGCCACCTCCTCCGCCAAGATTCATTGATGTCCCCGTGCCCTACTACTACGCGCGTTTAAAGGACAATGACCAAATCTTCGACGTCAAGGGCGAGAACCTCGACAGCATCTTCCTCAAGACTCAAGACATTCGAGACAGCCAGCTTGCCAGATTTACGACCGATGACGTTCAAACCGTCGAGGTCACTCAAGGGAAAAAGACTCTTCTCCTGGCCCAAAAGCACTCGGCCAAAGACAAGGAAGCGGACCAGGAAGGTTGGCACATCGAGGCCCCGTTCCAGAAGCCTGCCGAGGAATCCGCCATCATCGATTTGTTGAACAGCTTGGTCAACGCCACCGTGAATACCGGTGAGATCATCGACGCCGGACAAACGAAACAGTACGGCCTCGAAGAACCGCTCGTCGTCAAGCTCGCCATCGAAGAGAAGGACGAGAACGACGAAAAGAAGGTAACCAAGCGGGAGGTGGTATTCCGGTTCGGTAAAAAAGACGCGGAGAAGAAAAAGATCTATGCCCAAGTCGATGGCTGGCCTCGCATCGATCCGATCGAAAGCGATGTCGTGAAGGGCATCGAACAACCCGCGATCGCGTTCCGCAAGAAAAAGCTGTTCGATTCGACCGTGAGGGACGTTGCCAAGATCAAGGTGAGCCAAAAAGGCAAAGCGTTCATGCTCGAACAGACCGAAACGACCTGGTACTTGACGACGCCCGTCAAGGCCGAGCTCGATAATGGCAAAGCCGCGACCCTTGCGGGTGAACTCGGCGAACTCGAAGTTGTCGAGTTCGTGACCGCAAAAGCCTCGAACGAAGATCTGGCCAAGAAATACGGTTTCGAGAAAGACGGGTTGTCCGCGACCTTCACCCTCAAGGGCAATGACAAGAAGACGGAAACGTTGTTCCTGGGTAAGCCTCGCGAAAAGGCCGAAGACAAGAACGAGTCCGAACTGACAAAGGAACCACAAAAGAAGGACGAAAAGGAGAAGGAAGAGCCGAGCGAATACTACGCCAAGCTACAGTCTGAAGATGTGGTGTTCGTTGTCAAGAAAAGCCTTAAGGAAGCCATCGCCAAAGATTCGTTGGCTTACCGCGAGTTGGAGTTATGGGACTACTCCCCTGAAGACATCGCAGAAGTTCGCATTCGTCGTGATGGTCCCGAGTTCGCTTTGAAAAACACCAAGGAGGGCTGGCAAATCTCTGGCCCCTTTGAAGCGAAAGCAGCCAGTAAGGTCGTCGAAAAGATGACCAAAGAGTTGGCGACCGTCAAAGCCGAGAAGTACGTTACCCACGTTGCCAAGGATCTCGCAAAGTACGGCCTCGAAAAACCGTTCCTGCGTTTCTCTTTGGCCAAGAAAACCAAAAAAGGCGAATCCGCGTCGAAGAATCAGGTTCTATTGGTCGGCAAAACGGTTGACAAGGACGGCGACCGATACGCCCGTCTGAGTAAGCGCGAAGGGGTTTTTGTCCTCTCGAAAAAGAAAATCGAAGCTGTCGAAGGCACAGCCCTGAATTTGTTGAAGAAAGACCTGCTTACGTTTGACTCGGACAATGTGAGACAGGTCGTCGTGAAAGGAAAAGACTCGTATACCCTCAAACGCAACAACAAGGACGGTTGGAAAGTTGTCGATTCCAAATCACCCGACTTCACGGCAGACACCCAACTCGTCACAAGATTCCTGGGCTTGGCCTCTCGGTTGACTGCAGACCGCTACGTAGCCTTCGGCGAGAAAGTTGCGTGGAAAAAGTATGGTCTCGAAAAACCGGAAGGTACCATCCGCTTCACGATTGCGGTTCGCGCTGTGTCCAACGACAAGAAGAAAGACGACAAAAAACAGCCACCGAAGACAAAGGTGGAATCTCACACAATTGCCATCGGAAAGTTGCTCCAAAATGGCGACCGCTACGTCCGCGTAGATCAGCAACCGGGGGTTGCCGTTCTGAAACCTTTTATTCAGACCGCTCTTGTGAAGGATCACCTGGCCTATCTCAATCGCCAGTTGTTCGATTTTGATCCGGAGAGGGTGGTGTCTGTTGCCCGTCGAAGCGGTTCTGCCGAACTCAAGCTCGACAAAGGCAAAGATGGTTGGGAACTGGTCAGTCCTAAAAAAACGGCAGCGGACAAACGGCATGTCGACTCGCTTGTGTTCGAATTGGCAGCGTTACGAGCTGAACGTGTCGCAGCTTATCCAGTCAAGGACCTAGAAAAGTATGGGTTGAAAAAGCCCAAGATGGTGGTGACCGTGAAGACGGGAAAAGGCAAGGAGGCGAAAGAGTACAAGCTCAAGGTGGGAGCCGTTACGAAGACCAAATCACAAAAAAACGATGTCAACGAGCAACCGCGTTATGCCCTCGCTGATGGCGGGAAATTCATCGCCGTGTTGGGCGGAGCAACCGTTCGAAGGCTCCAACAGCGCCCGTTGCATTACCGTAATCATCAGCTCGCTCAATTTGAGGGGGCCGATACTGTGCTCATGCAGCGAGGAAGCCGCAAGGTCGTTTTCTCTAAGCAAGGGGAAACGTGGCAGATGATCGACCCGGTGCAAGATTCCGCTGAAGAGAAAAGTCTGAAGGAATTTCTCAAGAATTTGGCATCGTTACGGGCCGACAAGCTGATCGCGGAAAAAGACGACAAGTTGGAAAAGTACGGACTGAAAAAACCACTCGTTCGTTGGAAAGTCAAGCAAGGCAAGAAGCAGTTACTCGACCTGCTCGTCGGGAAAGCCACCGACCAGAACCAAGGCGGCACCCTCCGGTATGCGAAACTAGGCAACAAAGACGTCATCTTCCAGTTGGATTCCATGGGGAGCCAACAAGTCGTCACGGAATATCGAAATCAACAACTCTGGGAACTCGACAAGGATAAGATCCTCCGACTGGAGTTCATCAAGCCAGCAAAAAGAGAAGAGTCTTTTGGTGTGGTCAAATCTGGAGAGACTTGGGCTTTTCTCGGTGTGGGTACAGAAGCCAAGGTGGACACCAAGGGCGTCGAGAAGATCATCGACGCCTTGACGAACCTCAAACCTGGGCCTTACGTGGCCGACACGGTTCCTGAGGGGGACAAGTTCGGACTCAAATCGCCACAATCGGTAATCCAAATCTTCAAGGTGGTCGAGGAAGACGGAAGGAGATTCCTCACTGGGATTCCTCTGTTGATCGGAAACGAAGTCAAGAACGGAAAGGGCCGTTATGCCCTCATCCCCAACCAGGAAGCCGCTCCCGTGTTTATTTTGTCTCGGCAGTTGCTTCAGACCATCATGGTCGAACAAAAACAACTCGAGGAACCTACACCGAAGAAGAAATAAAACCTACTATGAATGGATCTCGCACGACGATGACAATGCCGTGTAACGTGTCATCGTCGTACGAGAGCACTCGACGAACACTCTCCGCAAAAAACTAGAAACGACCAACAAGACGCATTTATGAGCTCTCAGACTGCCAACTCCTTCAACAAAGCTTCTTCAAAACATCTCGTTTAGTGGTGTGGACGTTTTTGAACAGATTTGGTAGCTTATTGCATAACTTCTCGTACCTCACAGTTCATCCTCTCCTTGCTATTCAAACAAAACTGCTTTAGCCATCCGTTCCCACTTGCAGAATGTGCAACGCTGCAATGAAGGTGCGCAAAGTCATTCGAGACTCAAACCAAACCGATTCGATATCCAGGAAGAGTCATCCATCGGAGAGGAGATCGCGAATGACCTCGGTTTCGACTCTGTGTGTCGAGCACAACCCGATGGGCCAGGAGGTGAACCAACAAAGATCGCTGCAGGAGTTGCATTTATCACCTCACCTCCTACAAGTTACACGATCGGGCGCGTACTGTGGACATCAGTGGCGGGATGGAGATGTAGCCGACGAGGAGTTTTTTGGCCTCCAGTGCCAGGAAATTCAAACAACGATTGAGACTACCTGTAAGGATCGCGGGAGTCGGACTTTGCCTGATGGCAGGATGCACATTTTCTCAAGAAAAGGGTTCAACGACATGCAACACGCACATGGAAATGGCCACAATGGTTCGGCTCACAACGGAAACGGAAAACCTTCCGAATTGCTTCTCCGCTTCGTCCGAGAGGTCGATCAAAGGAACGGCCAGAAAGACCGTGAGTTGACAGTTATGGATCTTCGCTTGGAAGTCCGAACCGAGCGATTGACGGAATTCTCTGATTGGTCCGACAGCGATCTGGACATTCTGGAGTCCGAAGCAGCGCATTGGGGGGATGACACTTCTCTCGCCGGCATCGTTGCAGGGACAGCCGTTCGCGATCCACAGTCGGTGTCGTGGCCACACTCACCCTCGCCAGTCGCCTGGATGTAGTCGAGGGATTTTGGCATAACTCCTCCACGGAAAGACCCACTCTGCCGTTTTTTCGTGGAGGAGCTTTGGGAACTCTTTGCTTGACTGGTGTTGGACCGGTCCAACCAAGACGAACTGCCAAACTAGTGCGGTTGACGTTCGTGATGAGTACAGTGCGAAGTCGTGGAGCTCCTGAGTCCAAGAGTCCCTCATTTTACATCCTTCTGCCCGCAAGCGGGGCGAAGGACATTGAAGACGAAAAACTGTACTCAATACACTTGTGAATCGCTCTGATGTAAGAGGTTCCCGGCTTCGACCAATTCCGACCAAAGCCCAAGACACCTCCTTATTGTCCGTCTGGGGGGAAAGTGACTAATCGTCAACGTCTTCAAAGTTCAAGTAGAGGACTTCGCCGATATTATCGTCGATGTCTAATTCGTCGTAACCGTCACCGCCATCGAGCGTTGCCAGAAGACCAACGATGTTGCCCTCGAACTCCAATTCGTCGTCACCGTCCCCGAGCAATACAGTCGCCGTCTCGAACACAGAATCCTCGATCTCGACTTCATCCGCCCCTGGTAGAGCGTTGTCGCGAATCAGGTCGGCCACGATCAACAGGTCCGCGCTGCTGGAAGAGCCACTGGCAGTGATCGATATGTCCTTGAGGTCGATCTTGTCGTCGCCGTTTATCGGGGTCACAATCAGTGGCCCAATGATCGTGCCAACCTCGCCTTGTACAGAGACCGATGCGCTGTTCGTCCCCGTTCCTTCGGCGTTCACGGTGAGTCGCTTGAGCTTGATGACGTCGTCGCCACCACTGCCGGTGTTATCCCCAATGATGCCGACACTTGCGGAGTTGCTAGAGATACCGTCTTTGGCCTCGATCACGACGTCTTCGACGCGGATTTCGTCATTGCCGCCCTCGATCGGATCAACTTCCGATCCCTGTCTCAGGGATGAGAAATCCCCGTTGATTGTCAGACTGGCATTGGCGGAAAACCCACCTTCGGAGCGGATGGTAACGTCATCAACGCGAATCTCGTCGTCGGCTCCATCCACACCAGTGCCTTCGTCACCGTTGATCGTCAAGCCAGCACTTGTAGACAAACCGACGATGGCACTATCCTTGACTTTCGCTTCGTCCTCGCCGGTTCCCAAGTCCAGTATGATTGCGGTAAGGCTGACACCAGATCCATCCCCAGTGACAACGGTATCGTCGATTCGGGCTTCGTCGTCTCCAGCACCCAAATTGACCGCGATGACTGCCTGCTGCAACGACGAAGTAATGGTCAGGTGATCGGTCTCGAATCTGTCATCTCCGTCTCCCAAAACTCCAGTAAGGATGTTGGGCGAAGGAAAGGTCAATTCCGTTTCAGTGCCGTTGAGGGTTGTTCCGTTTTTGCCGGTCACGACGACTTCACCAGGAGCCCCGTCGCGGATTTCGATTTGATTGCCCAACTCGTCGCCTCGGAAGAACAAGACGGACGGAGTAGCTACAGGAGGCGGAAAAAAGAACGGCGAAGGTCCGGGACCTGGACCGGGACCTGGTCCGGGACCTGGACCGGGATCCATACTTGGCGTGAACTCAACAATCACATTTCCAGCAGGTGCCCACCGGGCTTCGAGGCTTTCCACCTCCAAACGTGTGTGGCGTCGACTTTGGCCGTTTCCGGTTTTTCGGAACGGGCGATTCGGAAACAACTTATGGAACATCAACTGTCCTCCGAGTGGGCGATTGCAGAAAAGGTGCATCTCCCGACGCCCACAAATAATGCGAGAGATACACCGAGAGTTTTATCCAAGGTTTCTCAATTTGAGGCGTGCGGGAATTCCAACCAGAGGTGGTTAACGGGATGGGATACCAACCGATTGGAACCAAAATCCCTTTCGGTCCGTTAAAAGGTAAGTACATCGTGGGAAACAATCTCAGTGAGTTGTTGAGATTATCCTCTAGAAAGTAGCACAAAAATCGAACAGAAGACAGCCCACCCGAAGTGAAAAATTGAAGAAGTTGCAATGACCGATGAAACGACAACGGATCGAGATCCATCTCGATTTTCGATACCTATGTGTAACTTCTGAGTTTGCGAGATGATCTATGGAATTTTGTAGGGGGTGACGAGTCGCCTAGTGAGAATGGCACACGAACAAAGACAAGGTGTAATAAGGAATTCAGCCGCGAGGGCACACGCGGGAAGACAGTGAGTCCTCGCTCGGCTGGTCCTTCGTTCGTCACACTCTACGACAAAATGAAGGGCCCATTTTGGTCGCTACGTCCATTCACAAGCACTCGAGTTGACGTCTTACTTCTGGCCTTTGCTCGGCACAACAGGTCGCCGCTTTCGAGACTTATTCGAGGAAGAGTCGCTATCGCGAAATCGACTGAACCGCGAAGGAACGATCCGGGGGGGATAGTAGTTGTTCGCTTCGTCGGCGTCGGCGATTTCCTGGTTCGGGTCCAATTGGAACGACTTGATGGCTTTCGATACGGCAATCAGTTTGGAAACCTGTTCGCTATTACGTCGCCAGATCGTTGCTGGGATGCGTACCGTTCGAGAGGTCCCGTCTTCGAAGTTCAACTTCAAGATGATGGGCATGACGATGCCACCAACGTTCTCGAAATCAACGATGTAGAAGTGCGACTTGGAGAGTAATTCCTCGCGTTCCTTGGCATCGAGGCCGTGGAGTTCTCGTTCGTAGACTTCCTTGGGGGACTCGGGGGCCTTGCCCTTCTTGACCGCTACAACTAACTGTTTTTCGTCGGCAACTTTCGCGGCCTGCGGTTTCGTCTTGGGAGTAGCTTGGGCAACAGACTTTTTCTTGGTGTCCTTGGTGAACGCTCGAACGTCGGTTATAGCAATATCGACGTGATCGGTCGAATAGAACCATCCTCGCCAAAACCAATCCAAATCGACACCCGAAGCATCTTCCATCGTTCGGAAAAAGTCTGCCGGCATCGGTCGTTTGAAACGCCACCTTCGAGCATATTCTTTGAAGGCAAAATCGAAGAGTTCCGGCCCCAGCACTGTCTGACGCAGGATGACTAGAGCCGTAGCGGGCTTTGCATAAGCGTTCGGTCCAAACTGGAGAATGGAATCCGAGTTGGTCATGATCGGAACCTGATTCGTGCTCGTCATGTACCGCACAATGTTCTTGGGATTCCCGCGAATCGACGGATATTTCTCTTCCCATTCTCGCTCGGACATGTATTGCAAGAACGTATTGATTCCTTCATCCATCCAGGTCCATTGTCGCTCGTCAGAGTTAACGATCATCGGAAAATAATTATGTCCGACTTCGTGGATGATGACCGAGATCAACGCATATTTGGTGTACTTGGAATATTTACCCTTCCGGGGGCGAGGTCCGTTGAAACAGATCATCGGATATTCCATTCCGCCGACGGGACCATTCACAGAAATGGCAACCGGATAAGGGTAGTTAAATGTGTACTTGGAGTAGTGCTTGATGGTGTGGATGATGGCTTTCGTCGAGTACTTGCTCCAGAGCGGCTCCCCTTCAGGCGGATAGAGCGACATGGCCATCACTGTGCCGCCATTGTGTTTGTAGCCTTGGGCGTCCCAGATAAATCGTCTTGAAGTGGCGAAGGCAAAGTCTCGGACATTCTTGGCTTTGAAGATCCAGGTCTTTTTCTTCTTGGGCTTTGACTTGAAGTTTTCCTTGGCTTCTTTCTCGTCGACGATGAACACTGGTTTCTTGGCAGTTTTTGCTTTTTCCAGACGAGCCATTTGCTTGGCCGTGAGCACTTGTTTCGGATTCTGGAGCACACCAGTGGAGCCGACGATGTGGTCTTCTGGAGCGGTAATATGGACTTCGTAGTCCCCAAGTTCGAGCGTGAACTCACCACGTCCGAGATATTGTTTATGCTGCCATCCTGTCACGTCTGTGTAGGCTGCCAGTCGTGGATACCACTGTGCGATGAGATAAAGATAATTTTTGTCTTCCGGGAAGTATTCATAACCGGTACGTCCTCGGACCACTCTGGCGTTATTAATTCGATAGTTCCAGTCTACCGAGAAGGCGAAAGACTGACCGCTCTTGAGTGGCTTGGGCAGATCGACTCGCATGATCGTTTTAACGATCTTGTAATTGAGTTTCTTACCCTCAGACCCTTTCACAGAAGTGATATTTACACCACCGTTAAATGTCATTCGGTGAAGGTATCTCTTCAAGAGTTCGGGGCTTGTCTTCTCCGAGATGCTCGGAGCCGTTTGTGTGACGACCGAGTCCGAATCGGGTCGAAATAAATTCGGATCGAGCTGCAGCCAGACATACCGGAGTGTGTGTGGTGAGTTGTTCTTATAAGTGATTTTTTCAGAACCGATAATCCTTTGGTTCTCGTCGTCTAATTCGACATGAATCACGTAGTCGGCGCGTTGTTGCCAATACCTCGGTCCGGGAGAACCGGAACCTGTCCTCGTCGACGAGGGCGTCGGCAAGATCTCTTCGAGTTGACGAAACTTATCTTCCTTGATGGTGCGTTTTGTTTCTTGCGCAGTTGCGCATGACAGATAAACAAGCAGGCACACGGCAGTGCTGCAGACCCGAAGGGAAAACGGAGAAACCATGATGAAGGATTGCCTCAACGATGCGTACGCAGGGAAACCCCGTTAGGAGAGAGCACGTCACGGGTGCCGTTTCGGGGCATTGTAGATCAAAGTTGTCATTATATTCTGAGTTGTAGGCATTTGCAACAATTGGTTCGAACTTATGAAAATATGAGAAAACGTCGTTCATGGTCTGGGCGCATACCTATTCTCCGACGGAATCAACGAATTGGATATCTATCGAACCGTTCCCGAGGCTATCCGCTACTTTCATCTCACTCCAGTTCGTATCATTTTCCTAAAGGTTATCCGCGCCCTTCTATGAAAGGAACCTCGCTTATGTCGGTGATGGACTCCAACGCCCTTTCGGAAAACCCTCTGACTGTGGGAATGCCTCAGTCACTCATTCCGCAACCTTGCGTTCTGGTGATTTTCGGTGCCGCAGGTGACCTGTCCTGGCGCAAACTGCTTCCCGCGTTGTATAACCTGAACGTAGATGGCATACTGCCTTCGAACTTCGCTGTGGTGGGCTTCGGGATTGGGTCGAGTGGGGATCCCGACGAATGGATTCGAGCACGTGCTCACGACGGAACCAGACGTTTCTCGCGACGGGAACCCGACGAGAGCCACTGGGCCGATTTTGCGAGGGCGTTGTTCTATGTGGAGGGCAGTTTCAACGACTCCAGCGCTTATGAACAACTCAAGGCCAAGCTCGATACCATTGACCATCAATTCGGGATTCGTGGGAGTCGTGTTTACTATCTCGCTGTGCCTCCAACTCTGACCCAAGTATGTGCTCAACACCTCAAGTCTGAGGGCATGATTTCCGATCAAGACGAAATGGATCTGTTCACGCGTGTCATCGTAGAGAAACCGATCGGTCACGATCTTGAGAGTGCGAGAAAGGTGACTTCGGGTTTGGGACAGTGTTTTGCCGAGGAACAGACATTTCGCATCGATCACTATCTGGGCAAGGAGACCGTCCAGAACTTGATGGTCCTTCGATTCGCCAACAGTATCTTCGAGCCCCTTTGGAACAAGAACCACATCGACCATGTGCAGATTACGGTGGCCGAACAAGATGGGTTGACGGCTCGTGATCCGGAGACAGGAGAGGTCACCGGCAGCCGAGTCGGATACTACGAGGGCGTCGGAACACTGCGAGACATGGTTCAAAACCACATCTTGCAACTCGTTTGCTTGACGTGCATGGAACCGCCGTGGTCACTCGGCGCCGATGTGATTCGCGACAACAAAATCGACGTGCTGCATTGCTTACGTCCGATGAAAGCTGCCGACGTCGAGAAATCTGTGGTCCGCGCCCAGTACATCTTGGGAGACATTCAAGGCCGCGAAGTTCCCGGCTATCGCCACGAGGTCCGCGAGTTCTTTTCCAGTCGCAACGAACCCGTGCCGTCGGAGTCGACCACCGAAACATTCGTCGCGATGAGGATGTTTGTGGACAACTGGCGTTGGATGGGTGTGCCGTTTTATCTTCGGACGGGAAAACGCTTGCCCAAGCGAGCCAGCGAGGTCGCCATTCAATTCAAGTCGGTCCCACAAATACTCTTCAACGCTGATCCCAACACTCCTCTGGAACCGACCGTGTTGTCTCTCCGCGTCCAACCCGAAGAAGGCGTTTCGTTGCGGATAGCCTCGAAACTTCCAGGAGCGAGATTGCGGATTTATCCGGTGAAAATGGAATTCAATTACAGCTCCAGTTTTGGCGAGGCCAGTCCCGAGGCTTACGAGCGACTGTTGCTCGACGTCATGGCCGGAGATGCAACCCTGTTCATGCGACGCGATGCGGTCGAAGCGGCTTGGGAATTCGTGATGCCGATCCTGGACACGTGGGAGACAAGCCAGACACGGTTCCTCCCGGAGTATAGAGCAGGAACCTGGGGACCACTCGAGGCCGATCGACTCATCGAAGCCGACGGACACCACTGGAGGATACCATGAGCGAAGAACTCCACACGTCTCCGATCGACCAGACCAGCGCGACCGAAGTCTCCGGGGCGGAATCGATCCCGGTCCCCCTTGGAAACGTCGAGAAAGAGTTGAACAGGCGCATTCAAAAAATGCAGGAGGCGACGAGCGACAGCGTCCTGCGTTCTCGGATGTCGAACCTTGTGGTGTACTGCGACAATCTTGACTTGGCTGGGCAAGTCGATCAAATGGTCACCGACATCGTGAGCCTTCACCCTGCGAGGGTACTGTTGCTCCTTGGTCTCACGAACGCCGCTGGCGGAGCACTCACGACGACGGTGACGACCCGGTGTCATCCTGTGAGTAATGGCCGTGCACTCTGTTCCGAACAAGTGACCGTTCGAGCCGTTGGGACGTCCGTCAAGAAGCTCCCGTTCGTCGTTCGTGGTCTGCTCGTGGGAGACTTGCCAACGAACTTGTGGTGGGCGGCTTCGCAAGCCCCTCCGCTCGATGGTGTGTTATTTCACGACCTCGCCGAGTCCGCCGAACAAGTGGTTTACGACAGCATGGGGTGGCCTGACCCGGCTCGAGGGATGCTGTCTGTGATTAATTGGATGACCCAGCTCGAAGCCGCACGATCTGGTGCGAGATGGCGACTGGCAGCCGACCTGAACTGGCGGCGATTGAAGTACTGGCGCCGTATCTTGACTCAGGCACTCGACCCTCAAGTCGCTCAGGGATTCCTGAATACGATTCGAGAAGTCCAAATTGACCATGGACCTCACGCTGTGATTCAAGCATGGCTCGTGGTCAGTTGGCTCGCGGCCCGTTTGGGATGGGAAGTCCAGGGTGGAAAAGTGCAACCCAATGTCGAAATGAGTTGGCAGTGTCGTACTTCCGAAGGGCTTGTGCGAATCGTCATCCGGCGCGTCGAGTCGGAGGAACATGCCATTCACAAAATCCACATTGCGAGTGAAGCTTACTCGTACGACTTCGCCGTCGATGGGTCGCGCCGATTGTCCGTCGTTCCCACTGGGGGAGGTGCAGCACCACGAACTGTCACAGTCCCCCCACAACCGTTACCCCAACTCGTTGGGAGAGAGCTTTCGGACCGAGACCGAGATCCAGGCTTTCGAGAAAGTCTTGAAGTGGCGAAGAAGCTAGCCCAAAGCGTTGTCGGGCTGTGAACAATTGGCAAGCCCCGAACGGAAAAGGAAGTGGCGTCCGGGTTTTCTTGGCCGCAGGTCCACGTGGCTCGCCTGCCGTTTGGGTACAACTTACGTCTTGCCCAAAATTTGATCGACGACCCAACACCCTCGAGCATGATGCCCACCACGGCAGTGATCCAACACGGTCTCCGAATCGCATCCGCTTTCCTCCAACGCGTCGGCGAGGATGGGCATGTGGTCAAAACGATTTTGGTCGTAGATCATCCGGGCAACTCCCATGACGTCGTCCGAAAGCCACGGACCGAGTTGTACTTCCGGATGAAATTGTTTCCCGAACAGATCACGGACCAAGTCAGCGCGAGCCAACTTTTCTCCCGAACGCATGGCACAATTGATCCCCTTCCGGACCGCCTTTTCCGCTTCCGGCCGTACCGTATGTCGTGCCAGCCAAAGCACGTCGCTGCCAGGTCCGGGGTGAATCGGTTCCGTCTGTCTCCAGGCGTCTCGCAACTCTTCGATTCCGATTACCTCATCAGCGAACTTTTCGGCAACTTCTACGGCAGCTCGATACGGACCTTCAGGCATCAGATGCATCAACCGCCGCGCACACCCGGCAACAAGCAACCGACATTTCCGTGGGTTCCGAGGAGAAGCAATCGCGTTGAATAAGCGCCGGGGTTCGCGACATCCTTCCCAACCACCAATGTACTGCAATTTCCGCTGTATTTCCTTCACAGGCGAGAAAAAGAATGATCGCAAGCTCTGTACGAGCTGTGACATCTGTGAACTCCTTGCAAGAGAGATTTCGCGCGTCCGCATGACGTCGAGTGGCTCAGCAAGAACAAGTTTTGACAAATTGTGCGAAAGGTACCGAGCCAAAGAAAAGGAGACACAATGGAGACAGAAAGTTCACGGCGTTTGGTCAAGTCTCAAGGATGTTTAGACCGCCAAACGTCGCGGTTGTTGGCTTTGAAAGTTGAGTTATTCTGTGTGGCAAGGATAGAGGGGAACTCACACAAAGAAGTCCGGCTTCTGAGGGTTCGGATTTGAAACTCTTCCCAATCTTTAAGGAGGAGCCAAAAGCAAAGACCTAAAAAGACAAAAGCGGCAGCAAGCTGCCGCAATTCAAGAATAAACTCAATCGAAACGCAACCGAGTCTCTCAAGGTGAGAGATTGTCGCTGGGAGTCGCGTTCAAACTTAACCGCGGTCGAACAGTACTCGGCCCGCTGAGTTTCCGTCGATCTACTTCGTGATCATGTCCCGCACTGTCATTCCGCTCGGAATCATTGGCAGAACGTGTTCTTGATACGGGACGAGAACGTCTAGTAGATACGGCCCCTCGGTGTCGAGCATTTCTTCCAGAGCGCTATCGAGATGGTTCTTCTCGACGATGTGCTTGGCGCTCCAACCACATGCCTGGGTCATCGCAACGAAATCGGGATACGGTGCGTGTTCGAAACCGGCTCCGAGATAAGTGTGGCCTCGGTTACTCTCATAGAACCGGTCTTCCCACTGGACGACCATGCCAAGATGCTGATTGTTGAGCAACAACACTTTGACGGGAAGTTTCTCCACGTAGCAGCATGCGGCCTCTTGAATGTTCATCAAAAAGCTGCCATCACCATCGATGTCGACCACGGTCTTGAACGGGTACGCTGCCTGGGCTCCCATGGCGCTGGGCAACCCAAAGCCCATCGACCCGAGTCCACCACTGGTGATCCATGTGCGAGGAGTGGAGTATTTCCAAAACTGGGCAGCCCACATTTGGTGTTGGCCAACGCCAGTCGTAACAATGGTGTCATCGACTTTTCCGCGGTCTTTGAGGATCTCCCAGAGGCGACGGATGGCATATTGCGGCAAGATGGCGTCGTTTCGGTCTTCGAAATCGAAAGGATTCTCTTCACGCCAAGCTTCAATTTGTTTGATCCAATCTTGGTGCGAAGCGGCGTACTCGGCCCACCGACTTGGGTCTTCATTGAGCATGTCAATGAGGGTACCAAGAACTTCCTTCACGTCCGCGACAATCGCTACATCGGCGTATTTGACCTTGTTAATTTCCGACGGATCGATGTCGACGTGGACGATTTTTCCGTGTTTGGCAAACTCGCTGACTTTGCCCGTCACGCGGTCGTCGAATCGGACACCAAGGCCCAACAGCAAGTCAGCCTCGTTGATGGCGTAGTTGGCATACACAGAACCGTGCATTCCAAGCATGTCGACCGAAAGGAAGTGCTCGCCAGGAAATCCACTGAGCCCGTGCAACGTTTGGGCCACCGGGATGCCGAGTCGTTCGGCGAACATCCGCATGTTTTCGCCCGCGCCACTCATCGTGATTCCGCCGCCGGAATAGATGATCGGCTTCTTGCTCTGTGAGATCAGCCTCAGGATGTCTTCGAGGTCTTTGCGGGCGAACGATCTTTCTGGCTTGTAACCCGGCAAGTTCATCTCGACATCATAGTTCGGCTCGATCACGGCGTTGGAGATGTCCTTGGGTACGTCAATCACGACTGGTCCTGGCCGTCCCGTGCTGGCAATGTAAAAGGCTTCTTTGACGACTCGGGTAATGTCGTTGGGGTCGGTCAAGAGATACTGGTGCTTGGTGATGGACCGACAAATTTCGACCGTGGGAGTCTCCTGAAATGCGTCCGTACCGATGACGTTCGTCGGAACTTGGCCAGTGATGGCGATGATGGGAGTGGAGTCCATCTTCGCATCGGCCAAACACGTGACGAAGTTAGTGGCGCCGGGGCCACTTGTAGCAACGCAGACGCCGACTTTCCCTGTCGCTCGGGCATATCCCTGGGCTGCGAATCCACCACCCTGTTCGTGCCGCGGCAGGATCACGCGAATCTTGTTCTGCTGCCGAGTAAGCGCCTGGTGAATTGGCATGCTAGCCCCACCAGGATAGGCGAAAGCGACTTCAACCCCGTGGTTGACCAGGCACTGCACCAAAACGTCCGCTCCCGACATTGGCTTGGACGAATTTTCTGGCATCACGACGTTTATCTCCTGCTTTGCGAAAGGAAGGCAAGTCCGTCTCTACACCGAAACATACGAAGGACATTCCATGGAATAGACTATGGAGGGCAGGTCGAGGTGTCTGCAAGTCCTGTGGTCTGGGTGGCTCGCAACATCCTGCGAAAAATTCGTTCCTACCTCTCAGCTCTCATATCTCGACTCATTGTTTTCCGTATTCTCTGTTCCTAACTCTTACATCTGTTTGTCCAGAAGTTCGACCATCTTGCGGCACTCGGCCATCATCTTGTCAAATTCGTCGAACGTCAGCGCCTGGAATCCATCACTCAGGGCGTTGGATGGGTCTGGATGAACTTCGACGATGATTCCATCGGCACCGGCAGCGACACCGGCCCTAGCCATTGTGGCGACGAGACTGGCTTTGCCGGTACCGTGACTTGGATCGACAACAACAGGCAAGTGCGTAGTCTGATGTAGGTAAGGAACGCTGGCCAGTGGAAGGGTGAAGCGAGTGTGGTCTTCGAACGTCCGGATGCCACGTTCGCAAAGCATGACTTGTTCGTTCCCCGTTTTGAGAATGTACTCGGCGGCGAGCAAGAACTCGTCCATCGTTGCCGAAGCGCCACGCTTGAGCATGATCGGGAGCTTCGATTCTCCGGCGGCTTCCAAAAGCGGATAATTCTGCATGTTCCTGGCACCAATTTGCAGGACGTCGGCGTAGTTGGCGACCAGCGGAACGTGCTCCGGCGCCATGACTTCGGTGACGACTGCGAGCCCGGTTTTCTCTCGAGCTTCGGCGAGCAACTCAAGACCTTTTTCCTTTAAACCCTGGAAGCTGTAGGGGCTCGTTCGCGGCTTGAATGCACCACCTCGCAACCCGGACGCTCCAGCAGCTTTGACCCGTTCGGCACATTCCAAGATTTGGTCGCGGCTCTCGACCGAGCAAGGACCAGCGATGACACCAAGGTGGTTGCGACCAACCTTCAAATTCAAGGCACGAACCTGGGTTTGCTCCTTCTTGCCTTCTCGACTCGCAACTTTGTAAGGGGCGAGGATTCGGACAACTTTGTCGACGCCAGGTAGGAGTTCCAAGGCTTCCTTGGCTCCATCTCGTTTTTCTCCAAGAGCAGCGACGACGGTTCGTTCGGTTCCCATGATGACCTGGCTCTGTAATCCCAAGTGTTTTATGTGTTCGACAGCCCCATCGATGTCTTTGGGGCTCGCATCAGCTCTCATGACGACGATCATAATACAGTCCTCGCAGCAATGTTGGGGCTTAACGTAACGTCTTCTAGTCGATATTCTTGATAAGCCACGGAGACTGTGCATTGAGACAAGTTGCCTTGACGAAGCCAACGTTTCAGTTCGTCAAAAAGGGACTTATCCCAGGAACCGTTCGGGAAACCCTTCCGTAACCAAACGGTCTGTCCGGCTCAATTTCTTTTTCCACATTCAGCATCCGCGACAATGCTAATCCTATTGAGCAGAAAACAAAAAACCCTGAAACCAACGTGGGTTTCAGGGTTTTGCGGTAATTTATATTCAGTTCGAAATGATTCGGTAATTTACCGTTTCGCCGCGTGTGCCCGGACCCACTGTTTCTCTTGGCTAAAAATGCGCCAAAAACCATAGACCGACACTACACAGACAATGACGGTTGCAATAACAGGATTCGCAAGACCGAAGTTGAGCATTATAATCTTCGCTTTGGAATGAGGTTCGAGTAGTGAGTGCGTCGACCTAAAAGATCAGAGGACTCGTCTGCGACCTGTATAGGGATCACGCAAGGTGCGTGATGGAGTGTTAAGGGAATTCACCGATTAATCAGGCTAATCAAAAATAGGGAAACCTCGGTTAGATACGCCCGAGGTTTCCTACCAATGTTGACTCGCGGCTGCACCAACGGTGCGCCCGTCGGCCGCCATTAGCGCAGCCAGCTCATAAAACCACCGGTACTCATTGATCACCTCCTTTTTCTAGAGCCTCATCTACTTGGGTGGTGTGGCATCCAACCCCAAATAGACCTCTAGTTCGTCAAGCCACGTTAACTTGACCCATTCATAAAGATGGTATCTGGCGAAGTGAGGGGGGTCAAGCGTTTGGAACCAGAATTTTCGAGAACGCTGTTGGAAGCTATCTCTCAACTACCGCAAAAGTGTTTGTCTCAGCATCCAGAATCCTTGGGAGTGACTAGGCGGGAGCGGGAACATCGTGTCGCCAACGTTTCCCCTTTCGAAAGTATCGCTTTGACCTGACAACTGAACCAGAGGGCATAACTTCGAGAGCACTCTCTGGCCAAACGCAATTTGCTCTTGAGACGATTAGAACGAGTGTAGCGGTCAACGATTTGCCCAAGCGTCTCTGCGTTGCTGGTGCAAAAAGGACACCGCTACACAAAAGTCGGTCGGCTCTAGTGATTGAACAAAAACTCCGGCGAATTAATGAGTGACCAAATCACATCTTCGTAAGCAGCTTTTGTGTTTCGTTGTCGCTGCTCGATGTAACTCGTCAAAACTCCCAGCTCGGCTTGGCTTGGCTTTCGCGAGAGGGCTACAAGATACAACTCACGGAGTTTCTCTTCGTGGGAGCGACGGTCGCGGGAAATCTTCTGGGCCCGCGTACCGGCCACCTTTTTCAAGATGTCCGAGGAGTTCAGGAGGTGCAGTAGCTGCGCTAAGTTCAAGGACGAAGTCCGCTCGCATTCACACGCGCTCGAGGCACTCGGACGACCGAAGACCGACAAGAAATATGAATCGAAGGCGTTGTCGGGAAGTTGCACCGCTCGTGTACCTTGGGGAGTGCCCGTGAACCGGGTTCGTGTGTCGGTCACCTGGTCGATCGCATCAAGCAACACCTCGGCATGAAGTCGGCGGGCGTAGAACCGCGAGAAGTTCTGGTGGTCCGTCTTGTTGAATTTGTTCGAGATGCCACTCAGCTGGTACACGCGAGAATTACAGATCGTCTTGATCAAATTCTTGAGGTCGTACTTGCTGGCGATGAAATGTTGTTCAAGAGCGTCGAGCAACTCCGGATTGGTCGGTGGATTGGTCACACGCATGTCGTCTTCGGGCTCGACAAGGCCGCGGCCCATGAAGTGTTTCCAATAGCGATTGACCAATACACGAGCGAAATACGGGTTTTTCGGGGACGTCAACCAGTCGGCCAGTTTCGTCCGAGGATCGACGTTCGCAGGGAGCTTCATGGTCTTGCCACCAAGACCGGTGGGATACACGAAATCACCCGAACGCGGATTCTTGGCCTTGGCAATCCCTGGCTGATGCAATATCTCCAGAAGCGGCTTGGCAACCTTTCCCTTTTTCTTGCGATTCTTTTTCGTTCGTTTTGGTCGTGGCGGATCCTTGTATTTGACTTGCGAGAAAAACGCGGCGAATCCGTAGTAGTCGTCCTGGCTCCACTTTTCCAGTGGGTGGTGATGACACTTCGCACAGCCGATTCGCTGACCCATGAAGAGTTGCGACACGTCTTCGAGTTGAGCCGAAGGGCCACGGACCTCTCGATACCATGTCACTGGTGGCGTCTGGACTTCCTTGCCTGTCGCGGTCAGGATCTCTCGGACAAAGTGATCGTACGGCTTGTTCTTCGCCAAACTCTCGCGAATCCAACGATGAAAGGCGAACGTCGGCTTGGTGTCTTCTTTCGAATTCTCTCGCTTGTTGCGAAGGACGGCGCTCCACTTGTTCGCGAAGTAGTCGGCATAGTCCTCGGTGGCCAGCAAGCGGTCGACGAGCTTGGCTCTTTTATCTTTGCTCTCATCGGCGAGAAACTTCTTGGTTTCTTCGAACGTCGGCAGTCGCCCAGCGATGTCGATCGTAACGCGCCGAAGGAACGTCGAATCCTTACAACCTTCCGACGGAGGCAATCCCAGCGACTTGAGCTGTTTGAAGACCAGGCGATCGATGAAGTTGTTCTCGACGGGCATCGACTCCATTGGAGCATCGAGCGGGATCGTCGCCCGGAAAACCCCAACGTGAATCTGGAAGCGGGCCATCACGGCCACAACGCCCGGCAGTTCACTCGTGGTCACGACGCCACTTTCGGAAACGTGTGCCAGGTCAGTCGCATTCGATTCAAACTGGGCCAAACTTGTGACGTCCTTGGTGCTCCCGTCGGAGTAATGCGCCACGACGACCAGTTGTTGGGACGAGTTCGGAGCCAAAACCCGCGATGCGGGAGTAACTTCGATTCGACTGACGACGGGATCGTCTTTGTCTCCGTAGGGAGTACCTTGTTCGATCCAACGGCGGAGAACGCGGTACGCCGCCGAGTCAACTTTAATCCGGCCACCGCCGCCGTGGGCCATCTGCCCAGAGGCTTTTCGCAGTAGGAGGCTATACGTCGGGATCGAAGGCAAGATGCGACGACCACGGCCTTCCTTCACCAAAAAGTCAAAATCTTCTTGCGGTTCGAATCCGAGCAACGACAACGAGAAACCGTTCTGTCCGCCCGACTTTCCATGACATCCACCACTATTGCAACCATAACGGGTGAAAATCGGTACGACCTCATTCGCAAAGTTGATCGGCAAGTCTTCAACAATATTCGTGACTTTCACCGTTGTCTTGGCCACGAGGTCGTTCGGGCCTTTCGCCACGATCGTCGCCTGCCCTTCTTTGAGGCCGGTCACTTGTCCGGTCTCGCTGACGTTCACGATTTCCTGTGGAGAAACTTGATACTGCACAGTGCGCGTGACATCGTGCACTTTTCCGGTTGTGTCCTTTGCAGTCACGACCAACTGTTGGGCGGAGTCTCGCCCCGCCAAAACGAAGTTGTTGTCATGCGAACGTCCCGTCTCAATCGAGATAGATTTCAGCTTTTTCGGAATCGCCGATTCCTTGGACTCGGAAAAGGCTTGACCGCTGCCAAGCAACAGAACCAAGCAAGAAATCGGAACTATGTATTTGCACAAGTTCATGAGTGTTTTCTTCTCCGTCGAGTAGAAGGGCGGAACGTCGCAGGGTGGGTTGAACGTCTTGCGTTCCGAAGATGTTATAAGGTGTCTGTAATGTCTCATCGAGAATGTATGGAAAACGGGGGGTGTTTTTTGCGATTTTCGTAGTGTGTGACGAGGAACTTGCCAGGCGGTTGTGACGACGACCTGTCGGAACAAAACAGACCAGAAAGCTACAGATGGCACCCACAAGTTTTGGATCAAAGCTCCACCGCCCGCCTGGGCAGTCGGATAGATATGGATCGTGTATTGTGTTGTTGCCCCCCGACGCGGTAATACACTCTAGCCACGGGCCTCAGCCCGTGGTCAGCCTTGCAAACCATCCGAACCCAACATCGGGAGATCCGACCGTCCAACCAGGGCGAGAAACTTCCGTCAGCGAGTTTCGCCATGCGTCCTTTCTTTAGGCAAACAACTCACGAATCGGCTGCGCAGAATTGATCATTCGCACAACTTCTGTCGGCAGTCCGCGGGTAACTCGGAGTTGCCCGACGTCGAACAACGTGTGCATGACGGTCGCAAGCAAGTTATCGAGTGTTACCGGAGTCGTGGCAGGGGTGCCAGCGTTGCGATCCGATGCACCGATGACCTGTCCCATTTTCAGGCCACCACCGGCGAGTGCTAGCGAGCAGAGGTTAGCCCAGTGGTCCCGACCGGCTTTGTTGTTGATCCGTGGAGTACGGCCCATCTCGCCAGTGATGACGAGAAGGATGTCGTCACTCAGGCCACGCGATTCGAGGTCTTCGAGGAACCCCGAAACGGCCTTGTCGAGAGCCGGACCGAGGCACGGGAAACCGTCGTTGATCCCCAACGCGTTGCCATGCATGTCCCACCCGTGGCTGGTGACCGTCACGAAACCACAACCCGCTTCGCAAAGTCGACGTGCCATGAGCAATTGTTTGCCAAGAGCGGTCGGCTCGAACTGAGGAATCTTTCGGGCGTTACGGCTGCCCTTGTTCAGGACGCTCTGCGGGATCCGCAGGTCGGAGGTGTCGTAGCGAGCCAACACGCGAGGGTCTTCTTGCGACAAATCGAAGGCTTGGCTGACACCTCGAAGAATGACGTTGTAGGCTTGCTGACGGTATTGGCCGAGTTCGGCCGCTACCTCGTGTTGGTCGACGTGTTGCTGCAATTCGCTGAGTTGCTGCAAGAGCGCTCGGCGGTCGTCGAGTCGGTCGGCCGGAACCCGTAGTTGCATGTCGGAAAGTAATCCGCCACTGGGAGCCGGTCTTCCGCGACGGCGACGGTTGTTGTTGGCAGCGGCAGCCGGTCCGCTGCTCGGGACGAACGGACGGAACTCTCGGGCGAGCTTTCCGGTGTTTTCGAGCATGTCGATACGGCCATCGAGCCCGTTATACTCAGCACCCGCGGAACTTGGAGGCAACGCGATGTTCGTGGGCATGCCTGTGGTTGGGTGAGTTGTTCCGGCGATCCGGGCAAAGATCGAACCGAGAGGGGCTTCCAAATCGTTCCCAGCCGTAGCAACGAGTCTACGACCCGTTCCGTGGCTCCCCGTCCCAACGCGGAACGAACGGACGATGGCGAGCTTGTCGGCCATAGCGGCAAGTCGAGGAAACGTTCCGCCGAACGTCACGCCTGGCAGCTTCGTCTGGACCTCGCCGGTATAACTGCGAATGTTGCTCGGCGCCGTCATCTTCGGGTCCCATGTCTCGATCTGGCTGGCACCGCCGTGCAAGAACAAGAATACCACTGACTTGTTTCGGATGTGGCTGCCAGCTTCCGAGGCTTGAGCTTGAGCTTGCAACAACGCCGGAAGCGTCAATCCACCGAGGCCCAACGCACCGACTTTCAGAAAGTCACGGCGAGAGTGCCCTTCGCAGTCCTTGGTCCAGCTGTCGGATGAAACCGTCAACATTGCAGTTCTCCTTGGTCAATGACAATGCGGCCCGACTTGGAATGGTGCGGGGGCCAAAAGGTTGAAACACCTCAAGGTAGGGTGCATACAAAGGGCATAAGTTTCCATGTACATTGCAACGGTTCCGCGAATCGGACGCAAGGAAAAATTTAAACATTTTGTGGACAAAAGAATTGGAGAACTACACCAGATCGATCTTGACCGAATTGTTGCCTAAATACAGTGCCCTGTTGGACCAAAAATTGCGCGGGAACTACAGTAAAAATGCACCAAAACGGTAGGGGAAACCACTCCCATTTCGTCGTTCTTTCTCCGCCTCGTGTAACCATTCGGTAAAGGGGTGTGGTAGGTGGCCAGAATCCCAGCTGCGCCTAT
>CAYRFQ010000088.1:0-33626 GCA_964423615.1 uncultured Alcaligenaceae bacterium | reverse complement strand
CGGAGGACAATCGTGTTGCCGTTTTCGAGCGGGACGGCGTTACAGATCCTTCCCCGTCCCTGGACGCCCCCGCCGATCTTTCTGACGGTCTTGCCTTCGAGCGTGATCTCAGCCGCAAAATCAACGCGGTTGCGGCCGCTGTTGCCGCCGACGAAGTGCCCGCCGACAAGGAGGTTGCCGTTCTCAAGTGGGACGACATTGTTCGTGTTCACCGGGATGATGCGCACAATCTTCTTATCGAGGTTCACCTCGATGATGCGGTTCGGGAGGTGCTGGGCAATGAGGATATTGCCGTTGGGCAGCTTTACCGCGGCGCGTGGGTATTTGCAGCCGTAGCTCCAGACCTCGTTAAGGTCCCGATCGTAGAGGGCGACCTTCTTGCTGCCCCACATAGCCACGAGCGTGAGCCCCTCCAGCGGTGATCGCACGAGGCGCAGTGGGAAGTTGAGCTTGGCGGTTCTGGCGTTGGCGGCGATCCAGGTCTTGTATGCGTCGACCTGTTTGGCGCGCGTCCGATCGTCGGCGCTGGCTGAGTAGGGGAGGCTTTGCCCGGTGAACCTCCGCAATGCCAGTTGGCTCCGCGCGCGAACCTTTTGTGATTCCGCGTCGGTCATGAAGCCGACCAGCAGGTTCATGGCACGCCGATCGCCGACGTCCACCAGCGCGAGGGCCGATTCCAGCCGCACCTCTTCACCGAGTTTGGCGTCCCGCGACCATTGCATAAACCTGTCAGCCAGGCGCGGGTCTTCAAGGCGGCGCAAGGCGGGAATGGAGATTTCCTGGAGCGGAGCGGCCGTCCCCGGCTTCATCTGCGATGAGAGATACGACACATCCTCTTTCGTCACGACAACCGACATCGCTTGTTTGGCCGAACGAACAACACTCTTCTCATCCTGGAATTTGCTGACTGCTGTGAAGATTTCTTTTGTCAGTCCCGAAGCATCCAACAGCTCGATGGCCCGGATCACTTTTTTAACGATTAGCCTTTGTCGCGGAATGTAATTGTTCAGGATCTTTTCTACACGGAGTCTTTCTTCGAGCGAGTTCTTGGATGCCTCTCGAAGCAGATCCAGCGGAATCTCTTTTAACTTCATCAAGGATTGTTGGGCTTCGGCTCGCACCCGATAACGGGGTGACCCAAGTTGACCGATCAACTTTTTGGCCACGGACCGGTCGCCGATCTCGGTAATTTGTCGAAGGTACTTTTGAAGTCCTTCCTTGCTCATGATGATTCGCTGACTTTGAAGATAAGTCTTCAAGGCAGCGATCTCTTCGTTTCGTATCTGTTCACGACGCTGTTTCACGGGGGGACGAAATTTCGTTTTTTCTTGTGACAAACACTCAGAGGCTGCCAAACACAAAACAACTATCACCAGAATGCGACGAATCCACATGAGCTTGCCTTAATTTCGTAGGAGAACCATTACGGAAAAGTAGTTCGTTGTGTCAGCAACAATGGATTCAGGAGTCGCATCTGGAACGTCCTTTGATTCCGCTCCCGGTGAAATCGTCGGAGCTAAATCATGACAGCGACTTATAGGCTATCGGCGAACGTTTCTTTCTTTGCGTGGTCGGCCTTGAGCATTAGACGCTCCGACGCATCCGACAGTGGCTTTTCAATACCGGTATGACAGCGTGTTTCCGCTGCTATTTGAGCAGTTCAATCGATTACAGATAACACTGTTTACGAACACGACGGATAGGATAATGCTGTTGCCGAGATCGCTTGTATCCGAATCCGGGTCATTTCGCGCCCACTTGGGCCTGCCGGTTCTTGTTGCTCCCGCCGTCAGATCACTCCCAGATTGACAGATTGTTTCTGTCGTCTGCGCCAGCCAACAAGAGCCCCTTCGGACCGACGACCCGAATAGAAGTTTTAGCGGTATTCAGTTTGGCTAATTCGCGTCCGTTGAATCGATCCCAAATTCGTACCGTGCGGTCCTCACCTGACGTGATGATCGTGCGACCATCCGGATGCACAGCGACAGTGTAAATCTTCCCGGTGTGGCCCTTCAGTTCATCGATCTGCCTACCTGTTTTAACGTCAAACACTTTCACGAGTGATCCGGCGGCGACCAACACCGTACCGCCATCGGGCGTCAATGCCATAGCTCTGGGATAATTACGGCCATTAAATCGTAGCTCTTTGATAACGGTGCGAGTTTCAACATCCCAAACGCGCACGGTTTGTTTTTTCCCGCCAGTCGTAACCAAATACCTGCCGTCATCACTGAAGGCTAAGCCATTCACATAGCCCTTGTCGGGGAGCCTTGCGACGGATTCGCGTTTATCAATGTCCCAGAGTTGCGTTCCACCAAACCCGCAGGCGGCCAGATACTTTCCCGCCGGGCTCACCGCTAAAGAACGAATGCCGTTTGGGAATCCGGCCCGGACGGTGGCGATATTCTTGCGATTCGCGACATCCCAAAACGTAAGCTGAAGGAGCGCATCGGCGGAGATCACAGTCTTGCCATCAGCACTAAACGCCACGTGGTAAACGGCCGCATTTCCCCCTTTCAGAACCGCAACGGAGCGGCCGGTTCGAATGTCCCACAAACGAACAGTAGCGTCTCGACTTGCCGACGCCAACAGTTTGCCGGTCGGGTCGATCGCCATGCTATCCACGTATTTGGTATGCCCACGAAGCTGATGAAGCTGTCTGACACGATTGGGATAGGGCAAAGGAGGATAGTTGAGCTCGGCCGTTTCGCCGTTGGCCGCGATCCACTTCTTCCAGGCGTCGGCCTCTTGCACGCGAGATTCTTGTTTCGCATAAGCGTTATACGCGAATCGTTTCCCGGTAAACACGCGCAGGGCACGAACGCTAACGGCGCGAACCGAGGGCGACTCCGCTTCGACCATCAACCCCACGAGTACATCCAGTGATCGGCGATCCCCGAGGTCCGCCAAAGCCAGACCTGACTCCAAGCGCGTACCTTCTTTGAATTTCTTGTTCTGTGCCCACTTCTCTAATCGGTCGGCCAATGTCGGGTCTTCCAATTGCCGCAATGCAGAAATGCAAATGTCCCGAACCGCTGCATTGGTCTTCGTCGACATTTGCCTGGAAAGTAACGGTACATCCTCTTTCGTAACCACAACCGACATGGCCCTTTTGGCTGAATAACTAAGTCGCTTCTTATCCTGGAATTTGTTGACCGCTACCAAGATTTCTTTCGTCAGTCCTGAGATGTTCAACAGCTCAATGGCACGAAAGACTTTTTCAACGGTTTGTCTTTGTCGGGGGAGGTATTCGTTCAAGATGTTGTCGACTCGAAGTTGTTCTTCGAGCGAGTTCTTGGAAGCCTCTCGAAGTAGATCCAGCGGAATCTCTCTCAACTTTAGCAGGGATTGTTGTGCGAGAGCTCGCACCTGGAACCGCCGTGAACCCAGTTGACTGATCAACTTCTTGGCCACGGACCGATCGCCGATCTCGGTGATCTGTTGCAGATACTTTTGAAGTCCTTCCCTGTTCATGGTGATTCGCTGACTTTGAAGATCAGCTCGCAAGGCAGCTATCTCTGCCTTCTGGATCTTCTGCCGGCGCTGTTCCCAGGAGCGCCGAATGTCCGTTTTTTCTTGCGCCAAACACTCAGAGGCTACCAAACACAAAACAACTGTCCCCAGGATGCGACGAATCCACATGAGCTTGCCTTAATTTCGTAGGAGAAGCAATACACAAATAGAGTTCGTTGGGCCAGTAACAATGGATTCAGGAATCGTATCTGGAACGTCCTTCGATTCCACTCCCAGTGAAATCTTCGGGACCAAATCATGACAGCGACATATAGGCTATCGACGTATGCGTCCGGCCGTTGCTATTATTTCTTTTGACCAGATCTCTTTGCCGGCGCGATCCACTTCGCCGAATCGATTTGCAGTTCGAATCAGAGTTTTTCCATTTTCGAGTCGACACGCGTCTCGCACCCCTCTGAAGCGATGAAGTCCACTCCTGTTTTTCAAACAGATTTCCCAGCGCCATCGTATTCGGCCACGAAATACCCAGAACGCCGAGATGTTCCCGACATGAGCACGAGCTTGTTGCCGTTCTCCAGCCGTATGGCATCGTGAATCTCCATTCCCTTGATCTGCAGTTCCCAAACGATTTTCCCATCCGGATTAACTTCGTACGCCGCATAAATATCGCCTTGATTTCTTGCCGGTTGTCTTTTCACACGTGCATCTCCCGTCACCAGGAAATTCTCATTCACCAGCGGTCGGGCGGAGCTACAATGCCTGACCGGGTACTGGCGAACAATTTGTTTCTCCGGAGTAACTTCGAAAACCCGAGATTTGTGCAACTCGGCAATCAGAACGTTGCCATTTTGCATTTTCTCCGCGCTGGTCGGATACCCAGATTCGTAGCTCCAGCTCTCATTCATGCCTTCGTCATATTCAATCACTTTGTTTGTGGTCTTGCTGACTCCACAAAGCGCTACGAGGGTGTGACCATTGAGACAGGATTTGGAGGGCAAATGATAGTTGAGCTTGGCCGTTTTGCTATTGGCCGCTATCCACTGTTGCCAGACCTTGGCTTGTTTGTTGCGGACATCCGCTCTCGCTGAAGCATCGAAAGAGAACTTCTGTCCGGTCAGTTTTCCCAGTGCAACCTTGCTGAGGGCGCGAACCTGGACCGAATTTGCTTCGACCATCAACCCCACGAGCACATCCAGCGATCGGCGGTCCCCGAGGTCCGCCAACGCTCGTGCAGACTCAAGACGTGTGAGTTCTTCGAATTCCTCGTTGCAAGCCCAGGTCTCAAATTGGTCCGCCAACGTCGGGTATTCCAATTGGCGCAAAGCGGAAATGGAGATGTTCCGGACCGGTGCAATGGTCTTCGTCGACATTTGCTTGGAAAGTAACGAGACATCCTCTTTCGTTACCACAACCGACATGACCCTTTTGGCGGAATAAATAAGTCGCTTCTTATCCTGGAATTTGTTGACCGCTACTAGTAGGTTCAAGTTTCTGCAAGTTTGTGTCGTGAAAAAGGAGCGCCTCTCAGAGAATAGAAGTAACCACACAACCGTTCTCCGAATCGGACACCCCAATGACGTTAGTATCCTCGTTTGCTGAGTTGTTGCAACCTTTTGCTTTGGCCATGACCAATCCCACGTTCACCAATTTCCTTCTGCTCGACCCGGATGGCTTTTCGCTTCCAAAAGGACTCTCACAGCCATTCTTCTCGCAGCCAGGCTCCAGGACACCAAAACATCACTCTCGATTCTACGACGTCTTTGCCAGAGCCAAATGGACAAAGACGCAGTCGGACTTCGGGCCTTTGAGGATATCCTCAAGACTCTCACCAGAACCGTCTTGTTGGTACTCGACGATACCTTGGCCAACAAGCGTGGGCTCAAAGTCTTCGGCAACAGCCTGCACCGAAATCCTCGGCTCTCGAGTCGATCCAAGGCCGTCTCGACCTGGAGTCACAACGGGACAGTTTTTGGGTTTTGAAGCCCCGCAAGGGTGGTCGAAACAAAGCGTCAAACTTTTGGCTCCGATGGTGATGCTGTTGTACACGTTGGTGGTCGTTTGGTAGTTGCGTGTTGGTCAAGCCAAGGCCCACACGTTAGATCGTCCTTGGTATCGCCAGAGGAAGTATGCTTCGTTTCAGGGCATGTTGGGAACTCTCAAGTTCGAATGCCTCAAGAAAACAATTTCCGACGACCCGCAACCGCACCACATGTCTCAAAATTCCGACCAATCGAAGCAACTGCTACAAAACATTGTCCAATAATTGCAGAAACTCGAACTTACAGCCAGTCGTCAAAGACACCGATTTTCTGGAGGCGTTGTTTGAGGCGGGTAAGTCGGACTCGAAGCGCTACTGGGGTGAGTGAAAGTTGTTGCGCGATGCTGGCCGTGTCGTGCCCTTGCCAACGCATTTCGATGATCGTCCTTTCTTCGTCACTCAGGCTGTCGCACAAGTTATGCAATTGGTCTTTGAATTGAGCGACTTGCGCTGGGTCGTCGTGAGTGGGAGTCAGGGCTACAAGGACGTCCGGCAGATTTTGACTGGTGTCGGCCTTGGCGTCGTGGCGTTGTTGACGCTGTAGCTTTCGCCAGTGACGCGCCACCTTACGACGAACCATCGTCAACGCCAAGCCGATCAAATGTTCTGGGGACGAGACCTCGAACTTTTCCTCCCGTAATCCTAGTAGAACCGACCGATGTATGGACTGGACCAGATCGACGGAATCGAGGTACGGCCGCAACGCCGGACCGAGTAACACTCTGGCCGAAATTCGCAACTCCGGTTCGTAGTGTGCAACGAGCTGTTCCAAGGCTTGTTGGTCACCTTGCCGCGCCTGGGATAACAATTCCTGAAAATTCAGAATAGGTTGAGTCAACAGCGTCTCCTCGTTGGCGGTCTCGTCTTCGTCACTTCTTATCTAATTCTCGCCAAACACGCAGAGAATCCCGATCATTAATTGTCTTCAAGCTCACCATTTCCCGCAGAAATGGTGCGCCCTTGAGATGTCCTCGATCACACCAAAGCTCTTTGAGTTTCAAGCCTTTCAATGGCGTTAGATCGAGTACCTTTCCGCAACCCCGGATGTCCAGGGCTTCGAGTTTCGACAATGTGCCAACAGGAGCGATGTCTTTGACCCTGGTACAACCAACCAGCGAGAGTGATTCGATTGGTTGTTCATTTAATGGGCTCAAATCCGTAACGCCGACACACCCGTCCATTTCAAAAACTCTCAGTTGCAACTTTATGAGGGGCTTCAAATCCGTAATGTTCAGGCATTCGGAGATGACCAAACGTTCGATCCGTAACTCGGCGAGTGGTTCGAGCGAAGCAACACGGCTACGCCTGCAATTGAACGACTGGAGGCCAACATGCCCCCGGAGTGGAGACAGGTCCTTGACGTTGGTGTCGGAACAGACGAACACTTTGAGTTGGTCGAACGCCATTTCGTTGAGCGGGGATAGATCGGTAAGCTTGGTGGACCCGTTGAAGCTGACATGCACGACGTAGGGCATCGTTTGCAAAAACGATACATCTGTCAATCCTTCCGATTGACAAATGAAAATGCTCACCGGTAGCTTGGCCAGAGGCTGAAAGTCAGACGCCAAGCTGTAGCGAATGTGCAAAACGTCGAGAGACCTCAGATGACGGAGGGGAGCGAGTTTGACGATCTTGTCGTGCGTTAACTCGAGGACGTAACCACCGCCTTCGGCTTGAACGAACTTGCATCCTGTCCCATCCCAATTCGGGTTGGCCTTTTTTAGTTCATTCAGGACCCAATCAAACTGTTGTTGTGGAGTTCCATCGGTTGGAAATCCCACAGGTTCGAACTTCGCATCGCCCACTGCGTTCGCGATAACAACCCCTTCGCCTGGCTTTTGTGTGGGTGCCCGGTGGTCCCGATTCGTCTGCCCAGAACCATACAAAAGGTATCCGATCCCTATCGCGATGCTCAACAACAATCCCACCGCACATATCACCAACCACATCAGTGCAATGGGTGAAGGCCGTCCTGCCTGGGGACGCTGAGAAAAAGAGCGTGTCGTAGCCTGCGACCGAATTGGTCCACTCCGTACACTCTGAATGCGGGACACGGTCGCAGCATTCGACACGACGTTGTCGTTGCGCAGCGCTTGCAAATCCGTGACCACTTCGCCCATCGACGAATATCGGTCCTCTGGATTCTTGGCCATCAACTTGCGTAGCATCGCATTGACGCGTGCGGACATTCCACCCAACGACGTCACGCTCGGAACCGAGTCCATTTGATGGGCTTGGACCAACGCCGCGCGAGTGGTGTCTGGAAAAGGAGTCGTCCCCGTTAACAAATTGTAAAATGTGCAACCGAAGCTGTAGATGTCCGCCCTGGCGTCGACTTGATGGCTACATACTATTTGTTCGGGGGCCATGAAATGCAGCGTCCCCATGAACTCGCCTTGGTTCGTTAGCGGTTCGCCCGACACGTTTTCTCTCGATCCCGCAGCCAAACCGGCTAACCCCAAATCCAGGATCTTCACAGTGGCCGAGACGTCGACCATCACGTTCGAGGGCTTAAAGTCGCGGTGAACGAATCCATGATGGTGAACGTGTCCCAACCCACGCGCCGCCTGTGCCAGCAAAAGAACGACTTCTTCGAGGGGTAAAGGTCCATTCAGACTAACGAGTTCATGCAACGTGCAGCCATCCACATATTCCATGACCAGATACAGCAGTCCGTTGTGCGTGCTTGCGTCGTAAGCACGAACCAAATGCGGGTGGTTCATCTTCGCCGAAATGCGAACTTCCCGCTCGAAACGACGGAGCGCCTTGGTGACATTCGCAACCTCGGAAGAAAGGACTTTCAAGGCCACCTCGCGGTCCATGTGCTGATGACGTGCCAGGTAGACAGCTCCCATGCCTCCACGTCCAAGCAGTTTCTGCACGACGTAATCGCCGACCCGCGTTCCCGGCGTCAACTCCGACATGACCTCGTTCTCATCGAACCGAGCTTGCCTGTCGAGATGCGTTTTTGCAGCTTGATTGGGCGGCGAATGATTCGGCATGTCGCTATCGTGTTTTCGTGTCCATGGATCTGAGATCGATAACAAAATGATGCTTCGATAGGCAATTGTTGAGCCCTGCGAGGTTAAAGTAGCACGCACACTCGGTGGGCAGTAGCCAGGCCAAGTAGAAGCAGACGGCCCACCGAGTGTGCGTGCTACCATGGTTCATTGCCCGCGCAGTTCTCAATACAAATATTGTAAAACCAGAGTGTTCCTGAGAACAGGGGATTGGGTGTACGTTCCAAAACGAAGCGGGTAATCTTGCGAGAGAACGGAGATTTCCCTGGCCTGGAAAAAAGCGACTTTCCCCGAACTTGAAAATCTCTACAAGAACGAACAACAGGATGAACCGATTGCCAGAGGAGTTCTTTGCATGTCCGACACCCAAGCCACTACCAAAAGAAAAACCAAAGGCAGGATCATACCCGTTGCCGAACGCCGCAAGCCCTATTTGATTGAATGGTTTCAATGGTACGTCAAGGGATATCTGGGACGAAATTTTCATTCCGTGGCAATATCAAAGACCGGACCATTCCCTGGTGATGTGTCTGGACCGGTCATCGTGGTGCTCAATCATCCGTCGTGGTGGGATCCCTTACTTTGCGCTCAACTCGCGACGCTCTGGAAAGAACGTCCACACTACGCGCCGATCGATTCCGTCGCTCTGGAGAAAATGAAGTTCTTTGAAAAGTTAGGATTCTTTGGAGTCGATCAAGACTCCATGCAAGGCGCTGCTCAGTTCCTCGCAACATCCAAGGAACTCATGAAGGACCACAACACTGTGTTGTGGATCACCGGCCAAGGTGAATTCGTCGACGTCCGCAAGCGGCCCATCGTGTTGCGTCCGGGGGTCGGACATTTGGCTTCTCGACTCGACCAAGGGTGCGTCATTCCACTTGGCCTCGAATACACCTTTTGGACCGAGAAGGCTCCGGAAGCACTGATGCGATTCGGCGAACCAATTCGAATCGAAAACGAATCCGACCGGACATCCGGTTCGTGGACGGAGTTACTTCAAGACCGCTTGGCCGCAACGCTCGACGGTCTCGCAGAAGAAGCCATGCAACGGAACCCAGAGTTGTTCGAACCATTGATTGCCAAGGGCAAGGCGGGCATCGGCGGCGTATTCGATTGGTGGCGGAGGTTCCGCTCTTGGTCGCGTGGAGAAAAATTCCGCAGCGACCACGCCGTGATTATGGAAGAGAAGGAAAAACTCAAAAAGGAGGCATGAGGATGCTCTTGTTAAACCTCGTCATCGTCGCCATCGTGCTCGCTCTGATTCCGGCAATCCTGTTCATCGTCAATCTCTCGGCTTATCTACCTCCCCCACAAGTCACTGAGGAAGACGCGGAATCACTTCCCCCTGTCTCCGTGTTGATTCCGGCCCGCAACGAGGCCAAGTCCATCCGCACTGTCGTCGAATCGGTTTTAGGAAGCCAGTATGTGAACCTCGAATTGGTCGTCCTGGATGATCATTCGGAAGACGACACCGCAGCCATAGTCCAAGAAATAGCTACTCGCGACGATCGCGTTCGCTTGGAGTCGGCGCCGCAGTTGCCAGAAGGATGGGCCGGGAAGCAGCATGCTTGTTATGCCCTTGCCCAACGTGCGACGCAGCCCTACATGGTGTTCCTGGACGCCGATGTCCGCATCACATCGACAGCTTTGGCACGGATGCTCAAATTCATGGAACACAACCCGAACAAGGCCGCCTTGGCCAGTGGCTTTCCACGACAAGAGACGGTCGGTCTGTTGGAGAAATTGCTCATCCCGTTGATCCACTGGATTCTCCTCGGATTCCTCCCGGTGTGGGCCACTCGACGAACTAAGACGCCGGCGTGCAGCGCCGGTTGTGGTCAGTTGTTTATCGCGAAGCGGGAGGCGTATCTTGCCTGTGGCGGACACAGTTTGATCAAGGAAAGTTTTCACGATGGCATCAAACTCCCACGAGCCTTTCGAACGGCTGGCTACTGGACCGATCTGTTTGACGCAACCGATCTCGTCGTGTGTCGAATGTATACCAGTGCCGGATCATTGTGGAACGGACTCGCCAAGAACGCACGCGAAGGTCTCGCAGCTCCAGGGACGATCGTCCCCGTGACGTTGTTGTTGCTCATGGGACAAGTGATGCCTTTCTTGTTGCCGATTTGGACCTGGAACGATCGGTTGTTGCTCGGACTCACGATCTTTGCAATTGGGCTGGCCTACTTCACACGGTTTCTGGCGACGTGGAAATTTCGACAAAGTTGGCTCGGTGCGATTTTACATCCAGTAGGAATCGTGATCTTGTTGGCGATTCAGTGGTATGCAGCTTTTCGGGCAATCGTCGGAAAACCGATCGCTTGGAAAGGCCGACCACAAGTGACAGCGAGCGTGACAAAGCAGTGAGTTCCTTTCGATCAATGATCACCTTGGGAACGAACAATGACACGCGGCTCGCAAATCGGCCTTTGTCTTGGGCTCACTCTGTGGACGACCGTTGCTGGGTGGAGTCAGACACTCAAAACCACCTTCAGGGGGTATAAAGTCGGCTACACTCCTACAGCTACAATGACCGTATTGTTCAGTCCCGATGGAAAGACGATCGCATCGCTTAGAGGAGACGAAGCCGTCCAACTTTGGGAAGTTACAACAGGAAAACTCCGTGCGATTCTAAAGGGGCATGCCCGTGAGGTAAACTCTGTGGCCTTCAGTCCAGACGGTAAAACGTTGGCTTCATCCAGCGACGATCAAACCATCAAACTTTGGAACCCCAAGACTGGAAAAGTTCAAACAGTTCTCAAGTTCGACCAATGGGAACAAACTCCGACCGGTGTGTGTTTCAGCCCGAACGGGAGATGGCTCGCTCGCATTGCAACGACTATAGGAGTTCCTGGCTTTTCACCAGGTCAAGAAGTCTGCGTGTGGGATGTCAAAACGCACCAGCGAAAGGCAAACTTCAAAATGCCAGACGGAAAAGCAATTTGTGTCAGTTTCAGTCCCGATGGAAAGATGCTGACAGCGCTTAGTCCGAACGGCACATTTACCTTTTGGGAAACTGAGACGTTGATGCACAGGAGGAAAATCAAGCTCCCTTCAACCGCCTCCCATTCCGCATCGGTCTGCTACAACCCCAGCGGAAGAACACTCGCGGTAATCGACGATCACCAAAATGACGTGTTTAACCGAAAAGACAACATCTCGCTCCTGAATCCACTTACCGGGCGATTGCTCAGGACGATCCCCGGACACACAGGCAAAGCTCACTTCTCAAGCCCAATCCACTCCGCCGTCGTTTGTTTCAGTCCCGACGAAAAAACTCTGGCTTCGACGAATTACAGCGGCACCGCCAAGTTATGGAACGTAACAACTGGCAAACTAAAGGGCACCATTCGTGGTCCGGGTGGATGGGTCACCTCACTCCAGTTCAGTCATGACGGCAAAAGGCTCTTGGTGGCGAGTCAGGTCGGAGCGTTCGACCTTTGGGAAATTTCCAAACCCAAATGACATGTGTCCTTGCGGCTGTCTGCGTCTTTGCTTGGACTGCGAAAGACGAAACGCCGGGGCTTTCCACCCCGGCGAATAAAACTCCATGAACGAATTCGCTCAACTCGAACGAAATCGGTCTCTAACCTTTCTTCCCGAAGCAAATCACACGGCCGTCTTGCAGCGACACAATCACCTTGCCGTCGCGATTGATTGCCACACCCCAACCACTCGGTTCTGCTGGAAGGTTGTGTCGCCAAAGTTGCTTGCCACTCGTCAAGTCAAAGGCACAAAGGCCGCTCGTTGTTTTGATGTCGGGCCAAACTCCTTGGCGGTTGACGCCAGCGACAATGACCGCGTTTGTCGAAACTGCAACCGCGTTGTTTTCGGTGAACGGCTGCGTTTTCCAGATGGCTTTCGGCCGTTGGGGGTTCGACTTCGCATCGGCCAACGCAACCAGGACGGTCGGAGTTTCGGAGTTCGGATTGACCGTATAGACCGCGACGACTCCCTCGGGCGTGGAGATGCCGACTCGTTCGATGAAGTGAGAGTCTTCCTGACGGAAGTACAAGGGAAGCCCGCTCACCTCGACGCGATCATTCAACACGTACAAGTCACGTCCCGACAGATTTCCATAACGGCCGCGGAACTTTCCTTGACGATTGAAATTCCCGTTCTCGGTGTCATACGAAACCAAACCGGTGAGGTTGCCACCTTGCATCCACAAATGGTTCTTGTGTAACAAGAGATGGCCCTGGACACCGGCTCCGCTGTTGGGGCGGTCGACGCCTTCACCCGATTCGTTGTTCTGCCATTTGATTTTACCGGTGATTGCATCGAGAGCGTAAACGTGGGTCCCGTTGAAGTTCGCGTTCCCTGCCGCTGCGTAAACAGTCCCTTTGTCCACGATGACGCCACCACCAACGGGCCACGTCGAGATGAGCGAACCGAAGATGGGAATTCGTCTTTCCATCGGAGCAGCACGGAATCGCCACAACCTCTGTCCCTTCGTCGCCTCGAAGCAATAGACATAACCGTCACCCGAACCGACGTACACGCGGTTGTCTGCGATGGCGGGAGGATACTTGGTATCGCCCGATGTGAAGCTCTTCCATCGAAGTTTGCCGGTCTTGGCGTCGAGCGAACGAATCACTCCATCCGAACCACCGACCAAGACTGCATCACCTGCGGTCACCGGAGCCGTTGCAATGGGCCGGCCGTTGGGTTCGTAAGACCAAAGTTGCGTGACTTTCTCGGGTACTCTCACAGAGGTACGGGCGGAACGGCTGTTGTCTTTTCGGAACGTGGGCCAATCGAGGTTATCGACAGGGAATTTGGCCAGCTCGAGCTTCTCGTTTGTTTTCTCCAAGTTCGCCGCGGTGGCTTTTTGCCCATAAAGGAACTCACCTGCCGGTCCCAATGAGATGATTCCGATTTGAGTCGAATCGCATCGGCACATCCAGGGCCCCCAGAAGAAGTATCCATGAGCAATCGTGACACCGTCCTGACACGCTGGTCGCATCGGTGAGATGATGCCCATCCTCGGTTCGGTACTCGTAAGGTCGAAAACCGAGGTACTGCCGCCGCGTCCGCCGCGGGTGAAGATGGCGTCGACACATCCCGTCGCTCGAGTGCAACGGTCGCGGCTTTTGAACTTGGCGAGTACCTTTCCTGTGATCGGATGGAGTTTCAGGCTCGGCGGAGTCTCTTTTTGCAAGGGGTTGTTTAAGCGACCGCCGCCCAAGGCGTAGACCGCTTCTTTCCGAAGGACGAGCAAGGAGTTACCGGCGTCCTTGATGTCCCACATGTACTTACCATTCTTCGCCGAGACTGCGACGATGTTCTTGCACATCGGTCCGGCGAAGTATAGGCCGTCGTCGTTGCACTTGACGTAAGCAGTCGTGATGAATCCGTAGTAAGGATTCTGAGCAGGCGTCAAGTCGCCAATCGCTTGGAGAGCTTTCGGGTCCGACTCCTTCCAGAGCAGCTTCCCTGACTTGGCGTTCAGGCAACCCACGAACTTCTGGTTGCTGTAGAAATAGATGCGTCCCTTTCGCATGCACATCGCACGCATATCGAGCAGTTCGTTTTCTTTGTGGTGCCAAAGGATTTTCTTGGTCTTGGGATCGATGGCAACGATCGTCCGACCGTAGCCGAAGTCGTATTTCTCGTATCTCCACCAAGGCCAACCGGCGCCTCGGAAATTCTTCCGCCAACGAGCGACTTCGACCTTGGGTTCTTTCTTTCCGACAAGGGCGTAGAGCACGCCGTCTTCCAAGCCCATCCAGCACCAAACCGGTTCGTCCGAAATCTTCTTGGGGATGACGATCTCGTCGCGTGTCTTACCAGTCCTCGGATCGATGAGTTTGCACGACACGTCGTCGGCGAAATAGAGCGTGTCGGGCGTGGCGATTATGGTGTTGCGATGACGCAAGAACCCTGGTTTGATTTTTTTCCGCCAGAGAGTCGTGCCGTTGAAGGCGTTGATGCAAATCAACGTGTTGAGTGATTTCCAGGAGGGTTGTTTGGAACTTCGGTTGCCCCACACTTTGAAGATCCGTCCTCCCGAAATCACCGAAATCTGTGGCATTGCGGCGTACCAGGGTTCGGCCATGAAGTGTGTGAGGAACGGCCCGCGGGCGACCTTGTCCTCCGACTGCGGGTTGTTGTCTGGACCGTGGTACGGATGGCTCCATTCATCAGTGCTGTTCGAGAATGGTTTTGTGATCGTTCCTCGATACAGAATTTTCCACTTCCCCCCAGGTCGGAGGACTCGCATGATTTCGGACTGTCTTTTTTTGGAACCGCGAGCTCCCCCCCGTACATACGCGGCGTCGACCAAGTCGTTGGCAAGATGGAGTTTTGATAAGTCACCTTCAGAAATGAAGACGCGAGAACCAAGTAGACCAGCCCGTTCCGCAGCAAGTCGAGCTTCGCGAGCCTTCGCTGGGTCCGGAAACTGGGTGTAGATCGTCAACTTCGTCGCCTTGGCGGCCCGAACCGGGAAAGTCGGATCGGATGGAGTAACAAGGAGGCAGATTCCCTTCCTGGGAGCATGTTCGAGAAGCCTCCTGATCCAGCTGTCATCTTCCTCGCTGATCGCCAGGTTTGGAAAAGACAGCCAACCGACCAACAATATCCACGTGCAACACAGTCTGGGAAGAGTCATTCTCAGCCCCCACGTTGAAAGAATCCAATCGAATCAGGGTAAGCCCAAGAGCGTTTCCTTGAAGATTACCCCGATGGGGGGAAAGACACCACGAAAAAAGAACCGAACGTAGACCAGACCACTCGTTTCGGCGAATCCACCTCAGCGTTCACAAAAGGATTGCCCCGATGGAGTCAAGACGGCAGCATCAACTTGAGATTTGTCTCGCTATCCTTCAGCAAGGAGTTCTTCCCACGTTTGAACGTCAAAGATCTTCTCTTGGAGAGTTCGGAGTCGGGCGGTTTGCTGAAGTCCTTCGATCGTGGCCACTGTGTCTGTCGTCGGCTCTCCAAGACGTTTTCGGCCAAGACGCAACAACGTCGCTCGTGCTTCTTCGAGTGAGCCTACTTCTCGTCCTTCTTCTCGTCCTTCTTCTCGTCCTTCTTGCAGAATAGCCTGGTACGTGGAAGATTCTCTCACTTGGTCTCTCCTTGGAATCAACGGGGTCACGACTTCAGCCGGGAACTTCAACCCGGCAAGGACTTCTGTCGAAGCCCAAAATGAGGCCAATTCCGATCCTTGGCATTCCTTCAGGAAGCGTTCATCCATCTGACGAAACAAGTTTGGTAACTCGGGACCGCTGACATTCGTGGCTGGAGCTAACGGAAGAAGTCCTAGCCCACTTTGGAGGACCACTGCGGGTGGGAGTTCCCAAAGTCGGATGACCTCGTAAAAGAATGGAGCTCTGGGGCGTCCTCCGATGCCTGGCCCGGGTAGTTCGCCGGTATAGCGGGAGCAATTGGCTTTGGGCGTCAATAAGATCATTGTACTCTCGACGGCGACGCCTTGGAACTTTCGACGCAGACGTGCGTCAGCTTCACGCATTCGATCCAACAGAGTAGGGTCGTAGTTGGTTTGGAGTTCGAGATACCAAATGTATCGTTCCGCGCCACCGACTTCGAAAACCGTGTCGGGGTGGACTGTCGAAGTCGTAAGCACCGAGCTGATCTCGGTGAGTCCTTCGCCAGGAGGAAGCTGGCAGAACGTCAGCCAATCTTGACTGTAGTTCGTGATCAGTCGCTTCAAAGCTGTGTCGAACTTTCCGGCCATCGAGAACTACCCACCCATCGAAATGCAAATGTCTATCTTGCTGTCGATGTGGTCATTTAACTCGCGAATGATTCGTCGGTGTTCGTCACTGTTGATCAAATTGAGACACTTGTTCGACAGGCGTTTGAGCTGTTGGAACTCTTGACGGAGGTAGTGCATTTCGTCGCGGACAACGGGCCAATTAACCTGGTAGTTGGGCAGGCGTTTGACCTGGTCGACGATGTGCGCCAGTTTTTCAGTCAACCGATCGCACTCCTTGCTCACAATCGTAATGCAGTTGGAGACCATCACCAGTGCCCGTTCTTCGACCCGCAGGTCGTCGGGGTAACGGCCGAGGATTCGCTTGATGTCGGCGATCATCCGTTCGAGGTCTTTGAGAGACCGAGGCTCGCGCAGATCGAGTTCGTACAATTCCAGTTGTGGGTCGTCGGGGCTTAGGTCCCGCATCTTTCGCAGAAGACGGCGAGCATCTTCGCTCCGCCGGACCTGGACATAGAGGTGGAACAACCTTTCCAGGGTGTCCAGGTCGCGAGGACGAAGCCGCACAGCCCGTTGGAGATACCCAACGGCGTTATCCCATTTTTCATCGCGATAGTAGATGTCGGCCAGGCGTGTCAATCCGGCATAGGCCAGGTCGTCGAGGTATTCTTCCGGAGATGCGTCCGGTGGAACCGGGACGTTGTAATCAAGCAAGTCGAAATAACGGTTCCAGTGCAGCTCGGCCTTATCCATTCGCTTCATCATTTCGTAGCAGATGGCCAAATTTTGGTGGAGCCAGTGGTTGTTCCCAATCAATTGCAAGCCACGCGAGAAACACCGGATGGCCGTCTCGTAGTTCTGGAGCATGGCCGCACAAACCCCTTCGAGACTCATAAACGCACCGCGCAAATCGTCCGAAACGCTTTGCCGCAAGTTGGGATCGACTTCGACCATTCGCGACAACGGCTTGATCAGTGATGCGGCTTCGACCCATTCGCATTTTTGGACGTGCCGACTCGCTTGGATCATCACCAGTTCGAGGTGAGTTCGTTGGACGAGTGTGCTGTGAGGACGAGCCGCAGCGAGGGCTCGCAGCATCGGATAAATGGCTTCGAACCGGCCAATGCTGTGGATCAATTCGAGCAGCCTGTCTTCTTCATTCTCTCCCATGTTGGCCAAAGCAACATTGGCCTCTCCCTCTGGGCCGAAATCCACAGGAAGGGGTGGAGGGGTAGAGCCAACTGGCGGCTCGGGTGACGCGGCTCCTTTCTTCAACAACGCTCCGACCAACGTCAAAAACCGCTCTTCCTCGGCCGAAGGAGACAACGAAAGCAAGTCGGTCAGAAGGCCCTCGCCTTCCTCCAGTTGACCCAAACAAAGTCGCGTAAGCAGTAAGTTGTAGAACGCGGCATACGATTGTGGATTGAGTTCTGTTGCCCGCAGGAACTCCTTCTCGGCTTCTTGAAAATGACGCTCGTGGAAGGAAATGAGCCCCATTTGGAGCATGACATTGGCATCGGGTGGCGCGATTTTTCGGAGAGCCTCACGGGCCTCACGCATCTTGTTTTGTCGTTTGTAAGCCATGGCAAGCATGTAAGCCAGTTCTGGCGTGGTCTTGCCGAGCTTGCACGCTTGTTCCAACAATATGGTCGCTTCTTCCGCTGCGGAAGTAACTAACGTGGCTTCCGGAAGAATTTCCGGACGGTCGACCTTGCTCATTCAGCGATGCTCCCAACTTGATTTGACGGCCTGTGTCCGAGTCACGGCATTCGGGATGGTAGAAGTTCATGGATGGCGGCCGAGTTCGATTGGCCTTTGTCGAGTTCTGGGGTTCGTGTTCTGGCTCCGCGCTTGCGTTTCGGACTCGTCACGTTAGCCGACAACACGCAATGACTCGTCACGCTTCATACAACAATTGCTGCCCTGCCTTCAACAAGGACATCGCTAACAACGCTCCAAGACGGCGGTCCCTCACGCCGAGTTTCCCGGCTTCTCTGACTTTCTGTGCTGCATACTGGTAATTGCCTTCGTGATAAGCGCGGATGGCGGATAGATAAACGGCGTTCGCCAACGGTTGTTGTAATTCCCACAAGGCCAGAGATTCCCCGCTCACTCCGTTCCAATTTTCGATAGCCTCCTTGTAATCTCCTCGGAAGAATTCGATTCCACCAAGCAAAGCCCGAGCGAAATCCTGTGATGGGGTTGGACCACGCCGAATGGCTTCGCTTAAATGCCGAGCAGCTTCGTTGGAATCGTTCTGCTCGATGGCCGACCACCCAAGCAAATAGTCGCATTCTGGAGCAAGGTTTGCGACGAACCTTGCTCGATGTGTCGAGTCGGCAACGGCTTGGTGGTCCCCAGCGAACAAGTGAGCCAACCCCGCGAAATAGTGGAAATGGGCGTCACTCACGTCCTCTCGCTTCATCGCTGCTCCGCATCCGGCCAGAGGCTCATGCTCTCCCAGGAGATAAAGGACCGCCACTTCGCACCACCTCGCGGTGTGATTCTCAGGGTCGTGGCCGAGAGCATCTTGGAGGAGTTGGAGGGCTTCCCGAAGGAAGTTGACACCACCCGAAACCCCGTTGTGGGAAGGGGCGTGCTGCCCATCCTTATCTGTGTCCGCCAGCACATTGGCCAACAGTGACCGTGCTCCCAAAAGTCCGATCGAGCTGCGACGTTGGCCTTTCGATAAGTTCAAAGCACCTCGGACGGTATTCAATCCCTCCAGGTTCTTTCCACTACGAAATTGGAGGACCGCCAACCGGACAAGGGGAACGTCGGAATTCGGCTCCACTTGTCGCCATTGGTCCAGAAACTCGATGGCTTCACTTTCCTTGCCTTGGCGATGGCGCAACCGTGACAGGCAGTCAAGAGCTTTGGTGTTTCGTGGGGCCAACTTGGCAAAGACGTCGGCCGCAGCAGCCGCACCATCTAAATCGTCTCCACCAAGCATCCGGTCGATACGCTCCATCAACAGTTGTTCACCGCGAGGAGGATAATCGGGCCCAAAGACGACAGGAAATTGGCCAGGAGATTGACTCGCGGCCCTTCGCAAGAACGTGAACTCCAACTCGTCGAAATCCCACCCGTGATGCGCGAAAAACTTCTTCGCCGCACCCTCATCTTCGAACGTTTTCGCAAACAGCGAAACGGCGTGCTCGTGTTCGACGTCGTGAATTTGCGATGCACGGCAGTAAAGCCACGCGAACTCTTGCCGTAAGGCCTCCGAAGCTGTTCCAAACAAGTGGTTGTAGGCATCCGCGGCTTTAGGAGAAATGTCCGAAATCGAGAGCAGGTGGTTGCACAAGTGGAGTTGTTGGTCGGGCGTGATCTCGACTTCGCAGGCGCGGCCCTCGGCATGGATCTCGCTCGCCAACTCGACCCACTCGGCATCACCCAGTCGTTCGAATTTTTGCAGCAACCATATGGCCCATTTGACGTTGTTGGCCTTGTCTTCGGGCGATGGGGGGGTTCCCTTGGCCGCACACAACGCCAGATAGCCAGCGGTGACAGGATCTTCCTCATGAGCCAATTCGTTCGCCGCCAGAAGATGTTTGAACGCTGCGTCGAACTGGCCCAGCTTCACCAACGACAATCCCAGGCCTCGAAGGACTTCAAGGGAAGGCGCTCCCTGATGAGAAACCCGATCAAAAAGATCCGCAGCAGCTTGATAATCCCCGGTGCGATAATAGGACTCTGCGAGGGCCGAGTTGCCCACGCGGGCGAGGGCTCGATAATCAGGACCCCAGAGAGGGCACGTGTACGAGAACTCGATGGCACATTGCCGAACGTAGGAAGTATTGACCGGAAAACCTTCCACCCAAACTTGTTCTGGGGATTCCTCCCAGATTTCAAAACCTCGTGAGCCGAGAGCGCGTTGGAGCGTTTTGGTTGCAAACTTCAGGTCGCCCCCGGACCGAAGCATCGCAACGCCGAGAAGGCAGATCACCACCGGACAATTGCTATCGACTCGGTTGGCCGCACCGAGATATCGCAAGGCTTCTTTGTTCTGGCCTTCTTCCAATAGTAACGATCCGAGATAAAGCGGAGGATCGATGTTGGTAGATTGCCCAAGACTCGAGCCGTACGCCGATTCTTCGTCTTTGTCGAGACTTGTTAATTCGGTGAAGTGACTGGTGGCGAGATCTTTTCGACCATCACGGATGTAACATAAGGCTTGCCAAAAGGAGGCTTCGGGACACGGGGACTGAATCATTAAGGTCCGGCCGATGATGTCGTGGACCGCTTCGGTCGTCGAATGAACAGACAACGCGAATTGCCGTCGGACTTCTTTGAGCATGCCGTTGAGGACTTCACTACGCCCCTCCGTCGCATCTTTGCCGACAAGTTCTCCCGCCTGTTCGAACGACTCCAACGCTCGCTCGAATTCTTTGTTCGCAAGGCATTCCGCCCCTACGGCCTCGTACCCCCGACTCATGACCTCGTGGACTTTCGTCTCCCACCACTTGGAGAGGCCACGCTGTTTGAGTTGCTTACACATCTCGAGGGCGGAGTTCCAATCGCCATCCTCGAGAATTCGTCTCGCTTGGCGTATTTTCCGCCACCGACGGGGCGCCGGGGCCACCAGCCAGTAGAGCCACAACAAAACAGTTGCCCCGATAACTCCGAGGACGATCATTAACCATGTGCTCATGAGGACGAACTATCCCGAGAAAGCTGTGGGCCGGAACAGATGACACAATTGGACGATGAACAATGAAGTCCGCCAATTTCAGCAAAGACTAACAGGCGGACCACCCAAGCGTTTTGCGACCAGTTGCAAAACGCAGTCGAAACAGGAAAGTCCAGGAAAAGATAGTCGTGGCAAGCTCGCTCACCAAAACATCCCAGAAGAATCAAAACGGAAAACCAAAACGGCTTCAAGCCGCTGGAATCCAAAGGACAAATCTAAACTGAGGTGCAACCCATTGGATGGTCCAAATGTGTCGGCTGCACTTTCCAACTAGACTTCCCTATTGTAAGGGCATTTTCCCCAGATCCCAACGTCTTGGGGTGTTAAATATCGCCCTCCAACAATCCTGTCCTCGAGGGATTGGTGAATGGTTGTTGGCCCGTTGGCCAACTCTTGGCAATCGTGTCGGCTTCTTGAAAGAGCCTTCCCAAGAGGTCTGCAGCAAATCCAGGGTGGTACTGCAGACGAAGCGGAAACTCCGAAAGTTCGTCGAGGAGCCTGTCGATCTTCGCCGTTAAATCGTCACGCTGAAGCCGCCTGGCTTCTGATCGCCCTTGCTTGAGCCGTCGTTCGACGTCCGCCGCTGCCGCCATGAGATCTTGGGCATTGGGGACGTCGAGGGGCATACCACCTCGAGTCTGATATTGCATTTGCTCCAAATGCATCGAAAACTGTTTCAGATTTTCGATGCATTCCGAATACAATTTTTGATCGTTGTCGGCAAAAGCATCTTCGGCATATTTTTCCTGAGTGTAAACTTCCTCAAAGAGTTCTCCTCGGTCTTGGCCTGTCTTGTCGGCAACCTCACCAGCAGTAATCAGACATTGCCGGACGAGCTTTGCAAACTCGGACCATCGCGGCGTCAACTCTCCCGACGTTGGTTGCGGTTGAGGATTGTCGAGCCTTTCTTGGATGCGTACCAACATGTCGGCGACTTCCTGGGTCGTGCCAAATCGGACCGTCTCCAGGAATTCGCCTTCCAACGGCCCATCTTCTTTGAACTCGCGGATTCGTTGCCGCCATTGCTCGACAGCTTCCCGCTCCAAAGGCGAGAATTCCTGAAAAAGTTTGAGCGTGGTGTGTGCTTGGTATTCGGTATTACGGACGACCACTTCCACGTTGAATTGTTCGAAATCAGAGCCACGCACGACGACATCAACGGGGGACCCGACTCCAAGTTCTCGAGGGACGTTCGTGATCTCAATTTGTCCAACGGGTTGCTCTCCCTGGTAGAGGGGAACCAGGATGTGTCCCGACTGATCCGCCGTATGGCAAGTACAACGGAACTCTGCAGGCCAAGTCGCATTTCCAGGCACCACCAATTGTTTGCCTGGTTGTCCGTCTCGGTCGAGCACTTCGATCAAAAGGGACCCAGCCCTCGCGGCGTCTCCTCCTTGAAGTGAGGTTGGACGAACCGTCGTTCCCCGGTGGTGGATACGAAGTGGGAACCGGAGAAACTCTTGACCTTCGACGTCGCAAAGAGAGAACGCGAACGTGTTGATTGTTTCTGGAATCAAATCCAGTTCGAGATCAAAGTGATTGTCTGTGTCGAGGAACAACTCCTCCGTGAGTCCGTTGTCCAGGTATTGAATGAGCACTGTCCCCCCTTCGACTATCCGCTCCGGAACGGCCATTTCGACTTCTCCTGAAAGCCGATAGGACAACTTGGTAGCAACCGGCGACGTTTCCAAGTTGACACTGACGTCCCACCCTTGGAACTGTTCGAAGTTTTGGGCAGCGAAAGCCGTTTTGTAACTCATCCCCTTCCCAAGGCCTACTACCGCTGCACCATAAACGACCGCGTTTTTCGGATCGTCGCTGCGAATGTCCAGAGATACCCCATCGACGTCGCCCAATTCTACGAAATACGGCTCAAACGCGGAAAAGGGGATACCGTCGACCACCACGACCAATGGAATCCCATTTTCGGAGAACTTCTCTCTGTGTGTGGATATCAGTTCTCGGCTCAGCTCGAGTGTTTTTTCGGCAAGCTCTTGCAACAGCGCGTCCGTCGAGGTTCTCTCCAAGGAAACTCCCAGCGATACCCAGCCTCCATCAATTTCAACCAAGTCCGGAAGATACGAACGACACTCGTTCTTTTCGAGAAGTTCCTCCAACAATACGCCAGCAGCACGTTCGACGCGTGCTCGGTTGAGCGGATTCGAGCTCGCCTTACAAGATGTCGCTATCATCTCAGCGGAGAGCCCTTCGGTGGGTTCGTTTTCCGAGTCCCCCGGACGATACCCTCGAGCCCGTTCGAGTACGCAATCCGCGACCTTGCCCATCAGTGCACCAACGCCAAGGTTGGCGTCTTCTCGGTGGTCCAGCACGTTCCATTGGTTATCTTCTTTTTTCACTACCGACACGGTGAAGCAAGACTCTCCCAAGTCGAAAACAACGGCAAGAGCACCTGGAAACGCACCTCGCCAAAAGTAATATTCAACAGCAGCAAGACTTCTAGGCACCAACAACAAGTCCTCCCACCCCTCCCGTTCGAGAGCTTTTCCCAAATCCTCTTTCGATGGCCCCGAGCATGCCGAGCAGAAAGGGACCACGGCCGCGTCGAGCAGGTACCCCCTCCCGTCCACGACTGAGGACATTTCCTCCCGAAGACCAGAAAGTGAGTAAGTCATTTCCGATTGATCCGCGACCGTAGAACTCATTCCCGTTCGTCGTCGCGAAGCAACCCGAAATTCTCCCGTATCCAGATCGAAGAAGGCGATCGTCGATCGAGTGGGTGTCACTTCGAGACCGACAGGAAGGCTGAGTCTGTGGAGCATGGAAAATCTGCCAATTTGAGTGCTGGCATTGAGCACGCACTTTGAGTGGGTCGATGGACGGGGATAAAAGGTTAATTATGACGTCACAACAGAGGAGTGTCCAGGAAAAGGGTTAAGCCAGTTCGACCCGCGGGTGTCTGAGCCTTAAGCTGCAGCCTCACGCTTTCGCCTTCCCAAAACTCGTTTCCATACCCATGAGTGGACGTCGTGGTTTGACGAGAGCGCGGTCTTGGCTACCTGGAAAACAAAGAAAGCCCCAGAACGAGATCGTTCTGGGGCTCTGCTGCTGAAGGGCGGGAGCCAGGAAGGTAGTTTTGAGGGGATCAGGAGAACAACGCGTTGATGGGTTGACCGTTCCCACCAGCGATATTGAAGGGACGGCCAATGGCGTCGCGAACTTGGGTCGTCGGATCGATGCCGAGGGCTTTGTACACGGTAGCGAAGACGTCGCCGATTCGCACAGGGTTCGTGGCAACGGCCATCCCGTCCCTGTCGGTCGAGCCATAAGCTTGGCCACCACTGAGGGCACCACCACCAATGACGATCGACCAGCAGCGTGGCCAGTGGTCACGGCCAGCGTTTTGGTTAATCCGCGGAGTTCGGCCAAACTCACCCATCCACATCAGGACAGTGTCTTGCCACTTGCCACGTTCGACGAGTTCTTTGACGAGAGTCCCCATGGCTTTGTCGAGGGTGGGGAGGCGCTGAGTCGACAGGGTCGTGAAGTTGTTGCCATGGGTGTCCCAACCTCCCATGCTGATTTCGACAGCCGAAACGCCTGCCTCGACCAAACGACGCGCCAGCAACGCCGAACGACCGAAGTTGTTCGCGCCGTAGGCTTCTTTGACTCGTTCGGGCTCGTTGCTAATGTCGAAGACGTCCCCTTCCCGCGAAGCGACCAGGCTGAAACCTTTGCCGTAGACCTCCTGGTGGGCTTTCGAAGCGTCGTCAAATTTGGCTCGTTCTTTTTCTGTCTGAAGGTGCGGAGCGCGGCTCTTTCGGAAATTGTCTTCGAGAGTGTAGAACAAACGCTGCCGACGACGAACACGGGCAATGTCCACCGGTGCTCGCATGTTCTCAGGAGGTGTACCGGGGTTTCGCACGTTGAATGGAGCATAGTTCATGCCGAGGAACCCGGGACCTCCAGCTCCACCACCGACGCTGATGTAGCCAGGCAACGACACCTCTCGGAAGCCGGGAAGCTGGGGAATCTGAAGGGTGGCAACCGCACCGATGGACGGGAACGGAATGGCCGGGTTCGGTTGGTACGAGGTGTGCATCAAATCGCGACCTCGTTGGTGGCTTCCTTCGTTCGTCGTGAGCGAACGGAGGATAATCAAATTACGCATTTGTTGTGCAACGGTCGGCATGTGTTCGCTAATCTTCACGCCAGCAGCTGTGGTGTTGATCTCGCGAAACTCCCCACCAGTCGGACGACCGGGCTTGAGATCCCAAATATCGATCGTAGCTGGCCCGCCGCCCATCCACATCACAATGAGACTTTTGTTGTTTCGACGGATTTGTTCTGCGTTCGCGTTGATCGTATTGACGAACGACAACCCCGGGAGGGCCAAAGCGGAGTACCCCGCCACGTGTTGCATGAAGTGGCGCCGATTCATCCCGGTTGGGTTGCTGCTGGTGGATTTGGCCATCAGTACACCTTTTCTTCAAAAAAATAGGAACACCCCGCGGTCAGGGCACCGAATTCCGAAAAATGGCTTTACTCGACAAAGCTGGACACCGGCATATATTCTGTAATCAGCATACAAAGATATTTCGAGTGTGCACCAGTATCAGTGCTTTTGTCAAGGAATCACCGAACTATGCGTGCTTTTTGGGGCTTCTTGCTCAAGTCCCAGATTCGACGCAAGTTTCCAAGGTAGAGTTCCGAGGATTAAAAAAATAGTCAAGATTCTTGCCCTTGCCTTGCCCATGTTACAATCGAATCCAGAGCCTCGCCCCTTGCTCTACGGCTTGACCTTCCCTGGCAACAAGTAGCCTCGTGAAAGCCGAATAACTACGGACGCAACACCACTATGCTGCTCAACACGTTCTGTCATCTTCCGGGAATCGGCACCAAAACCGAGGAAAATTTGTGGAGCACAGGTGTGACGTCCTGGGACGAATTTCTTGCCCAATGCCGACCGACCAAGACCCACTCGGCAGCGAAACGGTCTTGGCCGAAATACATCGCAGAGTCTCGCCAACACTTCGAAAATCAGAACGCCCAGTACTTTTCTTCTTTGCTACCGAGTCAACAGCAATGGCGGCTGTTCAAAGAATTTGGGGATTCGTGTGCCTATCTCGACATCGAGACAACGGGCCTGGGAAACTACCAAGATCACGTAACGACAGTTGCAGTCTACGACGGAAAACAGCTAAAGTGTTACGTTCACGGCATCAACTTGGACGATTTCCCCTTGGACGTCCAAAAGTACCAGGTGCTCATCACATTCAACGGTAAGACGTTCGACGTGCCATTTTTGGAGAGGCAATTCGGTACTTCGTTCGAGCAGGCCCAGATTGATCTGCGATATGTGCTCAAGAGTCTGGGTTATGGAGGAGGTCTGAAAGCGTGTGAGAAGAAACTCGGGCTCGAACGTCCAGGCCTTCAGGACATCGATGGAGCCGATGCCGTAACGTTATGGAACAAGTATAAGCGTAAGAAAGACCGAAAAGTTCTGGAGACGTTGCTTGCTTATAACGTCGAGGACACCGTAAATTTGCAAACATTGATGGTCGAGGCCTACAACCGAAAAGTCCGGCTCACCCCTTTCGCCGAGACGCATTGTTTACCAACTCCTCCAAGAGTCGAGAACCCTTACTCGGCCGATCCCAACATCGTCGAGGATCTCAGGAGTACAAAAAGTTGGACCCTTTCGTTTCCACGTAAATAGGAACTGGATTACCCAGTTCCTATTTGTGGATTCTACGCGACGCCTTTTTGCTCTCTTCGAGATCAGAAATTGGTTTTGACCAACGAATAAATCGGCCAATCAACCGAGAGACGCGGGCGGGAGTCCAGTTGATCGGAAAGGATAAGGGATCAGACCTATGTCGAGCCGCAGCGAAGGCAGGTTTGTTGAGAATTAACACCTTGGATGACTTACTTGGTTGCTTCAGGAATCGGTCGCGGTTGGTAGAATCGAGCTTTGTAAACCATTCGAACGAGGTCCGCGACAGTTTCAGCCTCCATTTTCTGTAACACTTTGCCTCGGTGGATGTCCAACGTTTTGCGACTGATCTCGAGATTTTCGGCGATCGTTTTGTTGGGTTTTCCGGATACGAGTAGGTCCAGAACCTCTTTTTCCCGAGGGGTAAGTTTGTTCATACGCGTGAGAATCTCGGCCCGCTCGACCTGCTCGACACGACGTCGTTCGCTTTCCTGCATTCCTTCCTGAATGCGATCGAGAAGAACCTGCTCGTTGTAAGGCTTTTCGAGAAAATCGAGTGCACCATTTTTGATGGCCCGAACCGTCATAGGGACATCAGCGTGTCCACTGATCACGATCGTCGGAATGTCCTGTCCCGAGTCCCGAAGTCTCTGCTGGAGTTCGAGGCCGCTCATACCCGGCATCCGAATGTCCAAAAGGAGGCAACCGACGGTGTCCGCTCCAGTGTTTTCGATGGCGGTTAGGAATTCGTGAGCAGTGGTATAACTCGTTAAAGGTAACCCAACCGATTTGAGAAGTTTTTGGACAGAGTCCTGGACAACAGGATCGTCGTCAATCAATACCACAGAAGCCTTATGTTCCATTTTGTCTCCTAGGTGTAAGAGAAGGCAAGCGTACAAAAAACGTCGTTCCAATATCTAAATTGGGCGTAGCCCAGATATTCCCATGGTGGAGTTGGACGATAGACCGGCAAAGAGTCAGACCGATCCCCATTCCTCCCTTCTTATTGGTCTGGAAGGGCTGAAAGAGATTTTTTGCCAGCGCTGGACTTATTCCGGAACCACTGTCCGAGATCGAAAACTGGACATCGCTCGATGTGGAAGTGGACTGAACCCGTATGATTTTTTCAGCCGTTGGCATATCACGCATAGCTTCGACGGCGTTACGCAACAGGTTAACAGCTACTTGAGTCATAGTCGTACTGTCAAGACTTATCGTTGGTAAGTCATCCTCTAGTTGTAAGATGACCGACACCTGTTCGTCTCGAAACAGGGGCTCGCAAAGTGCAAGTCCTCGCAGCAAGACGTCGTTGAGATTGCCGGGAGTGACATGAAAGTCCTGCTTCGAGGAGAATTCACGCATCGCCCGGATGATCGAATTGGCGTACTCACCTTGGTCTTGTAGTTTGATCAATGCGTCTTCGACCTCGCCTAAGTTAGGTTCGGGAAGACGAAGAAATCGAAGACCAGAAGCGGCGTAATTGGAGATGGCCGAAAGTGGTTGCTTGACCTCGTGGACCAAATTGGCCGTCATTTGTCCCATGGACGCAAGCCGATCTTCGTGAGCAAGCGATTGAACGTCATCCGTTGTTGCACCGGAAACCTTTTGAACAACCGGATCGATAGTCTGGGGATAAGATACGACCAGAAACAGCTCTCCCGCATTTTTCATCCGCCTTGCCCCAGCGTACAGGTCCAAAAAGCAAGATCGGGAATCTGCGAACGTTTGCCGAAAACTAACAAAGCCGACCTTTTCCTGAGATGGCAGTAAAAGATGATGGACGAAGGGCAACGAGGAAGGCTTGAACTCACCTAACCACCCGGCGAATGAATGGCGTTCCTCCTCGGGGAGAAACTCAAACAAATCTCGACCCGAGCAGTCGGAACGCATCCAAAGTGCGTCCTGGGTAAACGGGCACGCGTGATAAATTTCACCGAAGCCATCGACGACGAAAACGAATGGGACGCCCTCGGCTATCTTTGTGGCTTGTTCGGTCAGATACTCGAGAAAATGCGTTGGACGAGGTTCGGCAGCCCCAGAAACCCACGGGCCTTCCTCGTCTAGTCGCTTTGTCGAGCAAGAGTTCTCGATGCTACGAGTCGGGCGATTTCCACCGACGGACTCGGTTGCCTTGCGAACCTGGGTCCGCATCGCCTCAATTTGTTCGATCAATTGGTCGCTGGCTGAGAAGGATGGCGAACTGCCGCCAACAGCCACCAAGCTATGGGCGTGAAGTTGCTGCATGAGAGCCTCTTCCAGATTGGCTAACTGGTCCTCTAGTTTGAGGAGGTGTTCAGTAATCTTGGATGTAGGCAAACTGGCCATTTTCCACTACCGGCAAGGTTTCCTAGGCTGTTGGTTACGAGGTGGTTGACGTTCCTGCTTGACAATGATCCTTGTGATATTATTCGTTACATGGTTCGAATGGGGAACGTCGACCTTCTAGACCTTTCAAGTTAACCGATTTCGTTTAGTCTGTTCAGCAATATCTATTCCAAAACAGATTAAAACGGAATGAACCGACAGTTTGTCAGAAGAGAGGTCTACGTTTATAATATACAACCTCAGATGCATTACAAGAATTAAGTTTTTTTCTGGCTCATCTGTCCAGAAAAAGTAACTAGCTCGAATTTTGAAACAACTTTGTGTGAGAATTGTACTAATACAGTTTGTAAATTCTATCAAATCAAGAAAGCATTTTTCTCAAGCTGAGACAATCTTCTCTGCAATTCTGTTACAAACGACGTGCTTTCGCTCAGGCCTTTTTTTCGACACCGAATAAAAGACGAAGAAAAACGGAAGCCATTCGAGCTGCCTTTCCCTGTTCACTCTGAAAAGCAAGTATGGATAGGATAGGAGGTCGGGCTAAGGGAGACAAGAAAAGGTTGGATAAGCTTTTTCTAGGGTCTAGTTGACAATAACTGGGTAAAGTGCTCGAACTACAGCAACATTTTGTTTCCCTATCAGAAAGGATTTCGCGGTGGTAAGCCGTCATGACATTTCCGACGCCGATTAGGATCGCATCAAAGACCTGCTTCCCGGACAACCCAAAGACCCCGGCGTCACGGTCTCTGAAGAGGACAATCGCTTCTTCGTAAACGTCATTCTCTTCGTCGCCAAGACCGGCCTATCTTGGCGAGACTTGCCCGAAAGTATTGGGCCACTGGAACAGCGTTTACCAACGCTACAACCGATGGGCTCGCAAGAGAGTTTGGCAACGTATTTTCGAACAGTTGCAAGATCCCGACACCGAATGGTTGTTCCTCGACTCCTCGATCATCCGTGCTCACCAGCACTCCTCTGATGGCGAACAAAACCAGTAAGCAGTCGATTGGCCGGTCGGTAAGCCGTTGGACGAAGAAGATTCATGCCGGTGCCGCTTCGCTGGGCGACTCTTAAATGCTTACTCTGACGCTTGGCCAGGAACTTGAAGTGCCCGAAACGCCAGAATTCGTCGAGTTTGTTGCCAAGCCAGATGTCGTTATCGCGATAGCTTCGATTCCACACGTCGTCTTATTATTGTCAAGACGACCTCGCACGTTGGAGGAAATGTTTGTTTTGGGATAGCGTAGAACGAACATGAGAATTGGACACAAAAAGCGATCGCGGATTTCTCTCCACATGACCTCTCAGCCCAGTCGTCACACTGAGATTCTCGAGGGCCTACCACGATTCGCGAACAGTACCGAGGCACCGATTCGCCGAGTCGATTGACATCATCTCCATCGGGAAAGACGTCAACCCTGATCGCAAGCGACACACGATCTTCTCTTCAAGGTCGGTGTAGGAGAAGCCATACATTCGTTCGCAAACGTTCGAAAGGCTGGCGGGTCGGTGCCTCCTTCGAACGCCATCGCCGCTACCACACCGCCAAGGCGAAGGCCACAAATAATGGGAACGTTCTTGTACCCGGTTGCCGCCTTGCCAAGGACTCTTGGGCTGCCAATGGGGCCTGACCATAGCGTCGGGTCATGCTCGTCGGAGCTTGGTCTCATCGACACAGATGCGTTTTGCCGACACACAACCAACGGGCAATTTGGCGAACCGAGCCTTGTCCAGTTTCGACGTCACGTTGGCGCAAATCGACCGAATAAGGTTTCATGGAAAACCTCCGCGAAAGAGAGAAACGTGTTCCCTACGTTCATTCTACTGCTTGTGCCTGAACCAAGTGTGAACCGCTTTCAGCGATTCACACTTGTTGCGCTGCCGAAAAAGAGGAGTGAACGCTTCAGAGATTCTCCTCGGCCCCGGACCATTCGAAGGACTGTGCCAAGGGACCTGATCGGACGGATTGAGATTTCAAAGGGTTCGGCGGTCGCGTTACTCCTCGGCAGGGGAGTTGTCCGAGGCGTTAGTGAGTCAGCGAAACGGCAAAATCGGGCGAAACGATTTCGATCACAAACGTTCTTTGGGATTGACAACCCAACCTCGACACGAAAGTGCTCGGCATCGGCACGGTATGGCCGCGTCACCTGACCACTCGTAATCAATTGTTAACTCATCATCCAAGCGAATTTCTTGCAACGCACTCAGAAAGAGTCGCCTGGTCACCGGCATTTCGCCTTCCCCATTCATATCCAGCCACTCCAACTCGCAGTTCGGCTGGCAAGAGTGGTTCAAGTAACGAAACGGTGTGTACGGCTCAAGGCAACGACCATCCTCAGTGTCTATGCAGTAGTCGGAACCATAGTCCGGATCGTCGATGATGTCACCTAGGATCTCGCCGATGACCCAGTCCACACGATAATCTCTGGTTGCAAAAACACCTTTTCCAACACAGGTACTGCCAATCCTTACGTCGGAGATTGGATTCTTCTGAACCCTTGATTTGTTCAAACGATGTGTCCTTCTCATTATCCGATCCCTTCGTAGAGGACGATGAGGCGAGCTGGCGTTGGAAAAGAAGGCCAACGTTGTGCAAAACGTCACGAGGGGGAGAGTCGATCAGATACACGTTCCCCTATGCCCCTATCAGATCGGCTTGACGTTTTCGGCTCTTGGACCTTTAGGTCCATCCCCAACAGTGTATGACACTCGTTGTCCTTCTTGGAGGTCATCGAACCTGACCCCTTCGAGGTTTGACGAATGAAAAAACAAGTCCTTGTCTGTTCCAGTGTCGATAAAACCGAAGCCCTTGTCTGTGAGCCGCTTGATTGTACCTTCTGCCATTTCCGTGGATCTCCCTAAGAGTAATTGTCCTACGAGTGTTGCCCGAAACATAGCGTTCGGACTGGTTCCATTCTGAAAGCCGATCGATTGTGTTGATCGTCCACAACCAATTGCCAGCAGTCGCGACGACTTTCCAGTGATTCAACGATTTCGGATCGCAAACCGCAAGCTCTTGTTCTTGCGCTGGTCGTCGATCAATTCAAAAATGCCATTTGTGGCTCGCGCTTTTGGTTACTTTGCAACGCGCGGTCTCAAGCCCTTTTTCCGCTTTGAGCCGTTAGCGGACCTCTTATTGCGACGACCCTCTCCCCGCTGGGGATCGGGTGACGAAGTCGTGTCTGTATGGAACGGGTGGTGGGGCTCGATACGGATCGTCGTGCGGATCAATTTCTCGATGGCCCGCAAATTGGAGCGTTCGCTGGAATCGCAGAAGGAGAGGGCGATGCCATCGGCCCCAGCCCGCCCGGTCCGGCCAATTCGATGGACATAGCTTTCCGGGTCCTGCGGCATATCATAGTTAATCACATGGGTCACCTCGGCCACGTCAATCCCCCGTGCGGCAACATCCGTGGCCACGAGCACTTGAATGTGGCCACTACGAAATCCTTTCAGAATTCGCGAGCGAAAATTCTGAGATTTGTTGCTGTGGATCGCGTCCGCCTGGAATCCGCCATTCCTCAAATTCTTGGCGACCTGGTCTGCACCGCGTTTGGTACGTGTGAAGACCAGTGTGCGGCCTTGATCTTTTTCTTGGAGCAGATGGTGGAGCAAACGTTGCTTTTGGAACTGCTGAACGAATAAGACTTGTTGCTGAATTCGATTCACCGTCAAGGATTTCGGCGACACGTCGATGCTCACGGGATCGCGCAACAGACTGTTGGCCAATTTTCTGATCTGCGAATGCAGAGTCGCTGAGAAGAACAGTTTTTGGCAATCGTCCGGCAAGCTGGCAAAGATTCGCTTCAGGTCCGGCAGAAAGCCCATGTCGAGCATAAGATCGGCCTCGTCGACGACGAACGTCTCCAATCGGTCAAGTTGAATGTGCCCCTGGTTTATTAGATCGAGGAGCCGACCCGGCGTGGCCACCACCAGGTGCACGCCTTTTTCCAACTTCCGAACTTGCCCAGTTTGTTTGACCCCTCCAAAGATGATCGCCTGGCGGAAATGCACAAAACGGCCGTACGTCTGAAAGTTATCACCAATTTGAGCAGCAAGCTCGCGTGTCGGCGACAGGACAAGCATTCGAGGAACGCCTGGGACGGCTGCCGTTCTTTGCGTCTCGAGCAGATGCAGAATTGGTAACGCAAAGGCCGCCGTCTTACCGGTGCCGGTTTGGGCACATCCCAGTAAGTCGCGACCGGCCAACAAATGAGGGATGGCTTGGGCTTGGATTTCTGTCGGCGTGGAGTAATTTTCGGCTTGCACCGCACGTTGGAGGGCTTCGGCCAGTTCTAGTTTTGAGAATGTAATTGGTTTCAATGCTCTACCTGGAATTTGATGAATGGACGAACCGTCGAGGTGGCCCGCGTCATCAAAAAGGAAGCGAACCCAGCTCAACAAGTACATCAGCTTTGGGCAATGGGACCTATCAGCCTCACTTCCGGACATGCCGGTAAGAGGAAAGCCTGGCTCTCGAACAATGCCAGCTAAGATCTGGGACGCTGTGAGAATGGAAACTCAGAGCAAAAGACCGGATGGAAGAGTCGAGGGGTGATATGATTGCATGCACTTTTAACGTCCAACGAAACACACAACCAGATCGAAAGTTCTATTATACCCACTAAATCGATAAAGGCTAGACCAGATACGCCTGTTCGACTGGGTGCATCGCCCCCTTTGCACGGCAAATCGAATTTGTTACATTTTATGTAGAC
>CAYRFQ010000087.1:0-33733 GCA_964423615.1 uncultured Alcaligenaceae bacterium | reverse complement strand
CACAAGGAATTTCCAGCTCTTTGACAACCAGACATTCTTAACCGTTTGAAGTATACTTTGCCGAGAATCGGTGGTGGCGTGCGAGGCGAACCCCAGTTCATGCCTCTTGGTTAGACCAGGCCGAAATTCTCATCAACATGTTCGGCCAGAGATATTTGCGGCGAGAATCCTGGTCGGACCGGGAGGCATTTAGGGCCTATGTGAGTGCCGCTTGGCCGGAATACAACCAACGTTACGCCAAACCCATCGAATGGACTTGGACTGGACCGAAAATGCGCCAGTGGTATGAACGACACCTTGGTTGAATTTGCGACATTACTTCTGGCCAGGGACACTAGGAATAGGGTTTCAGAACTGAATTTTGTTACAATAGTGGGGAAGTTGTTGAACGAAAAACTGCCTGGCTTGAAAGTATGACCAATGGCTGAGGTTACCGAGATTCTGCAAGCTATCGAAAATGGCGACCGAGTGGCTGCGGAACAATTGCTTCCCGCGGTGTATGACGATCTTCGTCGACTAGCGTCCCACAAGCTGTCCAATGAACCGCCAGGTCAAACCTTACAAGCCACGGCCTTGGTGCATGAGGCGTATTTGCGGTTGGTGAGTTCCGAGACAGGACTTCAATGGGATCACCGTGGCACCTTTTTTATGGCGGCTGCTGAGGCCATGCGGCGAATCCTCATCAATCGAGCGGTTCACAAACAAACCATCAAACGCGGCGGTGACCGGACCCGCCAAGATCTGCAAGAAGCCGATCTAGCTATCGCTGCTCCGGACGAACAACTCCTGGATCTTAACGAAGCCCTGAATAAACTTGCCGTGAACAGCCCTCAGGAAGCGGAGTTGGTTAAGTTGCGTTACTTCGCCGGGTTGACCCTGGAAGAAGCGGCATCAGCACTTGGAGTCTCGCGAACCACCGCCACTTGCTATTGGGCCTATGCCCGCTCATTTCTTAAAAAAGCCCTCAGGGCACCGGACTACCTTTCTTGACTTTCTTTCTCTCCATCTTTTCAAAGACCTCAACGCCTTCGAAATGAGGATATCGTGGCAAATACCGAATCCCTCGCCAAAGAGATCTTTTACCGGTATCTGCGGCAGCAGCCAAACGACAGATATGCGTTTCTGGAAGAAGCGTGTTCTAACAACACCCTCCGCAGAGAGGTAGAAGAACTGTTACAGTGCCGCGACAGCCTTGGAACGTTTCTGGAGGAACCGATTTCGTTGGGGTTGGCTGTGGCGGAGGGTGAGGATTCTGGGGCCGACACCTGGGAACGCGCCACAAGCGCTATCGCTCCGATCTCCACGCAACTGCTGGTCCCCGGATATGAAATAATGAGAGAGTTGGGTCGAGGTGGCATGGGCGTAGTCTATCTGGCACGTCAAATCCACGCCAACCGTCTCGTCGCCCTCAAATTGCTGTCGACGTATAGTCTCTCGAGTGAAGCGAATCGCAACCGCTTTCAGCTGGAAGCACAGGCCATCGCTCGGTTGCAGCATCCAGGTATTGTGCAAATCTACGAAGTAGGGGAGCACGACCAACTGCCTTTTTTCTCTCTGGAATACTGTTCTGCGGGTAGTTTGGATCAATACCTGTCCGGCACACCTCTTCCACCGCAAGAAGCTGCGGAATTAACTTTAATCGTGGCAAGAGCCGTCGCCGCCGCCCATGAAGCCCGCATCATTCATCGTGACCTCAAACCGGCCAACGTGTTACTTAAACCGCGTGAACCCACTTTACCAACCGTGACGGGAACCGGCCCAACAGACTCGAATCGTCCACCGTTATCAAACTTCACCATTAAATTGACAGACTTCGGGTTGTCAAAACAACTCGACCAGGAAACTCAAACGCGAACAGGCATAATCATGGGCACGCCGTCTTACATGTCTCCCGAGCAAACCCAGGCGGATTCAACCATAACCTTCGCGGCAGACGTTTATTCACTTGGTGCTGTCTTCTACGAATGTCTAACCGGACGTCCACCGTTCAAAGCAGCGAGTGGACTGGAAACGATACTTCAGGTGACCAGGGAAGAACCTGCCCAACCGTGCCAACTTCAACCCGGAGTTCCCAAGGACCTGGAAACGATCTGCTTGAAATGTCTCCACAAGGACCCTGCTCGCCGGTATCATTCCGCCGATGCCCTCGCCGACGACCTCCAGCGGTTTCTAGATCACCGACCGATCACAGCCCGTTCGGTGGGGACACTCGAACGTGGGTGGCGTTGGATGCGACGAAATCCAGTCGTTACGAGTTTGTTGTTGACGATCCTCGGAGTCTCATTGGCGGGCGCAATTGCCTCCTCAACACTCTTGGTAATAGCGCAAACCAATCTGACAAAAGCAAAGTTCCAAAAGGAAAAAGCAGAAACCCAAACGGCACTTGCCCAGAAAGAGAAGGCCGAAGCGGACCGGCAGAAAGCTGAGAAACAACAGGCGCTGCAGGTGACCGAATCCTTCGGCGATTTCTTGGTCAAAGATATTCTCGGTGTGGCCCGGTTCCGCGGGATTGCAGGGGGACTAGGCACCCAGGTAACCATAGGTGAAGCTCTACGGCAGGCCGAACGCCGAATACCCATGCGGTTCGAAGACCAACCGTTGGCCGAGGCCAAGGTTCGGCACGCCATCGGGGTGACCTGGAACCACCTCGGCAATTATGGCGCCGCGGTGCGGAACTTTCGCCGAGCAGTCGAACTTCGCGAACAAGCCAGTGAACAAACGCCAAAGCGGTTCTCAGATCTCATCGAGAGCCGTCTTGGGTTGGGGTTAGCACTGTCCCGCATGGGTAACACAAAAGAGGCGATCTCGCTGTTACTCGATTGCAGCAACCAGGTGACCGACCAACTGGGAGAAAAGCACTCCCTATGGTTCCGGGCCCGGAACCGCCTCGCTCTGGCCTATAGCGATGCCGGCCGGCACACACAGGCGTTGCAACTGCACGAGGAAACGGTCCAGCGCAGGGAGAGAGTCGTCAACTCGAAATCCTTGCTGGAGTTCCGCGCCAACCTGGCAGTCGTTTACGGCCAAGCGGGCCGAAATGGAGATGCTGTAAAACTCTTGAAGCAAGTCATCAACGATTCCGTAAAAGTGTATGGAGAATCTCACCCCTACACACAGATGTTTCGGTCCAATCTGGCACAGACATACAAAAGAGTCGGGAGAATGGACGATATGTTCCCCTTGCTCGAAAAAACGCTGAAACACTGGGCTGTAGAATTAGGAGATGATCACCCCTTCACTATTGGAGGGCGGAGCGATCTGGCCACAGCCTACCTTCGTTCGGGTCGCCACAAGGACGCCATGCCGCTGTTTGAACGCTCCCTCAAACAGGCCGAGAGTAAACTGAAATCGGATCACCCCCTCACCCTCATGATCCGGAACAACCTGGCACTGGTTTACACGAAAGTGGGGGAGAAGGAAAAAGCTATCGAGGTTTACGAACAGGTGTTGAGAAGGTCCGGTGCCACACTGGGTGAAGATCACCCACGGACTATTGCTACACGCAACAACCTGGCGTCTGCCTACAGGTCCATCGGACAGCTCGAGAAGGCCATCTCACAGTTCGAAAAAGCTCTTACCATCGCGGAAAGCAAACTCGGTGAGCGACACCCGACGACCCTCACTCTTCGGAACAACCTTGCAGCGACGTACTGGAAGCAGAAACGACACGATAAATCATTACCGCTATTCGAGCAGTTGTTGGCCGTGAGAGAAAAACAACTTGGCCGCGACCATCCGGGAACTTTGGTCACGCGTGCTAACCTCGGAGGAAACTACATCGATGCGGGTCAAACTAAGGAGGGCATACGGCTGCTCGAGAAGGTGATCCGCCAAGTAGAACGTGGCCAGGCCACACTGAAGCACCGGTTCGCATGGGTAGGAGTGAAACTGGCTGAAGGCTACGACCGTGTCGGGAAGTTCAGCATGTCCGAGCCACTCTACCGCGTCAGGTACAGGCAGTTGGCTCAGCAAGCAACCAAAAATCCCACGGCGGCTGCAACTGCTGCTATTGCCCTTGGGATGAACTTGAGACAACAGAAGAAACATTCCGAAGCCGTGCTGTTTTTCCGCGAGGCCCTTAATACCTTGACGGCAGTGCTCCCACGGTCCTGGCAACAGGGCGATCTTGAATCGAGACTCGGAGAGGCGCTCTACGATGCTGGGGACCTGGAAGAGGCGGAAAAGTATTTGCGAAGCGGCCGCAAAAACTTGGAAAGGGCTCTCTCCGCCAAGTCCTTGGGCCGCCCAGGAAAGAGTACTCGGACCCAGTTAATGCGTCTGGCAACGGAGCGACTCATCCGGTTTAGCGAAGCGACTGGACAGAACAAAGAGGCTGCCAAGTGGCGCCAGGAGTATCGTAAGTGGGCCCAGCCCAAACGCCCATGACCTCACTTTCCCACTCCCGTTTGAGCGCAACTGGATACGCGTTCCGGACGTTTATCGGCAACAATAATTTGCGCAGAAATAATATTCTAAAATCATGATAAGGTTTTCGCGAGGTTTACGCTTCTCAGGGTGCAGTAACTTACACACCCACACGAAGAAGGTGAATCATGCAAAACCAAAAATGGCTCGGTCATATCAAAGCGTTCTTTCAATCGAACTCCCGCAAAACTAAGAAAAGGCCTGTCCCTACGCAACTCCGAATCGAGGATCTCGAAGAGCGAGCAGTCCCTGCGGCGGTTTTCACAACCGGGAACGGAGTCAATCAATTTCTGGCCGAAAAGGCGGCGAACATTGGAGGCATGGTCGCCGACATTGATCAAGATGGAGGACTCGACTTGGTTGGGGACTCCGTTCACATCGGACAGCAAAGCGGGCAAGTTTGGACAACGTATCAAAATGGCCCCGGAGTTGGAAAACTGGTCGACATTGACGGAGACAACGACCTTGACGTCGTAATCCTAAGATACGTTCCTGCCAGGAAACAAATTGTTGTGGCAACTGCGCCCAAACAAAAGGGAGTAGAAACCTTTGTGCTACAGGAAGCACCGTTGATGACCGAAAGAACAGCCTCGAGCGAGGACGGTAATTATTTTCTCTATGAAGTGAGCCTTTACGAGGCGAAGTCACTCAAGGAACTACGCGTCCTTGGGGGACGACCATACCCCATCTTCGATCCTCACTTCTGCCTCAACGACCAACTTGCGGTGTGGCGAAAACTTAACTTTCTCGAATTCGTCAATGTGGCTAGCGGTAAGGTGATCGGAAAGTTGAAGGATGCGGAACCCATTGACCGGCTACGAGTCGCTCCGGACGGAATCCACTTTGCAGTATTTACCAACGAAGGGAAACGGGCTGATTCCCGTCAGTTTGTAAACGGGACGGTCAAGATCGGCGATGTACGAACGCGTAAGTGGCTCGCCACCTATCGCGGACACCCCTGTCGGGTTACCAGTTTGGCGTTTAGTTCGGACAGCCGATATCTCGCCAGTGGTGGTAAGGACGGAAAGATTCTGCTGTGGGATACGATAAAAAAGGACGGCCCCTCGCTGTTGCAAGATCGCTCCGCAGAAGTTTTGTGCTTTAGCCCGGACAGTCAGTACATCGTCGTTGCCGGCAAATCCAAAAAATCGCGGTTCTATCGTCCAACGGTTGGCGAGCCGGTGCGCACTGTCTCAGGAAAGGCCCGGGTCGACTATGCTTGTTTCAGCTCTGATGGCAAAACCCTCGCCACCGGAGAGTTAGATTCCCGGGTGCACGTACGAGATGCCGAGACCGGCAAAGAACAGTTCACGTTACCCATGGGGCAGAGGAACGTCTATCTGATCGACTTTAGCCCCGATGGGAAATACCTAGCCGCGGTCACTTGGGGAGAGCCCAGGAAACTCCAGGTCTGGGATTTACAGACACGTCAGAGCGTGTTCCGTGTGAGTAGTCTGCGAATGTACCCCATGGGGTTAGCATTCAGCCCGACCGGTAAAGCTGTTGCCTTGACGGACCAAGACGGAACACTGCGGGTTTGGGACATCCGAACGCACACTTTAGTCATCGAGAAGAAAGGGAAAAGCCGCGTCTTTGCGGTGGCATACAGCCCCAACGGCGAACTCATCGCCACTGGTGACAACGAGCGCCGAGTAATTCTGTGGGACGCCGTCACAGGCGCGTTGGTGCACACCTTTCGAGGGCACAACGCCGGTGTCACCGGTGTGTGTTTTAACGCAGACGGAACCCGACTCGCCAGCTGTAGTAACGACGGGACGGTCAAGCTTTGGGACCCGCTTTACAAGGAAGAAGCATTTTCTCTCAGCGTTAGCCAGCCTAACCAAAGAGTTGCCTTGACAGCGTTGGCATTCTCTCCTGATGGTCGATTTCTCGCCGCCATCGCCCCGGAGAAAGGCATCCTAGTCTGGGATGCGGGGGAGTGAGTTACACGCAAGTAACTGCAAGAAATACTTTACAGTTCGTCAAGTTCTTCGCCTGATAAGAGAAATGGCAGAACATCTTGGCCCACATTGGCGAAATACCAATTGAGACCAGACCGGCCACGCAAATAGTTCGACTCTTGATCCGCAAACACGGTAATATTTGCTGCCAGTTTGCGGCCGTTCAAATTCCCTCCGACCCCGTTTCGCAGTTGCGAGGCTCGATTGGTCACTGTGTCTGCCGACGCCCAAACATTTCGAAACGCATCAAGGGCGGACACATTGTCGTCATATTCCGTGTAGCCACCAATGAGAATGTTGGACTCGCCAAAGGCGTATAATACATCACGACCTTGGCTCCCAATTAGAACATTGTTCCTTTCCCGGCCATAGAGAATATCGTCACCATCCCCGCCAACGAGCACGTCATTCCCGAACCTTGAATAGAGAATATCGTTTCCTGCACCGCCAAGAAGGATATCATCTCCGCTCCCGGTGTAGAGCCGATCATTTCCCGGGCCGCCATCAACGATAAGCGGTACAGTTACACTACTGGTGGTGATTACGATATCGTCACCCGCTCCTAGGTTCAACTCTATGGCTTCGAAAGCGCTCGCGTCATACGTTTCCCTCACAAATGGCTTGCCACCGAGTGAAGATCTCAAATGAATACTACCCCCCAGTTCAGAAATATAAATGACATCATTGGTGTCCGAACCTTCTACGGTGAAGTTATTTGTGTCGCTCACGAAAACCGTCGTGGTGAGTGTGTCGGTATCGCCGTCGTCGTCGGTGATGGTGACGGTGATGGTGTAGTCACCTGCGAAACTGTAGGTATTGTTGGCATTGATGCTGCCAGTTGTCGGATCCAGTGACACTGCCGAGGGCGGCGAACCGTCGCCCCAGTCTACGGTGCCGGTGTGAGTATCCAAAACGCCGGCATCGGTATAGTTGCCTGTTAACGTAATGGGATCGCCCAGTTGAACATTTGTCACAGGGCTGATGCTCAGTGAATTTATCCGTGGGTTGGCATTGAGGACGGAAAGTTCATACTCTGCTGTTGCCGTACCACCGAACCCATCGCTTGCTTGGACGGTGATGATATATGATTCCGGGCCATCCAGAAGATCACTGTTCGCCACTATGACTTCTCCGCTGTCGGGATGAATGTCAAATCGCCCACCTGCGTCATCGAGTAACTGGAATGAGACCAGGGTGGCTTCGGGGTCGGTAGCCGTAATCGTTAAACCTGTCCCTGTTGCGAGCGCGGCTCCTTCGGTCACACTACCCATGAGACTGGGGTTGGTTGTGATGGTGGGATTGACGTTCAAGATTTGGACGGACACTGTTTCGGTGGTAGATAAACCTTCATTATCAGAGATGGTGATCTCAACTTCGTAGATAGTATCGGTGTTGGCATCACCTGGGTTCTCGAAATCGGGGGCGGTCAGGAGCGATAGGTCTGCGCCATTGAGTTGGAAGCTAGTCATATCAGCCCCACCGGTGATGGCGTAAGATAGCGTTTGCGTTGGTTGGTCAGCATCAGTAGCGGTGAGGGTTTGTATGGTTGTGATGCCTTCGCTGACTTGCGCGGTAGATGGTGAAGTCAGTAGCGGGGCATTGTCATTGATCGGGTTTACGGTAACGGTTATCGTGGCTGTGGCCGATTCTCCCGCCGCATCCTGAACATTAACTTCGACTTCATACACATTGTCTTCGTCGGCATCACCGGCAATGTCATAGTCTGGGGCTGTTGCGAACGCCAAAGTTCCGTCACTGGTGATGATGAAGTGGGCATCATCGGTTCCGTTGCCAGTAAGGCTAAAGGAGAGTTGATCCGATGGTAAATCGTTGTCGGCGGCGATTACAGAACCGACGGCGGTTTGATTCTCGTCGATCTGGAAAGGCTGGTTTGCAATTGTTGGAGCATTGTTGTTGACCGGGCTTCCCGATGATATCAGTGAAATGATGATCTTCTGAGAATCGGTTAGTCCGCCATTGTCCCTGGCAATCACATCAATCTCAAACCGCGGATTCACCGCAAAATCCAGTACGCTCTGGTCAATCACGGTGATTTCACCAGTACTCGGATCAATGCCAAACGGTATAGCAGGGTCCAGGCTAAACGTGATAACGCTGTCGACATCAAGATCGGTGGCTTCCACCGTATCAATGACCGCACCGACCGGTGTGAATTCGGGGATCTCGTAGTAGTTGTCGTTGAGTCCAAGGGTGGGAGTGAATTCGTTAACATCAATCAACCGGACAGTGATTGTGGCTGAGTCGGATGCGCCGAAGAAATCTGTAACGGTAACGGTGAGGGTATATTCGTTGTTCGTTTCCGCATTGAGCAGTGATCCGGATTTAACCGTGATAACACCAGTTTGCTCATCGATGGCAAACTCATTTTGCAGTTCCAAGTCGAAGATCAAGGTGTCACTAGCATCCGGATCAGTGACAGCAACTGTGCCGACTACGGCACCATCACTGGCATCTTCGGCAATCATAAGCACTTGGTCATCCACAACTGGAGCAGTATTTGAGTAATCACCCAGCAAGGCAAGAACTGTCCCGGCTTCAGACGTCCCATTATCATCATCGGTCAGTTGCACATCGATTGTATAGATGTCTTCCACACTGTACACATGGCTTGCGGTAATCGTGCCAGTTTTTGTGACCGGGTCATAAGTAATGGTCGGATCGGCTGTGATGTTCCCATCCCCCCAATCCACTGATCCGGAGAAACTGTCCAGTACGCCCGAATCAAAGAAGTCAGCACTGATCGTAACGACTTCACCTAGTGACACTGCCGTGGCTATCGTGTCCGCATTGCTAGTCACAGTGAACAATTGCGGAGCAAAGTTGCCCACTTCGATATCAATGGTTGGTGAAGTGGCACTGGACGAATCAGCTGTGTCAGTGATAGCTGCGGTAATGGTGTAGGTGTCCACCAGAGTAGCAGTTGGGTCATCATCTTCGTACGTATAACTGGCAGAGAAAGAATTGCCGAGCACTGTGGCCGTGGAACTGTCTCCGTTACCCCAGTTTATAGTGACAGTGTAAGTGTCATTGATTCCAACATCACTGATGATTCCTGTGAGCGTGAATTCACTTCCCTCTGTCACCTCAGTTGCGGATAGTGATAACATTCCTCGTGGGGCGGCATTGTTCACGGTTATGATGGCCGTTCCAGTGTCGTTATCACCATCATCGTCGATGAGGTTAACGCTAACTGTGTAGTCGCCATCGTTTCTATATTCGTGGAGAATGTTTAAATTTGTCGATCCACTGTTGAGTGAGATTGTTTCTACATCGCCATCGCCCCAGTTTACTTCCAGAGTGAAGCTGTCCAATCGGCCGGGATCAACTATGTTCCCGGTTAACCGTGCAGTGTTCCCTTCGACCATTGCTGTTCCCGAAACGGGTTCGATGAGCAAATTTTCTATGGTCGGTGCCACGTTAGCAACGGAGAGCAATTGCTCAAGTGGCCGACCAACAGGATAAGTGCCGGTTTGGTCCTGCACAGTCACGCTAATGGTTGTCTGTCCTGCCTGGTTGTCGGCATAGTTGTGGGTGAATGTGGCAGTACTTGTGGTGTCGGTGGCATCGAAGCTAACAATCGGGGTACCATCACCCCAGTCGATGAAGTATTTGCTGATGTATTCCAGACCCGGATCTGTGGCTGAGATGGTTAGCGAATAGGTATCACCCTCAGTTGCGGTATCGGCACCCGACAGGGTAACTGTGGGGGCTACATCATTCACCTGGATGAAAGTGAAGTATTCGTTCAAACCACCATCCTGATCTTCAATGATGCCCTTGATCGGAATCACACCATCCTGACGCAACCCGTCCGAACCAGTCCAGTTACCAGGAATTAGAATCGCTCCGGTCATGTTTGTGGTAGTTGTGCCGGTGACATCGATAATGCCATCTGCACCAAAATCGATGTGGTAAGTGAGCCCGGCCGTCATATCCCCACTGGCCGGATCAGTAATATTGTTGAGCATTATGTTGTACTGGGAACCGGAACCAAGGCCTTCCGGAATGCCTGTGCTCAGCACATCGGTAGCAATGCTCGCCGTCGGTGCAACGTTAAGGATATCAAGGGTGGTGGAGTTGGTAACGGTATCACCGTTGGGGTAAGTTACCTTAACGGTGATTGGCAGATTACTGCCGCTGTTGTTCACACCGAGCCCTGCCAGATCGTTTTCCCAGTCCAAAGTGGCTGTCAGGCCATTAGCATCGCCGAAGGTAGCATCACCGTTCACACTCCATTCGATGGTGGTGTAGTGACCGACAACGGTGGCCACCAGCGTTAACGGCTGACCTTCTTCGATGGTGTAAGGCCCACCGGCACTGATGGTTTTGGCATTGACCGAAACGGATACATTGTGCGAATTACTGTTGGCAATGGCTGGTGTAGAATTGCTGTCAACCACACCTACCGTGATGGTGTAATCACCAGGGGTTTGGTAGATGTGTTTGGCGTCATTGATGCCGGCCCCGAGTTCTTGGAGATCGGAACCGTCGCCCCAGTTGATAAACCAACGCTCGACGGTATCGGTGCCGAATTCGTTGGCCACATAATTGATGCTGTATTCTGTTCCGACCTCCGCGTTGTTGTCTGCTGAAATGGTGATCTCAGGCGGGGTGTCTGTAACTGACAGAGTCAGAACTTCCGTGGTGGTAAAGCCACGATTGTTGGTGGCACTGACGCTAATTTTGAAATCCTGATCTCCATCATTAATGCCGTAGAGTGCTTTCAAATCTGACCAGGAAATGTTCAGATCAGTGCCAGTGGGGTTGCCTCCCATACCAGGGAAATCCCATACGACCTCGCCATCCAAGTTGTTTTGTGGCACATTTGGCAAAGTGATGCTCAGTACCAGTTCTTCCCCTTCCGCGATTGTTGGGTTGAAGTTGGCGATTTCAAAGACCGGTCCGGAATCGATATTCACATCTTCAATGCTGAAGAAATCGACTTGCCCGAATTGTGGTTGGTCAATGCCGATGCTGCCGGATTGGGGACCATCGCTGGGGCTGATGGGCAGGGTATCATCGGCTGGATTGAAATTGAGCGTGTCACCAGGATCGGCCGACGCATCCGTCGGATCACCACCGTGGACAGTTGTGGTAGTGCCTGAACTCAACTTGTTGCCGGCGATTTCGAAAGTATCGTTGTCGTCCTGACCTCGGAAGGTGGTGTTGGTGTTTGCTCCAACCTGAACCAGGGCGATCGTGTCATGGCCAGAGTCACCGTTGATATCGACTGTGCCGTCAGCGGCTGTGCTCAGTTGAGCATTGTCCGCCCCTTCACCAAGGTTGACCGTTGTGGTTGGTGCCAGATCGTAGAGGATAACCTGGTCAGCCGCAGCGCCGGAATCCACAGTCAAACTGGTGACATTCGGACCTGGAGTGCTGTCTATTGTTAGTGCATCGTCGCCACCACCCGTTGAGACGATGAGCGAATCAATGTTCAGGAATTGTGCTCGCACCGCATCAGAAGACGCCAGTATGTCCAATGAGGCTTGAATCGAATAGGTTCTACTGACAGTGGTTTCGGTGGTGAAGACGCCGCCGGTCTCAAAGGTGCCGGAATTCAGATCCAAGCGAAAAATTTCCTGACCACCCTCATCGTACGCGAGGCCACTTTCGAGTCCCTGGGTTGGGCCCGTGGTTGTCAACCAACCGAAGTATTTGGCGGATATGAGTGGATCGCCGCTTACCAGACCGAAATCGTATTCCACCACCAACTCGCCGAAACTAAAATCTGGTCGTCTCGGGGTTCCGATTGCGGTAATACGCCAGGTGCCATCGCTTTGCAAATCCAACAATACCGGGGTCACATTTCCCGTCCCGACATCTCGAATCGAAGTCGGAGACGGTGAAAATCGCCAGGTGCTGATGATCCCTTCGATCTCGCCAAATGGTTCCGGAAAGACTTGCAAGGTAGCAACGCTATCATCCGGTCCATGGCGTTCCAACAGGGCGTTGCCAAGTCCGCTGACGAATCCGAGAGAAACCAGGCCACCTTGAGTGATGTCATCGCCCAGGGTTGCCGTAATCAGGGAATTTCGGGCCGCCGTGTTCGTAATGTCCACCGGGCGTACCAGGTTGGCAACACCAGCGGCATTGTTTCGAATGGTTTGAGCCTGACTGCCAGCTCCGTCCAAATTAATTACAGACACAGCGTCACTTTCCCGGCCAGTCACGTAAAGATACTTGCCATCGGCGGATTCCACAGCTGACACAGGAGCCCTGAGCCCACTCACGCCGTTCTCTTCATCTTTAACTTTTTGCAGCAAGGTGAGGGTATCAGTGGAAGCATCAAAGGTGAATGACACTACCGAATTATCACTTTCGTTGAGTACATGAACGTGGTTTGTGGTGGCTATCAGGCTTCTGGCGCCGGTGAACTCGGCTGAAGCTGCATCCACCGAATCCTGGAAGATTAGTAAGAAATTCTCGTAGGCATACAGCCCATTTTCCGCCAGGACAAAAAGAGTCCCATTGGCGTCAGCTACGTCCAAGTAGACCCCGGTATTCTCTGCTGGTTGGCGGCGGAATGAGGAATCCGAGTTTAGTACATCCAGTTGGCCGGTATCACTATTGCGGAGATAAAGGATAATGGCCTGCTCAGTTTCCGTTGTAAAGACGTCCTCGTAGGAGACCAGGGCAGCACCACCTCCGGAAAATGGGTTCGACAATAATTTCTCAATAACCACATCACGGGCTTCCGGAATCCCCAGGTCCGTGTCGGTGAGTTCCTGTTGCGCGGAAAAATCCAGCAGTCCGGTCGTTGCATCCCGCGACATGATGATCATGTCACCATCAGTTAGCAGATAAACATGTTCTCCATCGTCCGAAGCCACCACATCTCGGATGATATCAATGCCGCGAAGGCCGTCGTAGGTTTCTTCAAACACTTGCTTCAAACGGAAGTCGGTACCATCAATGACTAACAAGGCATTGCGGTCCGCGGCCACTGCATAAATCTCGCCAGAAACGCCGGTTGAGATGCTGCTGAACCCGGAGAAGTCGTTGATGATCGGTTCGGCTCCAAAGTCGGCAAGTGTATTCGGTCGAACAGCCGTGATGTATAGCGCCTCATCCCGACCTAATTCGGCATTGTCCAACGGAATGATGCTGCCTTGCGTGCTAGTATCTCCGTTGATGGTCATGTTAATGCGAACCGTTTCACTGCCGTCATCGATCGGGATCAAGGTGGCCCAGATGGTGCCGGCATTGAGTGCGGTCAGGGTTTGTGGTATGTCATCGGCAATCCCGTCATAGGTGAGATCGTGTAGGCTGCTGTTTGTGGTGTCATTGTTCGAATGTATGCCGATGCTGATCTGCGGAGTACCCAGGTTCATTTCTGTCAAGTTCATCACGAAAATCCACTGGTAGCCGAGGAAGTCGAAATCGGATGGGTTGTTGGTCAACCCCAAGTCGTCCAGATTACCAACGTCCACGCGATAGACTGCTACCAGAGCATCTTCCGGGGGAGCATCGACGACGTTGCTGGTTTGCAAATCGAAGTCCAGGCTATCGATGATCGTTGCGTCGATGTCATTCAGGAAACCGTAAACTTGGGCTCCACCTACAAGGTTGGGAATATAGGGAACGGCTTCGCCACCACCGAGATCGCCGCTCAAGAATGGGTTGACATCAACTGGACCGCTGAAGTCGTCAATGAAGCTGCTGTTGATGTCCGATTGCACCAGTTCACGATCGTTGATGTTGGGCCTATCATTATCACCCAGCAATATGCGGCCCCGTTCACCGTCTTCCGTGGTTGTGGAGTGATCACTGCCAAGCCCACCAGCGGTCAAGACCGTGACGAGCGGGTCGCTGCCACTCCGGGCAACCTGCAGGGAACTGGCAAAAATCTTGATGGTCCCGCCGGCACCACCGGCCCCGGCACCGCCCCTGCCCCCGTCACCACCATTGGCTCCATCTCCACCATCCCCGCCGTCGGCTCCCGAACCTCCGTTGCCGCCCCTGTCGGCTTCCCCCTGGCCGCCGTTGGCACCAGAACCACCACTGGAGCCGGAAACCCCTTCGCCGCCTACACCTCCCTGGCCGGTAAAGCCTTCTGCAAAACTGTCCCCGGCACGGCCATCGGTACTTGGTCTGCTGCCATCTTCACCAATTCTTCCGGAGCCACCACCGGTCGGTGAGACATTATTGCCAAAGGCGCCACCCGGCGCTCCGACGGCTATTTCATTTGGTCCCAGCCGATCGCCCTGGTAGTAGAGGCCAATGTCCGTGTCAAAGATATAGAAGCCACCGGTGCCGCCGCCACCGCCGCCGGTGCCACCGGCCCCGCCAGCCCCACCGCGACCAGCCATGCCGGCCCCACCACTGGCATCAAAGACGGTGTCTTCGCTAACAACGAGTACCCCGTTAACCACGATTTCGAAAGCCCCACCGCCTCCGCCACCGGCCCCACCATCAGCGCCGGCGCCGCCGTCACCGCCGTCACCGCCGCCACCGCCACCGCCGCCGGCACCACCTCCGCCACCAGATTGGGGAGAACCGGCAGTCTGCTTGGCTCCGCCGCCACCACCAGCTCCACCTCCGCCGCCACCGGAGCCGCCGGTGCCACCACCGCCGCCACCGCCCCCGGAGCCGCCAGCACCACCGCCGCCACCAGAAATAGTAGTGCCAGTGCCTTTGTTCTGACCGCCGGTTCCGGCTTCGCCGTCAAACCCGTCAAACCCTAAGCTGCCGTCCAGGTCTCCATCTACATCTGTTGGGGCTGTACCCGGATCACCCGAATCACGGTTTTGTCCGTAAGTTCTGGAATCCCCACCGTCTCCACCTGATCCGGCAGCCGATCTCGGTGGCCGATCTCCGGCGGAACCGCCACCGCCGATTTTCTGGCCTTCGCCAATTCCCCCACCATCACCACCTAATCCCTGGTTAAACCCATCCGTACCGTCGCTGCCTTCTGTGCCGGATAAGCCAGAGTTGGCGGAACCGCCACGACTGCCCGCTTCCCCGCCAGTGCCATCTTGTCCGTCAAAGATAATATCCCTGAAAGCGTTACCGTCAAAGTAGGCGGCTCCTCCAGCTCCGCCATTGCCACCGTCTCCCCCGCTGCCACCAGCTCCACCGCTTCCGCCATTGCCACCGTCTCCACCGCCTCCACCGGCACCACCTCCGGGACCGGCAACGCCAGCGACCAATTCATCGTTAACAACTTCCGCCGAGGTGCCAGCAAAGTCGAAGAAGACGCCGGAACCGATGGCCGCATTATTCTCGACATGGACGGAAATGGCATGACGACCGCGGCCGCTGACAGTGCTGTCGTCTGGAATGATCAGATTGCCCTGGAAAGTGTATCGGACCAGGTATTGCTCATCGGCTGCAGGATTCGCTACTACGTTTTCACTGGCATCCAGATATTCCACAGTGAACGGGGTGCCGTTCAAGTCGGTCACAATGGTGCCATCCACCTGGAGTTCACCGGTATCTGTCAAGAAAACGATGTCCTGTGCAGTATTGGCTGTTGCCGTCGGCACTGGCGTTGGCATGTTCGATGCCGTTACACTTTCCAGCAATCCCTGGCTGAGTTGCATATTTTTCAGCAACAAGCCAAACCCGGACGTGTTCCGGAAGGTGATCGAGGTGACCTCCTTGAGGTTGGTAAACGGGACTGTGGTGAAGCCTGATTGGCCCGCGAAGGAGATGGTTTCGCGGACGTCCTCCCCCGTAGCTGTTGTTGCAAAGAAGGTGAGATTGATGTCGGGTGACGAACTATTGAGGTGAGAGAAGTCAATTGCTTCCAGAGTAAATGGCCGGCCATTGAGAGCGGTTATGGTTTGCTCTTGATTGGTCTGGGGGACAATGGCATTGGGGATGGCCAAGCCTCTGAGGGAAAGCGTTGAGAAAATACGATAGCCCTGCTCTTCCACAACGTTCCCGGAAAACTCGTCGAATTCAAGCCCACTTTGCACCCGGTTCACTGCGTTCACGGTGTCGACCAAAATGCCTGTATCCATATTCCAGCTCAATGAAGTTAACACTTCATTCAGGCTGAGGAATTCATTCTGGTATAAAGTGAGGTCAGAAGTCGCTGGCACAGTTACCGGAATGTCAATAGTTGCCCCATTGAGCGTTGTCGCTATGAAAGTCACGGTTTTAGCAGTGGAAGTAGTGTTGCCCAATCGCAGAGAGTAAAACACCAGGCCGCCACCGTTGGCTGCCTGCAGAGTGAAGGTTTCGCCATCCGCTGTTGTAGTTACTGATCGCCCATCAAACTCATCGCGGACGAATGTGCCGGTGGTGGTGAGTTGCAAGTTGTCCTCGGTGTATGACGAGGTTCCATCCACCACATGTTCAAAATCCATGGCAATCTGGGACTGGGCGTAAGTCACCGATTCCCCCGCCGACAGCACAATGGAACCAAAATCCAGTTCCACGTTGCCCGCTCCAGTTTCCCGTGAACCTGCCAGCAACTCTTCCATCTGCAAGCCGCTCGGCAGATTCCATGAGACATCGGTCACATCTTGCAAACTGGTGAAAGTGAGTTCCTGAGCCGATCCGGTGGCAGTGTAGGTAACCGTTTCGCTGATGGTGGAACCATCTACCCCGGAAGTTCCGGTAACCGTCAAAGACACATCACCGCTGCGACTATCAATGACGGTGATGGTAAGCAGATCAAAGGGTATGGAATCACTGGAGGTCATGGTCACCGTGGTTGGATCGGTGGTGCCGACCAGGGTTCCGTTGTTGCCCACAAAACTGCTGTTGGTGGTGAAGGTAAACACATCTTCGATATAACTAGTTTGGGGAGTGCTGCCCAGGCTATCGAAGCTAATCCCGACACGGGTCTCGACCACACCGTTGCCGTTGATGGATCCGGTGACATCGCTCAACGTATCGGTACCTACAATTAACGTGTTGGTCCCGGCACCAGCGAGCAGGTTGATCTGTTCTAGGCCAAGCAAATCATCAATCACAGTGAGTACTGTGCCGTTGTTATCGACGGTCAACTTGGCATCTATGTAGGACCAATCCGTGGAAACTGTGCTAGTGGTGTTGTGGATAGCCAGGGTTTCCACATCTAGGCCCAGGTCAGTGAATTGATTTTCGGTTGGGAAGCCATCAATGTAGATGTTGACCACATCGTCATCATCGCCACCATTGACAACAGTGGTGTCACTGATGGTAAAGATGTCGACGCTGTCGTTACTGGCCCCACCATCGATGGTAATCTTGGTACCGGCCAGCCCGACCCCAGCATCAACGATGAGGTTGTCATTGCCGGTGCCCATTAGTAGGTTGAGGTTGGTAAAGCCGTCGATGGTGACCACACCTTCGGTGATGTTGCTGAGCACACCTGATGAAGTGTCATCGATGCGTCCCCCCTTGACGGCATTGGTCGTTTCGGACAGATCCACAACCAGGCTATCGATGCCGGAGAAATTTCCGTAGAGGTCTAGACTTGCCGACGTTCCGTTCAGAGTAAGGGAGTCGGTGTCGGAGTCACTACCAAGATCGATGGTAGAAGTTGATGACAGGGCTGTGACAGTGACAGTGTCACTGCCACCGCCGGTGTTCATGTCCAGGGAAGCCCCCGTATCGTTGATTTGTACGAAGTCGGGCGCATCACTCAAAGTAGCGGAGATGAAGGCCACGTTGCTGTAATGAATCTGACCCGTTCCCAGGGTGCTGGTGATGGTTGTGCTATCGAGGGTGAAGATACTGGCTTCCGTGAAGTTGATGGCCAACTCATCGGCATCTCCGGCTTTGCCGATTACATCGAGATCCACTTCGAACTCGGCGATGTCGCCGCTGATAGCAACGGTGTCATCGCCACTGTTGAGATCGAGATTGACGGGCGCGCTGGTACCGGTGATGGTCAGCGAATCAGCTCCGGTACCAAGGGAGACGGCAACGGCTTCGAAGCCGCCAAAGCCGATACCGTCATCGTCTGTGGTGCCCATGCCAAATCCGTTCAGCAAGGAGCGAGACAGAGTGCCACTGTTGGCTGTGCTGTCTGCGAAATTATCAATGGTTAGCTGATCGGTGCCATTTTCACCTTCAAGGTTGATTTTGCCCTGAATGGTAGTCAATAACCTGCTGATACTGCTGACATTCACGGTGTCATTACCAGCCCCCAGTTTGACGGTGGTCGCTGTTCCTTCTGGGGTAAACGCAAACGTTACATTATCGCGTTTATCGCCAAGATTGAGGGTTAAGTTCTCCACTCCGGCGTATAGGATATCACCGGTGAAGCCTGTGAGCACTGCATCGAATGTGGTCGTGGTGGCACCGAAAGAGAGCTTTCGTGGGGTGGTGCTGCCGCCGTCGTTGAGGATAACCACGTCGGTTGTGTTGGCATCTTCATTGGCATCGGTTTCTTCCCCAGCATCTATCTTGAAAGTATCCTGGATCAGACTGAGGACGTTGTCAGTTGTGCCAATGTCAATGGTGTCCGCGCCTTCACCTGTGCTGATTGTAACCGGGATGGTGGTAGCCAATTTGCGGAAGTAGATGGTGTCGGCATCCTTACCTCCTGTGATGGTGACCTCGGCATCATTACCGGGCTTGAGGGTGCCATTAAATTCGGCCACACTACCCAAAGCCGAATCCAGCCCGTCCGAATCAAACAGGAAGTCAATGGTATCCTTGGCCTCGACTGCTCCACCCAGGGCCAATTCGAAATCATCGCCGACGCTGATGGTCACAGCACCTTCGTCGGCCTTGATCAATTGACCGGCATTGATGAACAAGTTCTGGCCGGACCTGTCGACATCTTTCACGGTGAGCACTACATCGCCGGTACTCGAACGAACCTCGGTAATGGTCAGATCACTACCCACTTCGGTCAGATACAAATCATCTTTGGCGAATGCGGTCAAGGCGACGGAAGTTGCAGACGTGGCAATTTCCAGGGCGTTTGCTGATGTGCCCAAAGCTCCTGATGTGGATTCCAGGGTAATGGTTCCGCCGATGATATTGGCAGTTTCGTTGGTAAGGGCATCGAAGATGGAATCTTCGGAACTGATCACCACATTGCCAGCGGTCGATTGGATCACATTGGTCTTGAGATCACCCCCTGTGTGCTCCAGATGGATGTCAGAACTGGCAGTGATGGTGATTGTGGTCTCTTCTCCCTCTGTGGAAGCAAACGACTGGACGCCGAATGCCGATGTGCCAATTCCTCCAGCACTGGTGGTGAGAATGGTTTCCAGGCTTTCGATTCCGCGAACGGTTGCTGAACCCGGAGCAAATTGGACATCAAGGGAGGTTGCCTCGGCGACAATGAAATAGGTGTCCTCATTGTCGTCCGTAATCTTCCAGCGTGAACCGGAGACGACTACTGATACAGACGGATTGGAAAGACCACGGCTGTTGTTCGTGAACGCGTCCAACACATCCTGTGACAGTGTACCGGCATTGAGGTTGGAAATTTCGCTGGAGTTAAGCTGGAACGTGGCTTCCATGGTGATATCGCCGCCGGCATAGATGTTGGTAATGCCGTAGGTGTTTTCGATAAAGCCGGCGATTACCACATCCCCGGCACTGGTTACTTCGATGGAGGTCGTTCCCGGTTCGGTTTCATCGGTGGTGGTCAGGTCATTGACATCGGCACTGGAAATGTTGACCAGATCCGTGAAGGTGGCGGCTTCCTGATTGACATCCATATTTTGCAGAATCAGTGTTTTGGCCGATTCGTTGGTAATGATGACTTCATCGTAGCCGGTCTGGAAGGTAAATGTCGAATCCCCGGTGAGAACCCGTGAGTCGGTCATCTCTGTGTCTTGGTTGGTGGTGTTGACGGTTATGTTGACCTCGCCACCAAGACTACCGACATTGACAATGTCCTCAACGGTGATGGTGGTGTCGGTTTCTGTATACTCGATGATGTTTTGTGATTCCAAATTGCCATTCCTGTCAATCACCAAAATCGGATCTTCGGCCACCAACTGCACGATGTTCGAATTGAGATCGATAATGCGGTTTACCTGGAAGGTTTCCGAGGAAACCGGATCGCGACTGATCTCGGTTGGGCCGACTTCTTCGGCGAAGGCATCCACATCGGACAAATCGCTGTCCACCAGGGCAGACAGGTTAAGCACTTTGGTGATGAGAGTGTTGTCGGCGTCGATTGTGGTGATGGTGCCGTCGGCTTCTTCCACATCATAGGAATCCAGCGTGGTAATCTGGCTGGCCCCGGTCCAGTCAATCGTGGCTTCGGCATCGGAGGTGCCAAAGACCGAGCCGCGGCCCTTTATCACGGAAGCCCCACGAGCGAAAGCATCCATGGAGACATCTGTATGGTCAGCTTTCAGGGTGATTCGCTGGAGGCCATCTAACCGAGCTCCGGCAGCGATCTGCACATCAGCGTTAGTAACAGCGTTGATCCTGGCGGTCGCGTCGGAGTCAGTTCCAAAGGCGGACGCTTCCGAGGTAGCATCGGTCTTCAGATCCAAGGTTTCAAATTCCGCCAAGATATCGATAGTTCCCCCTTTGATCTCGGTGAAGCGGCCCACATCGGTTCGGATCACTGCTACATCACCAGGACCAGCGTAGTTAATGTCGGTATCCGAAGTGGGCAACGCGCCCCCGGCGGTGCTCACCGCTTCCACCTTGTTTTCCAAAACGGTATCGGTGACGGCCTTGAGCCGAACATTATTTTCCGCTTCGATGTAGACGTTATTGCCAACCGTTACCGTGGTGGTGTGCTCGGCATCGATTTCTGATCGGCCCTCGGCAACGGCGATAAATCCACCGCTGGCCGAGCGGACATCGGCAAAGACATCCTCTACGGATTCCGCCTGGATGATGACGTTGCCGTTGTCGGAGATGATGGTAGCATCGTCATCAACGTCGATGGTGTTTTGTGTGGTCAAGAAGATGTCGGCCGTTTGTAAGCCAACGCCGATGAATCCACCACCGGTGCCATCGCCATCGGCGTAGCCGTCGTTGTTGGAACGGGAGCGAATGTTGACGTTGCCTGATTCGGCAATCAACATGGTGTCACCCAAGGATACGCCGACCACCGCTTCCACATAGGAGTTTGCCACGCTACCGTTGAGCCCCAACAGCAAGGCACCACCGGAAGCAGTGGCTTCGGCGTAAGCCTGGCCGGATTTTTCCACTCCGGTGCTGAACATGTTGTGCATCGACTGAATCGTGATGCTGTCGGCGACGATGGTGATTTCCGACCGCACCCGGGTTTCGACCGTCGGAGAAATAATGGCTTCTGCTGTCGAAACTCCAAAGTTGGCTCCGGCTGATATGCCCACACCCACAGAAATCGCTTCGGCATCTTGGTCGGTTTCTGTTTGGAAAACAACTGCACCGCTGGCGTATGCTTCAACACCGCTACCGATGGTGGTGATGATTTCGCTCTCGATTCTGGAAGTGGCTTCACTCCCGGCCACTCCGGCGACAATTCCAGCTACAAGAGCCGGGGCATTGGTATCGGCCCGCGTGACCGTGCTGGAAGCGGTTACAGTCAGCGAGCCGATTTGGCCGGTGACATCTCCGTTGGCATCGACTTGCCCGAGAACGGTTCGTTGGTTGATGAAGGCCTCAGTCTGGCCTTGCATGTCGACCACGGAAAAGGAGGCACCGGCAGCCAAGCCGCCAAGCCCAGCACCACCGCCAAACACAAGGGCATCGCGGGTATGGCTGGCATCAATGGAAACTTCATCGGCAAACAGGACCTGCACATCCTGGCCCAGCCCGGCCTGTTGTGTACTCCAGAGATCGGATCGCGAATATTGAGCGCCAAGGGAAAAGCCAACGGATCCACCACCAGCTATCGCAGAGATGTCGACGGTTTCATCCGCCGTGGCGGAAATATCAATATCTCCGGCAACCGCCACAACTGTGCGGTCGCCCACATAGGCCTGGGTGATCGTGTTAATCTGGTTGATGACAACAGAGCCGCCAAGCCCACCGCCGACAGCTAACCCAACCGATCCCGCCCGGGCTTCGTACGTGACCGTTTCTTTGGCATCGATGGTCAGATTCCCACCGATAGCCAAGACAACATCATTGCCAATGTATGCAGCCACGTCCTGTGTAGACCGGTCAATGGTGCCCTGGTCATCAAAAGTTGTCGTGTTTTCGTTGACCGAATCACTTACTTCCGTGGGTCTTCGGCTGGTGGCCAGAGCAGAAATATCCAGAGCTGCTTCCATGGCTTCGCTGACTTTGCCACGGACATCGTCATTTATGTCGCCTGTCAGATTGGGAGCCACACCTGAACCGATAGTGGTGATGATGAAGGTGCCAAAAAAGCCACCACCCAGTCCGACCCCAAGGCCGCCAGCCCAAGTAGTAATATCTTTGACAGAATTGGATTCGACCGTCACGTCCGAGACGGCGTTAATCAAGGTACGGTCACCGATGTGGGCATCGACTGTGTTTTGCACATGGACCCACAGTAAGTTTCCTCCGACTCCAGCTATTCCCCCGGCAGCCAATCCGCCCATGATTCCACTGACCACGAGATCATCTTCCGCGTATACGGTGACCGTCTGGGTGTCACCGGCATAGTTGGGATCCTGATTAATTTGTGACGCCCGGGTGTCACTTTCAATAACTGCCACCGTATCTGTCTTGGAGATATACCAGGCAAAGACACCGTTAAACCCTCCTTTGAGCCCAACGCTCAAGCTGATACCGGAGATGTCTTCAGCTCTGGTGGTGGTAATGGCCTTGACGGCGGTATCATCAGTCACATTGGCAACGGTGTTTACCAGCCGGGCTTCATTGCTGCTGGTGTTACTAATACTCATAAACGTGCCGCCGCCAGCACCTGTCGTTAGGGTTAAATTGACTCCACCGAGGAGGCGTTCCATTTCTAACCGATCGTAGGCAAGGACGTTCAGGTCGTCTCCGGCGAACACATCCATCTGGGCAATGTAGGCCCGGTTTGTGTTATCAATCACGACCAAGTCGACCGATCCTGCCCCGGCAAATTTCTGAACACTGAAGGTCAGGCCCAACATCAAGGTATCCAGTTTCGTTTTTGTTACTGCGCGAACATCGACATTCTGCCCGGCATAAACAGTCGCATAACCGTCGCTGCTGTCGGTATCGGAGATCCAGGCCTGCGTGTCTGTGGCAACGAACATTCCTCCGGCGGCGATTCCCACGGAGGCATCCTTGGAGACGGCTGCCTGTCCGACCAGGACGTAAAAATCGGAATCCTGGTGGGCTCGCACAATGACATCTTGGCCCTGTTCCGTCGCGGAATTGACGTCTGAGTCCTGGATATAGGCGTACGTGGTGTCGTAGAGAAAGGCAGGGGTAATGTTCAACGCAACTCCGCTGCCGCCAAATCCAACGCCAGCGGTCACGGCGTAAAACTCCAGGTCCTCGGCGGAACTGGCTATAACAGCCAGGCCGGACACGTCTTCCGTACTCACATCCCCGGCTTCATCCCAGTTGTTGACGGTAAAGGTTTCATTGTCGTTCGCTTTGGCCATCACGGTGGATGAACCGATGTAGGCCTTGGTGGTGTTTTCGATGACATTGATACTCAGCGCTCCACCGGCCCCGTTCTTCTGGAAGGAGAGCCCGAGCGAGCCGCCGTAAGAATCGATCTTGCCATCCTGTAATGCGTACACATACAAGTTGCGGTCTGCCGTTACACCCGAGTCGACAATATAGGCTTCGACCACGTTGCTCAACACTGCAACCGAGATGGAACCGGCAACCCCAATGTTCTGACCACTGGCAATCCCGGTGGCTATGGTCAAGATTTCGCCCAACGAATTGGCATGGACAATGATGCTACCGTCGACCGCTTCCACAGAGGAATTATCGATGTAGGCCTTGGTGATATCGTTGATGAGGTTCAGGGACAGGGCGGCACCAATGGCATTGCTGCCATCATCAGTGGCGACAGATAACGCACCGGCGACCGAGAAGATCTGCGATTCGTTGGTAGCCAGGATGTTGACATCACCACCGTCTCCAGCCACCGTAATGGTAGAATTTTTGCTAAAGGCCCGAACTCTTTGATCGGTCCAGTTAATAGTAATTTGGCCGGCCAAGGCAAAGTCGTCGGCTTTTGCCCCACCAACGCCGATGGCGGTGATGTCACCGTTAGAGTCTGCTTCAATGGTCAAGCTGTCTGCACTGACCTTGGTATTTGTCACATCGGCTTTGATATCGGTCGTTACGGTGTTAAAGGAAAGAGCAATCCCCACCGAATTGGAACTCCCTCCGGATAATCCCTTGTTCCGACTGATCCCAGCCCCACCGGACCCGCTAAATAGGTCAGACCGGTCCTCGGCAGTGACCGTGAAAGAACCACCTGCGGAGAAGCCCTTGGTCGTTCGCTTTCCTCGGGCAGAGGCTCTGGTTTTCGTGCTGATGACGTTGGCACCCAAACTCAAGCCGGCCGCATTGGCTGAGCCGGACGTTCCACCAGCGTTGAAGGCCACACCGAGGGCAATGGCCCGGATGGCACTGACGGTGGCCGCGGCAATCATGATGTTCCCACCAGCTGAGACCGTGGAATCTGTGACCGTGGCCAAAGTGCCACCGTCACCCAGGTCATTGCTGATGATGTTGATGCCGATCGCAAAGCCGGCTGATAGTGTGCTCCCGGAGCCACTATCCAGGCCGCCATTCCCATCATCCAGGTTGGCGACCAGAGTACCTGCCACGGCATCGATACTGGCAGTGTTGTCAGCCGTCACGAACACACTTCCACCAGCCGAAATTAGCGAATCATCAACCTTGGCAATAGTATTTTGCGCGACCACGTTGATGGCAATGGTTCCGCCACCGGTCAGTCTCCCGCTCGCCCGAGCTCCACTCACGGCTACCCCAAGCACTAATCCGGTCGTATCGCTAGCCATGTCCACATCGCCGCCGACATTAATGATGGAATCGTCAATCAATGCTTCGGTGGTGGACGCAATCACATTCACTACAACGGATCCGGCAATGCCGACCGAACCAACCCCCAGGGAATCCTCAACCGTGGCTGAAACCACGGCACCCGCTCCCATGTAAATCTGGGTGTCGTTCATTGCATTGACAAAGAGGTTGCCGGCGCCGATGATGTCGCTGTTTTCAATCTCGGCCCGGGTGTAATCGGCCATGACATTGACGGCCACGGTGCCGGAAAAGTTAATGCCACCGCCGTAACTATCGCCGGGATTCTCGCGAGTGGATTGGCCTGACCAGCCACCGCCGGTGAACCGTTCCGTGGAACTTGATTTTGCCACCGTGCCGGCTACGGTGATGGCAATAATTTGACCGGTGTTGGCAGCCGCCACACCGATATTGCCATCCGCATCAATGTTTGCGGTGTTGTTAGAACCAGCTTCCACAAAGCGGTGGGCCTGACCTGTTGCCGCCGCAGAATCCAGATTAATGGGAGATGGATTGAGTTGAGATAAGGACAGTTGGATCCGCTGTCCGTCTACACGAATGACAGTGTATGTGTCACCGTCGGTCAGGCCGCCAATTTCCGTACCGCCTCCGGCATCGTAGACAATCTGATCGCCATCTGCCAATCCGTGGAGCTGACCAAAGTCGATGATATCGGACACTGTGTCCACGGTCGGAATCGGGCGCAAGACCGAGGCAATGATGTGATTGCTGCCCGTGGATTCGGAAGCATTGAATTCGAGAATCTCCGGATCATCGGTGATTTGCAGAGCCTGAGAGATGGTTTCTGTCAACTGAATCTTGGTGGCGCTACCATCCACCAAACGGACATAGTAGACCTGCCCTTCGTTAAGTCCCGAAATACCTATTCCCTGACCGGAACTGTAAATCACTGTTTGGCCAGCACTGAAGTTGTGATCGTAACCCAGATCAATTGTGTCATCCGCAGCGTTATCATCGACATCTGATAAGGCAGAGGTCGGATCGAAATTGTAGCCAAACCCATGCGTTTCCTGGTAGGTCGTGCTCGGGTCCAGACTTAAGCGTAAAGAGTGGTCTTCGGTGGTAGTTGAATCGGCATCAAGTTCGATTCGGGAATCCCGAATGATAAAGGCAGGATCGGTATAGATTGGGTCAATTGCCAGATTTTCACGCACTCCCAGGTTAATGAACGCTCCAAAATCCTGATCATCACTATTCGTCAATTCAATCAGGTTGCCGCTGTTATCCAGCAGTTGAAATTTGGATGCGGGAATGTCCAGACTTGTCGAGGCATTCAACAATCGAACCGTATAGATGCTACCATCGGTCAAGCCAATGTCGGTGCTCCCATTTTGCAAGTACAACAATCGGTCGCCATCGACATAGCCGTGGTCCGTGTAGACATCAATGGTGTCAAACTTGGTCGAGTCGCTAGCGTCACCGTTGTCGAGCAAATCGGAGGTATCAAAAAAGCGAGTCCGACCGGCATTGGCTTCATCCTCAGTGGTAGCCAGGGCAATGGTGGTTTCATCAATAACAATGGCATAGTAGCGGGTGTCGTTCGCCAGGTTGTCGAAATCGCCGTTGTAGACTCGGACAGCGTCACCAGTTTCTAGATTGTGATTGTACCCCAAATCTATTGTGTGGCGAAATTCGGTTCCAGTTGTGGTTACAGCTCCCGAATAGAATCCAGGTTGCAAGGTGTGACCAATCCCAGTAGCTTCGGTCACATCCAAGGCCACGTCGATGTCAAACGTAGTCTTTAGCTTGATGGCCTTATCATCATCAACCAGTTCAACGAAGTAATACAAGCCATCCGTTAACCCACCAATCTCAGTGCCGCCATTGCTGCGGTAAAGAACCGGTTGATCTTCTTCGAGACCGTGTTCAAAGCCAAAGTAGATCTGATCTTCGAAGACATCAGTGTTTGGTGAGAACAAGAATTGGGTCTCGTTGGCCACCCCATCGATATTATCGCTCAGGGCGATTTTGGTATCATCCACTTGAATGACATAATAGGTTTCGCCAGGTTGCAACCCACCAATGGCGGCATCGGGGTCGCTCACGTTATATTGGACAGCATCGCCAATTTGGAAGCCGTGGTTGTAACCGAGGTCAATGGTCCATTTGCCGTCGGCATCGTTGACATCGGTGGCGGTGAAGGTTGCGGTGGCTTCGGCAGTTGTTCGGCCAATGCGGAAAGAGCGGTCATCAACCACTTCGGTAACGACATAAATGCCGCGGTCGCGGAGCCCACCCACGATAATGTCACTGCCGGACGTGTAAGACACTTCATCGCCAACCGAGAAGCCGTGATTGTAATCGAGAACGATTAAATCCGTCTCGTGGATACCGAGACCAGGGGCAAAGGAGCCGAGGGATTGAATTTCTTCACCGATAAAGGATTCGGTTTTTCGCTTGATAACATTAACTGAGATGGAAAGCCCGGCCCCGTTACTCTGGGTTTTTGTAATGGCACCAGTGCCGGTGTAAATCTCTGTGTTATCCTCGGCAAGGACTAATAAGGTTTGGTTGGTCTGCACGGTTGTTACTGACGGAATTTCCTCATTGGTGGATGCCACCGAATTGAACCCGGTCACATACTCATCGGCCGTGGTGATGTCTCCGTCATTGTTGGAATCGAGCACCCGTAGCGGATCAAGCAAGCTGACACTGTCATACGCTATCGGCAAGAACGCATGCCGGTCACCTGCACCACCACTGCTTAAACCTATGACATCGGCAGTGGAATTATTGACATCGGCGTCCACGGCTTTGCCGGATGAGCTGGCCAGTTGGAACGTCTGCGGACCGGTAACTATGACGTAATAGGTTTCCCCATTGGTCAGCCCACCGATGTCGTCGCCACTGCGTCTCTTGTAAATGACAGGTTGGCCACTGATGAGTCGATGCTCGAAACCGACGTTGATTTCATTGGTCTGGGTATCGACGACACCGTCTAGCGTGGGATCAATCCCGGGATAGAGGGAATGGAATTCGTCCGCGATGCCATCCAAATCGTCCAGGTCCAACTCGATGAATTCTCCGGCAAGCGCATCGGTGCTATTTTCGGCCAGTTGTAACATGGCCGGTTGCTCTTCATCGACAATGGCAATGTAGACGGTTCCACTGGTCAGTCCGCCAATATCAGTTCCGCCGAAACTGTCGTAGTAAACTGGATCACCGGTCACCAACCCGTGATCGTATGGCAAGGTGATGGTCTCGTTGTCGACATCGACGCGCAAGAGGGTTTGGTTGTCGTCATACTGCTCGGTGGGGTTGAATTGCGGAACGCTGGTGTTGAGGGTGGTGTCATCTTGCGAGACCTTGTCAAACGATAACGGTACTGCCACTTGCCCGGTTCCCAGCGTTATGTCCACGCTGGAGGAAATTTTTGCCACCGTGCGGTTGTCGACAAAGTTGCCGGTAAAGGCTCCGTTGAAGCTATCGCCACCATCAAACAAACCGCCCTGAACGGCGATGCCGATGTTCTGGCTGCGGTTGTTGGCAAACACCAATAGACTCCCGGCCTGAATCACGGCATCGGCGTTGATCTTGGCAGTGGTGTCGTTGACATACCCGGTGACCATGAAGGCAGTTCCAACACCTTGACCGGGAGTGGCGTTGAACAAGAAGATGGGCGAACCAACGAAGTTCACCGTGTCGACCTTGGTTTCGGCGATCACTTGCAGGTCGCCGCCAACGGTTACTTGCGCTCCATTGCCGATATAGGCGTAGTTGTGGGTGTCGGTAATCGTGGCATTAAACATGACACCGATGGCGGTTTCCTCAGCGCTGGCGATGGCTTCTGCCCAGGAAGTGAAAAAGCCGTTTTGAATCCCCAGGTTGTAATTGATCTTATCTGTGACGGTACTTAATCGCGCTGGTTCAAAACTGTCAGTTCGGGTATCCCAGGCCCATTGAATGTGATACGGCACGCTGGCGTAGGATTCGACGATCAAGTCGTTACCCACAGTTACGATGGCATCCGTGCCGATATACACATCGATTTCATTGTTGAAGTAACCGCCGACCACAGCGCCGGCGATGCCGGTTTCGCGTTGGCTTTTGGTGCCAATCGCTCCGGGCTCCAAGCCACCACCGGTGCTGTTCAAGAAACTGATCGCACTGGTTTCGGGAAATTCCTCCACATCGCCACGCAGAATCAAATCGCCACCGACGTTGACCTGGGCGGCCGGTCCGATGCGCACATCCACATCGTTAAAGGCCAAGCCGGCATTGATGCTGGCAGCCAAACCAAATTTGTTCGTATCTGTGGAAGTGTTCAAGGCATTGCCGATGCCGGGGATGGTTCTGGAAAAGGCGGACGTGAACGCCTGAAACACCCCGCCCACAACCCTATTACTGAGACCCTTGGCAGCGAGTTCTCCTGAGCCAACAGTGGACAGGGCTGAGTAATCGTTTTTGAATGTATTGAGTTCCGCCTGGACGGTCATATCCTGACCGACATTGACAGTCCCGTCAATCAAGGCTTCGAGGGTGGAATCGTAAACGGCTACGCTTAACGCAGTCGCCAATGTCCCGTCACCATACGCCGCCGCATTGGAGCTGATGCTGTGTTCTTTCTCGGCGTAGACGTCGACTGTAAAATCACTGCCCACATTAATCACTGAATCGTCGGATACTTTGGCTGAAGAGACGATGTTGGCATAAGCCCCAGCCAGAGTGATGTTGTATTTTTCCACGGTGGTACTGGTGCCAATCAGGTTTTGCGTGACATTGAGGCCGATGTCGCTACCAGCTTTGGTTTCCGCAATGAGATCCTGTGTGGCGTTGATTTGGGCGCCATTTTTGATATCGATGGTCGCCTCGGGAGCGGACTGGGCGTAACCTATGGCTCCATAAGCGGTCAAGACCGTGGCCTCGGCATCGGTTTCGGCATGAGAATTGAGTTTGACGTTCTCACCGCTGATTTGCCCACTATCGATGGTCACTTCCGCCGTGGCGAGAGAGACAGCGACCCCTACGGCAAGAGAAATGCCCCCGATCCATTCCTGCAGCGGTTCGCCCCAGCCGCCGGGACTGTCTTCATCACCAAATAGGTCCGAGGAGTCCGAGAAAGTTTCCAGGGTAATGTCTTTGCCTTGGAGGGTGGCCGAATCCAGGCTAATCTTGGCCCGGGTCACAGAAACCTCGGCTGGCAGAAGCGGGGTGACGATCAAGCCGCTGGTAATGTCATCCAGTTTGGCGGTGGCGGACAGGTTGATGTCGCCGGCCGTATTGGTGGTATCCCCATCCTTGACATGAGTCAACAATTGTGCCCCACTGTTGACTTCAATAATCGGGGCACTTAACGTGAGCGTTCCGGAATCTCCAGTCGAGGCATCATTGAGGTGGTCGGGATTCGTGCCGTTCAGGGTTCGCGTAGAAATGACGGTATTGGACTGGACTTCGATGGCGAAGGAGTTGAAGTCAATGTTGACGCCCGGGGCCCAGATGTCTTCCAGGTAAAGGGTAGAAAATGTGGTGTCGAACAAGTTCTGGTAAAGCAGGGAAAAGTCGTCGTTGGCGGTGGTGCTGTAGTTGACAGAAACCATCACGTCGGTGAAATCCGTTAACGGGTCAACCAACACATCTTCATAATTTCCGTTTGAAGGAGCCCATTCCAACCGGCCGTCTGAATCGGTTCGCAGAAAAACATTATCGGCAGCGAAGCCACTACTGGTGGTGTCCGGAGCCAAATCGACAGCAAAAATAACCTCAAGCGAATCCCCGGTGATGGTTGTGCTTGGGGTGACGGATAGCAGAACCCTGGGTTCCAATTCTTCCACACAGAGGTGATTGGACGCCTGGCAAATGGATGGCGTTGCACGATTGAGCTTGCGGAAAAACTTAGTTGCGGAAGAACGGCGACGAAGAAATGGCCACATAAGAATTCCTAACCATTGAGGACAATGGGACGATCACGCATCCACGAAATGCGAACCGGCGGACATTGGAATAGGCCAGATTCAGCGAAAAACCGTCCGGAAAAAAATGGATTTTTTTATTTAGTGCATCATCCAGTCTTAATTTTGGGGTGGAGTCGCTTGAGTTTTCGTCTCGCATCGTCGATCTGAAATTGCCAATCGACCCCTCATTGCTTTTCCTTGATTTGCTCAGCCCACGCTCGGATCTCCGAATCGAGGACCTCGATCTGTCCCATGCGTCGGTCACTCAAACACTGCCTGGTTAGGCAACTCAGTTCGCATTCGGCTATGTTTAACCAACTGCCGTGCTTGGGCGTGGAACAAAACTCGATCTGCCAACAGTAGTTTCTTGGAAAACACAGATGTTTGACTGAGTCGTAGAACTGGCTTGTGGGGTTGTGAAAGAGCACCTCATGGTTGATGGTGAAGGTAACAACAAATCTTCCCTTCAACCACAACAGGTGCGATATGCAAGCTACCGGCCTTTGGAACATTTGGCACGCGCTCTTTGGCGTTTTCCGGTTCGCCTTCACAACTCGAGGGTATAAATGCTTCGTCGAGTGGATTACCGCTTTGGCCCTGAATGTCGAAGAACACACCATCAGGCAATCGCTGGTGGCCATACAAAGTAGGAGTTACGCAGCTGGCCTTTTGTCACGTATTTTGCGGTTCGGTTGGCAAGTCGAACAGGGGAGCTTCGAGGAAGCTGGTCACGGCCTTTCGGACGACGTCGAGTTTGGCGTGCAACCAACTGACTCCCGTCCGAAATCGATACCACTCCAACCGAACGCCCGGATCGCCAGGCTGATGTGGTTCTTGATAGCTCGGGCCTTTCGGACTTGAGCTTTCTCGACGTGACAGTGTTGTTTCAAACCCCTGTGATATTCCTCGATGTTCCACGACAGTTCGGCATAAACCAGACGAGTCAACTCGTCCATCTGCAGATCGCTCGTGGCCCAGTATTGCGTGTCACCGTTACAGGTGTCGATCCGAAATACTTTGACCAAACCGTAACCTTGCAGATGAACAATCGTACCTTCCCGAGAGATATCGCAGTCAAGGACTGGGCGAGATTTCGTGTTGTCGGGATTCACTTTCCGGTTGGACTTGAACCTTGTGACCCAACGCCAACCCAAATGGCGGATGTGTTTGAGGTTCCCCAACGAGCAGTACCACGAGTCGAACACCACGCACGCCGGATTGTGGCCCCTTTCTTTGGCCTTGTCCAACAAGTCCGTGAAGTGATCGTTCTTGGACTTGTTGTCGTTTTCTTTGTCGTAGACGCGGTAGTCTGTTGGCACGAACCAGTCGCCATCGGTCCACAACAACGTCAGCAAGTTGATGCCTTGGACGACAGCCTTGTGTTTGCCCGACCAATGGTATCCGACCAAGTCCATTTTTCGGGCGTAAGGTTTGTCGAGTGTCGAGTCGTCGAGGATCAAGACCCTTTAGTCTCGGTCAATGAGATTGGCCACTTCCGTCCAGAGTGTCTCGTAGTCCGGTTCGAGTCGATACAAAAGACGTGTAAAAGCATCGTGGGCTTTGGGCGTGTGTTGGGGTTGAACGCGAGCGGCTTCAGTCCCAGTGCATCGGCTGGGGTGGCCCAACACGACGTTGATGTAGTCGAGGTCTGTGCATTTAGGCAGCAATTCCCGGCACGTAGTGAACAAGGCGTTTTTTTGCCCCAGCGGTTGTCTTTGCCTTGGCTTTGGTGTGTTGAAACGTTCACACCTCTGGGGTCCGAGGCCACTTTGTTGACACCCATCCAGGCCCAGCGAGCCGATCTGGGCATTCTCACCCTCCCCGGACGCGCAACGCGAACGCCCGACTCGTTCGGTCCATCCCACGATCTACTGATTGGCCCAGCGAAACAACCCAACGAGCTATCCGGTGTCCTCGAATCCAACGATTTTGAGTTCTTGAGCCACAATCCCAAACGCCAACGCCCGGTACACTTGTTCCATCGACTCCAACACAAACTCGGCGAACAAACTGCGGAGCCTCTCCCAAAGCGCACGTTTACTGCCCAGGCGTTGCCAGGCTTGGGCGAAAAGCGGATGGCAAAGTTGTTGGACCTGGTCGAGAAAGAACGCCAGCATCATCAAAACCATCAACACGACGCTCAAGTTCTCTTGGCCGTGGCCGAAATTATGTTCGAAGTGATAGCCCTGGTTCTTGAGCGTGTTGAATGTTTCGTTTTCGATCTTCCAACGGGCCCGACCGGCTCGCATGACTTGCCAAACGGTCTGTTCGTTCAAAGGCCAATCGGTGACCCAACGGAACGTCTGGACGCGCGAACCGACAGAGCACCAATATTCCAACACGTTGACCAACACGTCTGGGTTCGACTCATTGATAGCAACATCACAAAGCCAACGAAAATCATGTTGGGTGTAGTCTTCTTCGGTAATGCGAAAATGCTCCACAGAGCCATCTTCGAGACCCTTTTGGATTTGGCCGAAGAGGTATTTGTGGTCCGACGGTTTGGCCACCAGGATGAAGTGACAGTTGGGTGCCCAGAACGCTTGGATCATGGGTCCTTTGGAGGAGAGGTTGTCGGCCGTGATCGTCACT
>CAYRFQ010000086.1:0-33808 GCA_964423615.1 uncultured Alcaligenaceae bacterium | reverse complement strand
TTACCAAAGCCGACCTCAAAGATCCCCAAAAACGCAAGGTCGTCGAGAAGATCATTCGAGCGAGGTTGGCAAAGTGTCGCAAGACCCATCCGAATGGGTATCTCGTTCGCGAGGCTCCGAAGAAAGACGTCCAAGATTTGCGACATTTGGCTGGTCACTTGCAGTTGGGCAGTTGGATCATCAAATTCCGAAAGATCTTCCAGAAGGACGAGATGAACGACGACTTGACCCTCGTGGCAGCCAACATGGGTGGACAACGTGACATGTCCGAATACACTCAGACTTTGCCGGTCTCGCCTCCTTAACAACAAGAGGGAAGAGAGAACAGAGAAGAGAAAGACCAGAACCCTTGAGGGGGCCTTGGTCCACCTTTTTACCGATTTCCGAAAGTCTAAGTGGGCCAAGGTCTGCCCGACATTTCCATAATTCCGAGTCCGGCGATGATGAACCAACCCCAACTTTCCATCACCCGGACTTCCTCATGGCTTCCTTGCATTTCGCTGATAAGTTGACCGATGCGATCCGTCAACGCGGTAACTCTCTATGCGTGGGTTTGGACCCACGCTGGGATGCACTTCCGAACGAGATTCGCAATCAACACACCGAGGTCAATCTCGAAACAGTTGCGAACGCTTACGAAACGTTTTGTTTGGAAGTGTTGAAGGTCGTCGCTCCGCTGGTTCCTATCGTTAAACCACAGATTGCTTTCTTCGAAGGGTGTGGTCCCGCCGGACTTTTATCCCTGCAACGAATAATCATACGTGCCCGAGAACTCGGCGTGCTTGTCCTTTTGGATAGCAAGCGAGGTGACATCGCCAGCACTGCGGTTGCCTATGCCGAAGCTGCGTTTGGTGGCTCGACGTTTGGCGGTACTGCTCATCCCGTTTGGAATGCGGATGCCATGACCATCAATCCGTATCTGGGAAAAGATGCAGTCGAGCCTTTTTTGGAGGCGGCTCAGAAGGAAGGACGCGGTCTGTTCGTGCTCGTCCGGACGAGCAATAAGGGAGCCGGGCTGTTCCAAGAGCTCCGATGCGAGGGAAAGCCCCTTTACCAACACGTTGCCGAGGCCGTCGGAAAATGGAGCCAAGACACTGTCGCAGAATCTGGATTCGGAATCGTTGGAGCTGTTGTTGGGGCAACACATCCGCAAGAACTGGCAAGTCTCCGTCAATTGCTCCCAGACGTGTATTTTTTGATCCCTGGGTACGGGCACCAAAAGGGGACTGGTGAGGACGTCGCAGGCGGCTTTCGAGAGGATGGTCTCGGGGCCATTGTGAACAGCGCGCGGAAGATCATCGCCAGTTTCGATCCGGACGATTCCCAATGGCGCGATGCCGTCGAACGAGCCACCACAGAAGCCATTGCCGACCTGACGGCTAATACACCGATGGGAAACATCTCGAAGCCGTGATGAATCGACGGATTCACACTGGATTTTTCCCCTGGACGTCAGTCTGACAATCACGGAGGCAATGTCCCCTCACGTCATCTCGCAAAGCACTTGAGGAGAATCGACCATGCAACCACGCAGAAAGTTGGTAGTAGCTCTCTCCGTAACGAGCTGACAGATCGTTGTCCAAGCGTTATCCTCACACAGCATCGTGTTCGCTACGGAAACCTATCAAGATGATCAGAACAAAAAGCGACAGGTAATTATCGAACGCTTAATCGAGAAAGAGCTCGACGAAGCCGAAGCCCAAATGATTCGGCTCCACAAACTTCTGAAATCGCTCCGAGGAATCTCAGGTTTGCTTAACGATTCGGAAGCCTGGAAGGCGTGCATCTTCATCCAGAGACAAAATCTCCGGGTGGTGTAAACTCTCACGAAGCTGACCGACAAAAAGCCGAATCCGAAACTCCGTAAACGTCGGAAGAAAATCTCTCGACAAATCGAACAACACGACCAGGATTACCAAACGGCTGTCGCGTTGACCCGCATTCGGGATCGAAGCCTTTGTATGGTGAACGGCAAACGCGACACCGCTGCGATCTTCCAAGAATACCCAAGGGTGTTTCAAAAGGCCGGTCTGGACATCCACAAAGGAGACATCAAAAGGCTTGGAGACCGAATGCGGCGATCTTTGATTCGTGAGCAGCTCTTGGCCTCGCTCGAGCATTGGGCAACGACAGCTTTGTTCCAGAAGAACAAAAACGTGGACGCTGTCCGTTTGTTGAAGATTGCATGGGAGGCCGATCTGAAGTCCATGGAAAAATTTCTGTCGCATACCCAATGTTTGATCGCACAGTTTTTACGGGACTCGCAACAACGCCAACGGTGGTGCCAGATCGCTTCGACGTTCCATCCGGATGATTTTGATTTAGCATTCCTGCTTGCGAATGAACTGGGCCTGGCCCAGCAACATGCCGAAGCGGAAGGGTGCTACAGACAGGCACTGGCCATTCAACCAAATAACGCTGCCGTCTGGAACGATTGGGGCACTACTCTACATCAACAAAAGAAGTATAACCAGGCCATCGCAAAGTACAAAAAGCCCTCGAAATCGATCCACGTCTCGCTCTAACGTGCAATAGGTGGGGTTAATACTCAAGTGATACAAATAGCCTGACATCTTCTACTCGGTTACTTGGGTGTAGTGACCAGATCTTCCATTTCGATGATTTGTTAGCTGGCCGTGAGAGTTACCTCATTACCAAAAGCCAACGAACAATGTATGACGACCGAGTTCTAGGTGGCATGGATATCTCCTTGCAGATCGCAATCTATTTTGGGTACAAAATCATTTGCCCTGAGTGGTACTCGGTTATAGTTACACCTAAATCGACGTTGTGTATTGGCTGAGTCTGACTTGGAATTTACCTCCGATGGAATGAGTGAGAGGACATCCACCGGAGGACCACAATTCATGGATGTCAAACGACTCGCTTGTGCGTTTGAACAAAGAGCTGTCTTGGTGCTGTTGTCCGTGTCGGAGAATAATTGGCTCTTTGAGTGGGAAAGTATTTTACGAGTCACCATGGAACAACTTTAGAGCGGTTAACGTTCGTGTTGGGTACAGTTCGCAGTCGCCGGACTCCTGAGTCCAACTGCGCCCTTCTCGAGATAGGACCACCTTCCTTCCGGTTCCGGTGCGTTTCCCGCTTCGCTCGCTATGATTCTCGCTTCGCTCGGGTTGGGGGCCATCTGCCCGCAAGCGGGACCCAGGACTTTGAAAACGAAAAACCTGCACCCAATACAAGCGTGAATCGCTCTAAGTACCGAGATTCCGAGGTTCCGAGATTGTTAATGGTGGTCCTCCCTTGTTCAATAGTATGACAAGTTACTTCGGCAGGACGCACTGCCGCCGAGAGGTGTTTGGAATGGGTGCGATTGTCGCTCTCCAATTTTCAAAGGTGGTTTTTCACCATCACGAGGGGAACATGATGCGGTGTTGCTACTTTCTGTTTTTGTTGTGCGTTGTTGTTGGATTGAAGCCATCTTGGGTTTACGCTGATCCCGAGCGCCCCAACATTGTCATCGTGTTTACCGATGACCAAGGGTACGGGGACCTGGGCTGTTATGGGTCGAAAACGATCCGTACACCTCGTATTGATCAACTGGCACGGGAGGGCACACGCTTCACCAGCTTCTATGCTCAAGTGGTTTGTGGGCCATCTAGGTCGGCCTTGCTGACGGGACGGTATCCAGTTCGCAGTCGGGGTTGGAGCATGCCTGCAAGTGAGATTACTCTGGCCGAAATGCTCAAGACTGTCGGTTACGTTACTGGTTGTATCGGCAAGTGGGACGTCTCCAATCGTCGAGCGATCATCCCCCGTATGCCCAACGCGCAGGGTTTCGACTATTACTGGGGAACGCTTGGAGCCAATGACAACGGCAGTGTTCAGTTTCATCACAACAACAAGGTGGTGGGTAAAACGCGAAAAATGGCCAGCCTGACCAAAAACTACACCGATAAGGGAATCGAGTTTGTCCAAAAGAACAAAGACAGGCCGTTCTTTCTGTATCTCGCTCACACGATGGTGCACTCGATCATCGACGCATCACCCAAATTCAAAGGTAAATCCAAGGGTGGGTTGTACGGAGACGCTATCGAAGAACTCGATCACCACACTGGTCGCTTGTTAGATACGATCGACAAACTGGGATTGCGTAAGAATACGATTGTCATTTTCACCACCGACAATGGTCCTTGGAACAACTTCCAAGAGGTGTTGAGGAGACGGCACAACGGAGCGATCGCTTGGGGTTCGACCGGACTGCTGCGAGGCGGAAAAGGATCGACGTACGAAGGTGGGATACGGGTTCCCTGCATTATTCGTTGGCCCGGCCAAGTGCCGGCTCGGCGTGAGAGCGATGCTATCTTTGCCACGATCGATTTTGTCCCCACTTTTTCCAAGCTGGCCGGCTATAAAGTGCCCAAGGATCGAATCATCGACGGTGTGGATCAAACCGAGCTGCTCCTTGGAAAAAGCAAGCAAGGGGCGCGGGACAACTACTTTTACTTCTCGGGCAATGAGTTGCAGGCCGTGCGGAAAGGAAAGTGGAAGTTACGGCTTCCGAACCTAAAGTCGTTTCATGGCTATTTGAAAGACAAGGGAACCAAGGGCATCGAACTCTACGACCTGAAGGCAGACGTTGGCGAAAAGAACAATGCGGCCCAACGGCATCCCAAGACCGTGCGTGACTTGATGAAGATGGCCCGATCCTTCAAGATGCCCAAGAAGCTCGGCAGTACAAAGATACGTTAAGCCGCGATCGCCGATGCCTTGTTGCTCAAGGTGAGGTTGGAACCTACTGGCAGCCGAAGTTCAATTGCAATGCCCTCGGTTGGGGAAATCAGACTGAATGCGAAGCCCAGACTATGGGGAATGTCGATGGGGATTTCAGCCTTACCCGCGGGGCATTGAAGCGTTGCCGAAGAGTGCCAATGACCTGCAGGTATCGAGACATGCCGTAGTCATGGCCTGTTTGCCTGGGTATGAAGTTCAGGAGTTTGCAACCCGAGGCTATTGCAGATATAGACTCTACGTCGCGGGCCGGCTTCGCCCTGATTGCCAACAAGGTGAGCTGAAGCATCTCCCTGTTGGGCACGACGGATCTTTCGCCAAAGTCTTTTCGTCCATTGGTAACCTGTACTCTGGTAATAGCGCTTTCGAGAGAGGGGTTCTCAGACATATTCCGATCTTCGAAACTTCCAGCAAAAACACCGACCAACGTTTGGAAGGATCTTGATCTCGCCAGGTAAGTCCTTCCGGGCCACGGACAAATCTTTTCGTAAGATTTAGACTCACTGATTGTTTCCACAGCCCATCCCAGAACCGAACGGAGACACCCATGAACAAACAAACCGCTTTGAATACTTGTTTCCCAGGGAACTTCGTTTGGCGGGTGCAAGACCACCATCTGCCATTTCCCAAGACGAATACGAACAAGCAGGCGCTCCTGATGCTAGCCACGGTTGTGGGGATTGTGTTTGTTCCTGCGAAGATGGGCTATTCGCAAGGACTCGTCTATGTCCCTAACTCCACGAAGAGAGTTTGCCAACTCACTGGTGACTTCGACCGAACCACCCGGATGCCGACAATCAATCAAACCAAGAAACGATTCGGCGTGGTTGCTACGGACTTGGGCTACTCGTTCGAGCACAAGGGTCAGCTGTACTTTTTGTTCGGAGATACGTGGGGGCGACGCGGTGCGTGGGACGCCGTGGCCTGGACGAACAGCCAAGATCCACAGAAGATTCGCCTGGAGTTTCATCGGGGAAAAGACGGCAAGTGGATTCCTCCCAAGGTACCGGGCATCTCACAGAAGGCCTTCGAAATCCCCAGCGGTGGTTTCTCACTGGGCGATACGATGTACGTTGTCTTCACTACCGATCACTCTCCCAAGAAAGTTATGGGGCGGTCCGTGCTTTGTCTTTCTCACGACGATGGCAAAAATTTCCAAAGGCTCTACGAGTTGTCGCGAGACAAATTCATCAATGTCTCGTTCTGGTCGGTTGGTGGGTGGCTTTACATCTGTGGAAGTGGTGAGTATCGCAAGAGTAGTCCTTACCTGGCGCGGGTGCGACCGAAGAAAATCCAGGATCGGTCATCGATCCAATACTTCGCGGGAAGGAATGCAAAGGGGAAGGTAACTTGGTCTCCAGAAGAGACAGATGCGACGAGACTCTTTAGGCATGACGTGATTGGTGAATTTTCGATTGCTTATCTCGAACCCGTCAAGCGATATGTCATGTTGTATGGCTCTAGCAAACCTCGCGGGATTACGATGCGTTCGGCCAAAACTCTTTGGGGTCCTTGGTCGAAAGGGACGGTCGTCTTCGAGCCCAGGCGTGACAAGGGCTATGGTTACTTCATGCATATCTCTGCGAGAGGGAAGAAGAAGCGAGATTCTTTAAGCGACCCAGGGCGAGAGAATACATGGGGCGGCGAGTATGGCCCTTACATTATGGCTCGCTATACGAAGCAGGTTAATGCACGATGCCGAATCTATTACACGATGTCTACGTGGAATCCGTATCAGGTTGTCGTGATGCAAAGCGATCTTCGTCTAACGAAATAGCAGCTACGATCCGTTGTTTTGTGATGAACTGAAAGCGAACAGAGACTCCACAGCCTCCGTCCCGTTCCAGTCCGAGGGTCTATGGCAGGAATTTCACTCGTTCTCGTGTCCTCCTTGGTGTGCTGCTATCGTTACAATGAATGTTCAATAACTCCGGAGGGACTCAAATGCGCGATAAAACTCAAGGGCCGCAACAACGAGAAGGAAACACGACAGCAACCACTACGTTCGTCGAAGACGTGGAGTTGGAAGGTCACATCATTGACTCGTTGCTGTTGCCCAAGGTGTTAGACGAAATTCTCACTCATGGCGGAAAGTATACCTTGAAAGAAATGCGGGTGGGGCAAAGTCAACGCGACACGAGCTACGCCCGGATAGAGATCCAGGCACCCGATGGGAGCACGTTGGAAGAGATACTCGGGGTTGTCCAGGATCATGGGGCCGCTCGCGTTTCCGGGTCAGATTGCGAGGTCGTTGTTGCGGACCTGGATAGTGCGTTTCCGGAGAATTTCTACAGTACGACGAACTATCGAACACAGGTCCGGATTGCCGGGGAGTGGGTCGATGTCGAAGACCAAGAGATGGATTGCGGCATCTTGATCGATCCCGAAGGAGCGGCGGCGCGGTGCGTGCCGATGATCCAGATTCGCAAGGGAGATCGAATTGTGGTCGGGCGGCAAGGACTCCGTGTTTTCCCGATGGAAACGATCCAGCGGCAAAACTTGTTCGAGTTCATGGGAAGTCCGGTTTCGAGCGAAAAACCCAAGGGGGTTACGGTCCGAGAAATTGCCGCGACCATGCGACGGGTGCGAGAGACGGGAGAGAAGATCCTTGCGGTGCTCGGTCCGGCGGTCGTCCATACGGGTGGTGTCGAGCACATCTGCCACCTGATCCGCGAGGGCTATTTGCATGTCATTTTTGCCGGTAATGCTTTGGCTACGCACGATATCGAGCAAGCCTTGTATGGCACGAGTCTTGGAGTTTCGCTGGACCGAGGACTTCCGGCGGAAGAGGGACACGAACATCATCTACGGGCCATCAACACGATTCGGCGTTGTGGCGGCATCGCCCAAGCGGTCGAACAGGAGGTGCTCAAGAGCGGGATCATGTTCGAATGTACCCAACACAAGATTCCCTATGTGTTGGGCGGAAGCATTCGCGACGATGGCCCGCTACCGGAGGTCATCACGGATGTTTTGGAAGCTCAACAACAAATGCGAGATAAGATTCGAGGCGCGGGCTTCTGCCTGATGATTGCATCGGCGTTGCACTCGATTGCGACTGGAAACTTGTTGCCAGCTTGGGTGAAAGTGGCTTGTGTGGACATCAATCCAGCAACCGTGACCAAGCTGACCGATCGAGGAACGGCTCAAAGCGTTGGAATCGTCACGGACGTCGAGCCGTTTTTACGATCTTTGGTCCAGGAACTTATGACCAAAGCTGAAAAATGAAAATGGAAAGTGAATCGAGGGCTTTGCGTTGGATGACACGGCTTTCGATTCTGAGTGTCCTGCGCGAAGCTGTACTTTGAGCTGTTGTGTGATTCCGGAATCCCGTATGAGACCGGCGATTCCGGCGAACTTTTCCGGTCTTGTTTTTGTAAGGTTTTGAATTGCAGAAAGGGGTGGACATCAACAGTGCGTTTTTGATGCCGAAGATAGTCCGTTTTGTGTCCTTTTACGACGCTTTTCATGCTCGTTCTGGCCCAGCGAGCTTCACTCGCAAACTCTGGATTCCCTCGTCGTTTGCACCCTGTAGGCCCGGTGTACCGATCCGACTCGTCGCAATGACTCCCACGTTTTCAGGTTTTTCCGTTCGACCGAGGTTACAGTCTCCGCAGGTTGGGCAAGCTGCTCAAGAAGAGGAGAATCAAGAAAACTGGTCGAGGCTAACTTCGCGTGCTAGGTTTGGGGTGAAATCCCAAATGCTTGCAGAACGACCTACTGAAACTTTACACTCCGCAGGCCGAAGGCCCGGGGCCCAGAAAGTGGATTCCGCGTTGAGAAAAAGTTCCATTTTTGGCCTGGGGTGTCTTGAGTAGGTGCCACTCGAAGCAAAGACTTCCTCCAAGCGGACTGAAGACCGTAACCGGTGGAGACCGGTGAAAGTTGAAATCCGTTTTCCATCTGGAATCCTGGACAATCCAGCACGTGTCGATAACGAACTCCCTGGCTCGGCGTGGGGGAACTCTTGCCCAGAGAACAATGTCAAAGGTCAAAGAGGAGAAGTGAAAGAAAAAGGACGTTTTTGACGTCCCTTTTTTGCCTTTCACCAAATGTATACACAATAAAAGCTCAAAGAACTGACGACTATGATATGGCTCCCCTTCAAAACTCATCTCTTTTTTTCTTCTTCGAGCGAGGATTCCCTCGGTTCCGTTCCCACGAGCGTTGGGCGTAGGAAACAAGAGACGAGTTGGATTCGGATCGGCCTCGTTGGTGGATTCAGTACAGTTGCCGTTGCGGGTTATCTGTTGTTCAAAGAGAAGAATGTTTGGGCGATCGTTGCTGCGTGGGACATGCTGGCTCTGATGTTCTTTTTCGTTTGTTTGGGTAGCTGGCTGGGCTCGACTTTGCTGCGTATGCAATATCAAAAGATTTTCGGTCAGATTGGGGAACACGTCCTCGCCTTCCGAAATAACCCGGCGACGCACGAAGATACGCTCCACCAACGAATTCCTGTGGCGAACTCCGACTTTGATCCGTTGTATGATGCGATTGATGCTTTCTTCGCGAGCTATCGTAAGGCTCTCACGGATCGAGTCAAACAAAACGAAACGATCGAATCGTTACGTTCCCTGCTTGGTCGAATCGACCTGGATCTGACTCAAAAGCAGTCGCTCCTTTACCGCGGGAATACGTCGAGTCGGGACATGGTTGCGCGGCTCACACCATCGATGCATTGGTTGACGGCAACGCCTGGCCTGCAAAGGTTTGTGGGGAGTTTGATCGAAGAACTCAATGGTCGCCCGTTCGCCGAAATAATCCACCCGGAGGATGTGGGGACATTTCGGAGGTCGTTCCAGGGGGCCTTGCAAACTGGAGAAGCCCACAACGTATGTTTCCGGATAGGTATTCGTCACGTCGAAGATACTGGCCAGACGACCCAATCCGGGAGAGCCTTGCAGCGGCAAATTTCGCCTGTGCCCTTGCAGCGGTGGGTCCAGGTAGACATGTTGACCCGCTACAACGAGTTGGGCATGCCATTGCATACTCGCTGCTACCTCGTGGACATAACTGATCGAGTCCAGGCTGAGCAGGAACTACGAAGGCGCACTTCCGAATTGTCTCAGACCAACAACCGCCTCCGACAAATCAACGCCGACCTTCAGCGGCTCAAAGAGAGCTACCGAGATTTGTACCACAATGCTCCGGTCATGTACTTCAGTCTTGATGTGAATCTTCGGTTCGCCACGTTCAACGACACCATGTTGGAAGTCCTTGGATACGAACGCGAAGATCTCTTTAAGAAGCCATTTACGGTTCTGTTACCCCTGGAGAAACGAAAGTCAGCCAGAGGTTTTGGCGAGGACCTTTCGGAGGCAAAACTGGGTCGAGAACACAGTCAGTTGAACGGTGCTACGTCGGCAACATTCCCAGGCAGCGGCCCCGAGAGCGGCCCTACGTCGGACGTATTGCGTCTCTCGACGATGAACTCGCCTTCCTTTCAAGAGACGGAAACTCAGTGGGTCAAGAAGGACGGGACGATTATCGATATTTGGATTCGCAGCACACCGTTGCTCGACGAGTCGGGGGAATTCATTCGTTCGAGAAGTGTGGCCCAGGACGTTACGGAAAAGAACCGTCTGGCCAACGAAGTACGACAACGTCGGGATGAGTTGGAGCACGCCAACACCGAACTGCGTGAGATCAATACGGCCCTCGATGAATTCACTGCCATCGTGTCTCACGATTTGAAGGAACCGCTGAGCACGCTGCAAGCTTACACTATGATGATGTCCGAAGAATACGGAGAACATATTGGGCCGGGAGGAGGTAAGTATTTCCAACACATGATGACAGCCTGCAGTCGGTTGCGAGCGTTGATCGAGGAGTTGCTGGCTCTCGCTCAGGTGGGCAAAGTCACTCAACCTCCCGGAATTGTTGATTTGAATGAAACTCTGGGCATTGTTTGCGAAGATCTGGACGCTTTGATTCAGAAGAAAGAAGCGACTGTGGTCAGTGATGGAGACTTGCCAGCGTTGATCGGAGACCGACGAGGGATCATTCAACTTTTCAGCAACCTGATCGGCAACGCGATCAAATATTCCGGCGACAATCCTCCCGTTGTGAGAATTGGTGAAGCGAAACGCCCGTCCCGAGTCATGAGACAGGAGACGAGAGTCGACGAGGTTAGTTCGAGTGACGAATCGGGTCTGTTGACTCTGGACCCCAAGCCGAAGGATTTGGCCGTGCTTTATGTGGCCGATAACGGAATAGGTATCTCGGCGGCGGACCAGGAGAAGATCTTTTGTATTTTCCGTCGAACCGAAAGTTCCCAGCAGTACGAAGGTACCGGGGCGGGACTGGCGATAGCCAAAAAAATTGTCGAAGCCCACGGGGGCAGTATTTGGGTGGATTCCGATAGCGGAAAAGGTTCGGTTTTTTACTTGACCTTACCTCGGGCTACCAGTCGACCTATTTCGATTCACTCCTGGCAGCGAGTCCGAGGGCACGATCCTTCCGACAGCCCTGAAACATGTTCGTTGGTGGATTTACGGTCGGACAGGTTGTCGCCAAAAGGAAGTGTCGGAAGCACCATTGATGGCGAGAAGGTCAACGAAAGCGTTCACCCAAACCAACGAATCCTCGCCAGTCCGAAATCGAAAACCAAGACCAAGGTCAACCCTGATGAGTTTCGGACGTCTTCCTCTGGTAATCGTGAGGACGACTACTCTGCACGACGGGATGAGAGTAATTCGGTCGCGGAAAAGACTCGGCCCACACGGAATGTTCTTCCGTTTCCTGCTCGTTCGGACCGATCTCCCAAAGGTTTTTACGACGGACCATCGCAAAAAATGCAGAACGACTCGCGAGAAGACCGATCAGAAGACCAAGAACGACCGTCGGCCTCTTCGCGGACCGAGAGGCCTTCTCTGGCGTCTGTCGTTGAGGAAGTTCGCAGGGCTAGCTGCCAACCAGCCGAGGAAGAAGCCGAGAGGTCGTCGGCTCGAATCTTGTTGGTGGAAGACAACGCCGATATCGCCTTTATCGCTCAGAATTTGGCGCGTCGAAACGGGCATCATCTCGAATGGATCGCCAATGCTGAGCTAGCTTGGGAATACTTGTTGGAGGCGGGGAATTCGTTGCCCGAATTGCTGTTGTTGGACATTCATTTGCCCGGCATGAGTGGAATCGAACTTTGCCAGAAGATCCGGGCCACCAAAAAGTGGCCCAGTCTCACGGTGGCTCTATTCAGCCAGCTTGACCCCCACGAAGCGATCGAGGTCAGTGCCAAAGCCGGTGCCGATTTCGTTCTATCCAAAGATCTCCTCTGTCAAAATCAAGCGTGGCAGCATAAAATTGAAGAAATTCTGACGGTCACGAGATGAGGCAGGAAACGACGGACGATTTCGTCTTCGCAGGCATGGCGCAAACTCGACTTTGACTTCCGATACGCTACCAGACGAGGCGAAAGTGTGATCTGCTGGGTTTTGGAATTTGGATTTTTCGGGAAATAGAGGATTCCAAGGTCTAGAGGCACGCCTCCTCGGTCTGTCTCCAGGCTCCATCTTCCTACCGTCATTTTTTACTGTTGCTGTGTTGTCGAGTCGTTTCTGGCTCCGACAGTTCGTCGCTAAAATCTTTAGGTAGGTTTGGTTGGTTGCATGGTGAACCCGAAAAGAAACAGTTCTGCTGTTGGCCAGGAGAGCCAAGAGAGTCAGACGAATGCCCCGTCACAACCAGACTGCTCCAACATCGACCAGGTTCCGGGGATTGTCGACTACGACCAAGCCATCGAGTTTTGGTTCGGTCGTATCAACTACGAACGGCGGTCTCCACGGAAAAGTGATCTGAAGCTCGATCGTACATTTGCGTTATTGGAACAAATCGGAAATCCACATCAAGCCTACCCTATCGTACATGTCGCTGGGAGTAAGGGAAAAGGTTCGACTGCGGCTATGCTCGCGAGTGTGTTGAGCAAGGCCGGCCATCGAACGGGGTTATTTACGTCGCCGCATTTGACTCGTGTGGAAGAGCGGTTCCAGATCAATGGGGAGTCGATCAGTTCTGTCGAACTTACCGACCTTGTGGCCGAGGTCGCGAAAGTTGTTGCTGAAATGGACCGGCAACTTCCGCTCGAGCAGCATCCGACTTTTTTCGAGATCGGGACGGCGTTGGGGTTTCTCTTTTTTGCCCGGAGGCAAGTTGACGTCGCGGTCATCGAGGTGGGGCTTGGTGGTCGATTCGACTCGACGAACGTCTGTGATCCGACGGTAGCCATAATAACCAGCATCAGCCTGGACCACGTCCAACAACTCGGCAACCATCTCGCGAGTATCGCCCGTGAGAAGGCGGGCATCATCAAACCGAACCGTCCGACGATCAGCGGAGTTCTTGCGCCGGAAGCGAGGGTCGTCATCGAAGAAACGGCGAGCGAAAGGTCGTCGGAGTTGACACAACTCGGGCGAGACATCGACTACCGGTACGAACCCGGGGTGATCACTCCGGGCGAACAGATTCTTCCCAAACTGCAGGTGACTACACGGAACGGCACGTGGCCGACAATGGAACTTGGACTGCTTGGTGAACACCAGGCGGCCAATGCAGCGTTGGCCTTTGCTGCCGTCGAGGAGCTTCGGAAGAGGGGCTTTTCCATTTCCGAAGCAGCCGTCAGTTCTGGGTTGCGGGACGTGCATTGGCCAGCTCGGCTGGAAGTGGTCAGTCACGCTCCGCTTGTGGTGCTCGATTGCGCTCACAACAGGGCGTCGTGTCAAGCGGGGCTCAAAACTCTGGAGACGACTTTCGGAGGGCATGCGGCAGGTTCTGAAGAAAAGTCGGGAAAGAAGTTTTTGGTCTTTGCGAGCAGCCGGGATAAAGACGTGTCTGGCATGTTCGAAGTTCTCGCTCCGCATTTCGATTCGATCATCTTGACGTGTTTCCAGGACAATCCTCGCTGCCTTTCTCCCGAGGACTTAGCCAGTTTGTTGGAAACTACGGTGTCCACGAAACCGATTCTTTGTTATTCAACGCAAGAGGCGTGGGTGAAAGTGACGGCCTTGGCCACGGCAGAAGACACCATTTTGATCACGGGTTCTGTCTTTCTCGCGGGTGAGTTTCACGCAATGTTCGCTGACGGAAGCCGTACGAATTAATAAAATGACTTTTTATGCCTAGAAAAACGATTTTACCGAGAAATTGTCTTGTCAAAAGTAAGGGCAAAACCGATAATTGTTTTGTCTTGGGTCTCGTAGAAACAGTCGTGATCGTGATGACCCCCTAGTTATCCCACCCATCACTCTTTTCTCGCATCCCCAGATCAGATATCGAATTTTTTTCATTCACCCTAACTACCCACGGGGGGTGCTGTGGGGTGCGTGAGTCCGTTTGAAGGAGCCCTCTGGTGGGTAAGAACGTTTATGTCGGCAATTTGCCGTACAGTGTAACCAACACTGAACTCGAAGCTATGTTTGCAGAGTATGGGGATGTCCGATCCGCCCAAGTCATCATGGACAGAGATACTGGCCGATCCAAAGGCTTCGGCTTTGTCGAGATGGAGGATAACCAAGGTGCCACAGCGGCCATTGAAGCCCTCAACGGCCAAGAAATCCAAGGTCGCGCGTTGACCGTCAACGAGGCTCGTCCTCGTGCGGAACGAAGTGGCGGCGGCGGAGGCGGTGGCGGTGGTCGTGGCTTCGGTGGTGGCGGCGGCGGAGGCCGCGGCGGTCGCGATGGTGGTCGCCCACGCTACTAAGAGCCATCGAGTTTCCTCTCTCCCATGTTAATTGAAACACAAATGCCCCCAACTTTCCATTGTGGTAAGGTGGGGTTTTTTTGTGTGTAGCGGTCTGGAAAGAGGGTCAGTGAGTGGTGGCTTTCCAGTCGTCGTTGTAGTTTTCCGGATCACGTGCGATCTTGACCTTCCAGCCAGGGTCGCGGCGACTAACGTCGTTGTAATACCGACTCTTGTATTGCCATTCCGGTAAGAGCGTGCTGAGAATCGTCTGGATTTCTCGAGCGTCGTCTTCTTCGTGAATCCCACACACCTCGAGTCCGTGGACGTCGTGCAAAAGGTCTACCGAACTGAACGCCGCGAGCCAAGAGTAGCCGTGTTCGGCGAGCGTTTCGAGGACGGTGTTGCGGTACTCGAACAAATCAGGGTGGAAATCAAACGCAGTCATGGTGAGTTGGTCCTAGCGAGGAAGAATTTGATATCCCGGGTACGCGCCGTAAGGAGAACTCGTGATGCCGTTCTGGTTGGAGGCTTGAAAGGCCGGTTGGGGACCAAGGACGATCACTCGTACCGTGGCGGTTTGTCCGGACTCCAACACACCGGCGTGTACGGCAGCGACGGCGAGTCGGGAATCCAATGTGTACACGGTCGTCCCCCAAGCGCCAGCCGTTTTGGGCGGTGCTCCGGTGACGCGGAAGGCCAGGGTCTTTCCGATGTGTTGTTGGTAGGCCCGTAGATGTCCTGGGTCTGACAGCACGACGAGGGCGGTTTTGTCTTGCGGTTTCGGCGGAAGGCTCAGTTGTCGCAGGTGAGCGATTTCCATTTTCTGGAGTCCAAATTGAAACGTTTTGGTCAGTAACTGGACCGTGAGAAGCCGCCCGGTGATCTTGGAATTTTTGGTAAAGAGGACATCGTGGGTGGGCCGTTTTCGCAGGCTTTCGGGGATGTCTTTCTTGATCTTTTCGAGGACTTTGGACACCCGCCGGGCAACTTCGGGTTGGTCACTTTTGGACACGTCGAGGAGTGTGGGGTAGGCCTTGGCCCCGAGTTTCAACAAGTCGTTCGTAGCGACTTCTCGAAGCTTGAAGTCTACCGATCCTAAATCTTTGATGGCTTTCTGCAGCCGATCGTTGTCCTGCTTGGTCAGCCGAAAGCCGAACTCGATCTTCTCGATGTCGGCAACGGGAATTGTGAGCTTGCCGTATGGCGTCTCATGGAGGACGAGATCGTCCAGCCACGCGAGTTTCATTTTGGAGCCGTCGACGAACACCGCTTCGACTTGGTGTATGTTGACGAAAGCCGTTTTCTTGGGCTGTGGTTTTCGAGGTGGTTGTTTTTCGACATCACAAAATCCGGTGGTTGGAATGACCAGGATGAGATTGAGAACGAAGTATATTCCCAACCAGGATTTCGATGTTCTGCAGGTGAAGTAGTTTGCATCCGTTTGCATGGTAGGGCCTCCTTGGCAACAAGTACGGAATTGCGAACAACGGGATGATCCACCAAAGTGGTTTGGTGATCTCAGTCAAATCGTGAGGGGGAGAGGTACATCTGTGGTCGAAAGCGCATGTGCCAGACATCGTTCCAGAGCCCAGTCTGGATTAGTTCCCTACTCTTCGTGGATGAGAAGGCTCGCGAAGGTTGACGTTGCACCTCGGAACGTGAAGCTGGTGCGGCGAGAAAAAATGGATTCGACTTTTCTAGCTGGAATAAGTGTAGCGAAACAAGGAAGAGATGAGAAGTGTTTCGTTTCGATTTGTTACGATTTCTTTTCGGAACGATGTTGATACTTTGTACTTGCCCAACGCGCGTGAATGGTGTTTGGGTTTGCGCGTTGGGTTCATATATTGGTGCTTCCTCGATTGGGTGTTTCCAAGATATTTCTATTTGACGTTTTTCTCCCGGATGCAATAGAGATGTTTTGTCGTGCGCAGGTACATTGTATTGCCACGGAAGACTGGTGAACTCCGGACGGGTTCATCCAGTTCATTTCGCGCTACTTCTACATACTTTTTTCCGCCACGGATTACGTGGGTGGTTCCCTGGGAGTTAGTGAGATAGATATATTTACCCGCCCGCGCCAAGCTTGAGAAGAAACGAGTTCTTCGATTCTCCCCCATTTGTTTTTGATTGACGATTTTCCCACTCTTTGTGTCGAGCACGCTCAGAATTTGAGCCTCATTGATGGTATAAACTAACCCGTCATACACTATTGGCGAGGAGAAGTATCGTCCTTGAGGTAGTCGTTGGGACCAGACCAAAGGTAGGTTCGTCTCGTCTTCCCGAGGAATCGAAACGGCGTTGCTGATTTGATCCATAAACAGGATGGAATTCTCGCCCACGACGGGAGTCGAGTGCCGTGTGTTCAAGCGGCGTCCCTTGGCGACGATTTTTCCATTGTTGGGGTCAACGATCTCGCCTCGTGGGCTGAGAATCTGGCGGGTTCCGTTGACTGTAATCGAAGTCGGGGAACCCCAAGTTTGTTTACTGTTCGATTCCCAGAGGAGTTTTCCAGTTTTCGGATCGAGGCCCAACATCTTGTTGATGGTCACCACGAGAGTGTTGCCTATCCGTAGGGGCGACGAACTCAGGCCGAAATTGGCTTGCGGTCGATCGATGACTTTGATCCACACTCGTTTACCTTCGAGGGTATAACAGGCGGCTACGCCGTTGCCGAATAAAGTCCAGAGGTGTTTTCCGTCAGTCACTGGCGTCGGCGTCGAATAGCCGTTGAGGCCCCGATGTGTCCGTGGCATCGCCCACTTCGCGGCCAAGGGCATCTTTTCGATGGTGGCTTTGATTTTTGCTTGTTGTTTTTCCAGTTCAGCGATCTGGGCCTGGATGTTTTCGGGAAGTTTGTCTTGGAACTTCCTGGTCAGACTCCGGGCCTCTCGGCGAGCCTTGTTGGCGAGCTGTTGAAGATTCTCGACTTTCGCGATTTCTACCTGTACTTTGGCCCATTCGTTCGGCGAGACGACTTGTTGGTATCCCTGATCTTTTCGCCACAGGATTGTTCCTTTGTTGGCGTCGAGGCAAAACACGGTAGTCGGTTCGGCGCAAACGAAAATCCGGTCTTCGACGAGAACTGGCAGGGAGTTGCTGGCAGGGAGTTCCGTGGCCCAGACGACGTTTTCGGTTTTCGACCATTTGGTCGGAGGATTCGCGTTTGGGTATTGGCCCGAACCGTCGGTACGCCAACCTTCGATGGTTTGGCCGAGCGCTGAGGAACTCACAAGGCAAAGAAGGGACAGACTGAGGACCCAGGTAGTGTGTGGGTGGTTCATGGGTAGATTCGGTGTGATGAGTGTGGGTGGTGAGAAATTTTGTAGAAGATAGATGTCTACTATCTTTGGGGTAGATTATTTCTCCTCGGTGGCGGAGGGTCAAGCGTAAGTTTTTGAGAAGGTGTGTTTCTTTATGTTGGGGGATGGAGTGTTGTTCGGTTGGTTTTCCGGTAGCCCGAGTCGCAGGCGTTTTATAATGTTGGAGTGTGTTTTTGAGTAGAACGGGATTTGTGAGAAAAACACCTTTGCTCGTGTGGCTTGAACTCCTATGCTGAAGAGGCTCAGACGGCTCGGTACGCCAGGTCTCAGATGACCTGGCGAAAACGGAAGAAATAGTCCAAAGGTGGTTGAGCCCGGTGCCGAGCGATAGACCAATACATCGCAAGATACCCTTGGTTTTTTTGATCGAGAGATGATTGAGAGCTACGCGGATGGTGAAACCGCTCAAGTACCTGGTCGTTGTGTCGGGGCTACGATGAGGTTTGCCCTGGAACGAAAAAGAAATGCTTGTCCAGTTCGCAGGTACACGCGAGGGGTGGACGGATAAGTATGTGTCGTGTTTGTTGTGGTTCTTTGAGTCCCGTGTGTTCCCACCAACGGCTAGGATCTATCGCTCCTTCGGAGCTTAAAAACTAAAACACGACTCTTGTCTAGCCGACTAAATGGGGGAGAAGGGCTTTGAAAACGAAAACCGTACCGAATACAAGTGTGAATCACTCTGACTGCGCAGGTCTCGAAGGTGCACTGCAATCGCAAAACGCGGACGCGAGGAGTCATTCTTCTTGGTCCTCGCCGGTACTTTGAGTTGTTGTAAAGGCACTCAATCTCGCATGGCAATTCTAATGAGTTCGAAGACGAGCCAACAGCCGACGAAGGGCAATGACTCATGAGCGTTTGGGAATGGATCGAAGATGACCGTGTTGACGCCTACCTGTCGAATGACCAGGACAGGCTCAGACTCCATCATTTGCTCGATGAAGGGATTTCGCACCGTGAGGACGACCCCGACAGGGCTTTGAAGCTCCTCGAAAACGGGCGGGAGCTTGCTCACTCGATGCACGAGACGCATTGGGTGTTGATGTTTGACCACTGGCGGTTGCAGGTGATGTTGTTCACCAAGTCGGATTACCGTGAGGTCCTCGATTTGGCAATGCGAGCCACACTGGAAGCCTGTCGCCCGGAGTTCCAGGCCTTTCCTCAGCGCATTTGCCTCCAGGAAGACCTCATCAATGCCTACGTTGCGATCGACCCAGAGGGTTACGCCGAGGCTATCGAGAAAGCCTTGGAGTACATGAACCGTGAGTTGTCGCCTGGACTCGAGTGTCGTCACTGTGTTCAGGATTGTCGTGTCGACTACCACCTTGCTTGCGAGCGCTTCGAGGAGGCCCAGGATCACGGCAGGCAAGCTCTCGCGATGGCCGAAGACGAGGACTCCGACTTTTATCGAGCCGAGGCTTGCGTACGGTTGTGTCGCATCGCGTATCGTCTGGGAGATTACAAGTCGTTGCAAGGATGGTCTGAGATCGGAGAAATGTCGGCTCGCCGACGGTCGAGCAGGGAACACCTGGCGTGTTTCCTTTTGTGGAAAGCCGTTTTGGCAGCTCAAGAGCGTGAATTTGAGTATGCTCAGACCCTTGAAGATCGAGCAGTGCGGCAAATCCGACAACTGCTTTCTCAGCCAACCGAGTTGTTCTTTGACGCTCTCACCACGCTCCACCTCAAGGTCGGACGACCCGAGCAGGCCCTTAAAGTCAAGGAACAGGAACTGGCGTCGATCAAGAGTATGGGTCGAACAGCTTACGAGGCCAGAATCCATCTAGAACGGTGCCGCATTCTTGCCTCCATGAAGCAACTTCGCGAGGAAGACATCGCGAACGCGGAAGGTGTCTTCGACCAACTTCGCGACCCGAGGCGATTCCGGGCCGAGTTGTCGAATTTGGGTGTTCGTTGAGTCGTCCTTTGTCGGAAGCCTCCCTTTGCGAGTCGCGAGGACAGTAATTGCGTGGGGAGGAAAGCCAATCATTTCTCGACAGCCCGTGCAGGCCGGATTGATCGGCCGATTTCGAAGTCAGTCCTTGGGCGCATTCCCGCACCGATGTCGACAAATCAAAGAATTTTCGGAATCCGGAATCCAAAAGCTCGGCAACGACGAAGAGTATTGTGAAGCCAATCGAAGAGCATCGCAATCACGAACGGTAAGCCACTGAAGACACGGTGGTTTGACGTCTTTCAATTGTTATTGAGTGCGTCTGCTCGCTGGAGGATGCGTGGTTTTTCGTTTACGCGTCCTAGTTGGCCTTGGACCAAGTCGTTTGGCTTGTTGTCGTCTTCATTCCCAAGAACTGTGTCATTGGAAGCCAGTTCCGACACAATTCCGCGTTCACCCCCGATGCGCCTCGGGATCGCGGAATCGTTTTTGTTGCCATTTGCGAAATACTTTGTCGTTGTGAATCTGCTTGGTCCGTCCGTGCGAAGGAGCCTTTGCGAACATGGTCCGTCATCTACTCAGGAACAGGTCGTTTTCGGCACTGCCGAAAACAAAACCACTGTATGTCCTCATTCCTTTGCATCCACCATAGGAGTTTTCCAAGTATGAAATTTGGGTGTTTTGTTCGTCTTGGTGTTGCACTTTCTATGTGCTTGGTGGCCGGGAAGGTGGCTTCCGCCCAGCCAAAGTTTGATCGTATGTTCGAGAATCGAACTCGGAAAGATAATTTGCTCACTCCTGTCAAGGTTGGAGACCTTTGGGGGTATGCCAATACGCAAGGCAAGATTCGCATCGCTCCGCAATTTGAAGCTGCTAGCACGTTTTACTTTGGTGGAGCCGAAGTTCGCAAAGATGGCAAAACTTACGGCATCAGTGTAGACAATCCCGATCGTTTGATTCCCAGCCGGATCAGAGTCTCGATCTATCGTGAAGGATTGACGCCGGTTCTTGTGGGGAACCGATACGGGTACAAGAATCGCGACGGCAAGATTGTCATCAAGCCCCGGTTCGAGCGCGTCAAGTGGTTTGGTCAAGGCGTGGCGACGGTTATGGTCGATGGTAAATGGGGAATCATCGACAAGACGGGAAAGATGATCGTCCAGCCACAGTTCAAATACTCCGATGGGATGATTCGGGGTTTTCCTGGAGGGTATCAGGCCCTTTTCGTTGAAGGTGGTATGGTTCTGGTGGACAAAAAGGGCAAGCGGTTGCGGAACCAGGTTTTCGAGGCTGCCAGCCAATTCAAGAAAACTGAGTTCGGGGAATTGGTGGCGGCCGTCAAGCTCACGGGGAAATGGGGAATTCTCAAACCCGACGGCACCTGGTTTGTGACGCCCAGATATGACGAACTCCTCTGGGGCATCAACTATGGTTTTGAACAAGGCTACCTGGGAGTTCGTGTCGGAGACAAGTGGGGTTTGATTGACAAAACTGGGTCCGAGGTCATCAAACCAAAATTTGAAAGTCTTCCAGCTCGCGCTGCTCTGGGTAGTGGATTATTCAAGTTCAAAAAGGGTCGTCTGCAGGGCATCTTTGATCTCAAGGGCAACATAGTCGTGCCGCCCCAATATTTCTACATCGGGATGCCGGATAGGAATGGCCAAGTTCGAGTGAAGGACCAAGACGAAAACTACAGCACGATTAACGTCTCCGATTTGGTTTCTTCCAAAGATTAGTGTGTGTAGCTAGATAGTGTTGTTCACTTCGGGTTGGGAGTGAAAGACCACCAACGACAGTACAATCACACGAATGTCCTGTCGTTGGCTTTCGATGTCCCAAGCCTCGTTCACTGAGACTTACATGTTGTAGGCGACGTCAGGGCCGTCGTTATCCATCTTTGAATCTCCCAAGTACAGGTAAAGGTAATCTCTTTCGGCGCCGCCATAGAGCCAGTCGCTGCTGTAGTCGTCTATGTTGTACCAGGCCCCGCCGATAAGATAGTCGACTCCATCCTGGCCATAAAGATAGTCCCAACCCAAACCTCCTGCCATGATGTCACTTCCGCCGTCGCCATACATTCGGTCGGTGGCTCCCTCGCCGTAAAGATAATCCCGTCCGTCGTCCCCATACAACCGATCCCCATCGTCCCCGCCGTGTATGATGGCTTTGTCCGTGTTGACATTTTGGGCCGAGCTGAAGGCACCGACGGCTTCGATTTTGTCGCTCCCTCCCCCGCCATAGAGTCGGTCGTATCCGTATCCACCTTCGATCCAATCCCCGCCTGAACCACCGAACATCCAGTCGTCATTCCCCTGTCCCCAAATGTAGTCAGCACCACCCCCGCCGTATCCGATATCGTTCTGATCTCCGCCATAGAGGAAGTCGATGTCGTTGCCCGAATCGGTCGCTTCGTAGACGTCGAGAAATTCACTGCTGTAGAACTCGGCTCCACTGGTAGCCAGACTACGTAGATGGGAATCGAGGGAATGGGGCGAAAGGGAAGACGACACACCGTTGCTTTCGTAAGTGTCGACGCGTTGTTCCCAGTAATCGCGGAGGGCCTGAATTTGTTGGTCTCCGAACATCAGGTCATACCCAGAACCGCCGTAGATACTGTCTCGGGCAGAGCCGCCATGGAGCAAATCGTTGCCGGCCATGCCTTCCAACCTGTCGTAGCCGTCCTGGCCCAGCAATTGATCATGTCCGCTCCCGCCGATGAGAGTATCATTCCCGGTCCCGCCTTCGGCCTTGGCATTTACGTTTGTGGAGTTGCGGAAGTAGTCGTTGCCGCCGAAGCCTTTAAAGACGATGGCTTTCACGTCATCCAAATCACGGTCGTAGTCCTTGTGGTCGACCTGGGAGGTATCTTGTGGGTTGGAAGTATTGATTGTGACGTTGGGGTTCTCGGCGCTGTACAAGTCTACCTGGATATCGTTTCCATCGATGACGACATGAACAACGTCTTGATAGTTGTCTCCTTCGATCGTCAAGATGCCGGTATGATGATCGAAATCGATGTCGGCGTTCATGACAATCCGTTGTTCCAGGTTTTCGAGCGTTGGCTTGACAGAGGCAACTGAAGTACGAGCAGGGAGTTTACGAGCCATGGTTATTCTCTCCGAATTAGTCGTTGGAAGTCAGATGTTTGAGTTCGTGTTGTTATGGTCTATTGATTAAGCACGGAGTGTGCCGGTCAGGGAAGACTACGGCGATGTATTTCTTAAGTTGTTACTGTGAAATGCTTTAAGAAAATTCTGCGAGAAAATATCGATTGCGAGAGAACAGTTTTTCTGTACTCTTTTTGATAGGATGTGTTGTTGAAATGAATACAGTTGGTGTTTCGTCGTCCTTGCCAGGTTGCTATGAGCTTGGCATTGTGTCACAAGGAAAACTCAACTTAGAGGCTGTTCTGAAAATGAGCATTTGTTCACATAAGTCCGGTGGAAATGCGGACAAACGCCACCAATTTGAGGTCTGCGGCTCGATCAAGAGATCAATTTTCGAATTTAGGAACAGCCTCTAAGATGCGGTCGGCCTTCGGCGAAAAGAAAAACACGACTGAGATTCATTGGCCGTCGTGGGCGAAAGGCGGATAGCCTCTTCTTTTCATTGGCGGGACAGACGCTTCATTAACTGCGTTAGTCTCAAGCATAAGATGGCGTTTCTCCACTCGGAGGGGACGCAATGAGGTGAGTTGGGACGGGTTGTCATCATAGCCTTCTGGCAAGTTTCTTGCTCATTCAGCAACCCGATCGGAACTCCATTGTGGGTTCCGAGGAATAATTTTGGAACTTCGACGATTTTTCTCAAAATGAGATGGCGTCCAATCCTATTGTATTATGGGGAGTTGCGCTCGAGAGCGGTCGAATGACTCGAAAACGAGCCGAAATGGCGTTTTTTCGGGGTCAGTTTTCCATAAGCCATTGAAGTGTATGGACATGTGGAAATTGAGAGGTGTCAAAAAGGTGCAAGAAAGGCGCAGGTTTACTACAAGTTTACTACAAGTTTGGTGCAGGTTTAGCGCAGTTTTCTGTCAGTTTTCTGCAGGTTTTTGTCGGAGAATCTTGGGGGTGTGGCTCTTGGGAGGATCGGTGGAAAAAAGATTTGGCACTTTTCTAGAAAAAAATCGGACGGTCATTTCCTTTGGGTTTGGTGGCTGCGAACGTTGCGTGGCACAATGATATCGCTCTGCCAAGCCAAAAGCATGTTGAACCTGAATGAGGCTCTGAGCCGACCCTTGGTTATCGATTCGCTGTTGTGAGTCTGCGATTTTGGCCGAATAGCCCTCAACAAGACACTTTTCTCCTAACGACATACCTCATCTCCAGATAGAATAAAATGTGTATGACTCGGGAATAGGCACGAACTCCAGCACTCCTGAGGAACGGCGAGCCGATGGCCATTCAATTACCAATTGTGACTGAAAACCCCGACGAAGCCGTATACTACCGACCTGGTCGATGGTGGCACTCGGAAAACGACCGCATCGTATGCGACTTATGTCCGCGTGAATGCGTGCTTAAAGACGGAGATAGGGGATTCTGCTTCGTGCGACAAAACGTGGGTCATCAAATGATGCTCACCACGTTTGGTCGGAGTACGGGATTCTGTATCGATCCGATCGAGAAGAAGCCGCTCAACCATTTCTATCCGGGAACAAGTGTCCTTTCGTTCGGGACGGCGGGTTGTAACCTGGGATGCAAGTTTTGTCAGAACTGGGACATTTCCAAGTCTCGTGAAATCGAAAGGCTGAGTAATCGGGCGTTTCCTGAGGACATCGCTCGGGCGGCCCACCAGCTTGGCTGTCACAGCGTTGCCTACACGTACAACGATCCTATAGTTTGGGCTGAATACGCAATTGAAACGGCGAAGGCCTGCCGGGCTGTTGGGGTCAAAAACGTGGCCGTCACGGCGGGCTACATCACTCATCAAGCACGCGAAGAATTTTTTGCTCCGATGGACGCCGCAAACGTTGACCTCAAAGCTTTCTCGGAAGAGTTCTATCACAAGATTACGTTATCACACATCGAACCTATCCTCGACACGTTACGATATCTCAAACGAGAAACGGACGTATGGTTCGAGATAACGAACTTGATCATACCGCGTGCTAACGATGATCCCGGCGAACTCAAACAGATGTGCGAGTGGATCCTCGAAAGCGTTGGTGACGATGTCCCCGTTCACTTCAGTGCTTTCCATCCTGACTATAAGATGATGGATCGGGAAAATACTCCGCCCGAAACATTAATTATGGCTCGCGAAATCGCACTCCGTGCCGGAATCAAGTATGCCTACACTGGGAACGTACACAACGCCGAGTGCCACAGCACTTATTGCCCTTCGTGTAGAAAAGTAGTGATCGAGCGAGATTGGTATGAACTCGGTTACTATGCGCTCAACGGCAACAAGTGTGGACATTGTGGACACACAATCAGTGGACATTTTCATGACAGACCAGGGAACTGGGGACGCAAACGGATGCGGGTGGACATGAGTCAGTTCGCCACGCCGGCAGCTCCCATGCACAGTCGCGCAAACGAACAACAAGGTTCGGCTGTTGTGCCTCCACGATCCAGTTTCCGCCCTGGGCCGGATTCCTCTGTGCCGCCAGCGGGAACCAGAAATACAGCCCCAAAAAATGGAAATACGCCCATGGTAACTTCACCCCTCGTACAGCCGCCGACGCTTACGGAGGCTCAACAGCTAACGCTTCTGAACACCGCCGCGGAATACATACTTTCGGCAGCCAATGGGTGGGCGCCGGAGGTCCCGGATCCAGAAATCGCAGGAATCGGTTCGAACATCGTTAACGGCATTTACGTCAGTCTCAAGCGAGCGGGGCACCTTCGGTCTTGTTGTGGATTCTTCGGACGTAACGCACAAATCAAACAGGGCTTGCAAGACGCGGCGTTTCGTACGGCCACGAGCGACCCTCGCTTCCCTCCCATTTCCCCGGTGGAATTACCTTACCTTGACCTGGAAGTATGGCTGCTATTTGCTCCGAGTCCGGTCGAGGAGCAAGGCGAAGACCGAGTCGGGGCCATCGAGATCGGTCGGCACGGTTTGTTCGTCTCGAATGGGGAGAATTCGGGCCTGCTCCTTCCTGGTGTTCCTGTCGAAGCAGGTTGGGATTCGTTGGAGTTCCTTAACCGCGTTTGTATTAAAGCTGGCTTGGCACCGACGACATGGAGGGAATCAGCGGCCAAGCTCATGAAATTTGAAGGACAATCGTATCGAGGCCGGGTGATTACTCTTGAACAGTCTGAGGGCTATACGACCGTTCGCGAGTTCTATGGCCCTGCGGAAATGGATGCTTATCGTCAGTACGCCCAAAACACGATGTCGGCAATCCTGCAGGGAGCAACGCCCATGTACTACTTCTCTGGTGCGCGGGACTGCCACGTCAACGGCTTGATAGTCAAGGCCCACTTCCACGAAGCGGGTCGTTCGATCTCTGGCTGGCGATGGTCGACACGAAACCCCGGACCACTCCAGTCTGCGATGTTTGGAGTTTGTGAAGAACTTGCCATCAGCGCGCGACGCAGCGGTTTGTCTGGGGCGTTTACCATCGATTTTGCGTTCTTCTACTCTCCAGCGACCCATGGCACTATCGCTTCTCCAGACTTGGGAGGACTTGACCCGACCAAACGTTCAATGTTGGTCGCCGAGCGTTCCCGTAGTGCCTGGGTTTACGATCCGACTCTTTCACCCGCAGAGCTGTTGAATAAAGCGGCCCGACTTGCAGAGATTATCGATCCGGAATTCGCGCAGGTTTTGAGTTTCTCGACTCAATCGACGCAGGCGCCCATCGATGCACGTTCTATCCCGCAACCGCAATCTGGGGCCCAAGATCGCCGCCCTGGAGTGGCGGGCAAGTTCTATCCCGACGACCCGGGCCGTGTGTCGGTGATGCTCGAACAGATGCTCTCGGGAGCGCCGGCAAATCGACGCCAGTGCTCGGCCATCATGGTTCCCCACGCTGGTTGGCGCTTTTCTGGTCGAATCGCTGCCGACATCCTCAAGGAAACGGAGTTACCCAGGACGATCATCGCCATCGGACCGAAACATACAGCATTGGGAGTCGATTGGGCCGTTGCCCCGCACCGCACCTGGCTTTTGCCAGTTCGTAACGTGCCGTCCGATCCCGAACTCGCGCGCAAACTTGCCGATGCCATTCCGGGGCTTCAACTTGATGCTGCGGCCCATCAGAACGAGCACGGAGTCGAAGTCGAGCTTCCAATAATTGCTCGGCTTTCTCCCGAAACCCGAGTAGTTGGCATCGCCCTAGGTGGCGGGACCTTACGACGTTGCGAGGAATTCGCCGAAGGCCTCGCTCGTGTCATTTCGGAAATGCCCGAGAAGCCGCTTTTGTTGATTTCGAGCGACATGAACCATTTTGCGTCGGATGCCGAAACTCGACGGCTTGACGAGATGGCCCTGCAGCAACTCGACAAACTTGACGAGGACGCTCTCTTTCGGACATGTCGGGATAATCACATCAGCATGTGTGGTATGTTGCCTGCAGTCATCGTCCTCAAGACTCTCAAGAAACTGGGTCGATTGACGAAGAGCGAGCGTGGTGGGTATGCCACAAGTTATGATACAACAGGCAACCCGGAGCGAGTTGTTGGATATGCTGGCATGTGGTTCGAGTAACGCGTGTGAGCAACGAGTCCCAGAGTTGAAGGTTATGGAGTACACGGACAAATAGATACGTTCGTTGTTCGAGAGTCGGAAGATTGGTCGGGTCAATGAATGTCGGATTTGGTGTGCCAGCCCTTCACATCCTATGACAAAATCGAGTCGGACGATAAGACAATCGTTGTTCCCTGGCCACCGTGACGAAACCGGTGATGGCTTTCATACACTCAAAGGAACTTTGGCAAGGTTTTACGTGAACTAACACGTTTCCTGCCAAAGGTCCATTTCCCTTTCACACCACATCCCGAGGAGAAGCAGCATGGATCGAAACAGCAGCAATCACCTGTTAGGAAGCACATCAACCTTGTTTTGTTGGTTCTCAGTCACCGTCCTCTGGATCCTCGGACCAACCCCATTTGGTGTTCATGCCGAGGCTGCGGACATCGACAAACCTCTCAAGCCTTTGGCCCGTTCCATTATCCACTACTGTAAGGAGCAGGGCTGGAAAAATGTTGGAGTTCTCAATTTCCGCGTCAAATCGGGGGGAAAAACTCGTTGGCAGGTTGGGCGATTGAACACGTTGATGGCTGTGAGGTTGGAAAACGCCCTCATTCTCCAAAACGACGAAATTGCTCCCATTGGGATCACTCGCAACGCAGGCGAAGCCGCAATTCAACAGTTGGGCGAGGTTGACTACACGGTACCGGAGTCATGCAACGATTTGCTCAACAAAGTGAAATATCCGTTGGCGTGGGGAAAAGAGAAAGTGAAAGTCGACGCGTTTCTCACCGGAGCGGTGGAAGTCACCGAGGAGTATGAAGTGAGAGTGATACTGGAAGTGTTCGACGCAAAGAATCCCAAATTGCGTCCCCTTCCAGTCCCCTTGAAAGGTCCATCAGGGATAAGACAATATCGGTGCAAAGACCCCAAATACGCCAAAATTGCCTGCATCAAAGCACGTGCAGATGTGGACCTCCTTGCCGACTTGGAAGTTCCGTTCGTCCTGCGAAGCCGGAAAGTCTCTATCGGTGTCAAAAAGGGATTTTTGGAATTTCCGGGCGAGGATGTTCCAGAGCCGAAGAAAGTCAGTACACCAGCACAGCAACACAACTTATTCCCAGAAGATCTGGACTTTCGAGTCTACTATGGGCCACCAGAGCACAAGAAAGGAAAATTCAAACAGGTCCAGATGCAAAGGATCAAGAATGAGAACAAGCTATTGACTTTCAAAGTTCCTACACCGAATACAAAGGAGCGCGTCCACTTCACTATGCGGACGAATCAAAAGAAATTGGGCGTTGTGGTATTGGTCAATGGTGTCAACACACTTGGAGAGGAAACACTCCGGAGCCCGGCGAATTATTCACGTTGGATTTTGGAGAAAGACGTCACATACACCCTGGACGGGTTCTACACAGGAGACGGAGGATTTCAGAGATTTGAAGTCAAGAGCGTAAAGGAAGCCCCGAATAAGCTGATAGACCAAACTCGGCTAGGGAAGATCACTCTTTACATCTTCCGTTCGGGTGAAGAACCAAGCGAGAAGGGTACTGATGGGGCTTACCGAACCAGGCGAGGGACTTTCGCAGACCTCAAGAGCGCCCTGGTGGCTCCAGTATTCAAAACCCGTGGAGTCATCTTAGGCGATGACAAACTCGAACAGCGAGAAATCGAAACCACCGAGTTCCCCAATCCGAGATGTTATGGTGGCGTGACGATTCGTTACATCAATCGTTAGAGTGTTCCAGGTTGGATCGAGCCCAACAAAGCTGTTCGGCGGCAAGCCTCGCGGGAAACAAAAAACACCACGATGTAGTCCGATAAATCCGTGTTGCTTTTATGACTACTCGGCGCCGCTGTTCGGCTAAGCAATACAAAGCACGTTATTTGAAGGGCGGTCATTTTGGCCTCTTTAATTACTGTCACCCCAAGCACCCATACCTCCTGAAGAACTCGCCCCGCAACGGGGAGGAGGATCGAAGGTTGGTGAATCCCAACTTCCCAAAATCTATCGCCTTCTGTTTTTGCTCTGTGACCTATTTGTTAGTTAGTGAGTTGGGAGTTGTTGTACGTTTGGGTTTAGCTCCTTCAATTGAGAGTAAACAAGGATCCCTCATTTCTTTACTGGCCCCGTTTTGCTGGGATCCTGGAGTTCTGTGCGGGAGGGTACTACGCGAGCTTGTTCCAAAGCATGCGAAATGTGCTTTTCATATGGAGTTTTCGGTGTGAGAGTGAACATCGAGACGGGAAATGGCCCGAAGTCTTTGCCAGGAAATTTTTCCGGTAGACACATCGCGGTGGGTGGTTTATAAGCCGCTGCCTTTTGTTGCTGTGAACCCAACTCCTTGTTTTTGACGAGGGATCGAAACTATGCGTTACCTCGTGCTCATGACGTCGGGGGTTTGTTGCCTAAGCGGTTGTTTGTCCCTCGAGCAAATCGATCCTTCGTTGAAGAACCCCGGACTCACCGAAGTTCGTAGCAATCCGTTTAGCGGGGTTGTCCCTTTCCTGCAAGCATCCAGAAAGATTCCTGCCACACCAGGAGACCCGAAGCTGATCCAACGGGTGATTCGAGTCGGCAATCATGTTCTTGATTCGAATTCAGAGATTGGTTTACGCCCTTCGTTTGGTGTCACAGGATCCACCAGCCTCGAAGTTTTCCACCACGGTCCCAACACTATCTACATTACCGAAGGCTTGATCGAACAGTGCCAGACTGACGAGCAACTTGCAGCGATCTTATGTCACGAGTTGGGAGAAATGGTGTTTGAACGAGAGTTGTTGGCCAGTCCCAAAATGCGGCAGGAAGACGAAAGACCACCTATGCGAGTTCAGATTGGGAATGCCGGGCAACCAGGTGAAGCCGACTTTGTTCACTTGGCCGAAGTTGCGCGGTACGAAAAGCGACGCAATGAGCGAAGGAAAAAACGAGAATTACCCAACCCTGAAGAGTTGAAACGGCAGTTTCTGAGGAAGGCGGGATTTCGGGCGGAGGTCTATGACGAGATCAAGCCACTCTTGAAGGAAGCCGAACGCACGTACGTTTTGGAAAAACAATTCAAAGCAAACGTGACGATTCCGCCACAATGGAACGCTTCGCAGACGCATGCGGCACCAAAGCTTAAGCGGCCCGAGCCAACGGAAGCTTCCACGCAATCGCAGCAGCCTCGATGGTCTTCTCAAGGGAAGAAGAAAAGTTAGAAATGCTTGCGATTGCGTGGAAAGGTGGCGACCATAGGGTATCTCGCTGACCCGAAAACTCATGGAGTGTAAGATGGAAGAGGCCGAGAGTAGCATGCCCTGGTTTACAGCGATGGGCGAAGAAGCTGGCAAACCCTTGGTCTTCCGGTGTCGTAGGATCCTTCCAGATGGTGCCGAACAACAGGATTGCCCGCACCGCGTAAGTATCTATTGGCCTTACACGCAGTCCAACGAAAATGGAATGCCCGATGAGGAAACGAACCAGAATCAAGTTCGGTTCGAGGCGGCTCTCGATGACTTGCTCACCCATGTGGATGCTTACCTCATGTTGGTCGTCACAGGCAATAGTCGCAAAGAATGGCACTGGTACACACGAGACGTCGAAGTGTGGGTGAATGAAGCCAATAAGCGTTTGGTCGATATGCCTCCTTTTCCCATCACCATCGAAAACACCGAAGAGCCGGATTGGTCGCTTTACAACAACTTCCTTGCTGGAGTCCGTGGGCTTGAATCGTAGGAAGGACACAAGCCGCTGCGACTTTTTTTTTAATCAACGAATACTGTCCCAGCCTTTCCCACAGTGCCTTCACACCGAATGGTTCGATCAACGAACTTCTGAATGACCGCGATGTTCGTTGTGAGATGTTCCGTGACTTCGGCAACTCCGTAGGACGAGGAGCCGTTGGCGAACACAAGGGGCAATACAAGTTGATCGGCGCTGTGAGGATCAACAACTGCGTAAGGGCACATCAGGAAAGTCACAGCTTCGTCAAAGACTTCGTCAGCAACTTGCTCGGCTTTTTTGCCGCGTTTTCCAAGACCAAAGAACAAAGTAGTGACTGGTTGAGTTTGCAGTTCCAATGTCAAAACGACCCCTGGTCCTCCTTCCCATTCTTGTTGTTCCCCCTGGACTTTCAAGTTGGCATCAAATTGCTTGAACCGTTGGGTTACGCGTCGGACGAGTCGTCCAGCAATATCTTTGGGTAGTCCCGCGACCGCCCCGACAACCCTCACGTTCTTGATTTCCGTTTTCTCTGTCAAATTCCAACTATTCACTGCAGCTATGGGTTGAACGCGGGCTTCGATCTCTCCCGCCCCCTTGGGATAAAAGCCCAATCTATGAAGGGCGATTGAGAGCTTAAGTCCCAACTGTGTCATGTAGCCTTGCCAAGTGGTGATGAGGAAATCGGAACTAGGTGACATCATCACGTGTGTGCCACCCTTGATGACGATGCGACTCGGTTCTGTTGCTCGTAAAGCGAGCGGCAAATACACGGTGTGGAGGACCAAGCTCGTTGCTCCCGCAGTGCCGATGGCGAACTCATAATCTCCGGCAACGATAGTATTTGGTTTGAACACCAAGTCGCTGCTGCCTCGCGACGCACCGATCACCTCCGCTTGGCCGATTTGGGCCGCAGCTCGGACACTCATCAGGTGTTGTGGTTGGAGTCCCGGATTCTTCCTTCTAGCACGAATATTTCGCAGACGAAAGGGTTTCCCTGTCAACAGCGAGAGGGCAAGGCTGCTCCGGAGGATCTGGCCGCCGCCTTCACCAACGGATCCATCGATTTCGATTTGGTGTGTGCTCATACCCGTTAGAGACCTCAGGCGGAGGAAAAGTTCACGGCTCTTCCGTTTCTAGGTGCCAAACGTTGGTTTTGGGACTATTCTGCGGTTGGGAAAGGTGCGTAATGTTTCTTCAGAGGGCGCGTTTGGTCTCGCGTCCGTTTTCCCATCTTGATTTTCGATTTTCTGCTGTGGCTGATATCACTATCCAACTCGATCTTCCCGAGTCCACCGAACTTCTCGAATATCAATCTCTCCCAGAGGGGCACGGTTTCTTTGTTCGATGGAACGTTCCCCAAAGAGTCTGTTGCCCGAAGTGCCATCACTCACAGGATGTCATCCTGGAGTACCAAAACAAAATCTCGGCCATCCGAGATCTCGATATTTGGGGACAACCCTCGTTCTTTCTTTACCAAGGTCTGTTTCACCGATGTCGTTGGTGTCGCTACCGTCAATTCTTCCAGCCGCCTTTCAAACGCAAAAACGTCAGTTACACCAATCGCTTCGAACAACACGTTCTGCGCATGCTCATTGGATCGTGCGAAGAAGATGTGGCTCGGTGTTTGGGCATTTCGGCCGAAACCGTCGGTTGGATTGTCCAAAACTTGATCACCGATTCGAAAGACAAAAAGATTGATCCGCAGCGGGTTATCCAAGACATTGGGATCGATGAAATTAGCCTCAAGAAACGCCACAAGTTGTACGTCACGATTCTGACCGATTTGACCGACCCAGACCAACCTCGGGTCTTGGCGATGGCCTCCGGACGCGATGAACAAGCCGCCAGCCAGTGCCTGGAAAAACTCAGTTCCAGCCAACGAGCTGGTGTTGGCAGTTATCGCGCAGACATGGCTCAGGCTTACCACAACGCTTGCCGGAACTTGTTGCCCAACGCCCGAGGTGTTGTCGATAGGTTCCACGTCGCGAAGAACTTTAACGAAGCGGTGGACAAAGAACGCCAACGCATCACGCGAGAGTATAAAGCCCAACTGTCCCAACCCGAGCGTCGGCAATTCCGATCGCTGATGTGGTTGTTCCGTCGTCGTCGGGCCGACTTGAGTCGTTCGGAGAAGGCCCAACTAGCTGAGTTGTTGCAGAAACTGCCAGAGTTAAAACGTCTGTACAACTTCAAGGAGCGTTTCCCCAACATCTTTGATAGCTCCAGTGACCGAAACCAAGCCGGGAGACGGTTGAGTCGTCTTTTGGCTCAGATTTCGAGTTGGTTTGCTGGTATGGACAAGTTCCTTGGAACGTTCGAGAAGTGGTATGAGAACATCTTGAATTACTTTGATTCGGGTCAGAGCAGTGGTCCGGTCGAAGGTATCAATGACAAGGTTCGTGTGATCATCAAACGCAGTTATGGTTTGAAGAAGGCCGAGAGTTTGTGGACACGGCTGATCTTGGATTTGAATCGTGGGGCCGAAGCGATTCTCTGGAGGATCGACCAAATCCGACAAATCAAAGACCGATTCCGGGCGATTTTTACCACTGTACTTGGCACCTAGAAACGGAAGAACCGCATATTCTCAGGGTTCCCTTATCGCTGATTGACCGACTGTATGTCAATTGATACCATCAAAGTTCGATCTGAACCGAACATGATATCTCAACCCTTATTAGTCAGAATGGATACGTCATTCTCACTTCTGGACCAATTGTGTCAGCCGTCCAATCCGCAGGCCTGGGATCGGTTAGTAACTCTGTACACGCCCCTTCTCCAAACCTGGCTGCATGATCAAGACAACCTGCCGACGGAAGATGTGGACG
>CAYRFQ010000085.1:0-34028 GCA_964423615.1 uncultured Alcaligenaceae bacterium | reverse complement strand
GTAACAAGGTAACCGTAGGGGAACCTGCGGTTGGATCACCTCCTTTCTAAGGATATGTACAGAATCAAGATCCATGACCCTCTTTATCGACAATTGAGGTTAGTTCAGATTTCAGAATCCCATAATGAGCAATCATTATGGGATTTTTTTGTGCACTGGCACTCAAACTGTGTCGCTAATTCTGAGCCTATTTCCCATTTTCGATTCATTGCATCGTTAAATCTTTCAATTCCTTGACGTGCCATCCTGAGTCTTATGACATTAACTCAGACGCAGAAGATTAAGTTTCGCACAACATCTGAACTGTCAGAAAACACATTTCTCGATTGCCAAATGAACATAGCACTGCATCAAAATCTCATCTCTGAGGTACATGCAGGGGATCACGCAAAATATTACCTCGGCACGAATAGTTGTCGGATGAACGAGCCCCAAAGGACGGCAAAAGCTTTTGTTTCGCAATTTGAACGTGAGAATTAATTGTGCCAGGGTAATAGGAGCAAGTCGTTCGATGCAACTTGCTGAGTCCGAAATGAATGTTGATTGACTTGTGACAGTCATGAACCAGCAAAAAATGTATACAAGACCAACCCAACAACGCACACAATGATCACTCCGAATAGAGTACCTGAAGCAGTAAGTAGCCAGCCAGCCGATGGATTCGCTGCTTGGGGAACGGATTGAAGACGATGTTGAATGTCTCTTTCCAACTCTAAACGCAAGGAATGAGGCACATCGTTCCACCATATCGTGACGTTCCAAAACAAAGGAAAAGCATCAACGGTGATCTGATACCAACGAGACACATTACTCATGACCACCGGGCGAGAAGGACTCTGCTGTGGGATCGTCGCTTCCGCTGTGACATGTTCATTCCCGGAAATTGGAGTATCAGACTTGGTCGTTCCTTTGGCATCTGGTCCGAAGCGAACTTGATTCCCCCATCGATCCCAATCCAACCCTCGATTTGCAAAGACTGCACTGAGGAGCTGATCGAATGCATCTGGCCTAATGTTATACAACACAGTCGCTCGTCTACGTGCGTAAAGAGCATAAGAAACAAGAAGAAAAAAAACACCAAAGTACCCAACAAGTCCGAAGTGAGTCCAACTCCAAAGAAAAAAATCAAACAAAGGTTGCTCTGTCCCACGGGCAAACAAACCAGGCATGCTTCGCAGATATATCAGATAAAGAATTGACGGCCCAGCGATGAACAAAAACCCAGACAAACCAAAAAGCAGTCCAACATAGTCCCAGACGCCTGGAATCAGAGTCGGACGTTCGCGATGATTCAAACCGGATAATACGGCCAGGTACACCGAAACAGGAAAGATGAAAAGCAAAACAACAAAAAGTAATAGCACTAAATGGTTCACTCCAAATCACCTTCACATGGTCGCCGTTGGCTTGACAATTGTTCCGTCTGACTCGATTACACTATCTGCAACCAATTCCGCAACAAAGGTAACAAGCTGTTCGAACGGCAAAATTCGTTCGTTTTATTACTGCGTATTATTCCCAGCTAGGATGCCGGTAAAGAATGTTAATTCTACGTACACCGTACGTGCCTTTCCAGCCAACATCTGATATAATAACGCTTTATGTCGTTTCGGATATGCACACCTGATTTGCCGAAGTAACCTCTGAGGAGCTTCCCCTTGGCAGACGAATTACCTCCGCAACTCCCCCCACCAGAAATCCCAAATGCCCCACACGGGGACGATGATCAACCTCTGAGCATCGAAGACGAGCTCCGCACGAGTTACCTCAACTACGCCATGAGCGTGATCATCAGTCGTGCTCTCCCCGATGTTCGCGATGGGCTCAAACCCTCCCAACGACGAATTCTTGTCGCCATGAACGACTTGAATCTCGGTCCGAATAGCTCCACGACCAAATGTGCTGGGATCGTGGGCGAAACCATGAAACGGTATCACCCTCACGGTGAAGCAACAATTTATCCCACACTCGTTCGCATGGCCCAAAAATGGAACATGCGACACCGCCTCGTCCATCCACAAGGGAACTTTGGTTCAATCGCCGGTTTTCCACCAGCCGCTATGCGATACACGGAAGCAAGACTCTCTCCTGTTGCGGCAGACATGCTCGACGACATCACGCGAGACACCGTCGACTTTCGTGAAAATTACGATGGTAAGTATCAAGAACCCGTCGTCCTCCCAAGTCGGTTCCCGAATCTACTCGTCAACGGCTCCGACGGAATTGCCGTGGGCATGGCCACAGGCGTTCCCCCTCACAACCTGCGTGAAGTCTGTGATGCCCTCATTGCCCTGATCGATGCTCCCGAATTGGGCATCGAAGAATTGTTCCAAATCATTCCTGGCCCAGACTTCCCTACAGGCGGAATCATTTGCGGTGATCAAGGAATACGCCAAGCCTATCTCACGGGACGAGGTCGTGCTACTCTACGAGCAAAAGCTGAAGTCGTCACGACCAAAAATAAGAGCCAAATTGTCGTAACTGAAATTCCTTATCAAGAAAACAACAACCGCATCATGGAGAAGATCGGTGAGTTGGTCAAAAACGAGAGAATCACTGGCATTCGAGACGCCCAGGACCTCAGTAGCGATCGCCAAAATAAGCCTGTAAACATCGTCATCGATGTGAAAAACAATGCTGACCCAGAACTCGTCTTAAACCAGCTTTATCAGTTCTCTCCGCTACAGGTTACAGTCAGCATCATCCTGCTCGCCCTCGTCGACGGGACTCCTCGCACGCTAACCATCAAGCAAATGCTCGAGGAGTTCCTGCGTCATCGAGTTCATGTGATCCGGCGACGTACGGAACACATGCTCAACGAGGCCAAACGACGGGCTCACATCCTTGAGGGACAGCTCATCGCGATATCCTCACTCGATGAAGTAATCCAAATCTGCCGGTCGTCTCCTAGCCGCAATGAAGCCAAGACACGATTGCAAGATCACCAGGTGGCTGCAGCTGTCCTGGAGCGTGCGCTCGGGGCCGATCACTTCGCAGCCTTGCAGAAAGAAATCGGGCAGCAGGATAACTACCACATGACGGAGGCTCAAGCCGAAGCCGTTGTTCGTATGCAACTCGGACAACTGGCGGCCTTGGAGCGAGACGAAATCATCAAAGAATATAACGAACTTAGGGGCAAAATCACAAGCTATGAGGAACTGCTCAGCAGCGAACATAATGTCCGGATGTTGGTGCGAGAAGAACTCCTTGAGATGCGTGATAAATACGGCGATGATCGGCGAACTCAAATCGACCCGACGCCTTACGATCAACTCTCCCACGAAGACCTAATCCCAGAAGAAACGAATGTCGTAACGTTCACGCACAAAGGCTACATCAAGCGGTTACCGATCGACACCTATCGTAGTCAACGTCGAGGTGGCAAGGGAGTTCGCGGTGGTTCCACTCGAGATGACGATTTCGTCGAGCATCTTTTCGTGACCTCCACGCATGCGTACTTGCTCTGTTTCACCAATCAAGGACAAGTCTATTGGCTGCGCGTTTTCCACATTCCGGAAGCCAGCCGCACCGCAGGTGGTCGTTCGATCGCCAACGTCCTCACCCTCCGCGAAGACGAAAGAATCACCAGCCTGATCCCTGTGCGAAACTTTGAACCTGGCTATCACCTCCTCATGGCAACTTGTCGGGGCTTGGTCAAAAAGACCACGCTCGAAAGTTACAGCCGACCAAAAAGTGGGGGCATCATCGGCATCAATCTAAACGAAGGCGACTCTCTCATAGGGGTTGCAATGACCCACGCCGGCGATGAAATCATCCTGGGCACAGCCAATGGCATGGCCATCCGTTTCAGCGAAACGGACGCACGTCCAATGGGCCGAAACACCAGGGGCGTGAAGGGAATCAGCCTTCAAGACGATGACGAAGTCGTTGGGATGGTCGTCGTGGATCCGGATGGATACTTGCTTACCGTCTGCGAGAATGGCTATGGGAAAAGAACGCCATTTGGAGCCAACACAAACGATGTCGTGCAAGCCAACGGAACGCACTCTCAGGCGGACGAAGAAATCGACATCGTCGAAGAAGCCGACCAAACCGATATGCCCGAAACGGACGAAGACTCGGCAGATCGATCCAGCATGCGATATCGCAAGCAAAATCGTGGCGGTAAAGGACTTCGTGACATTCAAACCAAAGAACGCAACGGCAAAGTGGTACGCATTGCTGCCGTCAAAGAGGACGACGACGTCATGTTCATTACGGCAACCGGAATGGTCAATCGCACGGCCATCAACGAGATACGCGTCGTTGGGCGAAACACGAAAGGCGTTCGCGTCATGAACTTGAATGAAGGAGACAAAATCGCGACGCTCGCTATTGTTCCTCCGGAAGAACGCAAAGCCGAGGAAGAAGCCGAACAGCAATCGGCTGAAGAGGTCGGGACTGACAGTCCGGGCGTCGTAGAATTGGACGACCCAACCACAAACGACAATCAGCCCGCCAGTACTCAACTGCCTGAAGGAAACGCAGCCGAGACTGAAATTACCGAAGGAGCCGACGAAGTGGAGCAACCTGACGAGTTCGAAGAGGATCCAGATTAACATCAGACAAGTTCTGTTTCGAAGCCACCTACCAAGAATAGTCGGAGCACCTCGAGGACTGTCCTCAAATCAATCGAAGAGGTTTTCAAGATGTTACGCAGGTAACTGGATTCACCAGTATCTGTCATACAGGGCACTGATCTGATTGATTGTCCGACCCACAAATCAGTTGCCCACCATATCACCAGACCCAAAATGTCTTCTCTTGGGAGGCGGTGCACAATTGCTGACGCACTTCCCCCGTCTGCTTTGATTTCCGCGTTAAACGAGCCCAATGTCGCCATTCGACAATGATTGGCAATCAACTCCAAAAATCGACGAAACTCGCAACGGTGAATCCATCCAAGTCATGTTATCCTTTTGGCCGAAGGTCAACCTCATCGTAGTCTTGTCGGAGTAGTCACGTATTCCTGCGTAATCCCATTTCGAGAATGGCTTCGGTGCCCTACGAACTTGGGCTTTCAATAAGAAACAAATAACTCTGCAAATCCGGGTTCAAGTTAACAAGAACAAAGAACCCGTCACAAGAAGGTCAATCCGATCAACGACAACAGAGTTGATTGAGATAACTCGCTGGCTTACAATTCTCCTCAAAACCAATGTTTACCACCAAAGTCATCACCCGCGAGGTCTTGAACAGATGAACGACCAAATCTGGCGGATTAGCGTCTTAACAACGATAACTTTGTGCTGTTCCTTGTCGAGCGTATCAGCCCAGGACGACCAAAAGAAAAACAAACAGCCCAATATTTTGTGGATCACTTGTGAAGACATCGGTCCTCACTTGAACTGTTATGGTGACACTTACTCCGTAACACCAAACCTGGACGAATTTGCTAAGACAGCGTTTCTATATCGAAATGTCTGGTCCAACGCCCCCGTTTGTGCACCAGCACGCACAACGATCATTTCTGGAATTTATCCACCATCGACTGGATCAGAACATATGCGAAGTCAGACAAGTTTGCCTCCCAACATGGATATGTTTGTGGTGCTACTTCGTCGGCTCGGCTACTACTGCACGAACAAAAGGAAAGAAGACTACAATCTCACAAAACCATCTCAGCTGTGGAATGAATCCTCACGCAAAGCCCATTACAAAAACCGTAAACCTGGGCAACCCTTCTTTGCAGTGATCAACCTGACGGTCTCGCACGAAGGGCAAATATCACGCGGTTCGGCAAAACGCATCCATGACCCCAAGAAAGCAAGAGTGCCGGACTACCATCCCGACATACCCACAGTGCGACGCGATTGGGCTCGATATTACGATCAAATTACCGAAATGGATAGGCAGGTGGGCCAAATACTGGCCGAACTCGAAACAGCTGGCTTGGCCGATGAAACCATTGTCTTTTTCTTTGGCGATCATGGTTCCGGGATGCCACGCAACAAACGCTTCGCCTATAACTCGGGGCTCAGTGTACCGATGCTCGTGCATATTCCGAAAAGATATCAGGATCTGGCACCAAAGGGGTACGCTCCCAATGCCCAAACCACTCGGCTCGTGAGCTTCGTCGACCTCGCTCCAACAGTCCTGAGTCTGGCCGGTTCTGTTCCCCCTCGTTACTACCAGGGTCATGCGTTTATGGGGAAACACGAAACCGACCCACAGCAGTATCTCTATGGTTTTCGTGGCCGAATGGATGAACGGTATGACATGGTCCGGAGTGTTCGCGATAAGCGATATGTTTATATTCGCAACTATATGCCGCATCGACCCGACGGTCAGTTTCTCCGGACGATGTATCGAACACCCACTACTCAGGTATGGAAGAAGCTCTTCGTTGCAGGAAAATTAAATGCAGCACAAAGTGCGTTTTTTCTTCCGAGTCCGCCTGAGGAACTATACGACTTGAAAAATGACCGTGACGAAGTCCACAACCTTGCGCAATCCCCGGAACACCAAAAGACACTGAAACGACTCCGCAAAGCCCAACGAGATTTTGTGTTCAAGATTCGTGATGTCGGCTTTCTTCCAGAAAACGAAATACACACACGCTCCAAAGGGTCGACACCATACCAGATAGGTCATGACAACAACAAATATCCACTCAAACGCATTTTCAAAATGGCGGAGATGGCATCATCGTTGCAAAGGAAGGACATACCGGAAATGCAGAAAGGGCTTGAAGATACAGACAGCGCGGTGCGTTACTGGGCTGCCCTCGGATTTCTTATGCGTGGGAAAAAGGTCGTCAGAGATAACTGCGACCACCTTCACAAGGCCCTCCGAGATCCGGAGCCAGGCGTCCGCATCGCAGCAGCAGAAGCTCTCGGAACGTATGGCGCGAAAAAGGACGTCACAGCATCACTACAAACACTCATTTCGTTAGGTGGACCAAAAGAGCGTGATCCTCGCGTTCGACTCATGGCCACAAATGCCATCGATATGTTAGGACAAAAAGCCGCTCCCTATCTCGACACGATTCGTGAGTGGCCTCGCGAGGCGAAGGGTCCACGCGGAACGACCTATGATTCGCGAGTTCTTGAGAGAATTGTTGCCCAACTGAGTATAGGGAAGTAGAAGGTGTGAGTTACTGGCACACAAGATCTACCACAAGACAGTCGGATAGCACACTTATGACGGCAACTCTTGTTGAGACCCGCGCAACTTATGCACTAAAGTAGCAAGCACATTTTGTGGCGCCGTCCGCTTGTCTTTCTGGTCTGGCCACGGCACACAAAATGTGCCTGCTGTTACCCAGGGCCTACGCATTAAAAGTTACCAGCCTTGCGATTAATTCTTCGAGATTCCCATTGGCATGAGTTTTCTCGAGCCGAAACCAAGCGTAAAATGCCGAGCCTCAAAAACTCGATGGAGAACAACCTGGCGAGTTTCGTTGAATCCCGAATCGTATTTGAGACACACATCATAGCAAAAGCAGTTTTCCGCGAGAAAGACCCCGCTTGTTACTTTGTTTCCCCAGCTTCATGCAAGCTGGGGAAAGTTTGATGCGTAGGCCTTGGGGAATAAGGGTAGTTGAGCCTACCAAGAAGAATAGAATCCTGGGTAAAGCTTTTATTTTATCTGGCACTGACGATGCAAAATATTGTGATTTCATTCTAAAAGGCTTGGGGAAGTGAGACGTCTCGAAGTTCTCACGAGCCATTTGAGTAGAAAATCTTGTTTGTTTTGCAACAACTTCACGGACAGGATGGAATTGCATGAGCGTGAACAGGGACAGAGGTTTCCACCTCCAATTGACAACTTGGTCAAGATTCATTACCACTATTCCGTGAAGACGAACCAGAAATATCTGTTCGGCCACGTCTTCGTCACAATCGCTTGGATCGTCAAGACGCCCTGGAAGAAAGCCTTGGCTTTGCCGTTGCTTAGCCAACTCTACGTCAAGACCAAGGATGTGGCCAATAATGGGAACATAAGTTTTTTCGCAAAGTGCAGGTTGTAGAGAAAAGGCCAGAAGTCTGGAGATCAGTTTAAAGGCGGGCTAGTCATTGGTGAATTTGGAGCCGCCTAAACACCCAGGGCCTACGCATTAAAAGTTACCAGCCTTGCGATTAATTCTTCGAGATTCCCATTGGCATGAGTTTTCTCGAGCCGAAACCAAGCGTAAAATGCCGAGCCTCAAAAACTCGATGGAGAACAACCTGGCGAGTTTCGTTGAATCCCGAATCGTATTTGAGACACACATCATAGCAAAAGCAGTTTTCCGCGAGAAAGACCCCGCTTGTTACTTTGTTTCCCCAGCTTCATGCAAGCTGGGGAAAGTTTGATGCGTAGGCCCTGCCTAAACACCCTAACCATTCCAGTGTATTTTCACCGAAACTCGGTGACCTCATCAGTGACAACGATATCTATTATTCACTTCTGACTAGATAAGGTTTCTTATGCACACTTTTGTCTTGGCATGGCCATCTATTCTGTCTGTCATACTCAGTGGATGCTGTTTGGTGTCTCCGGCCGTATCTTCGCCCGATGTAAAATGTGATTGTCGAATTTTTGATCATCTTTTCTCTCAAACATTCGAAAAATATCCCCACCAACGTCCTGATCTGTTTCCATTAATTCATAGCCATCTCACCAGTGATTTAACGATCATGATGCTCTTGGATTCAGAAATAAAATGGAGAGGTTCAAAGAAGTTCATTATACTCAAGGAGTTGCCAAAGAATCTTCAGACTTCCAAGCGAGTCATGCTGTTGTTGGCCGTGTATTATGACCTCGAACAAACTGACAGTGAAGTGGTGGTGAGTCATCTTTCTCGCTTCCTAAATTCTCCATCGTCAGGTACTCGGGCTCAGGCCTGTGCTGGTCTCGGTCGACTTAGTAAAGCACGAGCAGCTATAAAAATCGTGCCGACGGTAAAGACACTGCTCACGGATCAAAATCAAGCTGTTAAACTGTATGCCGCTTGGGCGCTTTGGCAAATTCAGCGTGATAAAACTATGATTCGGGTGATTGCGCAAGGTCTTCACTGCTCGGATACACTCGCAAACCTGTCTGCACGACTCCTCGGCGAAATCGGTCCTCCAGCAGTCGTTGCTTTGCATGATCTGAGGGAAAACCTTGACCATAAATCAGCCACTGTGCGAGCGCAGATCATGTTTACTCTTGGACAAATTGGAAAAGACGCAGGTCCAGCCATTCCTGATCTACGTGCCTCAATTAGAAAAACGGAAAACTTAATTCGAGTCCAAGTCCGGCAAGAACAGCTACCGTGGAGCCAATCCCCAAAATTCTATTCAATTCCAGTGCACTCATATGCGAGACGAGCAGTTAGGAAGATTTTGGCAAAGTAGATGTGGTCAAGTACGAGAGTGGTGTTCATGTCACTCCCTTCAGAACCGGACGTACGCCTTTCCCGGCATCGGGGTCAAGCCCTCACCTGTGCCGAACCAAATTGTGGTCGCATTTTTTTTCCCAAATTAAATGTGTAACTTGCGACACGAAGTCGCTGATGTCTATGTGAATCGTCGGGAGGAAGAAGAATGACTCACCTGCGATGCTGCTCGCAGTCTCCTACCAGAGCGTGCGTACGGAGTAATCCGGGGTGCGAAGCCTCTTCGGGAACGTACCCTCCTTCGCAGGGTGGACTCCATCGTGAGAAGGAACGCGACTCCTAGCATCAACGGGGTCGGAGGCTAGGATCGATACGTCGGGCAACACCACGACGTTCGCCGCTTACGACAGACTCAACCGGAAAGTCTCCGAGACCGATCCGCACAGCAACACCGCCACGTTTGCCTACAACGCCGTGGGATTGATGACGTCCTCGACGGACCGGTTGGGGCGTCGACGGAGCTTCGAATTTGATTCTTTGAATCGAATGACGACTCAGATTTGGTACACCTCGGGCAAACCCGTGGAGACCATGACTTACAGTTATGACGACAACGGCAACCAGTTGACCGCGACCGATGCTGACGGCACGTACACCACGACGTGCGACGAGTTGAACCGAGTTGTCACGGCCAAGGACATCTGGGGACAGACACTCACGTTCACGTACGACGACTCGGATAACCGAACCGTCGTGGAGGACTCGCAGGGTAGTCTCACGACATCGACTTACGACGATGCCAGCAACCTCAGTTCTCGCACCATCGTCGATGGCACAGCCGAGATATCGATTGAGTTCGATTACAATGGTCGCAATCAGATCGAACAAATCCGGTAACACTTTACCAGTCTGAAGTAGGTTTCCATAAATCCAAGAATCACAAGAGTTTCTGACGGTGGCAACAAAGCGATTCTTCAGACGCATGAAAACTGGAACTCCTTGCGAGCTAACAAGTTACAGATTTAGTTACTTCAGACTGGTAAAGTGTTACCAAAAGTCTTTGTCTGTTAACGACTTGTGTATACATGTGTGCACACATTCTTTTCGCAGGGTGTTAATAATCACGAGATATCCAAATTTGGGAACCGACGGGATACCACGTTGGTTTGACTCGTCCTCCACTGTCAAGGCATTTTTGGCTTGCAATGAAAAACTAACATGTGCATTAGCCAGCAAACAGAAAGCACACATTTCTCGTGTTTGAACATGGATTTCAAGAACTATCCCGTTAGGAGTGGTTCAAGTGGTCTCCTACCCTTTGGGAGAATCGAGTACAAATCGACCGCCTTTATGTTCATTCTTTCTGAATATTGATAGAAAGTGCTTCAACTATGATCTCTTTTGAACAGCTTCAACAGCAGGATATTGTGGTGGCTACGCTTTCTTATCCAGACATCCAAGAAACAGCCCCATCCTTAATCGAGGATTTGGTTGTGTCCTATGAAAACTTGATCTTGCAGAAACTTGCGCCTCTTGATGCTTTCATTAATTTAGCGTCAATCTACTGGCAATGCATTGATCCTGGGTTTAGTGTATTTTTTGGCCAGGGGTTTTTACAAAAAGCCGAAAGCCGATTTTCACAGGTATTGGCAATTGCAGCAGAAAAGTGGAGTGAACCACCAGAAATTAAGTTTTGGCAATTGTATTTCGAACACATAACCCTTGGAAAACCCTCGTTCGAAGATGATTGCAGTGAGTTAGTTGTTCGGGACAGATGTACTCTCGTCCCTTATTTTTACCTTTTTGTATCAACGTGGGGTCGTGAGTACCGTGGCCAAGCCACCAATCTGCTCATCATGTGTGAGGAAACTCCGACTATGAAAAATTGTTACATAAAGTCAATTTTGACATCCGGAATAATTCAGCCTCCGTTGACTGTTGGGAGACCATAATTGTACCGAACCAAATTGAGGTCGCATTTTTTTCCAAATTCAATGTGTATCGATTTTGGCCTGCTCAAGGCCGTTTTCCCAAATTGTTGAGAATTTTGGAGAACACAGCCACACTCATCCTTCCTCAAACCCAGAATACAACCTTGGCCTCTCCTGCACCCACAACGTCCCAACACAGTCATCGGCCTTCCGTCGCACCACGACCGTGTTGGCGATGATGGCGGTGATAACGAAATCGACAATTCGGGTGTCGTTCAGAACACCATCGTTTATGATGGGTTTGGCAACATCACCAGTGAGAGTAATGCTTCGTTCGGGGACAGGTATAAGTGGACTGGACGAGAATGGGATGCCGAAGCGGAGTTGCAATATAACCGGGCGAGATTTTATGATCGGGCGATTGGGAGGTGGATCAGTCGTGATCCTCTTGGGTTCTCGAGCACTGACGTCAATCTCTACCGGTACGTCAGGAATTCCTCAACAACGCAAGTTGATTCGAGTGGCTTCATTGGTGTCACGATGGGTGATGGTGTCACGGTAGAATTCGGGACGGGAGATCCCCAGATTATTCCGAGCATCAGTCTTAAGTGGGAGGCTCACCTCGGGCTGTTCAGATCTGGAGGCTTTTGGAGCCTCGGCTCTTACACTACGTTGGGAGCGTTCCTCGAGCCACCGAGAATCCTCGCAGTTCTCACTAATTAAGCTCTTCGACCCGGACTCGAAACCGCCATGGTGATTTCCACGTCCCCAGAATCACCACGTTGTCTCCGGAGTCCAATTCAACTTCTTTGCGGTTGTGTGATCTCCCGCCCAACACGGTCTCATTGACGACGGTCCCGAGCTTACTCCCGCGATCACGGATGACAATCTGACCATTTGCCAGACAATCGAATAACATATGATTCCGTGACACTTGGAAGGGTTGCTCGTCAAGAATCCAAAAATCATTCAAGTCAAAGGCCTCTTGTTCATCAGCTTCTGACGCCCGTCCGAGACGCCAGGGAAACGAGCTAATCACAACCCCGCTCTCGGACAACATTTGAGCCGTTCTGCGCGAAAGTGGAAACAGTTTAACTTGCAGTTTCGCCGCTTCTTTCATACCGATTTCGTGACCCTGGGCCGTCAGTTGTTGAAGTTGGCCTTCAAGATTCCGCAGCCTCTCGAACAACGAACGCAAATAACTCGTGCACCGTTCTGGATCGGACAGCAGCAGCTTATGAAAATCCGACCGTGTCATGCGAGTGACCGCTACCTTGTCCACCGCTCGCGCGGTCCGACTTCGAGGACGCTCCTCGATGAGGCTCATCTCGCCCAAGACGGCCCCGGGACCAACGACCCCCATCCGCTTTGGGGTGGTCGAATAATCAGTAAGAATCTCAACAGAACCCTCTTTGATCAGGAAGGCATCTTCACCGGAATCACCTTCCTGAAAAAGCAAGTCTCCGGGGTTGTACGTTTTTTCGATCATCGTGTTCTCTTGGGAGATAGAATTACTGGATCTTTTTGGTGACATTGTAGTCACGAACTGCGAATTTCCCAGAACTTCGAACGCATTACAGGCGGCTGTGACGGTCTCCTATTCCCAAACTGCTTCCGCAGAGGAGCCAGGCATCCGCAGGGAAGTTGCAACGATATCTCTTCATCGAGAGCCTCGAAATCCCGGAGGAAGAACTTTTCGTTGAGCTTGCCCGCAAGATTGTGGTACACCTAGGTCACAAGGATTTGCAACGTTCCGAACGAGGAGGAATTCACAATGGCAAACCGCCTACGTTGGCTGGGCCATTCGGCATTGTTGGTCGATACCGGCACCCACAAGATTCTCATGGATCCGTTTCTCAACGGCAACCCGACAGCGGCCATCAAGCCCGATGAAGCCGAAGCCCATTTCATCATCGTCTCACACGGCCACGGTGATCACGTCGGTGACACCGTCGACATTGCCAAACGAAATGAAAGTACCGTCATCACCAATTTCGAAATTTCTGGTTGGTTCAAAAACAAACATGGCCTCACGAACTTGCACGGGCTCCAGCATGGCGGGGGAGTCAACCTGGAGTTCGGGCGCGTCAAGTTGACGCAAGCGTGGCATGGTTCACAGTTGCCAGACGGCAGTGATGGTGGAAATCCATGTGGTGTAATACTGTATTTGCCTGGGGACCAAAAAATTTATAACGCAGCAGATACTGGGTTGTTCGGAGACATGAAATTGATCGGAGAAGAAGGGATCGATTTGGCCATTCTCCCCATCGGTGATTACTTTACTATGGGACCAGACGATAGTATTCGCGCCATTAAATTCATCGAACCCAAAAAAGTCCTCCCAATCCACTACAATACGTTTCCGCCAATCCAACAAGATGTCAATACCTGGGCAGAGCGCGTAAAGGCCGAGACCAACGCCGAACCCATTGTTCTTAAACCCGGCGATTGGATGGATGTGTAACCTCTTGTTCTATGCGCACCAGCAGGACGGCTCGTAACTTGTCCTACACTACACCTTGCTAAAAAAAGTGCACAATTGAGAGCGATTCCCAGTTGTATTGGGTACAGTTAATTCGTGCTCAAAGTCATTCTCCCCGCTTGTGGGGAGAAGCCAGATCTGAGCGAGGACGAACCGTACTCAACGCAATCGTGAACCGTTCTAGGTCCGTAAATAATGTGAGGAGAAAACGTGAGACTGCGTCGGTCAGGTTCTGTGTGTCTACTCTGTTTATGCTCGTTCATCGTCTCCTCATGGGCACAAGAACCTGAACAGCCACGAGGGGAACTGACCATTACGCAATCTCTTGTGCAAATCCGATTGCGGAAAGCCAAAGCGAACTTGGAACTTGATTCCGAGACCAAAAAGAAGATCGAGCAGTTATATCAACAAGCACTCGACGAATTAACACTCTCCAAGATCTGGATAGATCACGCCGACAAATCTACAAACGTAATTCAGTCGACCACAAACGAAAAGAAAGCACTCGACGAACAACTCCAAGCAACGAACCCTCCTTCGATCACTCCGGAACTGCGAAAAAAGACAAATGAACAACTGGAAGAACTCATCCGAGAACAAGTAGAAAGACTCACGCTTGCGAAACAGAAATTAAGTAAACTGGAATCGGAACCAGAATATCGTCAAACCCGACGGGCAGAAATCGGACGCATTCGCCCAACCCTTTCGAAGAAGCTCACCGATTTACAACGACAACTCTCCATCTCGCCCCCTGCCGAAGAAAACAAAGACCTGACTCTGGCCCGCCGGACATATGTCCTCGCCGCGCGCGAATCAATTCGCCAAAAACTCCTCGCGTTGGAAAAGGAAGTCGCAGCTTATGCCGCTACCGAGTCACTATTACCTCTCCGACGAGACGCCGCCGCCCTTCAAGTTGCCCAAATCCAAGATCAGGTTCACAATCTACGTGACCTGTTGACCACCCGGTTTGTCGACCAGGCAAGGGATATCATTCGCAACGTACGGCAAGACGCAGACACATTGCCAGGCCTGTTGAAATCACTCAGTGACCGTAATTTGGACCTGGCTGCGAAGAACATGCAGCGAATCGAACAAACGCAAGAACAAACTTCAGAACTGGAACGCACACAGTCCTTGTTGTTGCTGCTGAAGACCCAATTCGCGACCACAAAAGAAAAAATCAAAAGGATGGGCCTCGATGAAACCACCGGAGCGTTACTCCGTAATCAAAAGGTTGCCTTGCCTGCGCTTTGGCGGCTTCGAAAGCAACTCAACGATCACAAGGAAAAAATCCGGAAGGCCCAGGTCCAACTCTACGAATGGGATGACGAACGTTCGTCCCTCGCCGTTCTCGAACCCGAAGTCGACAAGACCTATAACCAACTCATTCGAACGTCAGATGCCGCCGACGAAGTTAACCTCAAAAACGGCATCCGAAAGATTCTGCAAAGACGAAAGAAGATAATCGATTCACTCCTCCATCACCAGGCGACCTATTTGTCGCGCCTAACAACGATAAAGGAAACCGAAGAGGAATTATTGAAACAGACCAAGACCTATCGGGCCTACGTTGACGAACGCATCTTATGGGTTCGAAGTACTATCGTCCTCGGCATCGGATGCACGCCCGCGGCTCTGTCGGCCCTTGGATGGCTGTTGAACCCGTTCCAGTGGGGAACGTTACTCGGCCGACTATTGTGGGACGTACTCGTCAGTCCATTACTCTACTTACCGTTCGTCGCGGCTCTTGTCTCCTACTACTGGTATGACAGAAGGTTAGAATACCGACTCGTAACGATCGGAAAGCAGGCTTCGCACGGCAGTTGCCAAACATTTTTACCGACCGCCGAAGCCCTTGGGATTACGTTCCTGCTTTCTGCTTTTTGGCCCTTGTTCCTCTGGATGATCTCATGGCGATTGCGTCTCATCGCGGAGGGTGAAGTCTTCATCGCGGCTGTTGCCTACGGCCTCGCCAAGGCGGCCGAAATTTGGTTCTCGGTCGCGCTGTTCCGGTGGATTTGTCGCGAAAAGGGATTGGGAGAATCTCACTTCGGTTGGAGACAACAAACCCGAACTGTGTTGCGATCCCATTTGTCGTGGTATATGTTCGCGAGTATTCCGCTGGTCTTCGTATTTACAACGATCCAAGCTCAACCAAACGATGCTCATCAATCTTCTCTGGGTCGGTGTCTATACGTTGCGTTCACCGTTGTTGTGGCAATGTTTTCCCACGTCGTGTTACGTCCCAACAGTCCTATCCTCCGAAGTTATGCCCTGGCCCATTCGGATTTGATCGTCTATCGCTTCCGCTATCTATGGTATGGCATTGGAGTTGTGGTTCCCTTACTGTTAGCAGTCCTGGCCATCGCGGGGTATTACTATACCGCCTATCAACTCGTGTTCCGATTACGCACGACCATTTGGTATCTCGTTGGATTGATGGTCGTCGGTGCTTTGTGTACTCGTTGGTTTCTGATCAATCGGCGATTCATCGCTTTCAGACAACTCGAACAAAAACAAGCCGCTGCGAAAAAGAAACCGAAGCCCGACGAAGAGCCAAGCGGTATTCCGGACGCACCCGACGAAGACGAAATCGATGTAGTCACAGTGAGCGAGCAGAGCCGTCAACTCGTCAAGTTTGCGTTAATGATTCTGGCCCTCGGTGGAATTTGGTTCATTTGGGCCGACGTCTTACCAGCCCTTGGGATCTTGGACCGAGTCACGTTATGGTCCATCAGCGAAGCCGAACGAGTCGTTCCGATCACCCTCCGTCATGGATTATTAGCCTTGCTCGTCGTCGTGGCCATGATCCTCGCAGCTCGAGATATACCCGGATTCCTCGAGTTGGTCTTCTTGCAACGACTTCCCATAGACGCAGGCTCTCGCTATGCCATCAGCGCACTATTACGCTATGCACTCGTCATCACTGGTGTAATCGTCTCATTGAATATGATCGGGATTCGTTGGTCTCAGTATCAATGGTTAGTCGCGGCCGCCACTGTCGGTCTCGGGTTCGGGCTCCAGGAGATCTTCTCGAATTTCGTTTCTGGTTTGATAGTCTTGACCGAACGCCCCATTCGAATAGGCGACATCGTCACCGTAGACGACGTCTCTGGGGTTGTGACGAAGATCAGTCTGCGAGCCACAACAATCCACGGATGGGATCGCAAGGAATACATCGTTCCGAATAAATATTTCATCACGGGACGTGTCCTCAACTGGACGTTGTCGAGCAAAACGAACCGCGTGTTGATCTATGTCAACACTCCACAACAATCCAACCCCGACGTGATTCGACAGCTCTTGAAAAGTATTGCCACCGAACATCCATTCGTCTTGCGGGAGCCTGCCCCCCTTGCAGGTCTGGAAGAATTTCAGGACGGAAAGCTACGCTTCATGATGCTTTGTTATCTCCCGGACTTCGACAAACGGATTGCCGTCATTCACGATCTGCACACACAAATCTTGCAACGTCTGGCCGAGATCGGAATTGATATTGCAAACCCACAGCACGACATCTATGTCCACACAGACGGTAATTCGATTTCTCTCGATGGTGAAAAGGCTGCGTTAACCAGAACGTAGCTTCCTGATGCTTGGAATCTAGGAGAAAATAGCAATATGTCTTGGGAACGGATACGCGGACACGAGCGTTGGATTCAGACGTTCGAACAGGTCTATCGACAAGGACGGTTGGCTCATTCCTATTTGTTTGTGGGTCTGCCCGGAATCGGCAAACGGCTCTTCGCCAGAGAACTAGCGAAGACGCTACTATGCGAGAAACAAAACGACTCGTCCGAATTCCAGGCGTGTGACCAGTGTGTCTCGTGTCGAATGGCCGATGCCAACACTCATCCCGATTTGCACATCGTCGGACGGCCTCCCCAAAGTATCGAGATGCCCATTGCGGTCATGCGCGAGTTGTGTCGAAACTTCACGCTCAAGCCGAGCCTGGGCCGTGGTAAGGTCGCGATCCTCGACGATGCCGATGATCTCAACGAGGAATCCGCGAATTGCTTTCTCAAAACTCTTGAGGAACCACCACCCCGGGCCGTGTTTTTTCTCATCGGCACGTCCCGCGATCGACAAATCCCAACGATACTATCTCGCTGTCAAGTCATTCGGTTTTCCCCACTCCCAGCCGAATTGCTCTCGCAATTACTTCAAAACCACGGCCTCGACGAACAGGCGATTAATCGTTTGGTCCCAATGTGCGAGGGCAGTGTGGGCATGGCTCTGGAACTTGCCGATCCGGATTTGTGGCACTTCCGACGAACATTATTGAAAGGGATCGTCAACCCCAAGAAACTCGATGCTCCCGCCTTGGGCAAGGTGTGGTTAGGATTTTTAGAACAAGAAGGAAAAGAAAATGCCCTACAACGGCGAAGATGTGCAAGTGTGCTCAAACTACTCATAGAATTTCTGAGTGATGCCCTCGCGCATTCGATGGAGGGGACCCCTCGCGTAACCGATCAGGACGACAAAAAACTGTATCAAACCTTCACCGAGTACCACTCGCCCGAACGTATGATGGAACTCGCTGAACGGTGTATGGACGCCGAGTACCAACTCAGGCGCTATCTGCCGGTCTCACTCATCGTGGATGGGTTACTCGATGCCTTTTGTGAATAATCCTCCAGGCCCACACTATTTCCACTAATTTTGGCTCCAACACCCTCAAAAAAGACTGAAGTGAATCGCCCATGAACCCTTCACTACCGAAACTCTATCTTGCCAGACATGGACAAACCGAATGGAGTCTCACAGGCCAACACACCGGCCGAACTGACATCGCATTAACACCCGTTGGTGAAGAAGAAGCCCGCAGACTTGGTGAACGGCTACGGGATTTCACTGTTGCCAATGTCTTCACAAGTCCGCTCCAACGGGCGAGCAAGACGTGTGAGATTGCCGGGTACGGCGATCACGCGATCGCCGAAGATGCTCTCATGGAGTGGCACTACGGTGACTACGAGGGCAAGCGGATTACCGAAATTCGAGAACTCGACTCGGACTGGCTTTTGTTTCGCGACGGCGCTCCCAACGGCGAAACTCCAAACCAGGTCCAAGCTCGCGTGGATCGTTTCATACAACGGGTTCGCTCATTGGAAGGCGATTCCCTCGCGTTTGCCCACGGACACATCTTACGAATTGTTGCGACCAGATGGATCGGACTCCCAATAGCATCGTCCAGCATTTTCACAATCGACACAGCAACATTAAGTATTTTGGGATATGAACATAACCTTGACGAACCTGTCATTCGAGTTTGGAATAGTTAAACCCAGTTCAACTGGAAACCGCAGGTGTGAGCCAGCGAGGATCTCTGGACTCCATTTCAATAGGACCCGCAACTTTTCCCTTCAATCTCAAGTCCTTTTCGAGAGTGGAGAGGCTTCGACCCGAGCGGTGCGGGAACTGCATGGAATACCATGGGTGCGATTGTTGCTTAGAAATTATGATCCGAATTCTTTTCTTCGAAAAATGTGGCAGGGCAAAAAGTCCTGGCGTTGGGTCTTGGCATTCAGCCCAGATGGAAAAAAACTGGCCGCTTCGCAAGGCCGAACCATACAGGTTTGGAACATCTCAAAACTCAAGTGATTGGTTGCCTTTATGTCCATCGCTGGTCCGTTGGCCATGCTCGCCGATCGACTCATTTTCTACCCATCAAGTCTTGATCTCCTCCCTATAAATTGGATAGACCAGCGGTCGAGAGACTGCCTCTCGTCGCTGGTTCCATGTGACAATCCCGCACATTTCGTGCGACACTATAGACCCAAATGGAGCAGTTAATGACTTTACCCGATCATGACACGACACCGTCCTACGTGATCATCGGCGCGACAGGCGGCATCGGTTCGACTTTGAGTCGACGTCTTGCAAAACAAGGCGCTAGATTGGTTCTGGCCTCACGAAACCTCGAGAAAGTTAGCAGACTCGCCGAAGAACTCGGTGCGATTCCACACCCTCTTGATGCCCGAAAACCTCAAGACGTTCAAGCTTGCATCGAGAACGCTGTCCAACGACAAACTCGAATCGATGGCGTGGTAAACCTGGTGGGATCGATGCTCCTCAAACCTGTCCACCTGATTTCCGAAGAAGAGTGGCACGAGACGATGGCTCTGAACGTCACAAGTTCCTATGGTGTCGTTCGGTCCGCGGCGAAAGCCATGATGAAAACGGGTGGTTCAATTGTACTGATGTCGTCCGTGGCAGCCAAAGTCGGTCTCCACAACCACGAGGCCATCGCCGCAGCTAAAGGTGCCGTCGCCGGACTGGCCATCTCTGCCGCCGCAACGTACGCAAACAAAGGTATTCGCATCAACTGTGTTGCACCCGGCCTCGTAAAGACACCGCTGACCGAGAAACTCACATCGTCCGAAGCGGCCATGAAAGTTTCGACGGCGATGCACCCACTTGGGCGTGTTGGAGAACCCGAAGATATAGCTTCAGCCATCGAATGGTTCTTGTCTCCGAATCAAAGTTGGGTCACTGGCCAGGTCTTGAGTGTCGACGGCGGCATGGCATCGGTTCGACCTCGTTGAGAATGAGAGACACGAATATGACATCGCAATACTGGTATAATGGAGTGTTGCTCTTGAACGCAGGAGCAACACTCTACATGGTGGGACTGATTTGGTTCGTCCAGGTCGTTCACTATCCCATGTATGCCCAGGTGGGTGAGGCACAGTTCTCCAAATACGAAAACACTCATGTCCAACTAACCACTTGGGTTGTCCTTCCACCGATGTTGGTCGAACTCGTTACGAGTTTGCTCTTGCTAATGATGGCGCCTACGGGCATCCCGAAAAGTTGGTTGTGGGCTGGTTTCTTGCTCGTGCTCTTGATTTGGCTCTCGACCTTCTTTCTGCAAGTGCCCCAACACGACCGGTTGGCTCGAGGATTCGACGGAGCCACCCACCAATTTCTTGTTCGGTCGAATTGGATCCGTACCATTGCCTGGAGCTTGCGTGGATTGTTGGTGTTACTGCTCCTTCGAGTAAAATGACAATGAAGGGTCGATCCAAACAAAGACACGATTGGCCCGAGAAAGTGTGCCCTGTGTGTCTAAGGCCATTCCAGTGGCGAAAACGCTGGAAGAATTGTTGGGACCAAGTCGTTTATTGTTCCCAACGCTGCAGGAATTCCCGCAATCAACGAGGTCGGGACAGATGAAGAAGCAAACGATTGTATTTCGATCAGACATAAAAGCTCCCGCCAATGTCGTTTTTGACTGGCACAAGTATCCCGGAGCATTCGAGCGGTACAACCCCCCGTGGGATCCTGTTGAACTCGTGGCATCGACGGGCACGATCAAACCCGGTGCTACCAAAGTCTTACGACTCTGGATGGGACCGATGCCACGCAAATGGGTCGCCGAACATCGAGACTACGAAGAGGGACGCATGTTCCAGGATGTCCAGGTGAGCGGCCCTTTTGCCCACTGGGAACACACCCACATTATCGAGCCAACAGACGACAAGTCGTGTATCCTGGAAGATCGAATCGAGTATGCCTTGCCTATGGGGCCAGTTGGTCATTGGTTCGGAAACTCATTCATGCGGAATAAACTCGAAACCGTCTTTGCCTATCGTCATCGGACGTTACAACTCGACATCGCAGCACACTTACAACGCAGGGAGCAAAAGGCTATGAAAATTCTCATTACCGGGGGCACTGGACTCGTGGGAGGCGACCTCTCTGCATTTTTGAGTTCCGGTGGCCACGAAGTCTACAACCTGACACGAAACCAAAAAGAAGACGAACATTCAATCCACTGGAACCCAGACGAAGCGAAGATCGCCGAGGATAAGTTGAATGGCTTCGACGCAGTCGTTCACCTCGCTGGCGAAAGCATCGTCGGGCGCTGGAGTGCGGCCAAAAAAGAGCGAATCCTGAATAGCCGAGTGAATGGGACCAAGCTCTTGTGTGAAGCACTGGCCAGACAAGAACAGCCCCCCAAAGTAATCGTGAGCGCTTCAGCCATTGGGTATTACGGAAACCGGGCTGACGAGACAATGACCGAGGAAAGCACCCCCGGCGACTTATTCCTTTCCGACGTTTGCAAACAATGGGAGGAAGCAACAAAACCGGCTGCGGACAAAGGCATTCGTGTCGTCAACGCCCGAATCGGAATCGTCCTAAGTCCCAAAGGTGGCGCACTTGCCCAGATGCTTTTCCCATTCCGTATGGGAGGCGGAGGCGTCATTGGTTCCGGCAAACAATGGATGAGCTGGATAACCCTCGATGATGTCGTCGCGGGACTGCATCACATGATAGAAACAGAAGAGCTTCGTGGTCCAGTAAACCTTGTCGCTCCTAACCCGGTCACGAACACCGAATTCACCAAAACGCTTGGGAAAGTGCTCTGGCGGCCGACGATTTTTCCTATGCCTGGTTTCGCCGCACGGCTCGTGTTTGGACAAATGGCCGACGAACTATTGCTCGCGAGCACTCGCGTCGAGCCCACAAAACTACAACAAGCTGGATACGAGTTTCGCCATTCCAATCTAGAAGAAGCGTTGCGATATTTGCTGGGCAAAGAAAAGAAAACGCCCGAGGCTGCTAACGTGTGACATGTTGCAAGAGGGGAATTTGCTTTTGCCGGAAGATCGTAGCTGCCCGCGGCTCGTGTGTACTTGCTCTGAAATACAGTTCATTACACACGAGCCGCATGTACTTCTAACCTGGTCAACTTGGCTCCGCCACATCGATTTTCCTCAACACTCGTCTGGTTTTCGTTCTCATTAATAGATTTCTATCTCTGATCGCACTCCACATTTCCTACTGCCAACATAGACTTTACTTCCTTTCTTATGACCACTACATTGAACTGGTCTTGTACCTGTTCACCCATTACGATTCGGTTGAGGACCTCGAATCATGAATTCCATCATGGCCATTCATCCGTACAAGCACGAGGGGCTCTGGGTATTCGATGACGAGAATGCAGGGCTCACAAAGGAACCTTTCGTTGCCGGAGCCGATGTGGCCATCGACAAAATGGTAGCTCACATTCCCGACGCCAACCACGGTTTCACGATGTTGTTCGCCGGAACTCCGTTTCCAGGTCATCAACACGAATTCGAATGGGTCCGGGAAGAATTTGGCGGGAACTGGTATCGTTCGAACGAACTGGACCAGGAGGGATGGTTGTGCCCCGCCATGTTCGAATATTTCGACGAAGCACCGATCAAGTTGTACGTCCAATGTAAACCGAAGGCATAGTAAGGTGGGTCATGGCCCACCTCATTTGGGACTCTCTACAACGTCTTCAGATACTCAACCACAGAAAGTCGTTCTGGCTCAGTCAAATCGTCACCAAAATAATGTCCCTGGTTTCCACGTCCCTCGATACGAGTGTCGTAGATATGGCGCTTCTCCCGATTCGAAAGTCCGTTCGGAACTTGGCGTAAAGTCCTCACTTTCCACCCAAGATTCTTTTTGTCGTAGGCCGAGGCATCTGTTCGATACGACCGAGTGAAGATCTTGGGACGGGCTTTCGAATTGAGCATAGCGTAAATCGTCGGCACCGAGCCATTATGCAAGTACGGTGCTGTTGCCCAAACACCATCGAGGGGCGGCGCCTGATACCCGCGAGGCTTCAACGCTGGATAAGCCTTTCCACTCTTGGCTTCCTTCTGTGCAAACCAGCTCTTGTTGTAGTAGTCTCCCCACTCCTTGTGTAATCCCGTGAAGCGAAGCGGGTCGGTTTGGATGACTCGCATCGGAATCACACGATTGGGATACGTCCAATCCTTTCCATAAGTCCCGTGGCATTTCGAACAGTTGTCTTCAAAAACCACACGTCCTTTCTCCGCCAACTTTTGATCAATCTTCCAGGGATACCTCGGCGGTTCCAGGCTCATAAAGTATTCGCGAATGTCGCGGAACGTGCCCTCTTCCTTCTCGAACTGTCTGTAGGCATAACTCGAACCGAGCATGAATTGCATGTTGGTTCGGACCGAAGCAGCAGGTGTCGACCCGGTGTGATACATGGTCTTCTTTTTCTTGAGCAGCCACCACGCCGGTGGATCGCCACACATCTGGTCGGGGACCTTGAGTTCGGAGCGTTTCGGATCGAGCGTCAAGGAACTCAACTTTAACTTGAGCGTCTTGGGGTCCCGGATTCCCAACAAATAAATCCCAAACCCAACAGCTTCGGACGTGCCCCGTACATTGCCGTGGGTGAATGTCAGGTGACGGAAGCCAGTCGTCCCCGCTCCCATGTCCAGGTGGAGTGCTTCGATGTCCAGCGTCGTGTTCGGCAATCCGATGTAGCTTTTCCCATTAATCGAGCCACCGTGGCAGAGCATGCAGTCAGAACTGACGCCCTTACTCAGAAATCCTTTTCCCTGACGCAGACCCATCGGGAAACCACCATTCGGATAAGGCGTGGGGTGTAAGCCGTAATACTCCATGAACGCCCGATCATAATTCTTTGGTTTGGACTTCGGCTTGGGCGTCCAGTACTTCCAGGCGTTGTCGTAAGCGCTCTGCGACCACAGGGCCGGAATCAAGGCCCGTTTCGTCAAACTCTCGTGACCCCTTTTGGCGGCTTGAGCATCAAAGGATAGCCCTTCGTCTGCGCTCACAGCCGGACTCGCGACGACACACAGTACAAGACCCATCCACGGCATCCAACGGTGATGGTTCATCGCATTTACCTCCAGTTGGCATCGAACCGGTCAACATCCACTCTCCGTACACGCCTATTGTAGCAAGCCAACGCAAATAACTATCCACTGAGGTTGGAAGAAAACTTGCTCCGATTCGTGAAACTTGCCTAAAATGGTGCCGGTGCCATGCTCTCGATGGAGCCAGCTCCCAAAGGAGGAATTTCTACACCTCCTGGCGTTATCCGTTCCGTAAATGACCTCCTGCAGATAGGGTGTCCATTGTCTGCTACACAAGCTAACGGCCAGGCAGGGCCACATCGTAACGTTGTCATCTTGGGTTCCACAGGCTCAATAGGCACAAACTGTCTGGACGTCATCTCCCACCTGCCGAATCAGTTCTCCGTGCTCGGCATGAGTGCCCACAAGAATGTCGATTTGCTCCTCGAGCAAGCCCACATGTACAAACCTCGGTGGATCGCCCTCACGGATTCGGAAGCCTGCGACAAGATCTCCCACCAAGACCTCCCCGAGGGGTGTACGTTGTTGCAGGGACAAGATGGCATTTTGCAGATGGTGACCGATCCCGACGCCGACGTGGTCGTCACGGCCATCGTCGGAGCCGCAGGATTGGAAGGAACTTGGGCCGCCCTCGAAGCCGGTAAGACGATCGCTTTGGCCAACAAGGAAACGTTGGTCATGGCCGGAGCCCTCGTCATGGACTTGGCACGAGAACGTAACGTCCCTGTTTTACCCGTCGACAGCGAACACAGCGCCATTTTCCAGGCCATGCTCAGCGGGAAACGTCAGGAATTGGAGCGGATCGTCCTCACAGCAAGTGGCGGACCCTTTCGAGGACGGACACGCAGCGAACTCGAATCCGTGACCGTCGAGGAAGCCCTGAAACATCCGACTTGGCAAATGGGACCCAAGATCACGATCGACTCGGCCACCATGATGAATAAATCCCTCGAAGTCATCGAAGCTCGGTGGCTCTTCGACTTGAAGGCCGACGAAATCGACGTCATTGTTCACCCGGATTCCATCATTCATTCCTTCGTCGAGTTCCGCGATGGGTCTGTGATCGCACAACTTTCTCCCCCCGACATGCGATTGCCCATACAATATGCGCTGACCTATCCGCACCGGGTCAACGGACCGACGAAGCGACTGGACTGGAAAACCATGTCGACGTTGCGCTTCGAGCAACCTGACTACGACACGTTTCCCGCTTTGCTGCTAGGCTTGGAGGTCGCTCGACGTGGGGGCACCTGTGGTGCCGTGTTGAATGCAGCCAACGAAGCGGCAGTCCAGGAATTCCTGGACGGTCGCTTGCCGTTTTTGGATATTCCACGCGTTTGTCGCGAGGTTTTGGATCATCACGATTTCATTGCCCGGCCAACCATAACCGAACTCTACAGCCTTGACCGCTGGGCACGACAGGAGGTAGCTCGTTGGATAACAAAGAATCAGTTCAGCCAGGTCCGATAAACCCTGAGAACCAGTCCCAAGAACACTCCGATGGTCCGCAACAAAACGAACAGTTTCACGCGGCGGAAAGTCGAGTTGCCGTAAGCTCGAAGACCGCACAGAGTCAAAACAGGCCGTCGGAGCTACCCGAGGATGCCGAACCCGAAGTGGAACTAACGACGAAACAATGGTGGCTGCAGAATGGTCCCGTTGTGTTCATCCTCGTCGCTTTAGTCGTGGTGCTGTTCCGGTTCTTTGACGCCACGGGTCTGTTGGCCATCGGCAAAGTCGCCGTTGGCCTCGGCTTGGTCGTTTTCGTTCACGAACTCGGGCACTTCCTGGTCGCCAAGTGGTGCGGCGTCTACGTACAAGTATTCAGCCTCGGTTTCGGTCCGGCGATTCCGGGGTGTAGCTTCAAGTGGGGCGAAACGGTCTACAAAATATCCCTTTTCCCCCTGGGCGGGTACGTCCAAATGCTCGGCCAAGTCGACGGCACCGAGGAAAGCGACGGAAGCGAAGACGATCCCCGTTCCTACCGCAACAAGAACGTCTTCCAACGGATGGCGATCATTTCCGCTGGCGTCATCATGAACGGAATCATGGCGTTAGTGTGTTTTGCGTTGGTCTACCAGATTCCCGGAAAGAAGGTCATTCCCGCAGTCGTCTCCACCGTTCATAGTGGTTCTCCGAGCGCCAAAATCGGCCTCCCATCGGGTGCGCAAATCACCAAAATCGGTGACGTCGAGAAAAAGAACCTCACGTTCGTCGATTTGGTGTTCGCGGTCGCTCCCGCCCACAACGAAGAGATGCCTCTCGAATATGTCGTCTACGACGACGAGGGCAAGGCGCAAGTCTTCAAAACCAAGATCACGCCCATCCGTCGCCAGGGTGATTTGAAGGCGATGATTGGCATGGCCACGCCAGCACGGTTGCAACTCATTCCGGGCGAGGCTTCGGAGGAGGATGGCTGGCCAACACCCACAGTCCGCAACACACCCGCCCGCGATCCGATCGATGGAAAATTTGCCTTTGGTGATTGGATCGTTGGGACATCCGATCCTAAGGATCCCTCAAAAGTGATTCCGCTCCCCGACGATCCCCGTTCTCCCAACGAAAATCAAAAAGACTATTTTGTTTTCGTTCGAAGGATGATCCAACTCCAGGGCAAGGAAGTCATCATCCGAGTCAAGGGAGAGGACGGAGAGACCCGGGACGTCCGCGTGGCCCCGTCGTTCCGAAAGCCGACCGGTCTGATCATGGAGCCGGGCGAAATCACGATGGTCCGCGACAACTCCCCGGCCGCTGGCAAAGTCGAAGTCCGTAACGAAACACACCAGGGAGACCAACTCGAATACGTCCAGGTCACTTACCCCGGTGGTAAGTCGATACGATTCGTCACGAAGGAACCGAACAACGAGGCCAAGCAAGAAAAAATCGCCGCCCGCGATCAAGCCGTCAAGGAAATGATGGCGATGGGCCTGCCTGGCAATCCCATCGGCGGCGCGGTCGGAGCAGGACTCCTCAAGAAGACGATCAACCAACTCAATGCCGAGATTCCGACCATCCCCGACCGAGTTCGTCTCGATCCCATACGATTGCCACACGAACTCCGGGCCTGGGCCGACAAGATGCGCCAGGCGAAACGGCCCAAAAACGAATGGAACGTCAAGCTCAAACTCCGACGCCACGACCCCGAGGCCGAGAACAAGTATTCCTTCCACGAGGTAGAACTGGCCTGGGACGATTCCTGGAGATTCAACCTCGTCGGAAGCCTTGCCGACAGAGGAAAGCCGTCCAACGCCCCGCAACCCATCCCCGAGCTTGGCCTCGCTTACGAGGTCAAAACGACCGTGGCCGAAATCGACAAGAAGTGGGCGGAGAAGACCAAGGCCACCCAGCTCCAAAAAGGCGACGTGATCGAGCAGATCAACATTCATTACGAAGACATGAAAGGCGAGCCACAAGAATCGGGGTGGCAAGAAGTCTCGACCGATGGTTGGGCCAGCGTCGTCTGGCTTCTCCAATCTGTGCCTGCTTACGGAATGCTGGATCGGGTCGAATTCAAGGTCAACCGATCGGGCCAAGACGAACTCGAGACCGTTACGATCTACCCCGAGCAAGACAAATCGTGGCCCGACGATTTCACCGGAAACCACTACTGGCGTGGAATCGTCTTGATGGCTGACCATCGCGTCGTCCAGGCTGACGATACTTTCGAAGCCATTGGCATGGGCCTGCGAGATGCCTATCGACAAGTCCAGCAAGCCTTCGAAGGAATCTTGTCGATCGCAACCCAACGCATCGGTGCCAAGGCCATCTCTGGCCCAGTCGGGATCGCCCGGCTCGCTTACGACCAAGCCCGCATCGACACCTGGCAATTCGTCTGGTTCATCGCGATGATCTCGATCCACATCGCCGTTTTGAATTTCCTCCCGATTCCCGTCCTCGACGGAGGTCATATGGTCTTTCTGCTTTACGAGTTGATTCGCGGAAAGCCTGCCTCGGAACGAATCCGGACATGGGCCACCGTTGCCGGGTTGTTGTTGATACTGTGCCTCGTCGTGTTCGCCTTCTGGGTCGACATCGAACGCATCATCACCGGCGGCTACTAGAAGCTTTTTTGTTGTCGTGATGGGTGGGACAGACCCTGCGTGAGCGGTGCGATGACCCACCCTGTTTTCTTTCCGTGGATGAAAACCAGCATGCAACTCGGTCTCATGGCAGCCAGTGTCGCTCACCTGGGGTGGGAACAGGCTCTGGCAATCTGTAAAAAACTCGAACTCGACACGATCGAAATTCCGTGCGGTGCCTACGTCAAGAATCGCCTCTTCGACTTCGACCAGCTCCTTTCCGACGAGTCCCAACGTAAACGTATCTTGGAAGACGTTGCCCGCCACGAGTTGCGATTGAGCGCACTCGGAGGTCACGCCAACCCCGTTCACCCGTCTTCTGAGATCGCCCAGCAGCACGAAGCGATCCACGACAAGACCGTTCAACTCGCATCTTCACTGGATGTCGATGTAGTGATTTGCTTCAGCGGTTGTCCGGGTGGCTCTCCGAATGACACAACGCCGAACTGGGTCACATGCGCCTGGCCTCCCGAGTTCCGCACGATTCTCGAGTACCAATGGAATGACGTCCTCCTGCCGTTCTGGGAGAGAAAAGCGCGCGAAGCCAAGGCACTCGGAGTCCGACTGGCGATCGAACCGCACCCCGGCTTTGCCGTCTACAATCCCGAAACCCTCCTCAAGCTCCGCAGTGTCAGCGACAACATCGGCGTCAATTTCGATCCCTCGCACTTGTTCTGGCAAGGCATCGACCCCATCGAAGCAGTCCGCTGCTTCGGAGACGCCGGGGCCATCTTTCATATCCACGCCAAAGACACGGCCATCGATCCGACGAACACGAAAGTCAATGGCGTCCTCGACTCGAAAAGTTACGGCGATCTTGACAAACGATCGTGGGTGTTCCGAACCTGTGGATACGGCCACGGAGATGATTTCTGGAAACCGTTCATCAGCATGCTGCGAGCGAAAGGTTACGACGGCACGTTATCCATCGAACACGAAGACGCCTACATGAGCGGTCCGGAAGGACTCAAGAAAGCCGTCGAGTACCTAAGTCCGTTGATCATACGCGAAGCGGCAGGAAAGGCCTGGTGGTTTTGAACACCCTAAACGTCGTTCCTGTTCGCTTGGTTGCTTGAGTTCCAACCTCTTTAGCGCCCACCTCGCTTCGTGCGTGAATCTTGGCCCATTTTCACCTTGTGCAAGTTTCCTCAGGATAGACTCAGCACCCGATGTCCCGATGGCTTCCAGAATCTCCACACAACGAGGTTCCCGTAGCTCCTCCTGACTGAGAACCTGGTACTCTCTCTTCAGATCATCGACAAGTTTCTTGATTCGCAACCGTGTTCAACCGACTTGGTGTTGCCCAATTCCTTGTCGAGCACGGACCAAGTTCTTGCAGGTGGAAAGTTACCTTGGCCCTTGTCCGAAATGCCTCGTCCGTCGTCGGTGACCAGCAATTGGACAATCCTCTCTGACGATTTCTTTGGACATACAGCCGAGTGCGGTCTTCTGGTTGTGTTGTTGTGTTGTTGTGTTGTGGAGTTCAGAGCTGGCGAAAGAGGACGCCTCCACGGTGGTTCTGATTGCCGAAGTCCCGAGCCACACGATAGAGAGAATAACTACCGTGGCTCGAATAGGGAACTGTCTCACGGGAAGCTCTCCGATGGAAATCAAAATCCAAACCGCAAACGCCAATCTCGCGTCACCAATACCAGGACGATTCAGCAATCATCAAAATGCGCTTCGTCCAACCAATTGGCCCGGGTCTCTCCATTTTTGTTGGCCTGCCAATACATTCCCGAATTCACATCCAGGCATGTCAACCAACCGCTTCTGTTAACATTCGTGTCGATGCAAACAGCGTGCCCGACATTCTTTGGTTGGCCTGAGAGCTGTCTTGTGTGTCCGCACACCATGGTCTTGCCCGTGTAATGCGGCGCCGGATCCTCGAAATACTCCCAGAGAAGAATCAGTTCGGATTGTTCATCCATCGGCAAGTCGGGATACAAGTTGGCGTGGACGAAGATGTGCGTATCGGTTTCGTAGTAGCGGCGACATGTGTTTTCTAGAAAGTCCCAGTGTTCGTCGGGAACATCCGTCAGCTTGCCTGCATCGCCAAGTGGCGAATAGGACTGCAAGGTTTGCTTTCCACCACTATCCTGCCAATCATTGAAGGCCCACCTGTCGTGTCGAGCGTCGAGCATCATCGCTTCGTGGTTGCCGAGCAATGGGACAAGATTACCACGTTGTTGATATCCCAACAGCCACTCAATGACACCATACGAATCGGGACCGCGGTCGATGTAGTCACCAAGAGTCACGACCACATCGTCTTCACGCACCCCAACGAACTCGACAAGCGTGACGAGAACCGATAACCAACCGTGGACGTCGCCTATGGCTAAATGTCTCACTCACTTCGCCTCCACTTCCTCGGGCGGTATCGAGGGCGTGAATTTTTCCTTCGCCGGTTCGATCAACATCCCATACATTTCGGGACGACGATGAGCTGTCCGGTGCAACTCGTAAATACCCGGGATCTTGGCGACCAGTTTGTTCCTGGCAATCGTTGGGTCGATCTCGGCATACAGAATGGTAGGTTGATCCTCTTCGGTGCAAGCCAAGTACTCCGCTCGTGGGCTGATGATGCGGCTCATTCCGATGAAGTCAAAACCACGCTCGTGTCCGATGCGATTGCAGCACGCGTAATAGACTTGGTTCTCAAGGGCACGAGCCGTGGCAAAAGTCTGCACCGTGATCTTGGCCCCGGTCGGATAGTTCGTGGGCAAAGCAACAAGATCGGCTCCTTGGAGCATCAGCGAGCGAGCTGCTTCGGGAAAACTGCCGTCGTAACAAATAGTCATCCCGACGCGCAAGCCCCCGATGTCTTGAACGGCAAACGGGATGTTGCCCGGCCTGGTGAATCGATCCACCCCGAGGTAAGGCAAGTGCAGCTTGCGATAAACGTGGATCACTCCTTCCGGCCCGATCAAGACGGCCACGTTGAACAAATCATTGGTAGCTTCTTCCTGTTCCAGCGTTCCGACGATGACGTACGCGTCGGCTGCTCGGCACGCTTCAATGATCGCTTCGGTCGTTGGGCCGGGGACCGCTTCGGCAATCGCCCAGGCTTCCTCCTTGCTCTCAAAGGCATATCCCGTGACGGCACACTCGGGAAATACGACGAGGCGTGCTCCATTCCGTGTGGCTTCTTGAAACCCATTGAGAATGGTCTGTAAATTGACCTCGGTATCGCCGAGTTGACAATCCATTTGAACGCAGGCAATTTTCCAGGTAGACATTTCGTGGTCTCCGATGCACTTTGACTATCATGGATCGCGTCTCATTACTTTAACGAAGGAACGTTGCTGTGTCACCGCAGGCACGAAACCCAGAACCATCCGATCGACTCCGAACCGAGCAATTCTTCCACGACGGGCAAGCCTTGCAACGAGCCAGGTTCTTCGATCACAACGAGTCTCGCTTGGTCGTCTCGGACGAGGAGTATCTTGACCACGAAAGTTGGATTCGTCCCGCCTTCGCCGAGCTTGGAGACTTGCGAGGCAAGCGAGTTCTCGACTACGGCTGTGGACATGGAATGGCGTCGGTCATCCTCGCCCGGCGAGGAGCTACTGTCATTGCGTTCGACCTTTCGCTCGGATATCTTCACGAAGTACAACGCCGAGCGGAGGCCAACGACGTCACCATCATGACTGTTCAAGCCGATGGCGAGCGGCTTCCTTTTGCAAACAACACCTTTGATGGCCTTTGGGGAAACGCTGTCCTGCACCACCTCGATATCGACAAAGCCGGACACGAAATTGCCCGAGTCCTGAAGCCTGATGGCATCGCCGTATTCTGCGAACCGTGGGGCGGTAATCCTCTGTTGAACTGGGCACGCCAGAAACTGCAATATTGTGGCAAAGAGCGGACGCCCGACGAAACGCCCTTGCGACAGGTCGATGTCACCAGGTTACGACAGATCTTTCCTCACGTCGGATTACGCGGCCATCAGCTCCTGTCGATGGTAAGCCGAGTGATCCACGCGCACGGCGTCGTTCAATTCCTCCGAGGTTGCGACAGAGTCGTTCTCAAGACGATGCCATTTCTCCAACGATTTTGTCGATATATGGTGATCACGCTCAAGGGATGATATACTATTTGCACCCAATAATCCCAGCCACCAGCAATTGAGAAGTGACACCAATGGAAGGTTCCGGCTCGATCAAGCCCCCTGTGCCGTTTGGATTTCGCCTCCCAACGGAAGTGGGGACATCGTCTCCCCCGACAACTGTCGACTTCAAAACGCCTCCCCCCGAAGCCGAAGTGGCTACGCAGGAGGCCGAGTCCAAAACGACAGCGACCAATTCCAAGTGGAATGATTGGTTGATCGCAGTTTGGCCTGCGCCAGCCCAGTGGGTCCTGTTCATCACCTTGGTCGTTTGTTTAGCGATGATGGCCCTCCGGATAATCGGAGACTATTCCCCGAGTCGAACTCGCCCTTTGGAGTTTCAACAAGGCAAGCTCTTAACCTACAAGGTCGATATCAACAAGGCACCCGAAGGGGAACTGATGCAAATTCCTGGCATCGGTCCCAAGAAGGCCAAAGCCATTGCAAGGTATCGAGAAGAAAAGGGGCCTTTCCAGAGCCTCAAGGAACTCACCAACATTTCAGGCATCGGCCCCAAGACTCTCCATCGCCTTCGCGAATTTGCGGTCATCCCCGGTGCCGAAGAAGAACTGGAGCAAAACAACCAGGACGTCACGAACAGTAAAGGCCAACCTCAAGTTGCGGTAGCCGAGTCACCGCAAGTCACAGCGAAGAAACCTGGTTGGTCCGAGTGGACTCCGGAGGCCATTCAACTGGGTGATCCGCTCATCAACATCAACACAGCTCCAGCCAGTGAACTCGATAAGTTACCTCGCATCGGTCCCGTGTTGGCCAAGCGAATCATCGACCGGCGCCCTTATAAGAACACTCTGGAACTCTTGGAGGTTTATGGGATTGGCGTGAAAACACTCGAAGGGATTCGTCCTTTCATTACGCTGGGGAAATAGACGGGCAGCAAACTTTCAGTTAGTGAATCCGGTTCATTCCAAAAACCTTCCTTCCTGGAGTTCTCGTCATGGAAAACGATAGCAGTCCATTGGAAGACGCAAGTCACTCGGTGGAGCGTGTCGAAAAAATCTCATCGAGCCTTGTGAAAATTTGGAAAGCTTGGTCGTGGCTTCCAAGGTGGTGGAAAGGTGAAGAGACCGACGAAGTTGGGACGAAACCGCATGAGTCAAAAGGCCGAATCATCATTTTGGGGGCTGGAGGCACAGGGAAGTCCACCCTCGGCCACCTTTTGGCTGGGAGTCTTGAACCGTGGCTCTCCGACCTTCAAGGCTACCAGGAGAGCATTGTCGTTGAAGAGTTCCAGTTGCTCGGTCGAGAGGGCGTTGGCATTATTGTGCCTCCCGGCCAAGAAGACCGTCGGCCTTTCTCCTGGTCCGACTTTCAAGATCAACTCAGGACGGGCAAAATACGAGGAGTCATTCTCGTTTCTGCATATGGATACCACAGTTTTCGTGGGCGAATGGTAGATCATAGGATTTATCCTAATACTACAGCGCGAGGTCTTGCTTTCTGGTGCTCCTTAACTCCTACAATCT
>CAYRFQ010000084.1:0-35039 GCA_964423615.1 uncultured Alcaligenaceae bacterium | reverse complement strand
AAACGACGATGGCGGCCTAGCCGGGCAAAATCGCAAACAAGGCGATGCACCCGGGTGCTCCTTCGAAACTGCCTATAAACTGAAACCGTAAGTATCTGGGTTTCCCAACCACACTTATTCTTCTGACTGACCACGGAAGGTCTCCTCTGGATTTTGGAATTGTATGTTCGTCGTAGGTACACGTGATTTGCGTGGACTCAACTGCAGTCCAGAACAAGTACACGCGAGCCGCATGTACTTGTTCATTCCCTCAGTTGTAACCAAAGCTCTCGTGAACCCTTTCCTGTCTTTGCGAACTCCTCCTTTCTGAGTGTTCTACAACAGCCCAATTCCCATACTTGGAGAGCATCACTTCTACTTGGCCCTTTTCTGAATTATGGATCGTTGAAAACTGCGCTGGGATGCACCGAAAGAAGCAAGCACTCTTCGAACCGACGACTTGCTTTGCGTCCGTTTTTTTGGTCGGGTAGATTGTGGAAGGTGTGTCAAGCCAAGTCCGGGAATTACTCAGGTAGAGAGAATCATGAACAAAAAACGAACAGTGAAATGGATTCTGATTACCATCGGTGGGCTCGTCATACTGGTGATCGGCGGATACTGGTATCTCAACTGGATGATGAGTCAACCTCTTTACACGATCGGAGACGTGCGAGCACGGAAAAATCTCCGAGGCCCACTCAAGCCGCCGAAACAAACCGATCCTTCGCACTGGCAAGTCGAGTCCGACATCCGTTTAAGTTTCGAGTCGTACGGCACAGGCCGCCCTGTTCTGATTGTCCATGGAGGCCCCGGTGTGCCGTATGGCAAACCCTGGAAAGGCCTCGAAAGTCTTCAAGACCGATTCCATTTTTATTACTACCACCAGCGAGGTTGTGGGGCTTCGACCCGCCCATTGGATAAGTTCGAAGGCACCAACTTCTACCAGAACATGAAAAAGTTAGATAAGACGCTCGGGCTTGGCGCGCAGATCGCCGACATCGAACGGATTCGTCAGATCCTCGATCAGGAGAAGCTCACCATCATCGGACACTCCTACGGGGGATTCCTTGCGACTCTATACACAGCCGAATTTCCAGACCGTGTGGACAAGCTAATCCTGGTTGCTCCCGCTGGTGTTTTGACGGCTCCCAACGACGAGCGAAACATCTTTCAACAAGCTCGGGCCAAACTAACCGAAGACAAGCGAGGTCAATTCGACGCTGTGATCAAGGAATACTTTGATTTCCAAACCATCTTTTCGAAATCCGACGAGGAACTCATCGACGTTCATCAACGCGTCGGAAAATACGTGTTAGAGGCGATGGGTTACGAAGACTCCGACATTCCAACAGGACCAAAGAGCGGAGGATGGGCTGTGTTTGCTATGTATTTCAGCGGTGGTAGAGCTCCTAATTACACCTCTGCACTCAAGGAAGTTACTGCCCCAACGCTTATCATTCACGGAAAAGATGACAAAATGTCCCTCCCAGGCTCTCGAACGTATTCTCCCATTCGTGAATCCGAATTCGTCTTGCTTGAGCGAGAGCAGGACTCTCGACGAGCTGGGCACTTCGTCTTTGATGATTGCCCAAAGACATTCGCAGAGGCTGTCGAAAAGTTCCTCGCAAAGGACTGAGTATTCTGTTTCAGATTCGGTGATTGGCATCGTCCGCAAACGGGAGGATGGACACCTTCTGTTTTTGTTACCTGTTTCTAACGTCCTTTTCGCGGCCCTCCTCTTCCCTTGCCTGGGCGTCTGTCATCACGATCACGTGGTGGAGGTGGAGGTGGGAACCAATCCAACTTATCCAGAGCATCCTGGCTGAGGTCAAGCATCTTTTGGAGGTAGTCTGCGTCAGGGTTCGTCCGTTGGAGTTCTTGAACCAACTTCACGGAGTCTTCCAATACTGGCTTGGCCTCGCGTCCCCGGCGCGTCTTCAACAACAACTTGGCGAGAGACAGCTCAGCCATGACCAAGCCAAGTTTGTAGGACGTCACCTTGGGGTACCTCCTCACAAGTTCCTTCTGCAAGTTGACTGCTTTGACCAAGTAGCTCTTCGCTCGTTTCTCACTTTCTTTCGACGTTCCCTCTTCATCAAACTGACAGAGCAGATCACCGAGTCGTCGGTAAGCTTGAACTTGAGACACGACGTAGTCGGGGTGTCCCGGGTTGTCAGCGGAAAGTTGGTCTAGAATCCCCAGTGCTTTCTCGAAGGACTGTCTTGCCCGAATAGTGAGTGATCCTCTTTGATGCGGAGGCGGTCCCACGTCCACCATGACATAGCTCTGACTGAGAGCATACCGATACTCATTGACCTGTTTGTGATCACGAGTCAATTTTTCAAGGATGTCAATGGAACGGTTCAGTTCGTTATTCGCATCCCGATGGTTGTGCAAGAGACGTTGGACGCCAGCCAGCTCTTGGTAGCACAGCCCCAGCAGGTACCGACACTCGCGGTCGTCGGAATTCCTCTTGAGTACACCATTTAATAATGTCACAGCTCGTTGCAAGTCTTTCGTTTGGTCTACGAGCTGCTCACGTTCCTGGGGAGGAAGTTTCGGAGAAGGAGCACCAAACAAGCTGGGTAGTAGTATCTCAAGGGGACCTCTCGATGGACCTTTACCTCCTTTTCCTTTCCGGCCTGGACCTTTCCAATGATGGGGTTCATGTCGGCCGAAGGGACCATGTTTCCGATCCCTCTTCTGTGGCCCCGGTGGAGGGAGATCGGGACGTTGGGCGGACCTCCGACCCATGAGATAATAGACCCTGGCCTTTTCGTAAGCGATGTCCCTGCGAGAAAGTAGAAAGCTCCTGTTGTTCACCAATGTGAGGGCACTCTGGAACTCAGTGGCTGCTTCAGCTTTCTCCCCACGAGACTGGTACACGGTCGCACGAGCAGCGAACAAACGGATCATCGTCTTCGCATAGTTTCCAGTCGCCCAAAGCCCACTACTTAGCTTGTCATATTTCGAAAGCGCAGTCGCGTACGCCAGGAGTGCCTTCTCTGACTGGCCCAAACTTCGATAGATGTGGCCAATTCGAAAACTGGCTCGAGCGCTGTGTTCGCGCAGCACAACGTTGTTTGTTTGGATAATCGCGAGTTCGTCATAGAACTTGAGCAGTTCTTCGAGCAAGGCAGCCGACTGTTCCGAAGGGACAGGCTGGGAACCGACACTGACCAGTTGGCCGTCGACACCGGTGACAGTGAACTGTGGACCATCCATCAGGTCACGAGGAGTCGATCGTTGGTACACCTCGTCGAATGCTTCGAGGGCAATTCGTAAGACCTTCTCGGTTTTGAAACGTTCCTCGCGTTCCTTTTCGAGTGCGTTTGTCGTCTGAGCGTAGGCAATCGAGGACACCACCGCTATGACCGTGAGGAGGACGAAGATCATCCCAGTCAATCCAGCGACGACAGGGTTGCGTCGAGTCCAACGAAGGGCACTTTCGAGGACGGTGATTCGTCTTGCCAGAATGGGGCGGTCTTCGAGATAACGTTTGAGGTCTGCTGCGAGGTCCCCAGCAGTGTCATACCGCTGAGACGGTTCTCGAGCACAAGCCTTGAGGACGATTGTCTCTAGGTCACGAGGGATTGCCCGATCTCTTTGACGTGGAGGTGGCAAATCGTTCGTCAAGATACGTTGGACCAGGTCACTCTGATTCTGTCCTTCATAAGCATTCTCAAGAGTCAACAGTTCGTAGAGGGTCACCCCCAAACTATACACGTCACTTTTGGACTGCACCTTCCCGTTGAGTTGCTCCGGGGACATGTATCGAAGTGTCCCCACGACCTCCCCCGTTTGACTCAAATCATCAGCCGTGAGTGACTTCGCGACTCCAAAGTCCGCTACCCACACTTCTCCCTTTCCGTCGATGAGTAGGTTCCCCGGCTTGATATCCCGGTGGAGAACTTGATGTCGATGAGCATAGTCGAGGGCCTCGGCCACCTGCATTCCAATTCGAGCTACGTTCCTCCAGTAGCAACTGCGATCCTGAATGTCTCGGAGTGATCGTTGAGGCCGTAAGGGTGCGGAAACAACGTCCACTTCGACACCAAGGTCACCTACCCCACGAGGGATAACTTCCAACGTCTGCTGGTCGTCACCGGGTGGCGTTGCTTGGCGACGTGAGCCTGCGGTGATAGGTTCAGTCCGTTGTGAGTCCGATCGATTAATCTGTTGTGGGTTACCGATAATTCGCGTTTGGACTCCTCTGCTGATGCGTCTTCCGATTTGTTCGGTGGTATTCTTCTGTCCGAGTTGCAAACCATTCCGATCAAGAGAGCCTTCGAGTAACCCTTGGGCGATGGTCGACACAAATGCCCCTCGGACGGAGGAGTTGGTACTGTGATTCTCTGACTTCCCTGACAGTTTTCGCAGCTCTGAGAATACCTCATCGAGACCAACGCCACGTATGAGCTGCATCACGATGTAGTGCGTGCCTTGGTGCTCACCGACACCAAACACCGGGACGATGTTGTTATGGTGCAACGTCGCAACAGTCCTCGCCTCCTGCTGGAATCGCCTCAGATGTTGCGTGTCTTTCACGGTTTGGGGAGGCAACACTTTGACAGCCACATGTCGCCCGAGGGAAAGTTGCTTGGCTTCGTAAACAATTCCCATCCCCCCACGACCTATCTCTCTCAAGATTTGCAAGTCTCCAAGGCGCTCCGGTCGTGCTGAACCAAGGAGAGGGATTTCGGGTTGGGCTGGTTGCTCCTTCTTGCGTTTCATCTCCTCGAGCATCGCGATCGTCGGGAAGAGTTCACCAATCTGGGCGGCCAATTCCGGATGCTGCCGTTGGTATTCGGCAATCGATGGATTTTTTCCCTGTCGCAATCGGTGCGTGAATTCACCGGCTAACACATCGATAGGATCGCGTTGTTCGACTTCTCTTTGCATGATGGCGTTCCGTGGTTCGGTGGAGGCTCGGAGCATGTTCCTGGTGCATTGTACGGGCAAGATCGCGCAGCAGGACCCCAAGCTGCTCAACTCATCTCAATTTGTCACGCTCTTGCATACCCTCAACCACGGTCTTTTGCTGGAAAACCAGAACCAACGGACGCAAATTACGGTGGTCAGCACCAATTCATGCCATCGGTGCGCAGGCCTTCCATTGGCGTTCTATAGAAAGGAACGAAATCTGAAAAAAAACTCCACAGCTCTGTAGAAAAAGCGAAAAGGCCTCCGTTTACCCCTCCAGACGCAACTCAAATCGTCGGCACAAACGGCGATGTCTGGTCACGATCAATTTTGCAACTGTCATTTGGTGGGAGTGAGAGAGACATGACACGAGCGACAGACTCATTTCACCGTCGCGACCTACCGCATTGATTGTTCACAACGACTTACAAATCTGACCACGAATCTTCAACTGGAAACCACCGTTCACTTTGCTCTCCGGCAGCGGGTAGCTGAGATCTCTACTCGTGCCTCTATTCTTTTAATAAGGTCTCAAAAAGGGGATTTAGTACTATGAAAAAGGCAAAGACCCGAACACTCATTCACCTCGAACATCTCGAAGATCGAGTCGTTCCGTCAACAAACCATCAGATTCTTGCCATTCCCAAATCGGTTCTCACTGATCCGCAGTCGATCGATGGGACCGGGAACAACCTCGCGAACCCGGAGTGGGGAAGTACCGACACCCAACTCATCCGACTCGTGGACTCCGACTATGGAGACGGAGTTTCGACCCTTGCAGGCGAAGACCGCCCCAGCGCCCGGGAAATCAGTAACCTCCTTGCAGCTCAGGAAGAGTCGATGTTAAACGATCGGTATCTTTCGGATATCCTGTGGCAGTGGGGGCAGTTCATCGATCATGACCTCGACTTGACTGAAGGAGCAGATCCGGCCGAACCAGCAAATATCGCGGTCCCTATGGGTGATCCCGACTTCGACCCCGGCAACTCAGGGACGCAAGAAATCAGTTTCAGTCGCTCAATATATGACCAGACTACCGGCACCGATGAGGTCTACCCACGAGAGCAGATCAACGAGATTACGGCTTTCATCGACGGGTCCATGATCTATGGTTCAGACGAGGAACGAGCTGATGAACTACGAACCTTTGAAGGTGGAAAACTCAAGACGAGTGACGGGGAATTACTACCCTACAACGAAGCAGGACTTGAAAATGCAGGTGGGACAAGTGACTCTCTCTTCCTGGCAGGTGATGTCCGTGCCAACGAACAAGCTGGTTTGATAGCCATGCACACACTCTGGGTTCGGGAACACAACTGGTGGGCTGACCAAATCGCAGAGGAAAACCCTGACTGGTCTGACGAAGAGATCTACCAGGCTACTCGTGCCATCGTTATCGCCGAAATCCAGTCGATCACCTACAACGAATTTCTGCCAGCCCTTCTGGGTCCAGAGGCTCTTAGCGACTACGAAGGATACGATCCCATCGTCGATCCTGGCATCGCCAACATTTTTTCAACGGCTTCGTACCGATTTGGACACAGTATGCTGTCCACCGAATTGCTTCGACTCGACAACGACGGAAATGTCATCGATGCAGGGAACCTGGATTTGCAAGATGCCTTCTTCAATCCTGCGGCCATCGAGGAGAACGGAATCGGTTCGTTGTTGAAGGGTCTCGCTTCCCAGCAAGCTCAGGAGATCGATAACCAGATCGTCGATGACGTACGAAACTTCTTGTTTGGGCCTCCAGGAGCAGGTGGCTTCGACCTCGCTTCACTCAACATCCAACGAGGACGTGACCACGGACTTCCCAACTATAACGATGCTCGAATACAACTTGGTCTGGAACGAGTGACGAGTTTCGACCAGATCAGTTCTGACCTAGACGTCCAAGCTGCGCTCGAAGAGGCCTACGGTACTGTCGACAACATCGATGTCTGGGTCGGTGCTCTTGCCGAGGATCACGCGGAAGGCAGCAGCATGGGCGAACTGAATCAGACGGTCATCGTCGATCAATTCGAGCGACTTCGGGATGGTGACCGATATTGGTACCAGAATGTCTTCGAGGGAGATATGCTCGATCAGCTCGAGAACACTACCCTGGCTGATGTCATCATGAGAAACACGGAGATCACGAATCTCCAAGCGAACGTGTTCTACACGGAAGAAGTCCTCTACTACAGCGTCGATGAAGGTGTTCGATCGAGTGATCTCGCTGTGGTAGTGAATGCCGATTCAGTAGACATCGTCGATCGACGCTCCCGGGATGTGGTGGCCTCTGGTTCACTTGACCAGATCGAGAAGGTCATTGTCACTGGAGCAGATTCTTCCGAGGATCGCATCACCATCGACGTCCGGCAAGCCCAAGCCTCTCTACCCAGTGGCATCCAGGTGGATGCCGGAGACCGTCGAGACTCCATCTTCGTCCGAGGCACCTCTGGCGAAGATACGTTCCGGGCGAGAGACAATGAACTGGGAGTCAACGGTCACGAAATCACCTACAGTGAGGTCGAACGAGTGACCATCGAAGCGTCACGCGAAGATGACGTTCGCATCGCTCCTGAGACAGATGCCGATGTTGACGTTGTCCAATCTGGACGAGATAGAAACCGGAGAGGCCGTCAAGGACCTGGTAGATCACAAGCTGGTAACGACAACCCGTGGACGACCATGCCTCCGCAGGAAGAGTCGGAGAACCAACATTGTACAGGACCTCAACAATCGGAAGAAGAAGAACTCCCATCGCCAGGATCGCAAGAGCCAGGACAGCAAACTCCACCCCAGCAACCTGCGTTCCTGCAAGGTCCGCAACCTCCTCTGACCCCACAACCAAACCCATCTCCACAAAACCAACTCGATGGAGATCCGTTTCAGGGACTAGGTAAACCGGGACCTCGTCGGTAGTCGGAGTAAGTTACTTCCGATGCCTCAGATACTGGATCAGAGTGCTGACTGAAGGAGATTTTGCCTATCCACTCATGAGACAGACCTGACGGGTGAACAACCTTTGCTACCATCCAGGGGACAGTTAGTAACGGTGAACTGGTGGTGTCAAGGTTGTTCGGATTGAGAAGTATGCAACCCATGCCGCTCTCTGCGACGCGTGGCAGTTCGTTTCGATGGACTGCCACGTTTTCTCATTTAGGACAACTTTGAATCCCAGCACCCCCCTCAGTCTCGATCTCGAAACACTTTGATGATTGCGAAGTTGTCAGAGTCGTAAAAGCCAAGTCGTTCTCATCTAACAGCCAGGAGAGTCCTCAGGTAAACGGTTCGCTCAGCAGCGTATCCCTTGACTCAAAATTTGTCGACGAAGCCTAATAACTTATCCAATACCTTACCATTTCCAGAACAAGGATATCGCCGTCATGGACCGAATACAAACATTGCGACTCTGGGCGACCTTCATTACACTCCCATTCTTTGGATTTCCATGCTTCGCTCAAACATTGACGAGCCCTAGAGAAAGCCTGAACCAAGCTTTCGCCTAAGCCTTCGGAAAAGACAGGTGGACGCTTCAGGCGAATGTGCGCATGGGGTTACCTGGCCGTCAGTTTCTTGTCGCGGTAGACCAAATCACCTTCCAGGACACTGCCATCGTTTTCCAAAAGTTTGCGATGGCCGAATTCCTACGCAAGCCCGCAGATCAACAGCCGGCCGTGATCGTGACCTGGCAAGCGGATCATGCCACGTTTCGGTTCACCAAGCCCGCCTCAAGGGATGGGCGATCTGGCGACAAAGCCAGTGCAATCGATCGAACTCAAGGACAATGTCATCATCACTGACAACGTGGGGACAGCCACTTCGAAGGACGCGTTCAAGATGATCATTCCCGTGGGGCCGGTGTTCTACGTCCCTAAAAAGCGTAAAGCCTGGGCCAAGAATGTTGGAAAGTTCCCAAACTAGAAAAATACCGAACATCCGACAACAGTGACTTCCCTTGGAATGCGTCTTTGGCTTTCTAAAGGTGGTCCAAACATGAGCCAGGCAATTGGCGGCGTGGAATTCCTGAGTGCGGTTCATCTCCATACTCACATCTCCGGTGACTGTAAGTTCGGACACTTGGTTCCTCTTTTCCCAGAAAACCCTTATCTACCCGAATCGATTTCAACGAAGAAGCCTCCATCAGAGCCACGCCCACTCGGAGTCGTTACGTGGGGACTTGCCCATTGGGATTTCCAGAACGAAATACTCCGAGTCACCTCGGGAGTTCCTAAAGAAGATGTGTGGCTTGGCTCCAAGAAGGTATGTCTGACACCGCGCGACGTCTCGGAGAACACCACCATCTCTTCGCAGGTCGTTGCCGACCAGATGACGATTCGGTTTAGGAGGTCCGGCAAGGCTCGATTCCCGGAGATCCAATCTCTTGTCGCCAAGGGTAAGAACGTGACGGTTGAATCGGATGCAAGAGTCGTCGACATAGACAGACAGCTTTGTTCGTTCACGTATCGCAGTGGGAAAACAGTAGCCTACACTGGTTCGGGCGACAAGATGATCCTACACTTTGGCTCGACGCGGATCATTGGAACCCATTTTCGGTGCAAAGCTGGAGCAAGATGGAAAGTGTACGGGAGAAAAAATAACCCTGCCCGAATCGAACGAGGTGGAACAGTCGTGAAGAGTCGTGTGTTGACTTTTCACCCGAACGAAGCATCGTCGCAGAACTAACCTGCTCACAGGAAATGACAGAAGACTGGGGAGAGTGTTAAAGTCCACCATAGCTCCGTGTCCCTCCGATTCTATAATCGCAAGCACCATCCCCTCTTCGTCTTGCCTCGAATCCTATCGAAGTGGTATCAACTCTTCGTTGACGAAACTGATCAAGCGGGGCGAATCTCCATGCGCAAAAAACATGTCTGGCTGTGGCTCGTGTTGGCGTTGGGTTTGGTGTTGCGTGCTTTCCATTACCTTAGAAACCCAGTAGTCTGGCACGATGAAGCTGCTTTGTTGCTCAACGCTGTCGAGAAGACCTTTTGGGAACATCTCGGTCCGCTCTTCTACGCCGAAGCGGCCCCTCCGTTATTTTTGTGGGTGGAAAAAATCATCTCACTCACGTTGGGCGAAAGTACTTTCGCGATGCGACTCCTTCCGTTCCTCGCAAGTTGTCTGGCGGTCGGATTTATAGCTTTGGCGGCGAGGTCTTTGTTTGGTCATTGGCCCGCTGTCATCGTGACGTTGTTCGTTGGTTTCTCTGATCGACTCCTGTGGCATTCTTGCGAGGCCAAGCCGTATGCCGTGGATGTGTTCGTCAACGCGTTTGTAATTGCCTACTTTGCTTGGTGTCGACAACATACCATAACCAACTCTCATTCCCGTTTTGTCAAAGAATGCCTCTTCTACGCGATCTTGTCTCCGTTCTTACTCTTTTTATCTTTCCCGTCTTGCTTCGTTCTTGGTGGTGTTGCTCTCACTCTGTTCCCCAAAGTTCTCCAACTACGTGGACGAACCACCTTGGCCTATCTCGTTTTCTTGATTGCTCTCGGCGGCTTCTTTTTACTGTTGTTGTTTGGGCCAATTAAGGCCCAGCGATGTCCATTCTTGGTAGACCACTGGTCGCAGTTCTTTCCTGATTGGTCGAACCCTATGATGGTCTTGCCGATGTTGTTGATCCGACTGACCGAAGCTGCCCGTTACAACTGCGAGCCTATTGGAAATTTGCTGGTACTGTTCATGGTCTTTGGAGCCATACAACTTTGGCGGACGGAACGCCGTGCGATCCTTGGCGTGTTGTTGTGGCCCGTCGGGCTTTTGACTTGTGCGTGGTTGATCGGCAAATATCCGATCGGACCGAGCCGAGTGGCGGCGTTTTTGGCTCCGAGTTTACTGATGTTGGCAGGGCTTGGAGTTCATGGTGGCTTCGTGTGGATCAGGCAGTTGCTTCACGCGAGTAAGGAAGACCAGAACAAGCCTTGTTGTCGTTTGAGTTCACTCGGTGCGTATTCTCTTGCAGGGATCATCAGCATGGTGCTGGTGATCCCCGTTGGTTATACGACCTGGCGATTGGTCCAACCTTGGCCCCGGGAAGATACCACGGAGGCTCTCGCTTTTCTACAGGAGCAAAGACGGGTTGGGGAAACGGTTGTGGGAAGTGCCTGGCAGCATACCTGGTATCTCCGTGACTTGGAATCGGCGTATCACCCGTTGATCAGCGAGCCTTTCTCTCCGCAAAGCTTACGGCCACTCGACGGTCGCCACAGCTTTCTCGGCCAACGTTCGTGGTTACTCATGCGCGACACTTTCAAACACCAGGAAATCGTGGCTTTCCGGCGACTCCAGGAGGATTCGCGATTTCGGGTTCACAAGTTGTGGACAGGAGAATTGCTGACGGTTTACCGCGTCGAGCGGATCGCGAAACACGTCGCCCAAGCGAGACCGACACCGGTCTCCGAAAAGGCAGTGAGCCACCCTCAATAGAATCGTGGCTAGTGGGCCGTCAATCTTCGATTGACGGGTGAGCAAAACCACAAGAACTTCAGGGACAATGAATCCCGTTTTCGGTGACCCGTCAATCGAAGATTGACGGCCTACTATTTCTAGTAGGGCCACAGAACCCGATCGGGGTGACCGAGACTTGAGAACCTCTGTTGGCTCTCTCTCGCAAGAGCAGAACGCATCCGTCCCAACATCGAGACATATATTCCTCTCATGTGGAAAACTCTTGCTCACAAACTGGCCAGCAACTTGTCGAGCCATTCGACTATGCGTCGATTCAACTTCAGAAAAAGCTCATTGTCGTCGAACATCCACTCTGTGTGTCCAGCGTCTTCGATCCAATAAAGTAGTTTGGGTCCGCCGTAGGCAGAAAAGAGCGCCTCGGCCTCAGTTGGGGGATGCAGAGCGTTCTGCGTCCCGTGGGCGATGAACACGGGCGTGCGCATGTACGGTGCATGGGCCTCGGGATACCACCGCAACAACGAGTCAGCGAGTTCTCCCGAATAGTGCTCGACGTCGTAGCCAGGCTGTTTCCGAAGCACTCCTTCGACGTACTCCCTCGACTCAGGGTCGAGTGGGTAGTAGTAGAACGGATCGTCCCAACGAATCTGGCCGGATCGAGCACGATGTTGGTAGTCGGTTCGGACTCGGTCGCGAAATTCGAAAAAACCTTTCGTAGTGTGGTGAGCTTGTTGTACTCGTTTGCCCGAGTAGAACCCGTTGATGGCGATCAATCCGACGACACCGAGTAACTCGCGACTCGCATCAAGTACAACTCCGGCTCCCATTCCCCAACCGAGCAGGATGATGCGATTGGAATTAACGCGGTCGTCAACTTCGACATAACCTACCGCGTGGAGCAAGTCACGTACTTGTTCTTCGAGGATAACCCGACGACGAATGCCTTCACTGTCGCCAAAACCGCGGTAGTCGAACGAAAAACAAAGATGTCCGTGATTGGTCAAGTATCGAGCGAATCGCTCCGGGTGGATATTCCGCAATCCGGTGAACCCCGAGCACGGGATGATCAATGGATGTTGGATAGATTTATCGAATTCGTCGGGGAGATAGAAAGTTCCTGCCAGTTTGTATCCGTCGCTAAAAAAGGTCACGTCTTCCGTTTGCATGACTTCTACCTTCTATGGATGCTTTGGTTTGGACTTTCGGAACTAATGTATTCATCCTTGCGAGTTGTGTCTTGGTAATTCTCCTCAGGTTGAATCGTGTTAGGTTCCCGTGGTCTTGAGTTTGGATTTTTGGTCTGATCCAGAGTCCAATCAGTGGGAATTCCTACTGACACAATCCCGGAAAACGCTGTCGGTTGGTGTTGGATGTATCAAAAAATACACACGAGCCGTGTGCGCCTACGACAAGACAATAGGCGTAGAACCATGCTGCTGGCGTGTCCTTGCGATGGAGCCTTGCAAGGTACCGAGTACAAACCAAAAACGCTCCGATCGGGTCTGATACAAAATTCCCTCAAGTCCTACTCAACTCTCTGCCGGAATCAAATCATGGTTGCTCATGACGATTTTCCATGGACGAATTTCGTACGAGAGGAAAATGTTGTTTTGATGAAACGGGTCGGCTTGGAGAAAGGCCTCGGCTTCGTCGTGGTTGGCGGCTTCGTAGACGATCAACGCACCAGTGTCGTCGGTAATGGGACCGGAGACGACGAGTTTCCCTTCGTCGAGGAGTTTCTTCAAGTACTCGCGATGTGTTGGGCGTACATTAGCAATCTTTTCCTTGTCTTGGCAGTATTCGATGATGGCAGCAAATTTCATGCGTTGTGCCCTTGGATGGAACAATCGGAAGGTAACGAACCAAAACCCGAGCCGAAAGCTTACCACCGGCTCAGGCAGGTAAAAAAAATTCTTGGTCGCTTTTCTGTATCCGGCACACTATGGCAAGTGTTGTCCCTCCACTCGCTGGACGTGCTATGCGGGGTTGGGACAGGTCGTCGTCAAAACCACTGGGTTTTCTGGTGGGTTTTGCTCCGACAGGTCGTCTTCAAAACCTGTGAAGATTGTTACTTTAACTCACGCTTTCGAGATTTCAAGAACTGCTGGTAATACTCAGCGACTTGTCCCTCTTTGGTGTTCCCGTCGTGGACGAGAACACCGTATCGCAAGACGAGCGTTTCGCCTTTCGGTAGGTCGGCGAGAGCCTTGATGTTCCTGGCATCGGGAAAACGAGATCGTGAGCGGCCGAATGGATTGGCGGCCATCAGTCCGTACGCACGGACGTGGAAGCAAGACCGCCACTGGTTCTTCTTGTCGTCGAAGATCGCAATGCCCACAGGCTTACCGTTGATCTGACCGGAGTAATCGCACCAGTCTGCTCGACGTCCCCAACACGCGTTCGCCCCTGTTTTACCTTTGGAGTTTTGAATCTTACCGCCACTCTTGTCTTCCCGGAGCAGGTGGCTCACTCGCACTCCCATGGCCCCTTCCTTGGTATCTCCAAATAGGATGTCACAAACCGTCGCCTGGAGGCGGACGATGAAGACATAGAGGCGAGCGATGCCAAAGTCATAGAAGATAACGGTTCGGTCTTCGTCCATGATCTTCTTACCGTCGGCCATTCGCCACTCGTTGTGCGTCTCGATACTCGCCCAATCGGGACCACTCGGGCCAGCCTTCACTTTCGTGCAGATGATTTTTCCGGCACCGGTTCGCTCAGACCAAAAGTCGACGCCATCGACGCCGCGAATTTTCTGCTTGATCGGAATGCCTTTGGGAATCACGTCCCCGTAAGTGAACCAGACGGATCGGTGGTGGATGTGGTCTGCCGCTTCTCCCTTCACGCCTTTGATAAGAGGATAGGACCGCGTGACCTTCGAACCTTTGGGGCCGTAGACAGGCCACAAGATGGGTTTCGGTTGGCCTTTCGTGTGGTAGACCGAAACGACCTGTTTGTTCACAAGGAACTCGACCGTCTCATCCTTGATGTTGAGCGTGACCTTGGCCCCCCGTGGTCGTTTCTTGCCGTCCAAAGCCTCTGCCGTCGTATTGTTAGTCGGAGAGTGGGAACTTGCGGGCAACGGAATCGCCAACACAATTGGTGGCATCACGAGGCTCGCGATTAACAACAAGTAACGTCTACGCATTCGAGGATACTCCTATGGTGGGATAATTCGTTGAGAGTTGAGAGTTGACGACTGGTTTTGTTGAGAGAGCACGGTCAGACAAATTCGTGTCGTAGATTGACAGTCTTGAGGCTCGAAGGAGCTCAAAATCGACAGAACTAAATGAACCGAGCCACCAACAGCGAAACTTATTTCTCCGATCACCCAAGGACAAATTCAACGTAGCCCAGAGCAACGTCCTGGGAGCGAAAAAAGCTCCAAAAAACCTCCCGCATCGTTGTCGCTTTTTCTTTCTCACAGCTCACCTCTCTCGACTCTCATTCTGGTAGTGGTTGTCCTCGCGTTTCCGGGCTCACTAACGCGACTACCACTCCGAGCAGAAACAAACAACCAAGCGCGAGGACAGCTTGAGCAAACGTCAACGCGAACGGCCCCGTCTGCAGCCAGGCAAAAAACAGCAGAGCGGGCGCCGTTGCCAGTTTGCTGACATTGAACGAAAACCCAACACCAGTACCACGCACTCGCGTTGGGAACAGTTCGGGAAAATAAACAGCATATCCAGCGTGCATCGCAAGAGTGAAAAAGCCAAAAAGGGGCATAAAGACCAACAGCCCCATGAGCGAACTCGATAAGAAATACGCCACGAACGTCACAAGAAAGGCACCCACGTGAAACACAATGAAGGCCACCCGTCTCCCAATCTTTTGGCTGACCGGTGCGAACGTCAATAGCCCCACGCCGCCTCCGGTTGTCAGCAGAAACCAACCGAGACTTCCGTGCCAGTTGATTGTTCGATCGCTAACTTCGAGTTCTTCATTGGACTCGCTCGCGTCAGTGATCCGCTGTTGTTCGACCCGACTCGCATTACGAACCAAGTCGCGACCACGGAAATGCACTCCCCAAAACGTGACGAGACCAATAGTCGCGAGGATCGTCGCCAACAACGTGTGGGCAAGCAGTTTGGGCTCGGTGAAGAGAACGGCGATCGCGCCAACCCCGCGTCTCTGAATTGGTCGCGCTGGCCGCTCCGACCTTTCCAGGCTTTGAGAACCCGGAGCCACATTCTCCGTCTCTTGAGAAATTCGGGTCTGCGTTTCGGGATCAGTGATCGCTTGTGAACCCGGTCGCACTTCGGTGGTCGCGGTCACAGCTGTTGACGGTTCGCCAGTCGTGGCATTCGAGGAATCGCCTTTCGCTTTTCCTGGTTCCTTCATTCCGATGCGGACGAACAACACCAAGATGGCCGGAATGACACCGAGAGCGAACCCATAACGCCAGGATATGATTGGGACCAACAAGGCTGCACCAACGGCCATGTAGGTTCCCAATACCGATGATGCATGGAAGATGCCCGACGCGATGGGTCGAGCCCGTTGCGGAAACACCTCGGCCACCAGCGCCGCCGCGACCGCCCATTCGCCACCGACTCCCATCCCTACGAGCAAACGGAGGATGACCAAATATTCCCAACGATCGACGAAAACGGTCACACCCGTAAACAGAGAGTACCAGAGGATGGTGATCGCCATCGTCCATTTCCGACTCCAAACGTCGGCGATCGCGCCGAACAACACTCCTCCAATTGCCGCGCCGACCATGAACGCGCTCAAGCCCAAATTGATGTAGTATTCCTTGGACGTCGCAAACGTTTCAGCGGGCAACAAGTCTGCAAGGGCGTGGTACATACACGCACCGAAAAGTTGCCCTTCGAAAACGTCGAACAGCCAGCCCGCCGATGCGATGGCCAACACGATCCATTGGTAACGTGTGACCCCGGCGTACCAAGGGCCGCCTGATTCGGAGGGATTGTCGGGTGGGATTTCCGATGTCATTTGCGTGTGTTGTTTGCCTGGATTCGTCTTGTTTGTAGAAAGCAGCTGACACCACGAATTCGAACCGTCGTTGTGCCGTTGGTCAGACCCAGCGGGAACCGGCACAGGCAAGGTGTCTGCTACCTTGTGCTCATGAGCATGCTTCCATGCTCTCCACGTTCGGATCGCAGGTCAAGGATTTCTTACTCGCCGAACCGCATTCCCGACGACCTTTTCGAATTGAGTTAGGGAAATCTGCCGTATAATTGTGTTCAGGATGTTTTTCGCCAAGGGAGTTTCCATGCGAGCGATCAGGGATTACTACGTTGCCGCCAGTGCCGTGGTTGTGGGAGATGTCGTTCTTTCGCGAGACGTCAACATTTGGTATAACTGCGTCGTCCGTGGGGATCTTGCTACGATCACATTCGAGCCGGGGGTTAATCTCCAAGACGGATGCGTCGTGCATACCGATTCCGACGCTTCGATGCTATTGCAGGAAGGTGTTGTTGTCGGCCACGGAGCCATCTTGCACGGCAGAAGCATCGGGAAAGATACTCTCGTGGGGATGGGAGCCGTTTTGCTCTCGGGTTGCGAAATTGGTGAAGAATGTTTGATCGCCGCCGGAACGGTTGTTCCAGAAGGACGAGAAATTCCGACTCGTTCGGTCGTCATGGGAGTGCCAGGCAAAGTTGTGCGCCAGATCAAGCCCGAAGAACTCGAAGAAACCCGGCGAATTAGTCGAAACTATGTCGAAGAAGCCCAGCTTCATGTCCGCGAGGCTTTTTTACCTCCCTGGGAACAAAAGTAGACTCTGTTCGTTGAGAATGCGGTGGGGCATCAGACAAGTCCGAAACTGACGGTTTCAAAGGGAACGTGGTTTCGTTTCGACACAAATTCGAAAGGCTACGAAGCTCTCAAAAAAGAACTTCGCTGACGATTCCGGTTCTTGGAAAGCCCAGTGCTGTTCGTCTTTCTCTAGATACCAACCGTGTCAGAACCGCAATCGACTTCTACGCAGCACCGGTGTGCAGGAGTAATGGCAGTATGAGTGCTAGGAATATATCAGGAACGCAAATTTCGTTACCAGCTCTGCCAAATCCAACCGTCCACCAGCAAACGCAGAGCGATCGTCGGATCGACATCGAGGCCAAACAGCAACTCGTTGCAAAGCTGTTGGCGACTTCGGATTGCGATGGCTTGCTCTTGCTCGATCCGGCCAACTTTGCCTGGTTTACCAGCGGCGGAATTGCTCGCGGCGTGATCGATCCAGCCTCCCTCCCTGTGATCTTCTGTACCCAAGACCATCGCTGGGTCATCTCCTCGAACGTCGACACCCAACGAATCTTTGACGAAGAACTCGACGAACTTGGGTTTCTGCTTAAGGAATGGCCGTGGCACTCGAACCGCACGCAACTGTTGCGGGACCTTTGTAACGGGCGGCGGGTAGCATGTGATCAAACTTTCGGGGAATTGGAAAATATTGGGTCACAGATTTGCCAAATGCGGCAAAATCTCGCTCTGTACGAAGAAGCTTGTTATCGAGCCCTTGGAAAAATCCTCGGTCACGCTTTGGAAGCGACCTGTCGGACCTTGCAACGGGGGGACACGGAAAGAGAAATCGCGGGTCAGTTGAGTCACCGACTGATTCATAGAGGAGTCTTGCCTTTAGTCCTGACAGCGTTGGTGGATGGCCGTTCCTCCATGTATAGGCAAGGCGGCTTTACGCCAACGCCGGTTAACTCGTATTGCGTGTTGCTAGCTGCGGCACAGAAGTATGGTCTGTGTGCCATGGCCAGCCGCACCGTAGCGTTTGGTGAGATCCCCGAACACCTCAAGAGAGAACACACCGCTGCCTGTCGTGTTTTGGCGACTTACGTTGCGAGCACCTGGCCAGCAGCCGTTCCGAAACAAATTTTGAACACCGCCCGACGCATTTATCGTTCATGCGGGGCCGAACATGAGTGGCGACTCTCGCCCCAGGGACACATCACTGGACGGTCGCTTGTGGAGCTACCGCTGACACCAACGACCGAAGACCTCCTCCCTTCGCATGCGGCCATAACCTGGCGAGCGAGCATTCGTTCGGCGTTGAGCTGCGACACCTTTTTAGTCAACGAAGACGGACCAAGGACACTCACGATTGCCGAAAATTGGCCACTGAAAAAACTCCGTATCCAAGGAGCCGAATTCACACGCCCCGATATCCTCCTCCGCTAAGAACTTTGCCCCGAATCAGTGGTCTTCTGTCGGGGAACCAACGGTACACCTCCTGTCAATTCATTTTATCCATATTTTCGTCATTTCTTTCGCAAAATCAACCTAGAGTCGACTCGGAATAGTGTACTTTTGATCACTTAAAAGACAATTTTATACAAAAACAAACTTTACTGTTCTTGACAGTCTGTAGAATTGTGGTAATACTTAACCATATGAGTGACAAAATATTGGACGAAAATCTATCTCTGGTCAACAAAATATCCCAACTCGTTCAAGAACAAGGTTGGACGCAGGAAGAATTCGCGCAACGAGCGAGTTTGAACCGACAGACTGTCCGAAAAATTTTGAAGGATAAGCCCACAAAACTCCACAACAAAACCGTCAGTGCCGTTGCCAAAGCTCTCAACCTCGACGTCCGGGACTTGCGGTTGCAGTCCGTCGATAAGTTGCTCGTAAAAATGAAAGCTCAAGAGCAAGCCACGCCTCCGACACTCAATGGCTCGGGTCCAGTGCCTACTTCGACAAGTCTGCGAGAATTGGCTACGGACCAACGTCTACTCGCCTGGATCGACCGAAATCCTGAGCGAGCTGGAGACTTGTTGCCCGACGAAATTGACGAAATCTTGTCTTTGGAAGAGAGTGGGGTTTTCGTGACCCAAGGTGTCGAGATGTTTGTGCAAAATATCGAACGTCGTCGTCGGTTGATCGAGAAGATTCAAGACATTGCTAGTACAGAGCATTTCGAACATTTGGAAGCGATCATCGAACTCATGCACAAAGACATCAACCCATACCGTGATCGGCTCTAGTTCGTGTGAGACCGCAAACTACATTTCTTTGAAGTCTTATCCCTCGATCTCTTACAATAGTCTGTGACGGAAACTATTCGACCTTTTCCTTTCACAGAAACTCTTTGTATGAGCACAGACACAACTACGAATGTTATTACGCGCACAGCCACTTGGGACGACATTCCAGCTCTGGTGAAGTTAAACAAGGCGGCCTACCCAACACTCGCTGAGGACAACATAGTTTGGGGTACCTCTCATTTGAAGAGTCACCAAAGAGTGTTCCCTCAGGGGCAAATTGTGGCCGAGCTGGACGGGGAAGTGGTCGGGGCGTGCGCCTCGTTGATTGTGGACATGGGCCGAGATCCACTGCGACTCCACACTTGGTCAGGGATTACCGACAGTGGATTCTTCACAAACCACGATCCGTACGCCGACACACTCTACGGCGCCGACATCTATGTGCATCCCGAGGTTCGAGGCAAGGGCATCGGTCACGTGCTTTACGAAGCTCGACGTCAGCTCTGCCAAAAGATGAATCTGCGACGGGTCCTCGCGGGCGGGCGAATTGTTGGCTACCATCAACATGCTGAAGAGATGTCTCCCGATGAGTATGCGGCCCGAGTCGTCGATGGAGAATTATTCGATCAGGTCTTGAGCTTCCAGCTCCGAGAAGGGTTCTCTGTCCGAGGAATCTTGCCCAACTATCTGCGTGATCCCAACAGCATCAACTATGCCACGCTCATCGAGTGGCTCAACCCGGACTACAAACCGAAGCCCACTGGCAGTCGGAAAATTAGGATTTCCTGCGTCCAATACCAGATGCGTAAAGTCGAGTCGTTCGATGACTTTGCTCAACAAGTGACGTACTTTACGGATATCGCCGCCGATTATCAGTCGGACTTCGTTCTATTTCCCGAATTGTTCACGGTCCAACTCCTTTCGCACGTCGATGCTCTAACGGCCAAGGAAGGCATCGCGAAGCTGACCGAGTTCACAGACCAATTCACGGAGTTGTTAAGGGGTTTGGCCGTCAACTACGGCATCACGATCATTGGCGGCTCTCACCCGACACTGTTGGGCGACCGCATCGAAAACATTTGCTACGTCTGTCTGCCCGATGGCACTATCCACAAACAGCCCAAACTTCACATCACTCCAAACGAACGAAAGTGGTGGGGCATCAGTGGTGGGCACCAACTCTACCCGATCGAAACGCCATCGGCCAAGATCGGAGTCTTGATTTGCTACGACGTCGAGTTCCCCGAAGCCGCTCGTGTCTTGGCCGACGAAGGAGCCGAGCTCATCTTCGTGCCGTTTTGTACCGACAACCGACAGGGCTATTTACGGGTGCGTTACTGTGCTGCAGCTCGCGCCATCGAGAACCAGATCTATGTGGCCTTGGCTGGTAACGTGGGTAACCTCCCCGACGTTACGAACATGGACATCAACTACGGACAGGCTGCCGTGTTGACGCCTTCCGATTTTGAGTTTGCCCGCGATGGAATTGCTGCCGAAGCTGACTCGAACGAAGAAACGGTTCTCGTCTGCGACCTCGACCTCGATGACCTCTATGCTTCTCACAGCCGCGGGACCGTCACGCCTCGACTCGACCGACGTCCTGATTTGTTTCGCGTTGAGCGTTCTGGTGTGAAGAAAAAAGCTGCCAAAGAACAAGCAAAAGATGGTCCCATCGGCGACCAACCCGGGGACGATCAATGGTTGCAGGAAAGCGGCCCCGACGCTTCGTGATGTGCCGAAACTTTGTTCTTGGGACGAGGAAGCCGAATGAATAGTTGTCTAGTTATGAATCCGGTTGCCCACGTCCCAGAGCAAAGTCTTTTACTACATCACCAAGGCAGTGCGCTGGTGTTCACGGTCGTATCGGCACCGAAGACTTATTCGAGAATTCACACGCGCAAGACCCGCTTGGGGAAGAAGCGAAACGCCGAAAGGAAATCGTCGACCGTATCAACGCCCGCTCCCATGTCAGCGAAGAGGAAGGACAAAGCAGCGAGGGTGTCGATGGTCAAAATGTCCGCATCCCCCCCGAAGCTCAAAAAATGAAACGCATCGCCAGCATCCCCGTTCAACGTGACTTCGTCAACTCCCGAACCTCCAAAGTATCCGAAGAAGCGACCGCGAACCTGTCCGGTAGAGACGACCGTGTTCATCCCGCCACCAAAATTGATGTAGACGTTGTTCTCGACCACACCCTCGAACGTCGAAAATTCATCGTCTCCCGAACGTCCGAATGCTGACAAACTGCCTTCGATAACCGAATCAACATCCAAACTAAGTGTGTTCGTGCCTCCTCCAAGATTGACATACAGACTCCCTCCTACGACACCCTCAATGAAAACTTCGTCATCCCCCGAACCCCCAAAGTAGGTAAATGATCCATTGATCGGAGCAGAGACAGGTTGTGTGACGGTATTGAATCCGTTCCCAAGATTAAGATAAACATTTCCACCTACGGGTGAGTCCATGATTATCTCATCGTCGCTGCTTCCTGAGAGCACTACCAGGTTCGAGCCGATTTCAACCCCGCTAAGATCATAAGTCGAAGGCCCGATTATATTTTCCCGGCTTGCGTCCATGACCACGCTGTTCCCAACAAGGTCCACCACGGCGCCGAATTCCAGTTGATTCACGCCTATGCCAATCACATCGCCAGCGATAGTATCGCCCCCGAAAATTGTGAGGGTGTCATCTCCCGCGCCGATATCGACCAACAAGCTGTTCGTCATCGAATTACCGTTGAGATCGACTCCGATGAAATCCCTTCCGCTGGCTTCCGGAATATCGATGATGATGTTGCCGGAGGTGACGAAAGGCCCCTGAGCTGGTGTTGGAAAATCTCTGAAACGCCACACCCCAGGTGCAATTTGACGTAAGCCGAGAACTCCACCGCCGACGATTGTGGGAGTCCCAGTGATCTCAAGGTCGCCGTCGGAATTGATCATGGCTACCGCAGCTGGACACCAACGATTTTCTAATACTTCCAACGTGAGTGGTATAGATTTGCGAGTTTTCATCTTATGTCCTTTACTGCGAAGTGATGGATGGTTTCAGGTGACGAATGAGAATAGAGTGACTCGTCATGAATAGTCTTCTACGCAACGGACACGAGAGCAACTTTGCAGCTGACGGCTTGATGACATTTCTTCGCAAAATTCAACGAACAATGCCTCTCGCTTGAAACATAGTTGTCGTTATTGCCCTAAACACAATGCCGAAATCTGTTGTATTCGTTATGCGTGGCGCAAAAGATTTACAATTCCTTCAAATCGGAATTGACCCATAGAAACTATTCATCAAGTAGGTCGATAGGAGTGAAGTGCTATTGACGAAGTGCTTTCAAGAGGAGAATCAACGTGGTGGATTCATTCTCTTTGACGGCTCTCCTCCTCATCCTTACTTTGAAAAAAAACACTACTTTACTGACGTCGGGTTACAGTTGGTACGTTGACCTGTATAACCAGCACATCAGTTTGTGAGGAGAGAACATTCTGTGACCCATACAGAAACAGTCACGCGGTTTTTTACTTGTCCGTCATTGACATGAGAAAATTGGATCGGATTCATTTCCTCATTCCCACTCACCAACGAGAACACACATTTGGAGGAGCGAGAGGCAAAGACCTCGTCTTGGTCCACAAGTCGGCTGCGTCGATTCAAGGAACGTTTGGCTTTGAGAGATGGTCGTTGGAGCAGGACTCGAGGCAGGGGGAGCACAAGCAGTTGGGAAAAAGTGGAGGCGCTTGGAGACTGTGGAAAATAGTCACTCCACTCCTATCAGATTTTTCATCGCGGTCATGCCGATTTCTGCGACTTGATTGGCCTGCGACTGCCACAGCATCGGATTCATCAGTTCCAGAGATACCCAACCGTCATACCCAATGGTGCGGAGGTGGTCGAAAATGGGTTGGAGTTGAAAATCTCCGTCGCCTGGAAACACACGGTCGCTGTCGGTGGCTAACTCGCGAGCGACTCCGGCGACGTCACAAACTTGAACATGCCCCACGGTTTCCTTCGTGAGCAACGCGAAGTCTTCGAATTTGCTCGGACCAGTGTAGTAGTGGAAAACGTCCAAGTTGATTCCCAAGTTGGGCTCTTGGGCCTGAATGACCATGGCCATTCCGGTGTCGAGACTGGCACAGAACGTATTCCGTCCACGGAATTCCAAAGCCAACCGGACATCAAAACCGGCAGCCCATTGGGCCGCTTGTTTCAAGGACACGACGGAACGTTCGAGCGAAGTCTGATCGACTTTATCTACAAAATCAGCTACCAACACCATCGTTGGGATCGCCAATTGTTGACACAGGTCGAGTCGTCGCTTGAAATGATCGTAGTGCGCCTGACGTTGTTCTCCTTGGGAGAGCAACAATCCTCCCTGATACGCCGCTGCCGCCAGGGCCATCTGACGATCTTCGAGAAACTTACGGGTATCTTCGAGAGAAATGGATTCGAGGTGTGTCTCAAGTTTGGTGAGCCAAACCTCCATGGCCTGACACCCCGCTTCCGCGTACGTCGTCACGTCTTGCGCAAACGTCTGGTGCATGGTCGTGGCTTCGCTTATGCAGATTTTCATATTGGTATATTAGAGCGCGTGACTAGAGATTTCCAATGTTCACATTTCATTCTGTCACGAACGGGAGTAGTCGCAATCGCTTGATCTTCTCCGTATCGCTTGGCGGAATGACTTCGATCGTGTAACTGCCAACAGGGAAAATCTGGATGTTTCGCGGGATGAGGCCTTCGGGGCCGCGAATCTGGACGCTCGCGAGCGTTGGCAATGCACGAATCTTCAGCCCCAGAAGTGGAGTCCCGTCGATCGTGGTCTTGTTGAGTGTCAACTTGAGTCGATAACTCCCAACCTTGGAATACCCCAACAATTCCAGGTCGCATCGGTGCTTTGGTCCGAGATCGATCTCGCGCTTTCGATCTTCGCCCAACGGTCTGGATTCGCCATTGACCTTGACGACGTTTGTCAACGGGTCGATCGTGATGACCGGAAGTTCTGGCGTTTGCGTCTTCAAGTCGAAATGAATCTTCCAGCGGTTTGAGGAACGGTTCCCGTGGTCGAGTTCGGCAATCGCGATTGTCTTTGCCTTGGATTCGTAGCCAGGTTGTTCGACCCGAAGCGTGTATGTCCCAGAAGGTAAACGAAGCGGATTTCCGTTGGTCTCCCCTTGGAATTTACCGTCGACAAATAAGCGGGAGTTGGGAGGCGTGGTGGTGACGATGATCGAGACTTGGCTACGCCCTGGGAAAAGGTACATCCTGGAGACGAAGAAAACGCCTACTCCCACTAACAAGAGAACCCAAACGATTGACCAGCCACTCGACCGTCGTGGGGCACTCGCATTCGAAGTGTTGGAGGGTTGTTGCGTCGCGGTCGCGACGATCTCTCCCAACGGAGCTTCCCTTAAGCGGATTGGTTCTGTGTACGAACCAGGCTCGGGTTCGCGTTCTGATTCGACCGGGAGAAGGTCCGCTTCCGTGATTTCGGTTGGTTCTTCCGCAACGACAATGGCTTCAAGGGGAGCTTCCAGGTCCGACGAGGCGGTGACGTCGACGGGAGAATCAGCTGGAGATATCCGGGAAGTGGAGTCCCCAACCAATTCGGGGGTCTGTTCGAAGTCGGAAAGGAGAGGGGCCCCCATCATCCCACCCACGTCCGGAGTTTCCTCCACTCCGTGTTCTTCCAGTTGGGTGCTCTCCGGCTGCTTTTCGCTCGTCTGAGTTTTCCAGGAACCTCCAACCAGCCCGATTCCGAGTTCGGGCTCCCAATCGAACTGGGACTCCGAAGTCGGATGGGTTTCAGTTCGAGTGTGCCAGCTCACTTTCTCAAAGGGATCGGCATCGTCAGAGGATAGAAGCTCCGGGAGGGAATCCAGAGTCGGAGGGAAAATGGTTTCCGTCAACACCTGAGGTTCTTCTTCCTTGAGTCGGTCCTCCTCGAGTTCGTCTTCCTCGATACTGAGTTCAAATTCCGAGGACGGTTCTTCTGGATAGTCTCCTTCGGTCGCAAGTTGCGTCAGTGAATATTCTTTGCCTTGGTCAGCCACGGAACTCGTGACGTCCTGATCGTCAGAATCTTCCACATCGAACGTTAGCTCGAACTTCGAATCGAAGTCGTCTGTTTGGGCGTCGAACTCATCGAGGGCAAAACTTGTGGGCTTGGCAGTGTTCGTTTCCGTCAGAAAATCTTTCCGGGTATTGGAATTGGGGGGCACTTGGAAGCTGAGTCTACCTTCTTCGTTGGGTTCGGCTTCTAACAAACGTTGTTTCATTTCTGCGAACTGTTCCGGAAACCGCACCTGGTATTCCCGAAGGTTGACGACATCGACATGAAGACTACGCACCGCATACTCGTCCAGGATGAACTCCACGGGCAAGGATTCTCGCGGACCCAACCCCAGATCGCGATGGAGGTAATAGTCCAAGTAGACCTGGTGGCCACGTTTCCAATGCTGCTCCAAGTCGATCCGAATGAGTTCGCGGAGGACGGATCGCTCGACTTCTGGGTCGTTTTGCGGCAGATAGGATTTCAAGTCGGGCAAGTGTTCTCCGTCCCAATTTTCCCAGGCTCGGAGGAATGGCTCAGCATGTTGATCGCTCTGCTCCTGCAATGACGAGTGGCTTTGGGCAGACATGGTCGTTACCTCCCTATGGAACAACCCGAAATCGACGAGCGAAAAGGCATTTCGGGAAAGGAAATCGTCGGATGGTGGAAAGCAACAGGCGAAATCGAGGGTCTTGAGTGCCCGCTTCTAGTGGTGATCGCACATGGCAAACGCGAAATGTATCCTCCAGTGCGGTTTTGGGCTGAGGTGTGACGATGAGCTTGCGGCGATGACACACCATGGATCTCAATGTTGCGTCATCGCTTTGGCTTTGCCATCGCTCGGTCACACCCTACAAAAAACGGACACCAGTAAATTCCGTGTTCCGCGTCGACTTACTGCTTTCCATTTCTGTTCGAGATGCGATACAGCTTGGTGTTTGTGCGAATCAACAAACTGTCATTCGCGATGGCCGGAGTGGACAACGTCATCTGTCCATCCAGACTGTTCCGGGCGACTCCTTCGAACTTGGGACCGGCCTTGATAACAAAAGTTTCGCCGTCCTCGTTAAGACAAAAGATACAGTCGTTGTAAGCCCACGGGGACGAAGTAAATGCTCGGGCCGGAAGTCGTTTCTTCTCGTACATGGCCTTTCCGGTTTTGGCGTCGTAGCACGAAAGGAAGCCACGGTCGAGCAATACATAAATATAGCCTTTATAAACGACCGGGGACGGGTGATAAGATGCGGCAGTGCGTTGCGTCCATTCTATGTACTTGCTCTTTGTACTCGTCCCCTTCAAGCTGATGTCCCCTTTGGCTCCCGGTTTAATCGCGTAGACCGGTCGCCTTGGCCAGAGGACATATCCCGAACTCAAGTAGAGCAGACCATTCGCGGCGCTGGGTGTAGGAATCGTGATGATCGACATCCCACCCAACTCCCACAAGAGATTGCCGTCGAGATCATACGAACGCGCCTTGCCGCTTCCACTCGTTACGATTTCCGTCCGAAGTGAGTTTTCCCAGATGTAGGGCGTGGACCAGTTACTTTTTTCGTCGCGAGACGTACGCCAAAGTTCATCGCCTGTCTTGGCGTCGATGGCCACAAGAAATGAGTTTTTCTCGTTATCGTTAACGATGTAGATTTTCCCCTTGTGGAGAGTCGGGGAAGAGCCCGTGCCCCATCCGCTCTTCATGGGGTAGGCCTGGAAGCGTTTCTCCCAGAGTTTCTTCCCGTTCGTGTCAAAGCAGAACAGACCGAGGTTTCCGAAGTAGGCATAAACTCGTTTGCCGTCCGTAATTGGCGTTTCGGAGGCGTATGTGTTTTTGATGTGAATTGGCGTCTTGGCGTTGCCCTTGTAAGCCGTCCGTTTCCAAAGTTGCTTTCCAGTCTTGAAGTCGAAGCAGTGGACGAGCCACCGAGTTTCGCCCTTGGCCTTCTTTCCCTGGAGGTCGGTAATGTAGAGGCCTTTACGTGGTTTGGCGGTGTTGGTGTTGACGAAGGAAGTCACGAAAACCTTGTTGCCCCAAACGACTGGACAAGACCAACCGCGCCCTTCGATTTTGATCGACCAAACAACGTTATCCTTGCCGCTCCAACGTTCTGGAAGGTTCGGGTTGTCGGGTGCGGTGGCTCCCGCGTTGCCACGAAATTGGGGCCAATTCTGGTCGGCCCACGTAGAGACTGGAACGAGTGTCAGGAGACAAACTACGAGAATCGGGCGGATCATGCCTTGGGTTCCTTGCCAGGTTCGTTATTGACGTACGTACACCATTCGAACTCGATGGTTATTACTATCTGCTATGAATATGTTACCACTAAAATCGACAACACACCCGTGTGGTCGGTCCATCCCGGCTTTCGCTGCTGGACCGTTGTCGCCACCCTTGCCTTTTCGTCCTCCCGCCACGGTCGTGAGGAGACCGATCTTCACGTGGACTTTTCGGACTGCGTGATTTTCTGTGTCGACAACGTAGACGTTGCCCATTTTGTCGCATCGGATAGCCTTTGGTCCTTTGAAGCGTCCTTTAAGAGCTTTGCCGCCATCGCCACTGTATCCCGGTCGTCCCGTTCCTGCGACCGTAGTAATCTTACCGCTGGAGTCAACCTTTCGAATAGAGTGACCTTCTCGCTCGCAAATATATACGTTCCCTTTGCCATCGACACAAACGGCTCTTGCGCCGACAATCACGGCCTCAGTTGCAAGTTTACCATCGCCCTTCTTGATTTTGTTCCGGTCGATGCGTCCCTTGGGTCGTCCCGTTCCTGCGAATGTCGTAATGATGCCGGTTTTCAAATCGACGCGACGAATCCGCCAATCTCGAACGTCGGCAATGAGTAATCCACCGTTGCCGTCGAGACAACAATCATTCGGTTCCTTGAGCTTGGCTTTCCTGGCCGGTCCACCATCACCGCTGTAGCCTTTTTCTCCACAGCCCGCGACCGTCGTGATGATGCCTGTCTCGCCGTCGACTTTGCGGATGACGGCGTTGAGTCGATCGACGATATATAAGTTGTCTTGTTTGTCAATCACGACCGCGTAGGGTTCGTTGAATGTAGCTTTCGTGGCCGGTCCACCGTCTCCCGAATATCCTTTCTTGCCGCACCCTGCGATGGTCGTAATGATGCCCGTTTTCAAGTTCATCTTGCGGATGCAATGGTTGAAGGCCTCGGCAATATACAGGTTGCCCTTGCCGTCGAGTTCGCAGTGGAACGGTTGATTCAGAGTAGCTTGGGTGGCCGAGCCGCCGTCCCCGGTGTAGCCTGACTCGCCCGTTCCGGCCACGGTCGTCATGGTGCCAGGCTTGATCTTTCGTAGTTGAGATGCCTGGTTGTCCGTCCCAAACAATACAACCATGAACGCAACCGTCAGAAGAGATCGCTGCATTTCTTATGTCCTCTTGACCCAATCCCCTTTCTTATTCAAGGTTACCGAATGTACCATATGAACACGCACGAAGACAGGAAATTGCGATTCGGGAGATCGACCATGCGCTACTTTTTATTGGCATTTGTATTCACCGCTCTGCTCTCGGCGGAATGTGCCGGACAAACCAAGACCGAGAGGAACGATCGAGCAAATAAAACGGGCGCTACCACGAACCAAACGGAAGGGAAGTTCAACGGCATTCTCCCACCTGTCCCTCAGTATCCTTCGGCTTCACTAACCGATCGAACCGTGAAGGCGCTGGGCGTGGAATGGATGAATAAACCCGATACCGAGTTCTTACAAATCACCCTAGCCCAGTGGATCGGCTTGGCTTTCGTTGCGGTGGCTTCGTTCATACTCGGAGAAGCGCTCCATTGGTTGTTGATCTATATCGGAAAGCAAATAGCTCAACGGACCAAGTTTACGTATGACGACGAGTTCCTCACGATCATCCACAGTCCGTTGCGATGGTTCTTGACGTTGTTTTTATTCGCCCACCTATTGCATGCCCTTGGAATTGAGGAAGCTGTTGAGGGCTGGATCCAACCGATTGTGAGTTGTGGACTAATCGGGCTCGTCGTCTGGTTCCTGCTACGGTTTTTGAACCTTGGCACTCAGTTTGCCGAAACACATTTTACCAAAGGTATCGAAGGAACCGGTCAAGCGCGAGCGATTCACACACAACTCGTGGTGCTCCGAACGATCGGTCGTTTGCTTCTCTACGTCCTTGCTGCCGCCGGAATGTTGATGCAATTCGAAGTGGGACGGAGTCTCGGATACGGATTGGTGGCGTCTGCCAGTGTGGCCGGCATCGCGTTGACGTTTGCTGCTCAACGAACGGTGGCAACTCTGTTCGCGGGGATCCAACTTGCATTTACGAAGACGATCAAGATCGGCGACGTCGTCGTTGTCGATGGGAATTGGGGCACGATCGAGGACATACAAATGACGTACGTTGTGGTGAAGATTTGGGACCTCCGACGGCTCGTCGTGCCCGTGACGTACTTCACCACGAACTCATTCGAGAACTGGACACGTGGGGCAACGGATCTTCTTGGGACCGTGTTTCTTTACACTGACTATACCGTACCAATGGAAGAGATACGAAAAGAACTCGACAACGTACTCGAAGGCCGCGACGATTGGGACGGCAAAACCAAGGGAGTCATCGTCACTAACTTGACCCCCGAACATGCAGAAGTCCGCATCACGGTGAGTGCAACCGACAGCAGCAAGATTTGGACGCTGCGATGCCACGTTCGGGAAAGGATGTTGACGTGGCTTCAAACCCGAGGTCACAAGTATCTACCACGACAAAGGATCGAAGCGAAACAAAATGACTTCGATCGCACCGGGAATAACTAGCCGGATTCGAAATAGTGGTCGCCTCGATTGGCTGGAATTCTAGCACGAATTTCTGAACATGGAATTCGAGCATTCTTTTTTCGAGACTGATTGCATTTTTGACCTGGGAGGTTATTACAAGCCGCATCCTTCATCGTACTAAGTTCATTCCGACGTGCGTTTGTACATGTCTGATTGGCATCCACTCGTTCATCTGGTCCCGTTCCGATAGGAATCGAACAGGAATCCGAGGCACTCATGTTATGCACCAGCACGCCGCTCTGTCCGACCCGATAGACGTGGTCGCCTTCGACTTCGATATTGTAGACTGGCTTGTGTGTTTCGAAGGGCGCATCATACACCAGGTCGGCATCGTACCCAATCAAGAACGCCTCTTTGGATGCCAGAACGTTTTGCAAATGCGTCGAGCTGCTACCGGATGATTTTCACCTCGTGACGCCTGCCGGAAGGCTCATGGCTGGTGTATTGGCTTCCGTGGCAGCGTATGAGACTGAGGTTCGCAAAGAGCGTCAGCTTGCCGGTATTGCCAAAGCGAAAGCTGACGGTAAGCGTTGGGGTGGACGTAAGCAGGGGTACACGTATTCGTCTAACAATAGAGAAAGAAGCATTGATTCAACAGCTTCATGCCGAAGGCAAACTCATTGCGGCTATTGCTCGTTTGGTTGGGCTTTCTCACAAGAGCGCTTACAAGGCACTTGGGCAGAAAGAAGAGGCTCCTTGAAACGTCCATCGTGGGCTTCGAGCAAACGAACGAAGTAAGTCTCAGCCTTGGCTCTGGTGCGTTCGCCCCCTACGAACAAACGAAGAAACGAAATAAGTCCAGGGACTCGATCTCAAGCTTCAACTCTTGCTCATACCGCTACGAATTAACGAAGAAACGAAATAAGTCCTGAGTAGGTTTCTTCGTTCTTTCGTTTCTTCGTAATGGCATCAGGCAATCGCAGGGTGAAGGAGTTTCTTCTTTCTTCGTAGCGCCTGTGCGTTGAGCGTGTGCTTGGCGTGCAGGAGGAGCCAAGACTCTACTCCGACTTTGGGCGGGAGCGGAGCGAGGTGGGGGAAGAGCTTGGGAGAAGAGTGAGATTTTAAGCATCAATGTCTGAGAGCCACTGAGCAAGAGCTTCCTCTCCTACAGATTTAGCCCTACTTGTCGCTGTGTCACCACTTGAACTCTTCGCCTTCGGATCAGCACCGTGGTCAATTAAGAGTTGAACAATTTCAGTGTTATAGTCGTTGCGGCTCACTGCAGCGATCAAAGCTGGTTCACCTGAAAGCCCGTAGGCATCCACGTCAATCGCTTTGTTTGCCAAAAGCAGTCGCACAATCTCAGACGATTCAGCATAGACAGCATCAGGGAGAAGGTCATTTTTGAATGGGGCTTTCTCGACAAGTTGTGGATCATGAGCAAGTAGTTCATTCACTCTTTCAATATCCCCAAGACAAACTGCCGAATGAAAATCAAACTTCGCTCCTTTCTGTACCAATTGATATGCCAGCTCACGTTCACTGTTCCGTGCGGCAGTGAAGAGCGGACTAAATCCGAAATCATCAACTTGGTCCAAATGGGCACCGTGTTCCAGCAACAGATCAACCATCCCGATTTGTCCCTTCTGTGCGGCGTGGTGCAAGGGCATCCTTCCATTGTTGCCATGCGCATTCACGTCCGCTCCATGTTGAAGAAGGTACGCCGCAATATCACGGTTTCTTTGACTGACAGCCACATGTAACGGCGTTTCTCCAAAAGGCCGTGCTGTCACAACCTCTGGACTCATTTGCACATACTGTTGGACATCATCGAGACTTCCATTCTCAATTGCGTCCCAAATGTCATCCATGATGAACTCTCTCCTTACTGAAAGAGATTGAAGAGCGGTTTACTTTGATTGCTCACTGCAATAGTTAGGTGCCCCAGGCACAGGTTCGAAGGCATTCGGCGGAAAATTATTGTCGTATTCTCTTGTCTCTTCTTTGTTGTTAATCCAAGCCTTGTACACGGTCTTTGTAGGACGCCCTGGGTAGTCACTTGATGTGTTTGAGTACAAAAGTTCAATCCATATACAAACGTCATGCACACCAATGGCGGGTTTGACAACGTTTTTCTCAAAGGCACTCTGCACCCCTCGATTTCGTGTCAGATTTTGAGGGAATATGTTCTGATCAGCCAATTTCCCTCCGCCTCCCAAAGAATCACCAATGACGTGTCCCGCATCATCTTTCTTCACACCCACCACGCATTGTACCCAAGCATGAGCTTTTGTATCTGGATCTGTACCGCCTGTTTTATGTTTGAGCCGTGCGATCACTCGAACAATAACGTCCTGATCAATGTGTTGATGTCTCGTTGAAGTGAATTTTGGACCACGATCATCGAAAACGTTGACAGTTTTGCGTGTGTAGTGCTTTCTATCGTCGAACGTATTCCCTTGTGAGTCAATTCCAATATTCAATTGATCGCAGGGATTACATGTGCTGGAGGAGCCACTTGATCCTGAAGGTTGTGGCACCGAGATATTATGCACCAGCACGCCGCTGTGCCCGACCCGATAGACGTGATCGCCTTCGACTTCGATGTTGTAGACGGGCACTTGCAAAACGCCTTACGCATCCTACTGCATTCACCCTTGCTCATCCTGTTGCAGTTCTTGAATTTAGAGCGTTTTCCCCAGACGCATTCCCCCTGCTTTGGGAAAAAATCCCCCGATGCGGTTTTCGGCTATTCTACGGCTTTTCCCTGATGCAGTCAGGGCTTTGTGGAGGCTTTGGTCTTGGGGCAAGCTTTGAGGCTTGGGAGGGCTTTCTCTGGAGCTTCAGGCAGGTCTGGACGGCGTTGGCATGAGCGTCAAGAACAAGAGGTAGCGTCAACAATAAAGAGGAAGGAGGGGGAGCATTCCAGCGTAGGGCTTGCCTTCAGGACATTACGAACGAACGAAGTATCTCCAGCGGTGGAGCAAGGCTTTGTTCGTTCTTTCGTTTCTGCGTAGGGGGTGAAGCTGAGGGCGAGGGTGTGGAGCAAGGCTTTGTTCGTTACTTCGTTCTTTCGTAAAGGGAGTTGCCAAGACCCCAAGCTGAAGGCAAGGAGCCAAGGCTTGAGCCAAAGGCTCAAGCCATGCTCTCTCCCCTTCTCTTTATTGTTGAAGCAACAAGCAAACAGTAAGCTCGAATGCGTTCGGCAAGGTCTGGAGCATTAGGGAGCTTGTCAAGGGCTTTATTCTTCTTGCGATGCGTAAGAGCAGAATCATCGTTAAGCGTAAGAGCGATGGCTTGAGAGGAAGCCTGGACTTTCAGCTAAAGCCTTGCTTCTTCTTTGGCTTTGAGCTTGAGCAAGAAGCGTAGGGCTAAAAGCTTTGGCTTGGGAGAAGCGTATGCGATAGCTCAAAGCGTAAACAATAAAAGGGAGAGGAGGAAAAGCGTTCCAAGCCTTTGGCTTTACGCTTACGCTTTAGCTTCAAAGCTTTAAGCTTGTGCGAAGCCTTCCGCCTTGGCTCCCCCTCTCACTCTCTGTTCTTGTAAGCGTTGAACGTTTCGCTTGAAGCCTTTCGCCTGAGCATTTCTCCCCAGCCCAATACGAACGAAGAAAGAAGTAAGTCCTTGTTTTGGCTCTGTGCGTTCACCCCCTACGAACTAACGAAGAAACGAAGTAAGTCCAGGGACTCGGATCAAACCTTTCCTCACCCCACTACGAACAAACGAAGAAACGAAAAAAGGTCTGAGCCAGTTCTTTCGTTCTTTCGTTTCTTCGTACAGGCATCAGGTAATCGCAAGGTGACGGAGTTTCTTCTTCCTTCGTTACTCATCTCCAATCCACTCCCCAGACTCTGTAAAGTCATCTGGGGGGCTGTAGCCAAAGAAGCAATCATATGTCGTGCCTCGATCAGTGATCACCTCAGTATTCTGCAACGCTGCGAGTCGGTCGTGGAATGTCAATCCAAGCTCCTGAGCTTTTGTCACGCCTGCTTTGATGTAACGCTCAAGAGCTTGTTTGACTCGCAGGTTTGCTTCCTCGCCTGCTAACCCGAAGTCATTGGGTAGTTCGTATCCGCTGACAGGTTGGAGGAAGCCATCGTGGACCGCCTCCCTCATCTCATCACGACAAACTGTATCGTGGATTTCTCCGTGTCGTTGTCCAATACTCTCCAACGACTGGAGGAGTTGTAGTAATAACTGATCCATCACGCTCCCTCCAGAGTTCGACTATTCATCATTAGGTTCAATATCAAGCGGCACTTTTTTCGCTGTGCCAACTCGCAGAAAATATCCATAATTGACATCGACACTTGCATACCCGAACAACTGCCTGCACAAATTCCAGAACTTGTAGTCCACATTATTTCGTGGTCGCTTTTTGCCCAAAGACTTCTTGTCATTCGGAATTAACCGCTGAACATATTCTTCAGCAAATTGGATTTGCCGATAGTATTCCCAAAAGATCTTATCAGGACAATCCCCTCGATCCGTTGTTGCAGCGGCTGGCTTCTTGTTCGGCACTTCAACCTCGTACCGAATCCAGCATCCGCCATTGTATCGAGCGTTTGTCTCCGATACTCCGTCCAAATATCGGGTTGAGAAACCGATGTCGCCACCGCCCGTACTGCCGATCTTAATCCCTTTCGTATGCTTAGGCGTTTCGTGTATTTTCAGATAGACCCCTCCACCCGTTGTGGGCTTCTTCACCTTTTTGATTTTCAATCCGTTTGGATTTTTCCCAGGCAGGCTTCTGCTTTCACCTACTTTCATCGGAGAGCCAAAAAAGGGCAAGTCAAAGTCACAAGCGGGATTGCACGCAGGATCTGGTGAAGGCTCCTCTTCCGCCTTTGCAGACATGTTATGCACCAGCACGCCGCTCTGCCCGACCCGATAGACGTGATCGCCTTCGACTTCGAGGTTGTAGACGGGCACATGGGTTCCGCGTTGGCAAATCCGTTCCACGGACGTCG
>CAYRFQ010000083.1:13827-35124 GCA_964423615.1 uncultured Alcaligenaceae bacterium | reverse complement strand
TTCCGTGGGTTCACACCCACGGCTAGGATCTATCGCCCCTTCGGGGCTGAAAATCAACAACACGATACTTGTTTAGCCGAATCCCCAAGAGTTCGGTGGGTTCCCACCCACGGCTAGGATCTCTCGCCCCTTCGGGGCTGAGAATCGACAACACGATACTTGTTTATCCGACTAACCAAGAGTTCGGTGGGTTCCCACCCACGGCTGAGATCTATCGCCCCTCTGGGGCTGAGAATCGAAAACTCGACACTTGTTTAGCCGACTACCCCGGGGGAGAAGGACTTTGAAAACGAAAAACCTGTACCCAATACGAGCGTGAACCGCTCTAAATTCTGTGTTTCTACGTCGAGGGGCGTAACGTTTCAACTACGCCGCTCTTCGGCGTGGAATTGGTATGTCCAGATTCACGGTATTCAGGACTGTGTAAGCGGTTTTGCCCTGACTCTCGAAGTAAGTTCGGGTGAGCACTTCGCCGATGAGTCCGAGGGAGATGAATTGAACGCCCACGATGGCCAACAGCGCGCTCAAGAGCAACAGTGGGTTCCCGGTCATGTCTTCGTTCCAGACCACACGCATACAGACTGTGGCGACGAGACTGACGAGTCCGAGGAACATCGACATGATTCCGAGCCAACCCATCATGTGCATGGGTCGTGTCAAATAGTTGGACATGAACTTGACGGTGACCAGGTCGAGCAAGACGCGGAACGTCCGGCTCATGTTATATTTCGTTTTCCCGGCCGTTCTTGGGGAGTGGTTCACGTCCATTTGGACGATGCGAGCGCCATAGTGTTCGACGAGGACAGGGATGAATCGGTGCATCTCACCATAGAGCGGGAGTTCCTTGGCGAGGTCGTCTCGCATCGCCCGCAGGGTGCATCCCATGTCCTTGATCTGGACGCCCGTGACTTTCCGAATCAACCAGTTGGCCATCCGGCTGGGTAGCGTCCGGAAAATGTTGTCTTTTCGTTTGGCGCGACGACCAAAGACGGCGTCGTAACCTTCGTCGAGTTTGGCCAACAACATGGGAATGTCGCCAGGATCGTTTTGCAGGTCGCCATCCATCGTGACGATGACCTGGCCGATGGCAAAATCGATGCCGGCTTTCATGGCGGCGGACTGTCCAAAGTTCCGTCGCAACCGTACGACCCTCGTGACGGAAGGATCCGCCACGGCGAGCGTCTCGAGGACTTCGTAGGAGTTGTCGGTGCTGCCGTCGTCGACAAAGACGATTTCGAAATCGATCCCAAGGGGGTCCAAGGCCAAATGCAGTTGTTCATGCAGCGGCCGGATATTGTCTCGTTCGTCCTTGATCGGGATCACTACTGAAACATCCATGTTTGGCTTCCTCTGAACTAGTTTTCTCCGCGTCCTGGTTGGGCTCCGTTCCGACCACGGGAGAACGCGGCGGCTCGACTTCCGGACGAGGGAAACGTCCGAACAAGTACACCAACCCACCCATCAAGCTGACCGTCACGGTGACGGCGAACCACAAGAAGGCCAACGTGAGAGCGCTTCCCTGACTCACTCCAAAGGGTGCCACCATCAGGGCAACGCCGCCTTCGCGGACACCCATGCCGTTGACGCTAACGGGCATCATCATCAACAGAGAGACCATTGGAACCAAAATCCAATAAAACGCTCCGGGAACCTCCGCACCCAACGACAGACCTACCAACCAGACCATGAGAACGTTCGCCACCTGCACGATGACCGAAAGTGCCACAGGGACTACCAACACCCGCCAAGAAGGCAGAGCCAGGATCGCCTCCAAGAGCTTGCGAAGCTTGGTTGGCATGTTGTGACGATGGCGACATAACACTGGCAACGACGCCATCCCAACGACTCCACCACCGACGCAAGCGAAGACGGTCCATCGAATCCAGTCGGGAAATGCCAGAGGAGAACAGACGACGCCGAGGAATCCCAAAATCAGCAGGACCCATAGCCCGCAAAGGCGGTCGAGGAACGTGCTGACGAAGGACTTCAATCGATGTCCCGAGTTGCCGTCGAGATACCAGGCCCGGACCACGTCTCCGCCGACGGACGTGGGCAGGACCAAATTGAAGTACATGCCGATGAAGTAGAAGCCGACCATGTGGCCGATGGGACGGTGGAGGCCCAAGCGTTGGGCGAGGTACTGCCACCGCAATGCACTGACGAGTTGGGCCATGGCGAGGACCGCAACTGCCCCGAGCCAGAATTCGAGCCGTAGGTGGGTGAACGCGTGTTGCACCTGAGGCCAATCCGTTTGCCACGCAATCAGACCCAACAGGCCAACGCTGATGACCACACGGAGCACCGTTTTAAACAACTTCCCTCTCCTCGACTGCTGTCTGAATTAGGTCTCATCGGTCTTGAAGACCGACGTCCCGAACTGCCGACCAACGAAACTTCGTCTAACGAACTTCAAGCCTCAACTCAATGGGTTCCGACCCCACTTGAAAAAACGACGCCATCTTTTCGTCGATCATGTCCAACGTTAATCGGTATTTCCCGGGCTTCTGGATGGGTGAGACGGGGACAACGACGTCGACGGACTCGCCTGGAGGAATGATGGCATCGTACAACCCGCCACGGCCACCGCCGTATGGGTTTCGATAGTCATCTCGCACGATGGCCACAACGTGCTGTCCGACATTGCGAAACGGAGAAAACTGCCAGGGCCGACAACCGGTGTTCCGAACTCGGACTTTCACGACGAAGGGCTTTCCCACCTCCAGTGGCATCTTGGGGAGTTGATACTCCTCGAAACGACAACCGCATTGTCCACCGCCGTATTCATGCAACGCCCACTGGCGGAAGACGTTCGGTGAATGTTCCAATTGGCGTTCTTCCAACCAATGTTCGTAGAAATCGAAAAACTCCGCCATGAATCCAGGATGTCCCAACGGAATATGGGCATACCTGGAGCTGAGTTGTCGTCGGGCTTGTTGGTACGAAATGTCGTCTTTCAACAGCAATGCGACGACCGAAGCGATTCCCGTGCGGTCGGCTCCACGCCGACAGTGGAACAAAATGGGGTACTCCGCTCGATCGAGGATTTCGATCAGGTCGCGAATTTCGGAAACGGGAGGCAAACGTCCCGCCGAGAGATACAAATCTTCCTGACACAAATCGAGTTCGGCAGTGGCGTTGGCTTCGGTGCTGTACCAATCCAACGGAGGGCTGCATCCTCGGAGATTGACGACGGTCCGAATGCCGTGACGAGCGACGTAGTCCTTTAGGGAACTGAGATTCGGTTGGGCGGACCGGTAGATCTTGCCAGGGATCACAGTGTGAAAATTTCGGCCTCCCAGGACGCGGACGATTTCCGCAAGAAGACAGAACCCTGCGAAACAGACCACCACCAGGACCCCCCTTTTGATCCACCGACGCGAAGGCTGCCGTGACTGAGGGAGTGAAGTCGTTGGGTGTGGTTGTGTCTCTCCCGATGCCATTCGATACGCTCCCTGATCTCACGAATCTTCTTTGCGATCTTCGGAGCGGCATATTGCCAAAACGCAGAAAACGAGGCTAGACCGATTCGAGTGTGGCTTTGGATTTTGGAATGCTATGTTCGTCGCAGGTACACCGGGTCCACATACCCCCTGGCTCGGAAAACGGGAATTGCGTATTGAGACCTGCGCGGCTCATGAAACGGTCGTTGATGGCCTTTGGTGCGAGTAGCTTACCTGGCGATTGTGACGAGGCTCTGATGACCTTGGCCTTCGGTCAAGAGAAAACAACGCCTTGGATGGATTGGCGGTCGTGGGCGGAAAGGGGAATGTCCTCATCTTTCCATTGGCTGGAGAGAGGCTTCCTGAACTGGACCGGTCTCAATAGGTCGTGAAGCGTTCCGGTCAGCTTCCGATTATTGAGAACTGCGAGGTTGAAGTGGGAGGTACACGAGAACCGGGAAATGGATAGGTGTCCGTTTTGTAGCTGGTGCCGAGGACGGCGGAACCGTGCAAGCCGGCATTCCAAGGCGGGGCCAGGGGACCAAGTTACAGGAACACCCGAACAGAAATCGATTTCGTGGTCCAGGTAGTGATTATTTTGGAATTTCGACGAATTTTGTGAAAATGAGACGGCGTTCGATCCTATTGTATTATGGGCACATGCGCACAAGAGCCGCCGGAGGACTCGAAAACGCGCCAAAATGGCGATTTTTCGAGGGTCGATTTCCATAAAGCATTGAAGCGTAAAGATATGCGGAAATCGAGAGGTGTCAAAAAGGTGCAAGTTTACTACAAGTTTACTACAAGTTTAGCGCAGGTTTACTACAAGTTTAGCGCAGGTTTAGCGCAGGTTTTTGTCATTTTTGGACCGGTTTTTGGCGGCAAGGTGAGGGGTCGTGGACTGGAGGAGATCGTGGAGTGGAAATTTCGCAAGTTTTTTACAAAAAAAATTGGACAGTTATTCCGCTCGTATTCGCCATCTGCCATGGCCAACCTTTCCGAAGATGCGGACAGCACACCGATGGGCCTGCTAATTTGGTTCATTAGACACGCAGTCCTCAATAAAATACTTCACGTCACGTTGATCGCAACATTCACCACAGTCGATTAGAGGCAAGCCTCATGAAGCCGTCGAGCATCGTCATGATCTTGAGTTTTGCGTTGATGAGCCCTTCCATCCCTTCCCTCTCTTCCGCAGACGAGAACGGAGCACAAACCAAGAAGTCTCAAGAAGTGTTGCCAGGATATTGGGAGGGAACGCTCAACGCTGGGGTTCTCAAGCTTCGCATGGGTTTGAAGTTCGAAAAGACCAAAGACGGCAAACTCGGCGGTTCTATGTCGAGCATCGATCAGGGAGGAAAACGGCTCAAGATCGACGAGATTACCATCGAGGCAGAAAAAGTCGTCCTACGATGGACATTATTGAAAGCCTCTTTTGTGGGTGTGATCAACAAAGAAGGAACCAAGATGACCGGACAATGGAAGCAATCCGGCGTCGCATTTAACTTGACGTTCGCGAAGAAAAAAGAACCAGAAGCCATTGTCCGACCACAAGAACCCAAGCGACCATATCCTTACGTCACGAAGAAGGCCGAGTTCCAGAACAAGAAAGCCAACATCAACCTCGTTGGCGAGTTGACATTGCCCAAGGGTGACGGACCGCACGCTGTGGCCATTTTGTTGTCGGGGTCGGGACCGCAAAACAAAGACGGTGAAGTTCTGACGCACAAACCGTTGTTGGTTTTGTCGGATCATTTGACTCGCAAGGGAATCGCCACGCTCCGTTGGGCTGATCGGGGCATCGAAGGTTCTGAGGGTTCGTATTTCGGCTCGACCGCACAAGAGCTTGCGTCCGACATACTCGCCGCGATTTCTTTTTTGAAACAACAGAAAGCTATTGATTCGAACAACATCGGAATCATCGGACACAGCGAGGGCGGGCTCCTCGCTCCGCTTGTGGCGAGTCAATCAAAAGATGTTACATTCATCGTGACGCTTGCCGGTCCGGCTCTTCCGGGTGAAGAGGTGTTGTACCTCCAAGGGGCCGCACTGGTAAAGGCGATGGGTGGCGACGAAACGGCTCTCAAAAGACAGCGGCAAACCCAAGAGATGATTTTCAGGATTGCGAGGAACTCCAAGAAGTTCGACGAAGCCAAGAAAGAGTTCGAAAAGGAATTCGCGAAGTTTCTCGAGGAGTTCTCGAAAGAAGAACAAGAGGCAGCCAAGAAACAGGAGAAAAGCGTTCTGGGACAATTAGGCCGCGTCATGACGCCGTGGTTTCGATCCTTCCTGGACTATGACCCACGCCCCACGCTCAAGAAGGTCAAGTGCCCGGTCCTGGCACTGAACGGCTCGCTCGACCTCCAGGTCACCCCCAAAGACAATCTCGTCGCTCTCAGGAAAGCTCTCGGCGAGGACCGAAACGATGTGACGATCAAGGAACTCCCGAACCTCAACCACATGTTTCAAACGGCGAAAACAGGATTGGTTTCGGAATACAACCAAATCGAGGAAACGATGGCTCCTGTCGCGCTGAATATGATTTCCGATTGGATTCGCGAACGTGTAAGGAACAGAGGACAGTGAACAGGAGGTCCATCTCCGCAACCGCTAGCCCTGTTTATTTTGAACGAGAGCGGTTAACGTTCGTGTTGGGTCCAGTTCGGAGTCGCCGAACTCCTGAGCCCAAGAACTTCTCAACCCGACCACCCCTCATCCTGAATCCTTCTCTCCCGAGGGGAGAAGGATTTTGAAAACGGAAACCTGTGCCCAATAGATGTGTGAACCGCTCTAATTCATCTATCAAAATGCAATCAGTGACTCTTTTCTGCTGTTCTCTGTTCCCTAACCACTGCTTACCCGCCAATCGAATGCATTGTCCGCAGCGGTTTTATGAAGCGCGACGTATTGATCTCGTGGCCTTCCCATTTATCGTGAACGTTGCGACGAATGACAGCGGCTATGGCGTCGTCGGAAGCCTTACCACGGATGAGTTGTTTGACGTCGGTTTCCTCGGTGGCGAAGAGACAGTTGCGAAGTTTGCCGTCGGCGGTGAGCCGGACCCGGTTACAGTTCCTGCAGAATGGCCGGGAGATCGATGCGATGATGCCGACGCGACCGCCGCCGTCGGAATATTCAAATTCCATCGCGGGGGCTCGGGGGTCGTAATCTTCAGCCGGGACGAGAGGCGCCACGTGGTCTTCGATCTGTTCGAGAATTTCGTGAGCGAAGTAGACCTTGTCTCGTTCCCACTGATCGGCTCCGATGGGCATGTATTCGATGAACCGCATTTCGAGTTGGTGTTCACGAGCGAACTTCGCGAGCGGAACGACTTCGTGTTCGGTAATCCCTCGCATGGCGACGGCATTGATTTTCACCGGATCGAAACCAGCGGCTTTGGCAGCGAGAATGCCTTCGATCGTTGGGTCCAAGGCATCCCTTCTTGTGAGTTCGCGAAAGCGAACCGGGTCGAGCGTATCGAGGCTGATGTTGATTCGCCCAAGACCGGCATCGCGCAGTTTCTGGGCCTGATCGGGAAGGAAAATGCCATTCGTCGTCAGCCCCACGTCTTGGATGCCAGAGACTCCTGCCAACATCGCGATGAGCTTGTGGAGGTCTTTGCGCATCAGCGGTTCCCCGCCGGTGAGCCGGATTTTGTTAATCCCAAGCGTCGCGGCGATTTTCACGAACCGAGTGACTTCCTCGAACGTCAACAACTCGCTGCGTTCCATGAACTCCACGTCTTCGGTCATGCAGTAATTACACCGCAAGTTACAACGATCGGTCACGCTGATGCGTAGGTTGTTGTGGACGCGGCCAAACGTGTCGGTAAGTGGCGTGGTCATTGGTTCTCAGTCCCAGGGTGTACCCATTCGGTTGTTCCGTCGGCCCAGTTCTCTTTTTTCCAGATGGGGACCAATTCCTTCAGGCGGTCCATGGCATGGCGACAAGCGTCGAAGGCATCGCCCCGATGCGGACAACTGACTGCAACTGCCACGCTAATGTCTCCAACTTTCAGATGCCCGAGACGATGAACCATCTGGATCGCCCCGACGGGCCACTTCTCACACGTCTCGGCTTCGATCTCGGCCATCTTTTTCTCGGCCATACCGGGATAGGCTTCATAGTCCAACGCGACCGTTTCCAGTTCTCCGGTCAAATCCCGAACAGTTCCCAAAAACGTGACAACGGCACCACAGTGATTGCGCCGCACGTTTTCGGTCAAGGCAAAATAGTCAATCGGTTCGTGTGTCAGTTCGATCATGTAGCCCCCAGGAGGTTCATCGGGCGACCTGTCGGAGTTCTGGCCGACAAGAAAACACTGCCTCGGCCTTGGTTGGAAGTAGAGGGATTCTTTCTATAACCACGGGTTCTGAGGCTCACGGGCTCCGGGCGCTCATCTCTGGGCTCTCGGCTTCTTCCTTGCTGTCTGCATCTTCGCTCGTTTCTGCTCGAATCAAAGCGCGAGACTTTGACAAAATCCATTGGAAGATAAAAAAATTGACGCTCGAAAGCAGGATAACAACCCATCCCAACCCGGCCAACACGCCTGGAGTTTTCGAAGCGGTGAGGCCGTCGAGGATCGCCAGTCCGCGGGCCATCTGGCCTGGTAGAAAAAGGATGACGAGCATCACGCTCCAGGCAAGCGAGATGGCGAGCGAAATCCAACACATTTTGGGGACTTTTTTGTTTTCGAGCGAACTTCCCAGCTGCCAGATGGCCGAGAGATAAAGGAGTTGGGAGACAACCGAAATCCCCAACAAGGTAATCGTCCAGCCAAACAACGTTCGTGTCGGACTGGCGACCCCTCCGCCGCCAGTGGGAGCGGTCAAGGACACTCCCGAAGCAATGGCGAACAGCAGAAACAGACACATCCACAAACAGATACTGGCGACGCAGGCTTGTTTCGCACTGCGGATCGGAACCCACAGGCACAGAATTTGGCCAATACAGACGAGCACATACCCAACGATCATAAAGAAGGCAGGCAAGACGACGAGCGAGCTGAGAGTCGACTCTCGCATCCACTGCAAGAGCGGTATGGCTTGTTGTCCGACGATTCGGTCGGACCAAACCCCGCTCAGTAAAAGAAGGAACCAAAGCCAAAAACCAGCAGTCAGACCGAACCAACCCAACTGAACCAATCCAAGCCCAGCACCCGTCTGCAACCACGCTCGTTTTTTCACTTCGGCCGGGTCCGTCAGGCGGTCTCGCGAGCGCCGCAGGCGACGGCTGTCTCGGCCAGACCGAGACTCGTCAGAATCGAGACCTTGCCGACGACGCCCGCGAGGTGGCAGTTCGGAATCTCTTGGCGGAGCCGAATCAAGCGTTAGATCGTCGCCAAGCGGTGATTCCTGTTTGAGTAACTCCAATGGAATCGGTGGCGGAAGAGGTATCGTAGAAGCTGGTTCGCTTGGTGTTGGGCCCTCGGGGGTGGCCTCGATAGGTTCGGGGGGCTCTTCTTGCGTGGCAACGGGAGACGAAGCCGGTTCCTCCGGCGTTCCGGGAGGTTTCGGTACACGAAATGCTTTTCCACAAGCCCAACAATCCGCAGCTTGACCGGCCTGCTCTGGATCGTATTCGAGGAGAGCACGACAATGAGGACAGAGGAGCTTGCGAATGGTAGGACTGGACATAGAACCTGACTGTCTCGTCGTCTTTACGGGGATTCAAATCCTTGCGGACCCAAAAATCATCGTTATTCCAGCAATCGTCCATCAGGTTTGGCGACAGACCTGCCGGAAATCTTGGTCGTCCCGAGCTCTGGTCAAACAGAAAACATAAAGGCTTGCTCAGGAGAAAAGATATGTTCTCACCTCAGACTCCGGCCGTCAAGGACACCTCTTCCATTTCCCATGGGCGACCGAGCCGCGTTTCCTTTTCCTCTTTCGGGGGCCCGAAAAGTTCATCGTCCACTCGATGGACTCATTGGCCTCGATACTGGTCAAAATTCTTGCCCAACAAAGCCACAAAATAACAGGACAACGACCAGCGAGCGGATCAAAACGGCGCATGGACCACAGTCAAATTGGCATGGTTTTCAATAAATGAAGCGAGGAGAAGAAGCCGTTATCCACGACAAAGTTGCTGAGGAACGACTGTCCGGTTGCCACAATCGCGCCTGCGAGATCGACCGAAGCTGTTCGTTCTCAGAGCCAAGGTCATCACCTTGGGAAATACTGCCATCTCCTTGCTACCACTGCGAACTCACGTGCGTTAAAATTTGTGACAGAATTTCGAGCACAACACCATCAAACCTCATGATGTCTAAATTCAGGAACGGAGTAGGATGAACGAAGAATCCACCAGTGCAGAGCATTCAGAGAATCGGCTCTGGCAACCGGTAACCGTGAGGTGGTTCGCTGTTGTATTTGGCGTGGCCTTGGCGTACTCGATTCTGCGTTACCATATCGCAGGAGGGGTCCCTTGGGACCACCTTCCACTTTTCATCCTCAACAAAGCAACTTCGTTAGCCGCGGTGTTTTTTGTGGCTTGCTCCTATCTGGTCGGACGGGTTTTCAATTGGCATAACGACGATCCCAGAGTGAAACTGGTCGTGATTAAATTTTGCGGGCTGGTAGGTTTTTCCTTGGCGGCCATTCACACTTTGTTTTCCGTCTGTCTACTCAATCCAGCCTATTTAAAGAAATTCTTCGAAGAAAGTGGCCGACTCAGCTTCTTTGGCGAGTTAGGACTCGCCGTAGGCGTGCTTGCTCTTTGGGCTTTGTCGATCCCAGCCATCACGACTCTCCCGATGATGCCAAAGGCTTTAGGTGGTGCTCGATGGAAACGAACCCAACGAATGGGCTACTTATGCCTGAGTCTGGTCGTAGCCCATATGATTGCCTTTGGCTGGAAGGGCTGGATCACTCCAGGAACTTGGCAGTGGGGGCTACCTCCGATCAGCATCTGGGCTGCCTTGGCAGCCGCCCTCCCCCTTCTAGTCAAGCTCTGGGGTGGATTGACCAGGAAGAAGGCAGTCGACCAGGAAGTGCTACGCGGCCAATGAACCAAAGTAGCGGCCACACATCTTGGAACGCGAAAACTATCCGTGTCCGTTGTGTGTTGAGCCGCGAAGGGTTGCAAATCATCCAATCTCGACAATCGGAACGAAAGTGTCGATTGAGAACTCTGCCGTGTTCTTGCGATCGGAAAGACTCCCCTGCGTGGTCCCAAGCATGGACAATTCACCGAGATGTCACGAGATGAGATTCGAGATCAACACACCGACTTGGTAAACGACGAGAGCTCCAATGTAAGCCAGGATCGTCATATACGCAAACGTGAACGCGGGCCAAAACCAACTGTTCGTCTCGCGTTTGATGACAGCGAGCGTCGAGACACACTGAGCACATAGAGCGAAGAACACCATAATGGAAAGGGCCGTCGGGATGGGATGAGTCTCGAATTCTTGCTTCACGGCGTCACCGAGTTCGGCCCTTGCTCCCTCGTCACCTGCGTCGACTTCCCCCTGGCTGTAGATGATTCCCAGCGTCCCCACAAACACCTCGCGGGCAGGGAAACTCGCAATCGCGGCCATCCCGATTTTCCAATCCCACCCCAGAGGCTCTACGATCGGTTCGATGGCCTTGCCCATTTGTCCCAGGATACTGTTCGTACGCCACTCTTGTTCGAGTTGGTTGATTTTCGCCTTTACTGGTGCGACCTTCGCTTTGAGTTCCTTCCTGGTGCTTTTCTCTTCCTCCGACAAGCCCTCGAGTTCTTCGAGTTCTTCGAGTGTCGTTACCTCGTTTTCGATTGTCTCTGCGAGTTTCACGATCTCGGTTTCAAAGAACTCCCCGGTTGCGGGGTTCGTCATGGGGAAATACAAAAGCGCCCAAATCACAATCATACTTGCGAGGATCAACGTTCCGGCTCGACGAACGAACAACCAACCGGCCTGGCCCATTCGGTTCAACACCGATCGAATGGAAGGAACTGTGTACCCTGGCATCTCCATCACGAATGGCGGCGTCTCGCCTTTCAAGAGCGTTCCTTTGAGGGCATACGCAACGACTGGCGCGACGACAATTCCAACCAGGTACATGCTGAACAAAACGATCGCTGGCACCCACCACGGGAAATGTGGCGGGCCGAGAAAGGCCGAAGTCAACAACAAATACACTGGCAGCCGCGCCGAGCAGCTCATCAGCGGTGCGACGAGGATGGTCGCCAAGCGGTCTCTGTTGTTTTCGATGACGCGGGCACCCATGATGCCAGGAATGGCGCACGCCACGGACGAGAGCATCGGAATAAACGACTTGCCGCTGAGCCCTGCCCGAGACATGAGCTTATCCATCAAGTACGCCGCGCGAGCCATATATCCGCAGTCTTCGAGCACTGCGATGAACGCAAAGAGAATCATGATCTGGGGCAGGAAGACCAACACGCCACCGACACCACCGACAACACCATCGACCAATAAGCTCCGTAAAGGTCCCGGCGACATCGAGTTCGTGACGAGATTGGCTATCCATTCCTGACCAGCCTCAACCCAACCCATCAACACATCCCCGCCCCAGAAAATCGCGACGAAGACCAGAAGCATCAACGCCGCAAACGACAACGAACCCCACAATTTGTGGGTCAAGACGTAGTCCAGACGATCCGTCCAGGTCGTTCGGCGATCGGTCGGTCGGGTGACGCAACTCCCAGTGATTTGTCGAATCCAGGCATAGCGAGTCCGAGCCTCTACGGCAGGAACCGGACACTTCGCTTCGGCCAGTCGTTCGCGGGCGGCTGATAGTTGCTCTTTCACCGCGGCATGGTTGCCATCCAAGAAGCGGCGTTCGATGCTGCCGCCGATGTCGAGTAACAACCGCCGGACAACAAACGTCCGAGCATCGTTTCCGAGGCTCGCTTGCAAGTCGGAGACCTCCCGTTCGAAGGCTTCGGGAAACGGTGGCGAGTTCGGGGGCGGTTCGTTTCCGATGGCTTCCAGGATGGCCGCTTTCAGTTCGACCAATCCCTTGCTTTTGTTGGCCTGGATCGGTACGACGGGCACACCGAGTTGTTGAGATAGGCTCGCAACATCGATCTTGATGTCTTGGGATTGCGCCACGTCCATCATGTTGAGAGCGCACACCACCGGGACACCAAGCTCCAGCACTTGAGTGGTAAGGTAGAGATTTCGCTCGAGGTTCGAAGCATCGACAATCGTGACAACCACGTCTGGGCGGGGCTCTTGGTTTTGGTCCCCCAAAATGACATCAACGGCCACCATCTCGTCGGGACTCCGAGCTGCCAAACTGTACGTACCAGGCAAATCGATGACCGAGATCGTCCGTCCGTCGTGACGAAACTGTCCCTTCTTCGTCTCGACCGTCACGCCGGGATAATTTCCGACTCGTTGGTTAAGCCCCGACAACGCGTTGAAGAGAGTCGTCTTTCCTGTGTTCGGATTGCCAACGAGAGCAATAGTAGGTGTGGCCGTCGAGGTCGCCGTGGTAGGAGCTGTCATGGGAGGTTGGTGGTCTCGATAAAGTGTGGTCTCTGGGTTGATTTGGCTCGAGTTCAACCGATTCGACCGAAGTCATGTCTCAGGAAGGCGTTGGAGTCACATGGATGCGGGCCGCTTCTTGTTGTCGCAGGCTCAGGCGATACCCCTTCACGAGAATCTCGATAGGATCACCCAGGGGAGCAAATCCGAGGATTTCGATCTCCTCGCCTTCGAGCACACCCATTTCGTAAATTCGTTGGACAATGGCGTCATTTCCGTCGAGGCGTTCGATAATCGCCTTTTGGCCTGTCTTCATTTCGGCAAGCGTCGGCATGTCAAAACTCCCCATCATGGGATCGAGGATACCGAGATTGGCTGAACAAGGATTTGGTAGCATCCAGGGTTGCGAATGCTCAACTGAGTGTCCCCGACACGGACCAGGCACGGACATCCGCCCCGAATCATCTGGCACTTTGCACCAACTTGGAGTCCCAACTCCGCCATGCGGCCCACCCAACTCGGTTCACCATCGACATCAGTAATTTCGGCCCACTCGCCAGCTCGAAGCGTTTCGAGTGGAACTGTGAATGCGTAATCCAAGGTAGGAATCCTCAAGCAGAATAATACTGCCGTTATTGAGATAAAGTCTCACTATCAATTATTATCTAAAGCTTCCTTCATAGAAGTCAAGGGGTCGATTCGTTAGGCGATGAAAAGGTTGAGATGGTTGATGGGGAGCGGGATGTTTCTCGGTCGGGAAAATGGCGCGGAGGGATTCAAGTTCATCGTATTTGTGTCGAAAGTTCCGAAGACTGCGACAGATTGTAGCCGCATGCCGTAAGCCCGCGGAAAAGGCCTTGGCTACAATCTGTCGTCCCTGCGGAACGCTCCAAACAACAAATCAAACACAACTAATTCCGAGTAATCGTCTCATTCAAATTAAAGATCGTCCTCGCCACGGTCGTCCAGGCGGCAAGTTCAGTCACGGCAATATCGTGAGGTCGCGCAGCGAGTCCGACGGACGCCAAACGCTCGGCGGCTTTGTCGTTCTGCGAAAATTGTCGTTGGGCATCGCTCTGCAATCGCAGCAAGATGGCTACTTCACGCTTTGACGGATCCCGAGAAAGGGCAGTTCGCCACGCCCAACGAATTTTGGCTTCGTTCGAGTTGCCACCTTCCTTGATGATCCGGGTAGCAAACACTCGCGCGGCTTCCACGAACGTGGGATCATTGAGCAATGTCAGAGCTTGCAGGGGCGTGTTGCTCTGCGACCGCTGGGCCGTGCACTCTTCGCGAGACGGAGCATCAAAGGCTCGCAACATCGGGTGCAAGAACTGCCTCTGCCAATGGACGTACACACCACGACGATATTGGTTGGCACTACGATCAGGATTGTATCGTCGCCGGGGGAAATTGAGGTGAGCGTAGTAGCCTTCTGGCTGGTAAGGGCGAGCGCTCGGACCACCCAGTCGATCGACCAAGAGGCCGCTGATGGCAAGGGCGTTGTCACGGATCATTTCGGCGGGCAAACGGAACCGACTTTGGCGAGCATAGAGTTCGTTCTCTGGGTCTCGTTCGAGAAGGGCTTTCTCGGCCACCGAGCTTTGTTGATAAGCGTTCGACAAAACCATCAATCGAACCATGTGTTGGACGTTCCAGCCCTCTTCGACGAATTCTTTCGCGAGCCAGTCCAGCAACGCCGGATGCGTGGGCCAGCTTCCTTGCGAGCCTGTGTCTTCCAAGTCCTTCGAAATCCCGCGACCAAAGTAAAGGGCCCACAACCGGTTCACGAACACTCGTGCCGTCTGCGGATTGTCCTTCGATGTCAACCACTTGGCGAGGTCCAGCCGCGTTGCCCGCTGACCCTTCTTCGTCCTGATTTGCTTCAGGAACGCTGGGACTGCCGGAGTCACGATTTCCCCTTTCGTGTCCATCCAGTCACCGCGATTCAAAACGCGAATCGTCCTTGGCTTCACGCTTTCGGTGACCATCGTCCATTGTTTCCGGCCAGCGATCACGGCACGGTCTTTTCGCAGGCTAGCAAGCTCTGTCTTCCACCCGTTGATGGTGTTGAGATCGGTAGATTCGGCGTCGGCAATCTTCTTCTCAAGTTGCTGAATTTGTTTTTCGAGCTTGGCCGCTTCGAGTCGATCGAGCGGCGACACAACCTGAAGTTCGGGCACTCGCTTTGTTGGGGAAGAGTTCGGAGCCCGGAAGGCACCTTGCTCTTTGACGTCCGCGAAAAAAGCTCCCAAGCTATAAAAATCCTTCGCAGTGTAGGGATCGTATTTGTGATTGTGACACTGAGCACACCCGACTGTTCCGCCCATCCAAGCCGCCGAAACGTTACGGACGCGATCGGCAAAGTAGATGGCCAAATACTCTTTGTTTTGGGCTCCGCCTTCGTGGGTCGTTTGGAGTAACCGGTTATAGCCCGTCGCAATCTTCTGATCGATCGTCGGATTCGGCAACAAATCTCCGGCGAGTTGTTCGGTCGTAAACTGATCAAACGGCATGTTGTCGTGGAACGCCTTGATGACCCAGTCGCGATACGGTGCGATGTTATGTTCTTGGTCGCCGTGGTAACCGACAGTGCTCGCATAACGCACGAGATCCAGCCAGTACATGGCCATTCGTTCGCCGTAGTGCGGTGACTTCAATAAGCGGTCGACGAGCTGTTCGTAAGCGTTGGGACTCTCGTCTTTGAGGAACGCGTCAACATCGGCGGGCGTCGGCGGCAGCCCGGTCAAATCGAAATGCAAACGTCGGATCAACGTCACGCGATCTGCCCGCGGGGAGGGCTTCAACCCTTCGGCTTCGAGTCGTGCCAGGACGAAATTATCGATGGGATTGTTGCACCATTGCGCGTCTTTGAGTTTCGGCACTTCTGGACGACGCGGAGGGGCGTAGCTCCAATGCTTCTCGAATGGAGCACCTTGCTTGATCCATTGTTTCAAAAGCGCTACTTCCTCCTCCGTCACTTCCTTGCCTCCCTTTGGTGGAGGCATCCGGCGAGACGCTCTGGGATGGGTAATGCGAGCGATCATCTCGCTCTTGTCCGGGTGTCCGGAAAAGATAATTCGATAACCGCCAAAGTCATCTTTGATGTCCCCTTCGACGTCAAAACGAATACCGGCTTTGCGGCTCGTGGAATCCGGACCATGACAGGCGAAGCACTTGTTCGAGAGGATCGGGCGAATATCGCGATTAAATTGAACCTTGCGAGGCAAGTCTTCGGCGAAGAGACTTCCTGGAGACGCAAAGATCCAAAATAGTATCAACAACATTACGGAACGTGTGAAACGATGGGGCAAGGGCATGGGAGTTATCCGAAACCAAAAGGTGGGGGTCTTAACGTGTTTGACTTGCAAACGTCAGTTTCTGATTCACTCAGTCCTTGTATGTTTTGTAGAGGTTTTGACGTCTACATAACATACAAGGAATTCTGACCACTCAGGAACTTGCGGTCTCAAATTCGACGCGGTTTAGTTCTTGATCCGAATCTGAATCCGTTGGACGGCGGGAGCTGGAACGCCCCTCCGCAAAATACGACCACGCAAATTCGGCGTGGGTCGGTTACGGTAACGGTCGATCAAACGGGTGTATGCCTGAATACTTCGTTCGTTCGACCGGATGAGGCTTTCCAACTGAGAACGACGCAACCGCGACTTAGTGTCGTTCTTGTCTTGCAAAGCGGCGAGTTCCTTCTTGTAGCTTTTCAACGACGCTTTCATCCGCAACCGGCGTTCCCAATAAATACGGGCCGTCGGGTGTGTGGGCATGGGATCAAGCACGTCCAAGGCCATGGCAGCCAACTTCTCATCGGAGCTTTTCGAGAGCTTCGTCAACAAAGCCTTGGCTTTCTGGCTCTTATCTTTCTGCTCGGCCAAAATCGTCATCGCCAACGCCGACAGATTACTCAAGCGACCAGTCGCCAAATTCTCCAGAACGCCCATCGGCAACGAGTTGAAATTCCGCTTCGAAGTCGTCTGGAGTACTATTTCGAGCACGGCGCTGGCACGGTCGACGACTTCGGGATCGCTGTTCTCCAACGCCTCGCAAAGCAGAGGAATCGCCTTCAACCCGATCTGTTGCAGTTCTTTGGCAGCCTCTGCTCGCTTGGTGAATCGAGAATGGCCCAACTGGTCGATCCAAGTCTGGACGGGAAGATCTTCGCTTCCGACTTTGGCGTTCTGTTGGGCGAGTGCCGTCGAGTCTTGGTTGAGGAAAACCAAAAAGGCAACGCAACACATCGTCAAGAACATCGTTTGTTTGTGAGCATTCATCGAATCAACCCTAGTCTGAGAGAGGAAGCAACGTCCACTGTGATTTCGGCAACTTTGGAGGGGTGAGTATAATTACAATAACCGAACGTAGTTGGTTTGTCCAAAAACTTCGGTTTCCGGCGTGGACTTGGTGGAAAGCCATATTTCTGACGCGACCATCGAGACTGCGAAGAATGCCAAACTCGGGGAATCTTCTCGGAGTCATGCTGATGGCACCGTAAGATAGCAAAGATGCTCTCTTTACCGGACACTCTTGGAGGAATCACTCGATGGTTCGTCTGCTCTTCACCTGTCTTCTGTTCTCCTTGTTCGTTGTGGGTTTGACCCAAGCCCAGAGATTCCAACCGAACTACGACGAAAAGAAAGTACCTCAATACACTTTGCCCGATCCACTGACTTTGGCGAATGGCCAGAAAGTCACTGACGCCAAGACGTGGCGTACAAAACGCCGTCCGGAAATCCTCGAGTTGTTCCGCAAACACGTCTACGGTCGCAGTCCGATGCGACCGAAAAACGTCAAATACGATGTCACCGTCGACAAGAACGCCCTCGGCGGCAAAGCCATCCGGAAGCAAGTAACCATCTACCTGACCGGTAAGGGAAATGGACCAAAGATCCACATCTTGATTTATCTTCCTGCCAAAGTGAAGAAACCCGTTCCGGTCTTTCTGACGCTCAACTTTTATGGCAACCACTCCATTGGCAACGATCCGGGAATCCTGCTGTCGAAAAGTTGGATGCGAAACAATAAAGACTATGGCGTCATCAACCACAAGGCCACGGAGAAGTCACGAGGAGTGCGTTCGAGTCGGTGGGCCATCGAAGAAATTCTTGCCCGCGGTTACGGCCTCGCGACTATTTACTACGGCGACATCGATCCGGATTTCGACGATGGTTTCAAGAACGGCGTTCACTCCGTCTTCAAGCAAAACGGTCCGGAGGCGTGGGGAAGCATCGCGACTTGGGCGTGGGGCCTGAGTTGTGCAATGGATTATCTGGAACAAGATGACGACGTCGACCACACCAAAGTCATCGTGATGGGCCATTCCAGGCTCGGCAAAACGTCGCTTTGGGCTGGGGCGGCGGACGAACGTTTCGCGATCGTGATTTCGAACAATTCCGGATGCGGTGGGGCTGCATTGAGCCGACGTCGATTCGGCGAGACGGTCGGACGCATCAACAAGAGCTTTCCACATTGGTTCTGCGATAACTTCAACAAGTACAACAACAACGAAGACGAGTTGCCGGTCGATCAACACATGCTCCTGGCGCTCATTGCGCCGCGGCCCGTGTACGTGGCCAGTGCCGTCGAAGACCGATGGGCTGACCCGCGTGGTGAATTCCTCTCGGCGTACCATGCCAGTCCGGTTTATCGGTTACTCGGTAAAAAGGGCCTACCTGCACAGAAAATGCCTTCGGTCGATCGACCTGTGATGGGAACGATTGGATACCACGTCCGAAGTGGCGGACACGACGTCAAACTCTATGATTGGCAACGATACATGGATTTTGCAGACATGCATTTTGGCAAGAAGAAATAGGACCGCAATCCCGACACCCATTTATCCACGGCCCATTTATCCACGGCCCATTTATCCACGGCCCAGTGGAGTGCGAAATACCCTGCCAGCCGAATTACACCCACTCAAAGCGCGAGCGAGGAGTTGTTCTCTAGATACTCGTTCACGCTTTGAGTGGTAATACCAGCGAACTGAGATAAGGCCGCGATCATTTGCCCATAATCTTCGGCAACGTCTTCACGATTTTGGTAATCGCCTTGTCGTTCAGTTCGCCTTTGCGAAATGCAAAGTTCCCGACAACTTTGTAGTCCACGGACAACAACACAGTGACTTCGGCTTGCTTCGACAACAAATACGTCGGAGGACCGGCAAGGTCTTCAAAAACGCCGATGGGCATGTTACGAACGGCGTGTTTCTTGGCCCACGTAATGATCTTCTTGTCGATGCTCGCTTGGTCTTCGTGCAGGAACGTTACCCATGCACGAAGACCTTTTTCTTGATTCGGTTCTTCGGCGTCGATCTTTGTGACGAGCTTGCCGAGTTCGGGAGTCAATTCGCGGGCAAAAACAATCAAGACGGGACGGTCCAGGGATTCACAGATGTAGCAATGCGAAGTTCCGCGTTCTTTGCCCACAGAAACTACAGATGTGTAAGGCCCAGGACGACGACCAACTTTCAAACCGGAACTGAGCGGCTGTTGGGCGTTGACTTGCTCGATTGCCAGTCCAAACAGGACGATCGAGACGATGGCAAACGTTGTCGTATGAAGACGCACGGCGTGTAACCTCCAAGTGGAAAAAACAAAATGGTGGGCCGAGGCCCACCGACGAAAACAATTGACTATTTCTGTTCAGCTGTTTCGGTCTTTGACTTTTGAGTGGTTGTCATGGGTACAAGATCACGCATCGCCGCTTGCTCTGTCAACAAACTCGTGGATGACGCGTTGGACCAGCTAGTTCGGGCGATCTCGCTGAAGCGTTGGGCTTCGAATTTGCGGTTCTGGACTTCGCAGATGACTTGCATACCTAGGCAACCGTAGACGTTGCCAGGGTCGTGAGCAATGGCTTCCAAAAAGGCCTCTTCGGCAACGTCGAAACGCCCGGCTCGTAACGCTTCTTTGCCCCAAATCAACATGTAGTACGCTCCACCGCCCCACGAATGAGCCCTGTAGTCGTCCTTGCTCCAATCTACAAGTTTTTTCAGTTGCTTGAGCCCCTCATCGACGCTGCCTTTGCGACACTTGGATATCCCATCGACGAGCCAGTAGCGCTTTTCCAACCTTTGATCTTTCTTCCGCTTTTTGTGGGCAGCCTCAACCGTTTCCGTTTCGCGAAGGGCCAAATCCGTTTCTCCCCTTGCAAAATACACCAAGGCCCGCAAGTACGACCGGGTGGTGCGGTCTTTCTTGTACGAAGCGTTGGCAAGGCCCATGGCTTCTTCGTATTCCCGTTTCGCCATGTGCAATCGGAACCACGGGATCGTATGGCGGAAGCCATACTTCTTGCACTTCTTATGCAACTCCTCAGCTTCCTGGAAGCGGCCGTCGTGGGTCAGCGAGATCATCAAAATTTCCAAGTGGTGCGAAAACTGCGAATCCGACCTCGGACTGATGCCTTGATACTTATGGTGAGCCTCTTGCAGTTCGACGGCCCTGGCGGACCAGTTCGTTGTCTCTTTCCATCGTCCCAAACGCATCGCGAGGTGTGCTTGCATGTGCCAGGCGTGCGGAATCTTCGGTGACGATTTCATGTAACGCAACGCGTGCGTCCAACCCAAAGCCGGGCGACGAAATCGTTCATAGAAGTGAACCAACTCGTGATTGGCACCCGCATGAAGCGGATTCACTTTCAACAGGGCTTTGTAGAAGGGAACACCGGATGACGTGCCATTTCCGGCTCGAATCTCAAGATAACCACGGTAGAACCACGCTTCCTCGTCTTCGGGGTAGATGGCCAACATGTCGTTGAGTGTGGTAATCGCAGCCTTGTATTTTTCTTCGCGTTTTTTGTCCTTCTGTTCCGGAAGGAGTCCGTACTCTTGTACTCGTGCTTTGATGAGCATTTGTTCGCGAGCGCTCGCCTTAGGCATGAGTTCTTGGGCTTTTTTGAGAGCGAGTGTGTGAGTTCGTCGAGTTAGGCGGTATTTGGCCATCGCTCGGCTTAACCCCCACCAAGCCATGGCACATTTGGGATCGTGACGAATTGCTGTCTCGAACGAACGCACCGACTCCATGTATGCGTAGGAATAGAACCACCCGAGACCTTGATCAAAAAACTGTTGGCATTTTGGTGACGAGGTGCTGATTCGATACTTGATCAGGCAAAGACCTTCCACTGGTTTCGCAGGCTTGAGTTTGGAGAACTTAAATTTGCGGGGAGCTGTCGACTTCTTCGATTTGTCGGTTTTCGTATCCTTGGCTTTTTTGACGGTGTCCGTCTTGTCCTTGGCTTTTTTGACAGTGTCGGTCTTGTCCTTGGATTTTGTATCCTTGGATTTTGTATCCTTGGATTCTGTATCCTTGGCTTTTTTGACGGTGTCCGTCTTGCCCTTGGTTTGTTTGCCCTTGGTTTGTTTGCCCTTGGTTTGTTTGCCCTTGGTTTGTTTGCCCTTGG
>CAYRFQ010000083.1:0-13727 GCA_964423615.1 uncultured Alcaligenaceae bacterium | reverse complement strand
TGGTTGTCTGGGCAATCACTCCGCCGCTGAGCGCAACGGAGGCAACCAAGGCAATGATCAAGCAGGAAAACCTCATGAGATGATGTCCTTCGAAGTCGGTAGGAGCCTAATAGTTATCAATAGTTTATTGTGGGACTCGTAGGGGTAAGTTGCCAGAGGAAAAAGTCAACGCCCTTTGGTTCAAACACGGATGGAGGGCAAAAGTTGCGGATTACTGCGAAAGAGAGAGGCCAGTCCGGTTGCTCCGCGAGAGAGGTCTGTATCGGTTGGTCGGTCCGTTTTTACCCGACCAGAACCACAAGAGGGGGCAGGAGCTGCCCAAACGCAGCTCCTTCGTTGTAAGTTTCCCATTGCTTGCGTTACGGGTTCGCTTCGGCTCCAGTGATCCGTAACGACTGATACTTGATCGCGAAGATCAAAGCTGTCGCCGACGACGCCGAGAGGTATTTCCCCGCCCGATAATCCTGATCGTTGGGGTCACGATTGGGCATGAAGTAGAACGTGCCATCGGGGCAATGGGCGAGATTGAAAAACCAAACGTGGTTGTCCATGAGGTTGCGGAACGAAGGTGGATCGACGGCGGCTCCCAGCGCAGTCCATCCCATTCCGAGAATGGCCGAACCGTGAGTGTCGAAGAACGTGTTGAAGTTCTTCCCGATACACCGTGCGTTACGAAACGCGAATTGTTGATATTCCTTGTCATTAAACGGATTGACTGCGTGGGCAACGGCCGAGCACCCCGTTCGTCCCATGTCGGCGTATTTGTTATTCCCGCCATTGCCATCGGCGTACCACACGTAGCCGATGTTGTTCGTTCCCTTCGCGATAAACTCGTGAGCCATCCTGTACCGCTCACGGTCGACCTTGAGCCCACACTGCCCAATCAACGACCAACTCGCCATCGCTTGGCCGGTAATCAGACAAATCGGTCCATAACCATTGCCACCGGGGCGATTCGCTGGGCGATGTCCCCAACCACCCATACCACGCCCGCGTCGATAGTTCTCCGCGAACTGCGCCTTCACGAGCCAACGGTTAATCTCGTCCAATTCCCTCAGAACCCATTTCTCCTTGGTCGCCAGATAGTATTCTCCCAGGGCAATACCATAGAGTCCATTTTTCCAACAATCGTACCCGCGGTAATAAATTCGATCGTTGGTTCTTTCCCCCATGTACTTCATGGCTTGTTTAACAGCCGGAAAATACTTCTTCTGCTTACTGGCGAGCAAGGCCATTGATGCGAAAAAGTTGTAGTGCGGACGGCCATGCCATGATCCATCCTCGCGCTGCTTTCTCAGCAAATACGTATAGAGTTCACCAAGAATGATGTCTGTCTTCTTGCAGTCAAACGGATAAGTCTTACTATATTGACCGTATTTCGTGGGGAGTTTCAAAGTGATCACGCTCTTTTCGTTTCCTCGGATCACATCGAGCGTGAGTCGTCCGTTGAGCTTCGGACCTTGGCTTTCTTCCAAGGCATTGCCAAAGTCCATCATCGGCCCTTCGTATCCAAACTTTTTCATGCCGTAGCCGAACTTGTGGGCAATCTCAAAGGGCCTTCCGTTGACCCCTACGATTTGGTCTCCCTTCATCACTTTTCCCTCTGCAGGAGTGTTCGGAAGGACCTCGACGACGACCAAGGTTTTGGGAGCATTGGGCTTCAAATCCGCACGAAGTCCGGTGATCCCAAGGTTAATAGGCCATCGGTTTCCGTTTCGAATGAGAGCCCAGGACGGAGTGGATGCGGACAACGCCAATGCCAAGGCGAGGCAACATTTAAGCCAGGTGTGCATTATTCGACTTTCGATTCGTTCGCGAGGAAGGAGTAGGTGGGATTGATTGTTCTTATCCTAGCATATCCCACCGTCCAGATTCCTCAAAACGAAAACTGGAATTGCCATGGAAGCGGCGTACACCTTCGCCTCGCGAAAGATCTCTCACTCCGTTGGTGGAACGACCGCATCATACTCCAACGAATCGAGAATGGCTTGCATCTCGTCGCGAACACGATTGCGTACTTCGGTCAGTTGCTCTCGATCTTTGTCGATGGCTTCGAGTCGGTCTTCGTGGTCAGTCATCGACCGTAAGTATCGCTCTCGGAGTTCCTTGGCAGCGGATTGGTCGGCCAGAGCCTTGAGGTTGTCTCGCAGTCGTGCTTGCTCTTGCATAATGCGAGTTCGTTCTTCGGTAAGTCGGTCGATTTGTGCTTCGAATTGTGACTGCTCCTGACGTTTAGCCAGAGCGTCTTGAAGAGTCTTCGCGGTCTTCTCGTCGAAATACCGTTGAGAGAGCCAGAAGTCCAACTGCGGGTGTTGAAAGTTGTGAAGTTCGTGACGTTGGTGGTGCACATGATATTGCTTCACAACAAACGCTTTCGTTTCCTTACTCGCGAGTTCGAATCGGAACCGCCAATTGTTTTCGGTCGTCTCGTGTGGCTCCGGAGTGTCGAAAAGGGACCACTCACGGCCCTGCGTTAATTGGACCCTTGGGTGATCCAAAAAGACTACGTGTTGGCGATCGGTCTTGTTCCTGAGCGTGTAGGTTGTGACCTCAATTCGTTTCTGTTGGCAAGTCAACACGCCCTTACGAATGTAGACTCGATCAACCTCGTCTTTGTGCGAGTCGATGTTGTCCAACACGCTCACGCCCAACTCGACCGAGTAGGGAACTAATCGTTCTTCGTCTGGCTTCATCGTTTCGAGCATGGCTTCGCCGACATACGTTCCACCTTGCAACACTGTGACCGGTCCTCCCTCGAGCGTCAAACCCGTTGTGTTGTGGAACAGCACGGCGTTCATCGGATTTTCTTTGCGCGACGGTTTGGAGTAATACAGAACAGGTTTGCCGTCGAATTCTTTCAGGACGATCGGAACAAGTGCGGACTGGTTCCGTTTGATCGTGACAGGGTGTTCGATTTGGTATTCGAGGAGGTCCCCGATGACTTGTTCGCGGACCTGGGTGGGTGTAGAACTAATCGGACGCTCTGCTTTCGCCATTTTGGCAAAATGTCTTCTGGCACCTGCAGCACTTCCGACACCACCTCCAATTGCCCGCTCGTGTTCTATCACCTCATAGGCATCGGTTGGTTCTGCCGCAGCCATCATCACTCCTGCTTCCACTTCCGGCGGCAACACTCCGGTCGAGTCGCGTACTTCGACCTCGGGTCGTCGAATATAACGCGGCGTGTAAAGATCGTGGACGAACGAAACGGGCAGCCCGGAGATCAGCGATAGCTGCACGTCTTGCCAATCTTCGTCCTGGGTGTTGTCGACAACGGCCCATCCTTGGATCATGGGTGGTTCATCGCCATTTTCTTCGGCCCCGAGAATAATTCGATACGTGGCTTTCCATACAGGCGCTTCGAGCGTGTAGCTGACACGAACAACGCGAGTTCCCGTTCCCTGGGCAAAAAAAGTGAAGGTCTTCGCGTCTTTCTTGGTCGACGAGAGTTGTGTGCGGAGATAAAAATCCAGATCGCGCCGGAGTGTGTCGTCGAGGATCTGTAGACTCGCCAGATTATGTAGATCGAACGACTGAACCGAACCGTGATCCGTCAACACCGACACCAGCACGACATGAACGATTCCGTCGCCGGTTTGTCGTTCGGTCGTGTCGACACCGAGCAACGATCCTTCTGTGGGGTCACCGACGCCAGTATGAAGGGCGATCCGGGCTCCCTTGATTTGAGGCAAGAGGCCAACGATGCTACCGCTATCGGGGATTTTCAGAGCGACTTCCGAGAGGAGTTGTTCGAGTGGCTTGGTCGAGTCATAAGAAACCGAACTGATGTGACCGCCATTCAAGTCGAGAACCGTGAGCGACTTGAGGACGTCACTAACTTCGTCTTGTTTGAACGTCAGTGCCAACGTGGTGTCACCATCTACGTTGCCTTGGCGTTCGAAGTAGCCCACGCCGTGTTTGTAAAGGACGATTCGAGTGATGGGCAGAGGAGCCATGAGAGAATTCCGTTGGGTTCGTTCTGGTACGGTGCAACGTGCTTGACCTCATCACACCGTATTGTCCTATCGCTATTCTCTCGTTTCACGTCCAATCCGCAAGGTGTGACCACAATACCATTCGTCACACCTTCGGAAAGAGTCCTGACTATCCCTCTACTTTCACTCCTTTTTGGAAGGCCACATGGTTCTTGATATTGGCCGCCTCTGGTTTCGGATCGGCGTAGTACCACGCGCAGTCGCCGTTGACTTGACCATCGACTTCGACGGTGTAATAGTTGGCAGTGCCTTTCCAACCACATACGGTTGTCGTGTTACTTTCTTTAAAGTAATCCTTGTTGATGGTGTTCATTGGAAAATAGTGGTTGCCATCAACGACTTCGGTTTTGTCACTTTCGGCCAAGACGGCCCCGTTCCAAGTTGCTTTGGGCATTGATCGATCTCCTTAATTGACAGAAAATGTTAGAAAATTCTTGAGGCAACAGGTGCTCCTGGAAATAGAGTTGCAGCCAGGAAATCTCGCCGCTCCATGACACTTTATCCTCAAGCATCCTTCGCCAAACGAATCCCCGAAAACTGCCATCGAGCTTCCGGCTGGAAGAAGTTTCTGTAGGTTGCACGGATGTGTTCGCGAGAACTTACGCATGAGCCACCACGCAGGACCATTTGATTACACATGAACTTCCCGTTGTATTCGCCAAGCGCTCCTTCGAGGGGTTGATACCCCGGATAGGCGATGTACGGACTTGCAGTCCATTCCCACACGTCGCCGAACATCTGGTGGATAGACCCCGGAGCGGCGTCAGCTTGCACGGAAACAGGGTGTAGATTCTCCTTCCACACGAAGTTCCCTTCGAATGGTTGTTCACGCGCGACAATTTCCCATTCGGCTTCGGTCGGGAGTCGAGCCTCTATCCAACGAGCGAATGCCTCGGCTTCATAATAGCTAACGTGGCAAACGGGCTCCGAACCACAAACCGGACGCATGCCGGAGAGCGTCATGTTCCACCACTGACCATCACGGAGTTCCCAATAGAGCGGCGACTTCCAGCCATGTTGGTTGCAAGTGTCCCAACCGTCAGAAAGCCACAACTCGGAGCGTTCGTACCCTCCGTCGGTCATGAACGCCAAATATTCCTTGTTGGTCACAAGTCGGTTAGCGATGCGTCCCGGTTGCACGTAGGTTTGATGCGCGGGCGATTCGTTGTCGTAAGCAAAGCCTTTTCGGTTGTGGCCGATTCGGTAAACCCCGCTCGAGACATCGCTCCAGGTGAGATCTGGAAATTCGGTTTCGTCGGGGATATCACGCTCTCGGTAGACCGGCCGCAGGGGATTGAAGCTGAAAACGTGTTTGATGTCCGTGAGTAACAGTTCTTGGTGTTGATGCTCGTGATGCAAGCCGACTTCGACGAGCGGTAATATTTCCGCGAGTGTTTCGCCTGAGGCCGTTTCAATGAGATTCTCTACGTGCTCGTCGATATGATGCCGATACCGGAAGATGTCGTTCACGGTTGGCCGCGACATGAACCCTCGTTGCGGGCGAGGTACGCGCTTACCAATGGCATTGTAGTATGAGTTGAAGAGATAATCGTACTTCTCGTGAAAAACCGGATAGTTCGATGAGTATCGAGTGAGAACGAACGTCTCGAAAAACCAACTCGTGTGGGCGAGGTGCCATTTGGTCGGACTGACGTCGGGCATCGTCTGGACGCCGAAATCCTCTGTTTCGAGGGGAGCGCACAACCATTCTGTTTGGCTGCGCACATCGCCGTAGAATTTCAGCAAAGTCCTTCGGTCAAGTTGGCTTTGGAAAAGGCCAACGTCGTTTTGACCGGTCTCGTGAGGTGTCATTACTACGATCTCCAAGAGAGGTTCATGTCTGTTCAGTGTTTTGTATAGGACATCCCTCGGAAAGTCGAAAAAGAAGGTCATCCTGAGGTCCATTTGAGGGTGGAGTCAACGGGTGAGAGCCCCTCGCCAGCCCCCGTCGCCGGAATATTGATCCCTGCGACTTGACTCTTTGGTCGCCACTCGCAGGGATCAACATTCATCCGCAGACCCAGGAAACCCCAGGTCGCAAGATCACACGCAATCACTTGGTCAACAACCCATCTTTACCATCCTCTTTTCTTTGTGGCCGGGCTTTTTTCTGATGGCTACGCTAGTAGAACAGCGTCTATGAGAATGAAGAGAAAAGTTTTAAGTCTGCGCATCTATGAGGTAGCCTGATGACAATGTTTACGTCGCAGCGTCGGCACAGCGGTGTCGGTTGTCTGCTTTCGTTGGGGATGATCCTGTTGATGGCATCCCCTGTTGTCGCCCAAGAAAAGTGGACCCCGTTGCACGTCGCGAAGTTGAAGACGGTTGCTTCCGCCGCGATTTCTCCTGACGGATCACACATCGCCTACACCCTTTCCGTGCCTCGCGATTTGACCAAACAAAAGGACGGTCCCTCGTTCGTCGAGTTGCACCTGTTCAACGTGAAGGCGAACAAATCAGTGCCTGTCGTGACTGGCGAGGTGAGTGTTCGTAGTGTGAGCTGGACTCCCAATGGGAAGTACATCGCCTTCTTGCAGAAGAAAAAAGACGACAAGAAGACCAAGCTCTTTTGGGTTTCTCCCAAAAAACTGAAGAAGTTTCAGACCTTCGAGCACAAGACCAGCGTGCTATCGTACTCGTTCGCTCCGGACACCAAGAAAGTTGCGTTTCTCGCCGTCGATGATCCCTCCCCCAAAGAGAAAGCACTGGACGAAAAAGGTTTCACCCAGGAGATCTACGAGGAGGATTTGCGGAACGTCAAGGTCTGGGTCTCGCCCCTAACCAATCCAAAAAAAGCCACAGCTTTCAAACTTCCCGGTTCGGCTTCGGACTTGTCGTGGTCGCCTGCCATGGAAAAGCCCGCCAAGAAAAAGGGCACCAAGAAAGGGAAGAAAAATCCCGGGATGGTCGATCCTGGGAAGCTGGCCCTGGCCCTCGCCCCGACTCCGTTGGTGGACGATAAATACATGTTCCGCAAGGTCCGTGTCGTCGATGCCAAGTACGGCCAGATTCTCCAAAAAATCGAAAACCCGGGAAAGATGGGACCGCTCGCCTGGAGTCCAGACGGCAAGTACCTCGCTCTCGTTGCAGGCGTCGACAAGTACGACCCACGCGAAGGTCGCCTTTGGGTCGCACCTGCCAACGGCTACTTCTGGACCGATGTGTTGCCCAAATACAATGGGCACATCGCCGACGTCGCCTGGAAGAACGGTCACACCATCATCTATCTCGGCAACGAAGGGGTCTACACAGAGATTGGTGCGGTCGAAATCAGCATCGACAAAAACAACAAACTCGTCGGTAGGAAACCGCAAACGATTGTTCCCGCAAAAGGCCCGATCATTACTTCCATGAGCGTGGCAGACGATGGCGAAGCATTCGCGTTCGTTGCTCACACGCCCGAACACCCGCCCGAACTCTACTTCATGGCCTCGGGAGCCAAGTCGCCCAAAAAAGTGACAAACCACAATCCGTGGCTCAAAGACATGGCGTTCGCCAAGCAAGAGGTCGTTCGCTACAAGGCCAAAGACGGGTTGATGATCGAAGGCATTCTCGTCTATCCGCTGGGCTACAAAAAAGGCACCCGATATCCGCTCGTCCTGAACGTCCACGGTGGTCCGGAAGCTCATGTTTCCCACGGTTGGGTGACGCGTTACGCCTACCTCGGGCAAGTCGGAGCCGCCGAAGGAATCGCCAGCTTCTATCCGAACTATCGCGGGAGCACCGGGCGTGGCGTCGAGTTCTCGATGCTCGGACAGGCCGACGCTGCCGGGAAAGAATTTGACGATCTCGTCGATGGCGTCGATCACCTCATCAAGATCGGCTTGGCCGACAAAAACAAAGTTGGCGTGACCGGTGGCTCCTACGGCGGTTATGCGACGGCATGGTGCACGACGTACTTTTCGGATCGTTTCGCTGCAGGCGTTATGTTTGTCGGCATCAGCGATAACGTTTCGAAGGTCGGAACGACGGACATTCCATGGGAAATGTATCTCGTTCACCATCGAAAATGGCTCTGGGAAGATTACGACTACTTCCTCAAGCGGAGCCCCATCTACCACCTCAAGAAAGCCAAGACGCCGTTGCTCATCATGCACGGCAAGAACGATCCACGTGTTCATCCGGGCCAATCGATCGAGTTGTTCCGCAACTTGAAACTCCGCAACAAGGCTCCGGTTCGTCTCGTGTTTTATCCCGGCGAAGGACACGGAAACCGGCGTGCGGCTTCGCGGCTCGACTACAACTATCGCCTGGTGCGTTGGATGAAACACTTCCTCGAAGGTAAAAATAGCTCGCCGCCTCCGACGAAAGTGAATTATGGCCTTGGAAACGCGAAATAGTCGGAATCACTTTTTGTAGGGTGTGACCAGCTTGAACGCGAGCGAAACCAAAGGCACACCACGAAACCAAAATGGTGTGCCCTCGCCTTCAGGAGAATTCGCCAGGACACCCTACAAAACGACCTTCCTTTCACCATCACCCTTGCTTCCGTCGCTCATCCAAAACGGCCTGCGCCGCTTGATAGATAGCTGCCATTCGTTCGTATTGTTGCTCCGTTTCGAACTTGCCGTTTTCTCGGACCCAACAAAGGCTCAGATCCACGAAATTACGAAGCCGGTCAACCGCATCCACATTCGGCTTCCAAACGTTCCCTTGCATCTGCACGTAAATCGGCGACGTGTGGGCAAATCCTGGTTCGACCACATTGCCCTGCCCTCCAGTGCAACGGGCATAGAAAAACCCCGGTTGATCGATTGGGAATTCTTCATTCCACGTCGCACGATAGATCAGTCCGTCTTCGGTGACGGTGACGTTGCCAATCAGCTCGTGATTCCAAAAGACTTGCAACTTGTCGAAAGAAACGAGCCCTTCCGCCTGACATTCGATTGCCACTCTACGGGATTCCGTGACATCCAGGACTTCCCCCGGAACACATCCATCAACCGTCAACGTGAGGAGCGGTCCATTCGTCACGAACGTGCGACCGGCCCGGACAGCTTCGATCCAATTCTTGTAATCGAAATCCTCACCAGGAAGAAGTTGGGCGTAGGTTCTCACGTCGCCGAGGCGTTGTTCGACACTGCATTTGCCGCTACCACCACTCAGGGGAATTCGAAAACCCGCACTCAACAAATCGAGCCAGGGCCACATAGCATCGCTGGCTCCTCCATCCAGGTCGATCGTGTCGATATGTCCGAGTATCGCGTCGGCCAGCAGTTCTCCTGCATCGGGGAAAGGGGCTTCGATATTTCCTTGAAGACGCAGCACTTGGTTGAAGAATTCCAGCGCAACAACGAGTCCTCGTTTCCGGTGGCATTGCTCACACCAATCCGCGACGTTCCACAGGTGAAGGCCGTTTCTGTCCTCAAAATTCAATGGAAACACAGGACGATGACAATTGAGCAGCGCCAGACACCCTAGCTCGGATTCATTTCGAGTATTCACAACGACCATGTAATCTTCGTTCGAAACGCACGGTCGTTGTCCGCTGAATGCGAGCATGTTCGGAATGTGAAACGATTCCCCCTGATGTTCTTCCCGCGCCAGCAAGTTCACGACGGCCAAGTCTTCACCGCCGCCTTCGAGCAATGCTCCATGAGGCGAAATGTCGTAGCAGTGCGTGTCTCCAGAGTACCACCGCTTCTCGCGGAAATTCGTCCAACGCTCGATCTCGAAGCGCATCGCCAATTTGCCCTGCGGCAGGTTCGCCGTGGTCACCAAGGGAACGTATTCCGGGCCTTTGTCAATTTCGACTTCGAGCTGACCCACCGGCAGCTCGATTTCGCAAGTGCCATCGATATAGGCGAAGGCCTTCGTCCCATAAACGCCCTGCCTCGGATCGGGCAAAAGGACGTTTCCTTCCGCCTGAAGTTCGTGACGTGTGTGTTCGCCCAGATAACGAACTCGTCCGAAAGGGGCCTCTGACTCACCGCCAGGTCCCAAGAATCGAATCCGGACAGGGGTCGGTTTGCCAGTGCTTTTGTCGTTCACTCGGATGTGTACGTTCTGAAAACCGTTCATGAATCTAGTCTCACAGGGTGGAGAAACTCTGGAATATTCATGGAATAACAACGTGGACGGCGGGATTAAAAAGCGTCGTATTCGTGATGATTCGGCAAACCTTTGGGGGAATCGGACAAAGGCGTGTCGGACGAAACATCGTGTCGGAAGGCCCAGAATGAATGGCACAGGCTTTTGCTCAAGACGACCGGGTCAACAAGTGTCGAGTCCCGAAGGGCACAAGATCGAATCCACGCGACGCCCCCAGGCGTGAAACGGGAACGAACTGACTGGCCAATTTTTCTTGGAAAATATTTGAAAAATCTGAACTCCACGATCTTCTCCAAACCAAGATCCCTCAACTTGCCGCCAAAAACCGGTCGAAAACCTGCAGAAAACTGCGCTAAAACTGCACCAAACCTGCGCTAAACTTGTAGTAAACTTGTAGTAAACCTGCGCCTAAATTGCACCTTTTTGACACCTCTCGATTTCCACATCTTCATACAGAACAATGATTTATGGAAAACGGCCCTCGAAAAATCGCCATTTTGGCTCATTTTCGAGTTTTCCGACCGCCCTTGGGCGCATCTGTCCATAATACAATAGGATCGAACGCCGCGTCATTTTCAGAAAAATCGTCGAATTGCCAAAATTATTACCTGGCACACGAACTGGATTTCCGTTCGGGCTTTAGAAGGGTGTGTTGCAGCGAGCTTGCCAGTCGTTTTTGACGACGACTTGTCGGAGCAAAACCGACCAGAAAACACAGTGGTTTTGACGACGACCTGTCGGAGCAAAACCGACCAGAAAACACAGTGGTTTTGACGACGACCTGTCCCAACTCCGCCTGGCACCCCAGCGAGACCAGCAACGACACTCGCTACGGCGTGCCGGACACCGCAACCCGAATAGATTACACCAATGGCACACCATAGCTTTTTTCACCCGGTTCCACGACTCGCCCAGGCCATGCGTGCTTGCAAGTCTCCACCATGCTCGACACCATCAACAAAACAAACATCTATCCATTTCGCGTTCCTTGGTGTTGGAACTCGATAGTCGCTTCTCTCCACGACAAGGCAAGGAGATTTCTTCCATGAACCCATTTCTCTGGATCATCCTTCTGGCGGTTGGTTCCTCGTTCACCTTCAACGCCAATACTTTGGCCACGCAACAAAAGCCCCAACCAAACAAGCCGAATAAGATCGCGCCGTTGTTCAAAGGATTGAGCGATTATCAGTTTCCCGTTTCGACCAACTCGAAGCTCGCCCAACGTTATTTCAATCAAGGAATGATGCTTTCGTATGGGTTCAACCATGCTGAGGCAGCCCGGTCATTTCGCGGAGCCCAGAAAGCCGATCCGAAGTGTGCCATGGCCTATTGGGGAGAGGCATTGGTCTTGGGGCCAAACATCAATTTGGCCATGCAAGACGATAACGTTCCGAAGGCGTGGAAGGCATTGCAAAAAGCCGTGAAGCTGGCCCACAAAGCAACAAGTCGCGAGCAAGATTACATCGCCGCCCTGCAGAAACGATACGTTGCGAACCCGGTCAAAGACCGTTCGAAACTCGACATGGCTTATGTCAACGCCATGCGAAAACTCGCCGCCAAGTATCCGAATGATTACGACGCTCACGTACTCTTTGCCGAATCGATGATGGACACGACCCCCTGGAACTACTGGGACAACGGACCAAAACCCAAGCCCATCACGAAAGAAATTTTGCGAACGCTCGAACGGGTACTGGCCCGTCGTCCCAACCACGCGGGGGCCTGCCACCTTTACATTCACGCCGTGGAAGCAGCGCATCCCGAATGGGCAGAAGCTGCCGCCGATCGTTTGCGAACCCTCGTTCCGGGAGCGGGCCATCTGGTCCACATGCCGTCACACATCTACATTCGGATCGGCCGCTATGCTGATGCATCCAAAGCCAACGTCAAGGCGGTTGCCTCGGACAACGCCTACGTCACCCAATGCCACGCCCAAGGCGTCTATCCTTTGGCGTACATGCCCCACAACCACCACTTCCTTTGGTTTGCCGCGAGCATGGAAGGACGAGCCGAACAATCGATCGCAGCCGCCAAACACATCGCCAAACACACCGACCCCAAAAGGATGCGGATGCCTGGCTTCGGCACATTGCAACACTTCCATTCGATGGGAATGTATGCCCTTGCTCGGTTCGGGAAGTGGAAGGCGATCAAGGCCTATCCCAAGCCGAAACCAGATCTGAAATATCCGACTGGAGTTTGGCATTACGTTCGCGGCTTGGCTCACTGCCGCGAGGACGACCTCAAGACCGCAAAGAAACACCTCGCATCTCTAAAACAATTGGCCGCCGACAAGACTCTCGACAAGGTCACCATCTGGGACAACAACAACACGCGACAGATCCTCCAGATCGCCGAACAGGTTCTCGCAGGAGAGATCGCGGCCCAACAAGAAAATTGGAAGGCCGCTATTCGCCACCACAAAAAGGCGGTCCAGTTCGAAGACGCCATGCGCTACGAAGAACCTCAACTCTGGTACGCACCAACACGGCAATTCTTGGGTGCGGTGCTCCTCCAGGCCAAACAACCTGCCCAAGCCGAAGTCACATTCCGTGCCGACTTGAAGAAATATCCAAAGAATGGCTGGTCGCTGTTCGGTCTCCACAAAGCCTTGGTCGCTCAAGGAAAAACCAACGAAGCTCGGCTGGTACAACGCGCCCGTGACAAAGCCTGGAGACGCGCCGACGTAAAATTGACGAGCCCAAGATTCTAATCGGCTCAACAAGTGTCGTGTTTATGATTTTCAGCCCCGCAGGGGCGAGAGATCCTGGCCGTGGGTGGGAACCCACGGAACTCTTTGGGTAGTTGGCTCAACAAGTGTCGTGTTTTCGATTTTCAGCCCCGAAGGGGCGAAAGATTCTAGCCGTGGGTGGGAACCCACGGAACTCAAAGAACCAACACAAACACGACTCTTATTCATCCGACCGCCCCAGGGGAGAAGGGGTTAGGATGAGGGGCTCTTCTGGCCAGCGTCCGGTTTAAGTCGCGAGGCAACAACATCAATCCAATCTTTTGGCGACGTCCACCGAACAAGTCCCGCCCCAGCACGGGCGGGAGTCGAAACCTCCAAGGCCTGCTCTCGCAACACTTCCCTCAATTCCGAAACCGTCAAGTTAGGGTTGTGACTCCTATACAACGCCGCGATCCTGGACACATAAGGTGCGGCAAAACTGGTTCCAGAGACAGTCTCATAAAACGACCGACCGGAATAGTCTCGTCCTGACGCCAGAGTCAAGTCCACGCCATATCCCACGACATCAGGCTTGGTTTCACCGGGAGAAGTCATGGGACCGGAAGAACGCGACCGTCTCGAATCGCAATGGAACATGAAGTTCCGACGTGGCGGAGCGGGCAAGATGTTGTTCGCCGAAAGTGCGATGAAGGTGGACATTTTGAGTCACTCGATGGGCGACCTGGCAGCTCTCTCGGAAGCGAAGGCCACCAAGGAAGACATCTGCAACGCCTTCCAAATCCCAATTCCGTTCATGACCGGCGAGACCAACCTGGCCAACCTCCAGGCGGCCAAAGAGATGCACATGTTGCTCGCCATCAAACCCCGGCTCCGCCGTCGCGACGACAAACTCAACGAACGCCTCATCCCCATGTTCGACGACTCAGGCCGCCTTTTCGTCACGAGCGAAGACCCCGTCGGCAACCACGAAAAGGAAGTCGTCGAACGCC
>CAYRFQ010000082.1:0-35633 GCA_964423615.1 uncultured Alcaligenaceae bacterium | reverse complement strand
GGAAGCCCTCTCGGGCTTCCTGCTACCCGACTAGCTGTTTATTCCAAGAGCTTCCCTTTGGAGTCGTTCCGCTGTTTCTCGGGGCGGCGTTAACTTCTGCAAACTTCGACAAGTTCGCTGGTTCCCAGCGATGTGGCAAACTAGTGAGTAGCTTGTGGTCCTCGTAAAGACCGTCGACCAATTCGTGCCATCAATTGCTGGCATTTGGTCAGGTTGGTGGATGGTGGATCTTCCGACGCGTAGACTCACAGCGATTTCAAAATTTGTTATCACACGAATGCGGCAATGAAGGATCCTGTGATTAACGTTTCACACGTGAATCAATAACATATAGAGCAATGCTGGTAGAGATTTGCTTGTTATGTCGATGATACAGACTGTTTTCTATTCAAGCGACAACATCTATTGAAATAAATTTTAGTTTTTGTCTTGATAAACAATGATTTCACAGTACTTTGAGATTGTGCAAGTTAATCATTGCGTGTTTTTCGTCGGTCGAACTTTTTGTAGCATCCAATTGCAAACTATTCCATCCCTGGCTTGTTTACTACAGTTTGCCTAAACATTATACACCACTCCAATCAATAGTCCATCCTCTCCGTACCTTTATTAGGTATGCTCACAAGTTGTCTACACGATCTGCTAAGCAACTTGTCACTATCACATTAAAAACCGTTTTTTTACCTATTTAGTTTCTCTTGTGTATGGGGTACCTGAGATGCGTATTCGGAAATTCCGAACTGGTTTTACGCTGATCGAGCTCTTGGTCGTAATCGCGATCATCGCTATCCTTATTGGTCTGCTGCTTCCGGCAGTTCAGAAAGTCCGTGCTGCTGCGGCCAGAATGCAGTGCCAAAACAACATGAAGCAAATTGGGCTTGGTGCTCACTCCTTCCACGACGCTCACATGCATTTTCCAGCGGGCATGTACCTTTCACCTGGTCAAGATATCCACACACTAGGCAACGTCAATGTTGGAAACTTGCCCGCCATTCTGCCTTACATCGAGCAGAAAAACTTATACGAGTTGTTGTCCAAAGACTGGCAACGAACCACTTGGTGGGGAGCTAACAATCAGCCCTCACAATTTCGAGTTCCAACATTTGAATGTCCATCGTCTCGTGCGCGGCAGTACCCAGGTGCTGTTGCTCAGATTACTTACAGTTCAAATTCACCTGGTAGTGGTACCTTAAATCTGAGTTTGTGGCCGAGTAACCCTAATCCTGGTCTCACAAATTACCTCCCTGTTGCTGGAGGGATGGGCAGATCTTCCGACAGTGGTTGGGATCGGTATATTGGTATATTCTATCAAAATTCCGAAACCAAACTTGACCAGGTTACGAACGCGGATGGAGCCTCGTACACCTTACTCTATGGCGAAGTGGAGGGCGCTGACCTAAGCATGGTTGGTTTTGATAAGACCCGATACACGTGGATGGGTAGTGCTGCTCTGGCGGTCGCGTGGGGTTTGAAATCAGGTCTTCCTCTTTGGTCGCCAGAAGGCCCCCGATTTTCCAGCAACCACACTCAAATCGTCAACTTTTGCATGGGTGATGGTTCCGTTCGATCCGTTAACGTCGAAACCGGAAATGGCCCACTCAGGGCTGCCTCTGGTAAAGAGGACGGAATCCTGTACGACGAACTGTAATTTCAATCTGACTGGTTTGTTGACGACATCTATACTAAAACCTTGTTCCAATTGAAACCGAAACTTTTTGGTCGGAGGCTGGATTTCTGAGGGAGATCAGGCAACTGTACTTGGGCATTCTCTGGCCAAGTTTGTGAAGTGTCGAGATTTCGGAGCGGAACTATCGGCAGCCGCAACAGACGATCTTAAACTTACGGTTTCAATTCGAGCGGGGTTTAACAACCGAAAATAGTTTTGAAACGGGTTCTGGGCTATTCCATAACCCGTTGTCTCAGACTTGGAACGAAAGAAAATGATGAAATACTTACTTCGCTTCGTAGTCATAGGTAGCTTCGTTTTTTGTTTGTCTGCTTGCGGTAATCAAGCCGCTGTTGGACCGAAAAAGTTTGCTCCCCCTCCAAGTGACCCAGTTGGTGTCGATGGATCGGGAAAAAAGAAGAATAAGGACAATGGAGTTGGGGCTGTCGCTCCGGCCCCTCCGGAATAAGGAACCTTTCCTCAGGTTCGTCACAAGCCATCAACTAATCTCGAAAAAGTTGATGGTTTTGCGGACTCCTCGATTTCGGAGTAGCTACATTTCTGCTGAATTTCATCGTAGGCATTGTGAAAAAACTCATTCTTTCCCATTGCCTACGACAGAGACCATTTCAAGCATTAGTCGTTGGCAACACATTTCTCTCCTGAAATCATCCCTACAACGCATCACTCCTGATTCCAAATAATCTCAGAGCGACACATCCGAGACTTCCGCACCTCCTGACTCCTGCCTTTTGTTTCGTATAATTTTCCGGGAAGTTCCGTTTGAAAACGTGTCGTCCCTGCGCTGCCGCAGCGGAACAGACAAACAAGATGACTAGTGAACGTTCTGGCCGCTTTGTCCATCTTTTCTTGTGGTGAAGGCTCCTCGTCTGTGAGAGAGTCGGACAGCAACGAATCGTATTTCAGGAGACAACGAAAATCATGTCCACCAAGTCAAGCTGGCAGCGAACACACACTTGTGGAGAACTCCGCGAAGAACAGGTAGGGCAATCAGTCGTACTGAATGGTTGGGTCCACACTCACCGCGATCACGGGGTATTTGTCTTCGTCGATTTACGCGACCGCTATGGCTTGACGCAAATCGTCTTCGAACCGGACCGCGGTGAAGAACTTTTTAAAGCTGGCCAGGAACTCAACTACGAAGTTGTCATCTGCGTGAAGGGAACCGTCGCGAAACGCCTGCCAGGAAAAGAGAACCCGAACCTTCCGACCGGACAAATCGAAGTTAAAGTCGAAGAGTTGACGATTCTCAACAAGTGTCCTGTTTTGCCATTCGAGGTCAACGAAAAGGGTGGTGGTGAGGATCTGGCCAACGAAGACCTCCGTTTACAATATCGCTATCTCGACCTGCGCCGACCCACCCTCCAAAACATCCTCGCACTGAGGCACCGCATCTGCAAAACCATGCGGGACTATCTCGACGAACTCGGATTTCTGGAGATCGAAACGCCGCTTCTGGGTCGAAGCACGCCCGAAGGTGCGCGTGACTATTTGGTCCCCAGCCGCTTGTTCCTGGGCGAGTGGTACGCACTCCCACAGTCCCCGCAGCTGTACAAGCAGCTTTTGATGATCGCAGGGTACGATAAATATTTCCAGATCGCCCGGTGTCTCCGGGATGAAGACTTACGAGCCAACCGACAACCCGAGTTCACTCAACTCGATATGGAGATGTCTTTCGTTGAGATGGACGACGTGCTTGAGGTGCTCGAAGGGCTAACGAAGGCCATTTTTCAACGCTGCATCGGAGTAGAGGTTGAAACGCCTATTCAGCGGATACCCTACGAGAAAGCGATGCTCAGGTACGGTAGCGACAAGCCCGACCTGCGTTTCGACATGGAAATCATCGATATCGCTGAAATCGCCGAAAAGTGTGACTTCGGTGTCTTCAAGGACACCATCGCGAACGGCGGCAAGGTTCGCGGGTTGGCTGTAAAAGGGGCTGCCGAGAAGTATTCGCGGAAGCAACTCAAGGAACTCGAAACTTACGCGAGCGGTCACAACGCTAAAGGTTTGGCCTGGATGAAGGTCGAAGCCGACGCCATCAATGCTCCGATCGCGAAGTTCTTTTCCGAGGAACTCCAAGAAGAACTACGAACAAAGATGGTAGCTGAACCGGGTGACTTGTTGTTATTTGTCGCTGATAGGGAAGCCATCGTTTGCCAGGCACTCGGAGCCTTGCGAACTCACCTGGCTTTGCAGCTGGGCCTCTACGATCCTGACGCTCCCGTCTACAAGATGGCCTGGATTGTCGACTTTCCTCTCTTTTTCTGGGACGAAGAAGAGGAGCGTTGGTTTTCCAACCACCATCCTTTCACGGCTCCGAGGGACGAAGACATTGACAAGCTCGAGAGTGACCCAGGTCTGGTTCGAGCGAAGGCGTACGACTTGGCCATTAACGGCGACGAATGTGCCGGAGGGAGTATCCGTATCCACACTCCCGAGATACAGCAACGTATTTTCAACGTTCTTGGGATCGATGCGGAAATGGCGAAAGGGAAATTTGGATTTTTGTTGGAAGCTTTGAGTTTCGGAGCTCCACCACACGGTGGGATTGCTCTGGGTCTCGACCGCTGGGTAATGATGCTCGCTCGGACCACGAACATCCGAGACACGATAGCGTTTCCGAAGAACGCTCGAGCCCGTGACTTGATGACAGGAGCGCCATCCGAAGTCGATGAAAAACAGTTGAAAGAGCTGTTTCCGTGATTTGAGGATGGATTGGCAGGGCAGAGTAGTCCAAGGTTACGATCGACGAGTGAGACGAGAAAGTTCTCGCCATCATGTGGGGTTCACTCACGAGGAGAGTTTTTCGACTCTCAACGGCTCAACATCCGCTCACCGCTTTAATCCAGGCGAAAACATACGCGGAATCCAATGCCGGGATAGTGAAAGCCGGGCTGGGCGTTAAATCGGGCGCCTGATCGGAGGATCCAGGGATCGCGGAGCAAGGAGCCACCACGCAGCACACGATCACTGCCATTCTCCGGGCCTTGCGGGTTTTCAACATCTACATGCGAAAACCCCCCGTACCAATCTGCACACCATTCATACACATTGCCGTGGAGGTCGAATAGCCCCCACACATTCGGTGGATAACTGCCCACGGGAGTTGTCTCCACGCAAAAATCTCCCTTCTTTCCGTTGCCGTAAACGGCATCACCATTGTAATTGGCCTGATCAGTGGAAATCGTATCGCCGAACCAGAAGGGGGTTGTTGTTCCTGCCCGGCAGCTGTATTCCCATTCGGCTTCGGTCAACAAATCGAACATGCCTCCTTGGGGTACAGAAAGTCGCAGTTCGGCTCTTTTCATCAGATTGAGAGAGTTCACGAATTCCTGGCAATCTTCCCACGAAACACTATCGACCGGCAAAGTGTCGTCTCCTTTGTAATGACTGGGATTCTCGACCATTACGTTTTGCCATTGTCTTTGGGTGACTGGCGTGATGCCGACATACAAACCCTTTGTCAACGTCACTCGATGTTGGGTTTCGTCGAGGCGCCGCTCTTCTTCGCTTTCGGGACTTCCCATCAAGAAAGTTCCCGGAGGAACCCATGCGAACTCCATCTCCAGTTCGTTGGTCGCCTTCGGAACGACCGGTTCGAGTTTCTTGACCAACAACAATTCACGCAATCGCTCTTCCATGGCCAGTCGTTCGGGAGTGATGTTGGCCATATCTTTGAGGGTGTAAGATAGGCGCAGGAGTTCGCATCGTGGGTCGTCGCGTTCTTCGAGGTAGTCGGCCAGGATGAACGCCACATTTGGGTCAGAAGGGATCGCATCGAGGAGTCGTTGGAAGTCAGACATCAGGTAGCCTCTGGGACCGTTTTGTGACGGGATAATACTACTTGGTTTTATCTTACGAGAATTCCATTATCTCAAAATACCGACGTGATCATAACAAAACGCTCCACTCCTTCAGAAGACGAGCGTTGTGGATACCCCAGTGGGCCAACCATGCGAGGAACAACGTGGCGTTGTGGTCATCGTTGGAAGGAGGTTGATTGTGATGTGAGGATAGGGCTTCATGGTGGCGGCTATCATTTAGGGAGAGGGTAGTCGATCGTAACGATCCCCGATGCAAGGTACAGAGGGAATTGAAAGATTGAAAAGCTGTGTACAGATTATTGAGGACCGCGAGGTGAACGGGCCCTGGGGACAAGCACGTCCGGCGACGTGCCTTACCCAAGTTCACAACACACGGTGGTTTCTGTCTTGGGTAGCGGTCTCTGCCTGGTTTTTCCGAACAAGACGACGGAAAATTCTGGGAGCATCGCGATGGTCGACCACGTGTCCAAGAAAACCATCTTTGGCTATTTCACCAGGTTTGGGTGCTCACCTGGCTGGATGATTCCCTCGAGATAGCCGAAACGTCCCTGGTCATCGTTCCCGATGACGATCATTCGGTACATCGCCGGAGCTTTGGGAATGTCGAAACGGAGTTCAGCTTTTCCATTGTTGAGTTGGACGGCGGGTGCCCACAGCAATGTGTCGGGCATCTCCTCGTTGGGGCTTGCGGCGGTCCAGGCGAATCGACGTGAGACGTATCTTCCGAATTGCACGGTTCCTGCGGGCAGGTCCTTTTGTTCGGTTGGAATCGGATTTTTTTTCGTTCCGGTTGCTTTAGCTTCCTTTTTTCCCTTTTGGCTCTTACCGCTCTTCTTTGTGGCATCCGCAGGAGACTTCAGGTCTTTGCCCGGACCGCTTTTCGACCTCGCCCGTTGAGTGTCCTGCTCTTGACGCCGTTTTGCCCGATCGAACCAAGTCTCGACCAACATGTTCCGAGTTGTAGCTTCGAAGGCGGAATAGTTTGAGCGCGCGGCAGAAGAAAGTACAAAGAGTGGGGGATTGTTGTTGAGGGTTCGTTGTTGGTGTTCGATAGCCTTATTCATGGCAGCAGACTGGTTGCCCGGTTCTCGGCGGACCTTGCCGAGCTCGGTAGTGCGCCTTTCGATGGATACAACGGGCAACGGTGGTGCGAGTCGAATTTTAGGTAGAGGTTGTCTCTGTAGAGGTGCGTCCAACGACAAGGTACGGGGATTTGCAACAGCTAACTGCTCCTTGGGTAAACCACCGGACCGTGGAGTCCGAAGGGTCGTTGTCGAACCGTAAAGAACGAGCGAAACGAACAGGAGACCGCAAGCGAGGGCCAAATTCTTCGTCGCCTTCGGATGGTTCTGGGCAAGACGGTAGAATCCCAGGAATATGTAGACCAAGCTGACTGCGATGAGCACCGCCAGGGTCCCCAGTATAGCAAACGTAACTAGATACTGGGGGCGTCGAGTGTACTCGGCCAAAGAGGCTCGAACGGTTTGCAGCTGGAGGACGGCTTGGTCTCTGGTCTGGACCAGTTCCTGATGTTTGGTTTTGCGTTCGAACTCGATTGCCTTTTGTTTTTTCGCAAGCGAGAGTTGCATTGCTTCCTTGGTCTGTTCCCGATTGTCGGCGTAGAGTAGCAACGGCTCGGGCTCTTGTCCTTGGCCTTCCTGGAAATTGTTGTCGGCGGCGTTTCGGTCGTTCTTTTCGGGGTCGCCAGACGTGCCGGGTCGGGGAACAAACTGCCGCCATCCTTGCACGGCCAACAAGTTGTTGAGCCGCCTTCGATTAGTGGGAGTGTCCGAGGCGACCAACTGCGAATCGTCGAGATCCGAGGGGCGGTCGATGTCTTTGAGCAGGTATAAGTACGACGGCAGATCAGGGGTTTCTCGTGATTCCGGTGTGAGCGAGGTCTCTTCCTTGGTGACTCCCACGAGAGCGTTGGCTGACCAGATTTTTCCAACTTCGTTTTGACAGCGCAAACGGAGCGCGACTTGGTTGACTTGTTGGGAAGTTTGTTCAGGCTGTAAGTTATCGGCCAACTGAGTCGACGCTTCGAATTGAAGCCGAGTCTTGGGAAACCGAAATACGAGCCGCTCGCAAACCGGAGTCAATTCCGTTGAATTCACCCGATAGGCGGTCAAGCGGACAACGCCTCGCGTGCCCTGAACGGGTTCAAGCTCGACTTGCGTTCCATTGGGCGTGGCAGTCGTCAAGAGTTGGCCCACAGCATGACCGCGACAGGTCGCGAGCAAGAAGATCCGATCCTGAGGGGACGGCGAAAAAAGTTTCATGCGAAGTGGGGTGTTTTCTTGATCTGCAGGATTCGCGACGGTGAGCGCGACTCCTTTGTCGCGGACACTCGGCAAGGTGACTTCGGACAAAGGTTTTTTGCCATGTTGACCGGCTGGCCAAACTTTCAGAGTGTACTTCTGTTTGGCCTTAGGAGTGAAGCGAAACTGTCCGACTCGGGAGAACACATCCTGGGTAGGCGGCAAGGGGGGAAGTCGAACGCTGCTGACGACCTCTCCTGTCTGGTCTACCAACTTACCGAGAAGTGGCTTGCGGCGGTATTCTTCCGTCGCCGTGATGCGTGTGTAGACGGTGTTGGGGACCCCCTGGATGAGATGGCCACCCTCTGGGAAAAACTCGATACTCCAGGCGACGGGGATCAGCGGTACTGTTTGGTGAACTACCGGATCCTGAATTCCGTCGCACAGTTTTACTTTGACTTCCATCTCGTCCACAAGGACTCCCTTGGGGACTTCCAACGAGAAATTGGCTGGCGTGTTAGGTGTGACAGAGGACTGCATGGGTGGCAATGTGAACCGTTGGCCCGAGGTAGCTAGAACCTCAGCCCCAGGGACTCCACGCATGCCTCCTGGTCCGAACTTTGGGTCTGGCCATTGATTGTCGCGGCCCCACCTCCCATGATTGTTTTTTCCTTTGACCTTATTCGGCACCCCTAGACCGGGAGTAGGTGGGACGCTGGGTTTGAAGTCAGGAGGGATCGGAGCACCGGGAACCGCTGCTGATCCTCCTCCCGTTCCCAAACGAGTCTTGAGTTGCGAACCACCTCGTTGAGTCAATACGAGTTGTGCCGTGACAGTTTGTGGTAAAACGGGAGTTTGCCGAAAGTGAGTTTGTGGCCCGTTGGTTCCACGAGCTGGTCCTTTGGCTTTCTCCCCACTGGGGTTTGGCATCTGTTCAGGAAGTTGGTTTTTGCCTGCCCGTCCACTGTTGTTAGCGAAGTTTTTTTCGACGGATACTTGAATGTCTATCTTGTCACCCACTCCGAATCGAGGGCGGCGAAAGGCGACGAGAAGTTTTTGCTTGCGTCGTACAACAAACGGTTGGCGGATCGGGGTCATGAATTTGGCAACTTCGCCGGATTCCGTGATCGGTTCGACAAGGAGTGCGTAAGTTCCATCCTTGAACTGGTTGGTGAGAGCGAATTCCCCACCCCCGATGCCAGCCTTGGTCGACTTGCTCAGTAGGGTTTGGATTACCTCTCCGGCTGAGTCAAGGATCGAATATCGGAACTGGAACTCTTTTTTCGGCGGCGTCAAACGAAATCGATCCAACGTAAGTGTTCGGAAGAACAAAATGTCGTTGGTCCGATAGACGGACTTGTTGAGCGCCAAGTGGGAAAGGAATTGTGGGGTTTTGGCCAGGAGCGATTGTTCGACAGAAGCCTGCGCCTGAGTACCGGGTACACGGGCTTGGACGGAGAGTTTGAGATTCTCGTTTGGCTTCACGTTGAGGTTGGGTGGGATTTTCAACAAGCAGCTTCCGTCTGGGCTGAACTCATTCGTTTTGGCGTGGAGGTTCGTCCCGTCAACTTTGGTGATGTTGTAACTGACTTGAACGGGAACTCTCTTGCCATCCAAGTTTTGGGCATCGAGCCGAACTACAGCTGGAGCCGAAATGTGATAGTTTTGGGAGCCATAGAGCCTTAAAAAGAGTTCTTCCTGCGGTATCTGCTTGGGCAAACTGGCGAGTTTCTTGTTGTATACCTGGTTGTAGTCGTTCCATTCACCATCGATACGGGCGATGCTCAGTTCGAGCTTTCGAATGGCAGTCTTCTTGGCGTTCAGTTTGTCCTGGTAGGCAACATAACTCCATCCCGTGAAGCTCAATAGCACGAGCGCCGCAGTCGCAACGGCTGACCAAATCCACTTCCGGCTGCTTTTGGTTCGGTCTAACGATGTTTTCGATGAGTTAGGATTGTCGTGAATGGTCTTGGCGGTGATTTGTTCTGATGGAGCCGTCGAAGTGGCTTCCAACTTGGCCGGTGCTGCCTCGAGTTCTTGGGTGTCTTCCGTGGCGGTTTCGTCAGCGAGAGTATCGGGACCGGTAAATGTCGGGATGTTGTCGTAAACTTGAGCGGCTTTTCCGAACAACCGTTGGGTGTCTTCGGCCTGGGTCAATCGTTCCTGGCATTGCGCACAGTCGGCGAGATGATCGCGCAGTTGTAGTGTTTCCTCCTCATCGAGGAGATCATAGACGAAATCCAACAACAGGTTTGAGCACTGATCACAGGTGAGCATTATCGTTACTTGTCTTTCAACAATAGCTTGAGCTTCTTCACGGCCGCCCGCATTTGAGTCTTGACTGTCCCGACGGGGCAGTTGCGCAACTCAGCGATTTCGTCGTAGGTGAGGCTTCCATTATGCCGTAGGAGGAACACCGCTTTTTCTTCCTCGCGGAGTTCCATAAGGGCGGTCCGTAGCTGATCCAGGGCTTCTCGTTCCTCAAGAGTCTGGGCGGGATCGATTTCGACGGCAGCATCCAAACTGCCGTTTTCGGGCAACGGTTTCTTTCGGCGGCGCCAAGCATTCCGTTGCAGATCCTTGGCGGCGTTGAGGCCGACCCGAAAAATCCACGCACGGAGATTTTGGACATCCTTGAGTTTTTCGCGAGTCCGCCAACATTTGATGAAGGCGTCTTGGGCCGCGTCGAGGGCGTCTTCGTGGTTGCCGAGCATAAAGTACAGCGTGCTGACGAGTTCCGTTCGGACTTGGTTGAAAATCCGTACGAATCCATCTTCGGAGAGGTTGGCTCCGTCCAATGTTGGTGCCCGGTCAGAGGGTCTGGTTGCCAGCTCGCTCATACCACCACTATTAAGACGACGCCAGAGAAATGGTCGATTTCCTGACTGGAGAAAAATACCACAAGAACTTCCTGCAAATAGATAATGTGAGAGGACGTCCGAGCGGTTCGAAGCTAACATGTTTGACTGGTGGGCTCTTGATTTTGAGACAGTAGCGTATGGGTCGGCTGATTTCACGCCTGTCAAAAGCCAAGGGAAATTGACAAGAAGAGAGCCTTCCCTTGTCCACCGGCTGGTATCCAACACGAACGTCTCAAATTAGAGCAACCTGCAGGCTTCATCATTACGTTCTGTTATTTTGTCAAGTTGTGTGCCACAATTCTACCGATGTTTTTTCCGGTTTCTTTCGAGCCTAGGATCAGAGTCGATGTAATACAGCTGTTCCGACGTCTCAATGAAAACTCTCAGCCGAGGTTGAAGTCTCGAAAAACACCCAAGACCGATTCGACCGAGCTGTAGAGCGACACGCGAGGAGTCAGGTGGCTTCGCAACTGTGTTGGCCCGTACGTCCAATTAACCACGCACTTAACAGACTGCGAACCATTTCAGAGAGAAAGTCATCCCAAGTTGACTTCATGAGATCTTCAACTTTAGAATGAATGAAAAGGTAATGGAGTCATGGTCCTTCTGGCCAGTTATGACCACCGGATCAATCTGTACGTTGGTATGTGGCCACCGGGGCACGGAGTCGGAGGATTCCAGGAGCGTTGAATGCTGATATCGGTATCCGCCTTTGGTATTTCGAGAAGTGTTCGGGAGCACTCCAAATCTCTCCAAACTCATCTATGCCTTTCTCGAAATTGGTTCGCGCCCGACTTTTTGGTTATCTACATTCAAGATATCAAAACCGGGACGTTTGACGGCATCGAGATGAGGTTCCATTTCTGAGCCTTGCTCGACAAGTTCTTCGAGTGGCCGTGGATCAGGCCGAAGTACTGAGGTTCTAATAGCTAACACGACTGACCTAACACCAGCGGAACCTCGGCATTATCTGTACTCTCTCATATCTTCTGCCATTTTTGGAACGCTTTGGCCTCGAACTTTCCGCTGTTGCCTCCTACACTGAATGATGGTGGTCGATGGGAATAGGAAGGATCAAGAGACTGTCGTGAGCATACTGACTGCTGTACCGGTATATAACGAAGAATCAAACCTCCACGCAGTTTTGAACGAAGTTCGACGTTATTGCGAGCATGTTTTGGTCGTTAACGACGGATCAACTGATCACACGACAGAACTCCTTGCCGAGCTTTCGGACGTCCAAGTCGTCACACATCCGAATAACCGAGGATATGGTGCGGCCCTTATTTCGGCCTTTGATTATGCGTTGGAGCACGATTTCGACGTTTTGGTGACGACCGATTGCGACGGCCAGCACGAACCAGCAAGGATTCCGGTGTTGCTTGAAGCGATCCACGACGTCGACATTGTCAGCGGCAGCCGTTACTTGCAAGATTTTCGGCAAAACACGACTGTTCCCGAAGATCGTAAGGCCATCAATCAACTAATTACTCAGGAACTCAACGCGACTTTGGGCCTGCAATTGACTGATTCGTTCTGTGGTTTCAAGGCGTATCGGCGCGAAGCTCTTACGAAATTGAACATCACGGAAACAGGCTGGGGAATGCCACTTCAACTTTGGGTGCAAGCCGTCGCACAAGGATTGCGTATCAAAGAGGTCGGAGTTCCACTCGTTTACCTTGACGCTTACCGAGCGTTTGGTGGAGTCCTCAACGACTCCCAAGAGAGGCTTGCTTACTACCGTGACGTGATTTGTCATGAGCTTCGACAAAGCCGTTGGCTTGGAGGTCTTCCGATGAGCGTACCATTTCCTTGTCCCGACCGCATGAATAGTTAACTCACTTCTGTTTCACGTCCCTTATCTTCTGCCCCATCACATCTGTTTGATAATTTCTTTTCAAATTCGCCGCGGACCTTAAGTCCGCGGCACGCCTCTCTTTGTACAAAGTCATTGTCGGGATGACACTTTTCGGGATCAGTTTGACGCTCGGGTGGTGGACGTCATGCCGAGCACCATTACCTCCAGATTTCGAGGACTCGACCTCCTGTTTTTTGAGCCCGCTTGAGGAACTCTCCTCGGGATCGAGACTTTCTCCCAAACATTGGCCGCGGCGAAGGCCATGATGTTGGTCCCAATTGCGTAGCATCGAACCTCGTGGTTCGAGGACCCATGAACCCTATTATACATCGTCAGTATGGGCAAACAGAGTCATGAGCCTCGGAATCATGAAAGGTCTGTGGTGGTCATGGACTCGTGTTTTCTTTTCATTTTGTTGACTTCTTGGTTCCAAAATCTACAACAAGAAGTCACACTTTTCGACAAGGAGTAAAAGCCATGACTGTGCCAGCAATAAAACCGGACGTAAAGCCGATGAAATCCAAGCCCCGGAAAGCCGCCGAAAAAAGGGAACAAGGCAACAAACGAGGGGCGTTTCACGAAGTGGAGAATGTTTGGTACATCGCGCAATTTGCACAGCTACTCGCCAAACATGATATCGACAAGAAGGCGTTGCAAGGGGCTCTGACGAAGAAGGATATGACCAAAGCGGTGTTGGCAAAAGTCCGTCAGAACGACCCGATCCGACGGAAACAAGCGGAAACCATTGTGAAGGAATTGAACAAGTTGATTCAAGACAAGGACGAGAATGCCGAAACGTTGGACCCCAAGAAGGTTCTCGTTCCTGGCCATTACAAAATTGTTGGTTTGATCGAACTGCTTGATGAAACGAAAGGGATGACCGTTGCCGGGCTGTCGGCCATTTGTGCGTTGTCGACGGCCGTGTTGGAGAGTGTAGCGATGGGACGGCGAATTCCTCAGGCTACGGCCCTGACGATCATTCAGGGAATCAATTTGGCTCGAGCTGGTCACGGTCTTCCGTTGGTGGACCCTACCCAAGCCATTCTCAAGGAGTCAGAGCCAAAAGTCCTCGCAGTCAAAGGAGCCTTGCCCACCACCGAGGAGTTCAGCGAATGGCCTCCGTCACTGACCGCCGAAGACCTCCAAGCCAAACCCATCGTCGGTAACAAGTGGTATCCCAAATCACCAAAAGAGATGGCCTCTTAGTTGGTTATGCGAGGTGATCAAGGGCAAGCAACGATGCGAGTGTCCTATTTTTGGGTCTTTGGAGTTTAACGCGTTATTGTTGAGTGAGGTCTTTCAGTTCCGTTTTTAGGGTGCAGGTATCCGCGAGCCTCTAGGCATTTGTTCCAGTTTTTTCGAGGAAGACGTAGTTCGCGGGTCCCTACAAGTGGCTACCGACCAATTTGCGACGTCACAGCGAAGCTCCAATCACAGGCCCAAAATCCCACCTCGTTCGATCTCATCTCGTGTAGTACAATTTGGCATCGCGTGCTGTTTTATCTCAACCCGAATTTCGATGATGAAATCACTGTGGATTCACAGAGGAGAGGTCTATGCCCGACGAGACGACATTTCCAGGTCAGGGAGGCGCTGGGACCGCAACCGAAACGGAGAGCGAAAGACGCACCCGGCAAATTCCTCCACACAACGTGATCTTACTCAACGATGATCATCACTCCTTCGAGTTCGTCATGAGCGTTCTTCGGAAAGTTCTCGGCGTATCACAGGAAAGAGCCTTTCAGTTTACTGAAGAAGCTCATACCAGTGGCCGGGCTATCATATGGACTGGGACGAAAGAGGTCGCCGAATTGAAAGTCGAACAGATCCGAACGTTCCACGAGACTCGTGTCCATGACGGAGCCAAACTCGGTCCACTGGATTGTATGATCGAACCGGCATGATGGTTCTTCGTTGCATCTTGGTGAAGATTTGGCAAGATGAAAGTGACGCCTATCTGTTTACGATATTAGGTAGTCGGGGGATGAAACGACCGTAAGCACGACCGAGGACTGGGGACTGGGGACTGGGGACTGGAGCGAATGATCCCTTGATTGCGTGTCGAGTGAGGCTGAACTTTAACCAAAACTTTTCTGTTTGTTTTCGATACGGGTACCATTTGTTGAATGATGGCGTTTCATCCCACAATCCGTGCTTTTTAATCCTGTTGAGGGAGCTGGTGATGTCAGTCGAGCCTTTGGCCGTGGGTCTTTGTAGTTGGTCTTTGCAAGTCAAGAGTGTTCCCGAACTCAAGGGATTTATGGACCAACTCGGGATCGATGTCGTGCAAATCGCATGTGGTGATCCTCATCACGCGTCGTGGGACGAAGGCGACCAAATGCCGGAAGCGGCCAATTCTGCAGGATTCCAGATGCTTGGGGCGATGCTCGGCTTTCCGGGCGAGGACTACACGACTCCCCAGACGATTCAAAAGACAGGCGGTTTCGGTGATCCGGCTTTGCGTCCCGAACGAATCGAACGGCTCCAGTGGGCGCTCGACCGAACGTTGGCCTTGAATTTGTCGGACTTGATGCTCCATGCCGGTTTCATTCCCGAACCCAACGACCCGGAGCGGAAGGCCTTCCTCGACACGCTCTCGAAAGTGAGCGACCTCGGCAAGGAGAAGAACGTCACGATTGCCTTCGAGACGGGTCAGGAGACGGCGGACCTCCTCCGTTTGACTCTCGACGAACTCAAGTGTCCGAACCTCAAAGTGAATTTCGATCCCGCCAACATGCTGCTTTACGACAAGGGCGACCCTCTGCGAGCGGTCGAAATCTTGGGGCCAGACATCCGAACGGTCCATGTCAAGGACGCCAACCGCACAACCACCCCTGGCACGTGGGGTGAAGAAGTCCCGCTCGGCCATGGACAGGTAAACATCAAGCAATTCGTCAAAGCACTCAAAAAAGTTGGCTATCAAGGCCCTCTCTTCATCGAACGAGAAGTCGGTGACCAACAACAACGCCTGGCTGACATTCGTCACGGGATTGAGCATTTGAAAGAATGTCTTGCGGAAGCCTAACGACTTGGAAAAGGGGAGCACAACGATGTCTAGCGGGATTTGGGTACCGATCGCCGTGGCGGTTGTTATTAGCGTGTGGACTTTGGTCCGGATTGTGAATATGAACCGAGAGAAACAAGGGCCACCCGGTCCCCGGCCATCCGAAGACAAGTAGCTCGCCGATCCATCCCAGAAAACTCCTAAGTTTTGGTGAATATCGGTGGGGCGAAAACGACCAGATAGACGAAATCCGTTCCGCCGGTGGGGATGATGCCAATAAACAACCGTTCGCGACAGGATTTCGGGAGATGTCCAGACCACCGGATAAATTGCTCTCGACATTTCGAATCGTCCGCCCTCCGGGTATTCCGGGGAAGACGCTCCTTCGATGTCCACGACTTCGAGACCGTGGGCAACGCGTTGGTCTTTCGATCTATACCGATCGTCTGGGAAGAGGCAAGTACGACGAAAAGGACCTCGAAGAATGGATTGCTCGGAGCCCGGAAGCGATCTTCTCTCACCGGCCGATAGTCTTGCTTGCCGCGGAAAAATATGGAAGGCTCGACGCACGAGCTTCGGCTGATTTATTGTTTGTTGACCCCTTTTTCCAATTCCATGTCGTCGAGACGAAGGTCCCAACGATTTCCAAAAAACGCGGCGTTTCGTGCAGTAGCCTCCACGCCCAGATGCAGCGATACGTTTCCCGGCTTGAATCCATATCTCCCGGTTTTCCACGGTCACTGTGGAGCCATTACCACTGCTTTTCTCAGAAATTTTACGGCTACCGTCGAAACTTGACGATGCAACTGGCGACAGCGTTCGGGCACCAAGTAGCCACCCGTCAGCGTTGTGGCGCTCCGTTCGTCTGGCAAATTTACGTTGCAGAAGGGTTTGACGAGGAAGCCATCGACTACTTTCAACGCCGTGTGGAAGGACCGATTTGTGGGGTCCGGTTGGTTTACTATCGGTACTATCCGGAACGCCAGTATATCGAGTTCTGGGAAGTCCCAATCAGTTGATGGGATGAGCTGAAGAACGGCTGTGTGGAGCCGGTCGACTATGAGTTTGATCGAGGAACAAGAGCTGCGGGGGCTGGGGGCTCAAGGATGTCGGAACGCAGGAGAGATCATTCATCCTGGATGTTGTATTCCTGGTCGATTTTCAACCTCTCCTGAGTGTTGAGAGCCCCAAAACGATGGGAATGACTTCGTCATGGAACGCCAACCTAAGCTGGTGCTCCAAACAACTCTTCCAGTTTGGCACGCATCACGGACGGATCGACATCGATGTTGGACCAGTATTTGATGCCGATGACCCCTTGGTTGACGAGCATCCCGAGTCCATCGATGACCGTGCATCCGCGTGCTTCGGCGTCACGTACAAGGCGCGTTCTCGGCGGGTTTGGGATGACGTCGGCAATGACCATGTTGTCAGTCAACGTTTCGAGATTGACCGCGACGCGGGCATCGACGTCAGGAAAGAGACCGATGCTCGTGGCGTTGACAACAATGTCGGTGTCCGTGGGGACTTCGTAATCTCCCTTCCATTCGACGAACTCGGCTTGGGTGGTTGTCTTCTCGTTCAACAGATTAGTCAGGACTTGTCCGCGTTCGACGCCTCGGTTGACAATGGTTACGTGCGTGGCTCCGGCGAGGGCGACTTCGACGCCGATCGCACGGGCGGCTCCCCCAGCACCGAACATGACCATACGTTTGTTGGTCGGATCGATTTTTTCTTTCAGAGAATCGAGAAAACCCTTGCCGTCGGTATTCTCGCCGATGAACTGGCCGCTGCGATTGACGGCACAGTTGACGGCACCAATGATCCTGGCCGATTCGCCTAACCCGTCGAGATGTTCGATGACGGTGACCTTGTGCGGGATCGAGAGATTGAAACCTTTCCAATTCATGGCACGCGCTCCACGCACGGCGTCCCCGAGGTTTTCGGGGGCCACCTCGCAATTCATGTAACGCCAATCCATGTTGTGATGATGATAGGCTGCCTCGACCATCGCGACGGTGGGATTTTCTGCGCAAGGTTGAGAGAACGATCCGGTCAGTTGGCTGAGGAAATTCAATGTAATTGGTCTGCTCCTTCGATTACGCTGTTGTTTTGGCGAGGAGTTCCCAAGCTGTGCGAACTCCGGCAAAGGCACGGGTAGTGGGATGGAAACGATGTTATTGAGAACTGCGCGGAAAAGGAACAGTGACTCGCAGTGGTTGCAACTTTCTTGCATTGTCCGCACAGCCATCAACAATCCCTTAGAACTACGCCCGTTGCCTGCCGCTGTCAACTGTAAGGAATTTCCAATTTACGACTCGGAAACTATTTATGAAACGTTTAACTGCGTTGCTATGGCTCAGCCTCTCCCTGGTAATTGTTGGTTGTGGTGGCCAAAACGAGGAGAAAAATGGCCGCGAGAAAAAAGGCACGATTGGCTACTCTGCGCTTACCCTCACGAATCCGTTTTTCCAAGTCATTGCCGACAACATGGAAGCCGAGGCCAAGAAACACGGCTACGAACTGATCGTTGTTGATGGCGACCGCAACTCGAAAAAGCAAGCCGACCAGATCAACGAGTTCATCGTCAAAGGCGTTTCTGCCATCGTTCTTAACCCGTGTGACTCCAAGGCCATTGGACCAGCTATCCAGAAAGCCAATGAGGCTGGCATTCCCGTCTTCACGAACGACTTGCGATATAGCGGGACGGACGCCAAAGTTGTTTGCCACGTAGCCACAGACAACTACCAAGGCGGCAAGTTGGCAGGCGAGGCGATGGTCAAGTTACTCGGTGAAGGGGGCGGGAAAGTCGCAGTTTTGCATTTTCCTCAGGCTGCCTCTTGCCAACTTCGCGTTCGAGGTTTCACGGAAGTCATCGAGGCTCACAACGGCGAGACGACGGGGAACAAAATTCAAATTGTGGCCACGTACGACGGCGGCGGTGTCCGCGACGAAGGCAAACAGGCGGCCGAGGATGCCATAGAAGCCCATCCCGACCTCGCCGCCATTTTTGCGATCAACGACCCATCGGCGTTGGGCGCTTACGCCGGCCTCGGAACCAAAGTGGACCAGGTGAAGATCATTGCTTTCGACGGTCAACGTATTGGTAAAGAGGCGATTCTCGAAGGCAAGATCGTCTGTGACCCGATCCAGTTCCCGGACAAAATCGGACGAGTCACCATTGAACAGATCGTCAAACACTTCAACGGCGACGAAGTCCCACCCGAAATTCTCATCCCATCGAAGCTGTACTACAAAGAGGATGCGGAGAAGGATCCGGAGTTGAAGAAATAGGAGTTGGGCAGGATGGCTTCGTCTGACGACATTCCACTGTTGAAAATGCAGGGGATCGACAAATCCTATCCTGGCGTGCGTGCACTCTCCGGCGTCGATCTTACGTTGCATCGTGGGGAAGTGTTGGCTTTGCTCGGTGAGAACGGCGCGGGTAAGAGTACGCTCATCAAGATGCTAGGGGGTGCCCATCAGCCCGATCGTGGTTCGATCGAGCTGGAAGGCCATTTGGTCCAGTTAGCCAGCCCAACGGATGCTAGCGCCGCAGGAATCGGTGTCATCTATCAGGAATTCAATCTTGTGCCTGGACTGGCAGCCTGGGAAAACATGTTCTTGGGTCGGGAATCTGGTCTTGGCTTCGTTCGTCGTGGCGAGGAGCGCCGTCGGGCCCAAGAATTGTTTCGGCAAATAGGAGTGCCCGTTCCGATCGACAGACCATGTGGTGAGCTTTCGGTAGCGCAACAACAGATCGTTGAGATTGCCAAGGCACTCGCACAAGACGTTCGTTTGATGGTCATGGACGAACCGTCAGCGGCTCTCACGCCGCAAGAGGTTCAACGTCTATTCGACATCATCCGGGACTTGAAGAGACGAGATATCGGGATCATCTACGTTAGTCATCGCCTCGACGAAATCTTTGAGATCACGGACCGAGTGATGGTGTTGCGAGACGGTGAAGCCGTGGGCGAGTCGCGTACAGAGGAACTTTCGCGACAGCGGCTCATAGAGATGATGGTTGGTCGAGAAATCCAGAATGAGTTTCCCAAGCACCATCACCCGATTGGACCGACGCGTCTGGCGGTAGAAGGATTGTGTCGAGGAATGGCCGTCCGGGATGTGAGCTTCACGATTCGTGAAGGTGAAGTGTTGGGTCTGACAGGGTTGATCGGTGCAGGACGCACGGAAACGGCCCGACTGATTTTCGGTGCAGATCGTGCCGATAACGGGACGATTACGTTGGACGGGACAACGTTACGGATTCGTAATCCTCGCGACGCCATTCGTGCCGGTATCTGCATGCTCACAGAAGATCGCAAAGCCCAGGGCCTTGTCCTTGACGCTACCGTTCGGGATAATTTTGGTTTGCCGAATCTGTCTGACATGTCCCGACTGGGATTCGTCCGACTTGACCTGGAGCGTTCGGCGTTGGCACGCTACGTCGAGAGGCTACGAATTCAGATCTCAAGTCCCGAGCAATTGGTCCGTAATTTGTCCGGTGGTAATCAACAGAAGGTGGTATTGGCGAAATGGCTCGCACGCAATGCCGAGGTCGTTATCTTCGACGAGCCGACTCGTGGTGTTGATGTGGGAGCGAAGTACGAAATCTACATGCTCATCAACGAGCTGGCCCAACAAGGAAAAGCGATCCTCATGATTAGCTCGGAGCTGCCTGAGGTGTTAGGCATGAGTGACCGCATCTTGGTGATGCACGAGGGTCACATTACCGGCGAAATCAAAGATGTTGCCTCGGGTACCCAAGAGCAGATCATGGATCTGGCCGTGGCTTGAATTCACGAGCTGACAAGAGACTTCGACGAGGTCCGAGATGGAAGTAGTTTGTCCGAACTGTGACCAACGAATACCGCTTAGCGAGGACCTCGTTGGTCAAACGGTTTCTTGTTCCGTGTGTGGAACACAATTTCGGGCTCCCGATATGTCCAAGGGTATTCAGACCGAGCTTCTGCCAGCTACAGCTGACCAGCTTCCGTCGTCTTCAATGCGACCTTCTTCGCCTCCCGTGTGGATCCAGTCTCGGTGGTTGAACAATGCGTTCCTGCGGGACTACGGCATGATCTTCGTGTTGTTGCTGTTGGGTTTGGTGTTCAGCGTCTTGACTCTCAAACAGCAATATCCCATTTCTCCCGAAGCCGGTCGTGAAGTCGCAAACTCGATTGTCGAAGAACACGGTTCTGGAGCTCGGGTGATCGTCGTGGGTCGTGCGACTCTGGAAGACGAACGATTTGTCGAGGCGATTGCCGAACGATTGCAGTCGAATGACGCCAAGGTCTTGGCGACGATCAACGGTACGCCGGCGGACGTTCGGAAGGCCATCGAATTGGCACTCGCCAACGAAGGAACAATCGATGTCATCGCGACCAATAATGTGACGAGGAAGTGGCCGGTCTACGATCGATTTCCGACGGTCGGATCATCGAAGTGTGTATCTCCAGATTCCTATACGTGGCCGGACTTTTTGAAATCGAGCAACCTGATTGGGGTAGCCAACAAGGCCGCGATTTATGCCATCTTGGCGATTGGGATGACAATGGTCATCATCACACGAGGAATCGATCTCTCGGTTGGATCGCTCGTGGCGTTGTCGTCGGTGGTCGGTGCTCTCGTGATGGCGGATTATGGCGCTGGACGTGACAAAATTGAGTTCGTCTTGTTGGCTTGCGTGGCGGGGATAGGCGTCAGTGGGTTGGCTGGGGCTTATCATGGGTTGCTCGTCACAGCATTTCGAGTTCCGGCGTTCGTGGTAACGCTGGGGATGATGCTGATGGCTCGGGGTTTGTCGCGTTGGTTATCGGACGGCCAATCCATTTCGAATTTACCGAATACTTTCCTCGAACTCGGTGGTGGAAAGATGTTCGGTGTTCCCAATCCCGTTTTGGTGATGGTCTTTCTCTACGGGGTTTCGCACGTGGTGATGTCACGGACGGTGTTCGGTCGTTACGTGTATGCCATTGGCGGGAACGAGGAAGCCGCACGTCTTTCGGGGGTTCCGGTCCGTTGGGTGCTTGTGATCGTCTATACGATTTGTGGAGCGTTAGCCGGACTTGGTGGGCTCTTATTGGCGTCCCAACTCGGGGCCGGCGATCCCAAGTTTGGCGTCATGTATGAGTTGGAGGTGATAGCTGCAGTCGTCGTCGGAGGCACGTCTTTGATGGGCGGCCAAGGGAAGATTTTCGGTACGCTCATAGGCGCGCTGATCATTGCCGTGATCACCAACGGGATGAATCTCGTTGGTGTCGATCCAGATAGCCAATTGATTGTGTTAGGGGGTGTTTTGACCGGCGCAGTGCTTTTCGACGCTGTCAAACGAAGGCGGATTGGCTGATTGACCCAGAGAGATGTATGGTGAGGGGACGCTAGCACACGCCGTCGTTTGTCACACCCTGCGTCAAAACATCAATTCAATTCTGTCCGTAACTCCATTCAAACTGTTCTAGCCTTCCTCTGTCAACTCCTTGAGAGCTTCCAGGAAGACTTCGCGTGGAGCCGACTTGCCAGAAATCAACTTCATCTGCAAGTCGAGATCTTGCAACAGAACTTCCCAAGGTGGGACAATTGTGCTGCCACGCTCAGAGGCTTCACGAAGTAAAGGACTTGATCGTACTCCGGCGTCCAAATCCATCACCACTTGACCCGTTTTGAAGAGACTCGGGTGCAGAGAACCACCCCCGGTCTTTCGATTTGAGGTGACATCTTCCCCCACTATCAGAGCATTGTGGTTTGTGCGGTAAATCGCCTCGAATGGGACGAATCGACAACTGAATTTTTGGGCGAGTTCTTGTGCTGCGTCTTTATCTTGGCTTGCGATCACAAGGCTGGCTTTACGATGGTTCAAATCGGCGGCGACAAGCCGACTCACCGGGTTGAGTCCTACGATCAGAACGACTCGGTCACGAAAGGGATTTTCGGCGTCGATACGTTCCTTGAGGACCATGCCGAGGGCTTCGACGGCAGCTTGAGCCTGTGAGAAATAGCCGTGCCAATTTTCACCTTTATGAAGGAGCAGATCGACCAACCCAGAGTGAGTGACGGTGGGATGTTTCTCTTCGGCCATCTCGGGCAACACGTCTTGGTGGCCAGGTTCGACGATGACACTGGCCAATTTCACGGCGTTGACGATCTTGCGAAACATGTTTGCGTCCCCAACTGCGAGGGGCAAACAACGAGCTTTCAACTCGTGGTTTCGCAACGCGGCGTTCAACCCTGCGACGGTATAATACTCCCTATCGTGTGCGCCGACGACTTTGCCGGCGTGAAAGCCGGTGACTCCGATCAGCCGTGTGCCTTTTTCGATGTCTTCATAGTGGTAGACTTCCCGCAAGTCATGAACTGTGGGTTGAGCGGGGTAGGCCTCCATCCCTCGTTCGAGAGCGGCGTAGGTCCAGGGAGAACCAATCTTCTTACCCAAGATGGTGAGCATGATGCCCGGTTTCCCGATGCCATGGATTACTGTCGGGACTGGAGGTTTGGCCATGATTTGAACGAAGGGCCAAGCCGCTTCGGGCGTGCGTGCCATGGTCGTGAGTTTGATGACGTCGGGATCTTTCGCCTGGGCCAGAGCATACGTTTCGGCGATGTCGGCCGGGGTGGATTTCGCATGGAAGTAGCAAGAAATCACTCGCTTGGTCGATCCCATCCGAGGGATCTCGTCTGCCGCGTCGAGTTCGATCTCGACGTAATCGACTTCACTGACGATACACTGACGTAACAGAGCAAGGCGCTCTTCGTCGGTTCCGTCCCACTCGCCACCGTCTTCTTGCCGACGGCAACTCATGATGATCGGCGTCGGTTTGTGTTCGAGAAGTTCTCCCAAGTCCGGGGCCATGCCGAAGCAATCGAGTCGGATTTCCAACAAGTCACACTGGCGGGCTGAGTTGTGCATGTCCACCAGAGCGAACCGACGAGATTCTTGGGCAATCGTTATGCAGATCATGAAAGGGTACCCACAATTACCTGGCAATAATGTCCTGTTGCTGATTTTGAGTTTCGCACACAGACGGCTTTTATTCAAGGGATAGGCGCATCGAAACGAGCCCTGTCCGAGTGATTTCGGCGTCAGTTCGATGTGAGCCTATCGGTTTGGTTTTCTCTGTGGTTCCGTTTGGGTAGATTGAGCGGTTTCTGTTGGTTGCCATTTGGTCGCTCGAGCCCAACCCTGAGCCGCATCCCAGATGAGGTCGTAGACGGGGTCTTTGATTTTGTAATACGCTTCGACGTCGTGAGGGTGGTACTTCACCAGTTGACGTTTGATCGATTCTACGGTCTTTGCCGAATTCGGGTGTGCGCGGAGGTAATCACGAAACAAGAGGGCATAGCGTTGATTGGGATTGCCGTCTTGGCGGACATGAACGTTCGCCCGCCGATGTCCTTGGGGTTCGCGGAATATGAACTTGGCCCAGAGTCGAGGATTGTCGTCCTCACCGAATGGAACGTGGTCGTGCGTGATGTGCGTTTGGTGTTTATAGCCGCTTCGTTTCAGGCAATCTCGAACTTCGGGAACGAGATGGGCGACTGTGATTTGGATGTCGATGATGTCTTTTGCCCCCAAACCAGGAACAGACGTAGAACCGATATGATCTATCCGCAATGCCACGGAACCAAGGATATCTTGGAGGGCGGCCCGATGCGCCTCGAACTCGGCTGGCCAAATCGGCTGGTAGTCATGGATGATGAGCATTGGCTGTGTTCGTGGTATTGTTGTTTGGGAGCTAGTTGAAGAATCTTGTTCTGTATTTTTCTTTTGGAAACGCCATCACGCCATTTGAGAACCATCGAACGAGATGTGTATGACGATGGTTGGTCTTTGCGCAGCACAGGTGTTTCCACGGCTTCGTTCGGTTCAATCCAAGCCTAATCGACACTGGCGATTTTCTTGCGATGAGTAAAGATTTGCACATAGTTATCGGACCTGTCAATACCTGGGCAGATAAGTTCGTTGGTGGAATCGAGCACAGCAGCACGAAAGATTTAAACTGAAACCTTCTCTTCGATAAAGTCACACGCCTTTCTCCAACTCTTTTCAAAAACTTGGGCCGACACCGTAGTAGTCATTCTGATTAATAGGTATCGTTTCGATTACATTCTGAGAGTCTCTCCATACACCCATCTGGAATCGTCTGAAGCAGTTTTATTTTTCTAAGTCCAATCCGGTTAAGCACTTAGGTGCTTGGTTCGGGTCGGTTTCGTGGCCTTTGGCATCCTACGAGCGATGAAGATGAATCAAGCAGAGAGGAAGGCAGAGACAAAACCGAACGTTTTGGAGTAGCGGCTCTGCAGTTGTTGAACGGCCCAAATCCAAAGCGATTTCCTAGACACCCAACACAGCGAACAATACCTCGCGGAGATACTCCAGGAGAGACTCATGTTCAACTCAACTTTTCGACTATTTCTCGTCACGCTATTCGTGGGGACGATTGCCTACCCGGTTTCCCCGATTCGAGCCGATCAGAGTGTTTATAGGAAAGTTTTGCCCTCGTCGGTTTGGATCATCCGGCCTGGCCAAAACACCGGTTCGGGAGTGCTTGTCGATGCCAAACGTCGGTGGATCGTGACAAACTATCACGTTGTCCAGGAGAGCGACAAGGTTCTTGTTTTTTTCGCCCAAAGCAACAAAGGCCGGGTCATTGCGGAAGAAGGTCATTATGTCCGAAACGCGAAACGGCTGGCTCTACAAGGTCGAGTCATCGCGCGGTCCAAGACCACGGACCTGGCGATCGTAGAACTCAATCGTTTACCGCCTGCGGCCAAGGAGGTGAAATTGGCCTTCGAGAGCCCAAGGCAAGGCGAGGCGGTGCATCTTGTCGCGAACCAATCCGGCTCAGGAGCGTTGTGGACTTATACCGATGGGAAGGTTCGCTCGGTCCTTCGATTTCGACACCCGGTCCAAGCTGGTAGTATGAAATTTAACGTCGAGGCCCAGACTGTCATCACGTCCTTGGCGGCGAATCCAGGCGACAGCGGTGGGCCAGTAGTCAACGATGAGGGAGAACTAGTTGCCGTCGTCTCGAGCGGTAAAAATGGTGCTCGACTCGTCTGTTACTGTATCGATATCACCGAGATCAACGGACTCTTGCAAAAGACGAAGGTGGGTGGTCGTCGGATCGACGTGGCAGCAGGCAGTGGCACCTTGATCCCGAACTTGATCGGAGGGCAGAGAACGGACCCGGCACGAGCTTCGCAGTCTTCGTTGGTAGGTCTCTGGGCGACGACTTTGCGAGCCAAGGACGGCGGGCGGATCGGAGTTGGGCTAGAAATGAAGGTAGATGGCACATTCGAATTGGCCATGAGCCAAAATGGCAAGACCGCCAGCACAAAGGGCACCTGGCAGCGGAAGGCTGGACGATTGACGTTCAACGAGAATGGGCGGGTCCTCATGTCGGGGCAGCTTCAAGTCAACAGTCCGACGAGTTGGACTCTTATCAACGGTGGTGACCGGCAAACGTTTACCCGGGTCGCACCGCGAAAACAAGTTGGGAATCCTATTCCGCCCGCTCGTCGAGTCGGTCAACCACAAACACCGGCTCCGAAGTTTTCGTTGACCGGGACTTGGAGTGCCAGATTGACTTTGCCAGATGGGAAAGGCGTCGGTGTTGGGCTTCAAATCAACGCCGGTGGGACGTTCTCAATGACCTTGGTCCGGTTGGACCGGGAACCGCGGACCATCCAAGGGACGTGGCAACAACAAGCCGACGAATTGACACTCAAAGCCAACGGTCGTCAATTGATGGCTGGCCGAGTTCAGATCAATGACCCGACGAGTTGGACGCTTGTCAATGGGAAGGAAAGGCTGGTTTTCAACAAGTTCGTCGAACGCCGCAAGATTCAGCGACCTCAACCCGTTCAACCTCGACCCGCTCGATTGCAATTGGGTGGCACGACTTGGTCGGGCAGCGAGACTCTGGAGAACTTCGGAGCCTTGACGTTTCAGTTTCTCGCCAACGGAACGGCGATCATGATCGACACCGCAGGTCGAAGCCAAGGCACCTGGACATTGCAAGGTAACCAAGTCACAATTCGTTTTAACAATGGACAAATCGTCTACGTCGGAACGGTTAGTGGCAACACGATGACGGGTGGTGCTGCCAATTCCAAGGGAGGAAGCTGGCGGTTCACCCTCAAGCAAGGTAATGACCTCGGAGCCTGAGCGGGCTTCGTATTCCAGTCCATCGAAGGAGAGGCAGGTGGATGAAGTCGGAAGGTCGAAGGTGGGAATTCTTTTCCACCTTCCGCCTTCGGATTTCATCGATCTGCCTTTCTTTTTGTTTTGGAGAGGAAACACTTGGTCGCCATCCCCAAAAGGGTCAAGGCTGGGATGATGACTCCGAAGACGAGAAAATGTCCCCACGGAGCGACTGTGTTGAGACGGACGTTGAAGTAACGATGGTCTGGAAATCGCTCTCGGAGGCGAGGCACCAGAACGTCGCGATCGAATGGTGCTAGCGGTTCGACGATTCCATCATAGTAGCTTTGAACATCCTCCTCAGTTCGGCAAACGACCAACCAACGGTTTCCTATTTTAATGATTCCAAAATGACTGTAGGGAGGCTTTCCCAAGGTGTATCCTCGTGGGAACAACCGTTTTGCCTTGGTCGGTTTGATGATAATTCTGCGGTAAACCAGGCTCTCGATGTCGGCCTGAGATTCGTTTGGTAACTGGATAACAGGGAGGCACGTGGCTCGGAATGCAGCGTGATTCCATACGACCCAAGTGACGGCCAGAGCAACGAGTGTGGTGGTTGTTGTCCAACGCCTGATGCGAGACGATATCGATGCTGTTGGATTTTGCCTGGAAACTGGGGTGAGCCCTTCGGTTATATCCGACGATCCGAACGAGCGGGTGCTATTGCCCATATTGAGGACCTCTTGAGTAAACCAAGGGAATTCTCGAATTCTGTTGACAGAATCGCCCTGTCGAACGAAACTGTGTTAGTAGGTATTTTGCATCCGCTCATGATTTGATTTCGACACGCGGCCCGTCCTGTTGCGGTTCGAAGACAATGCGAATCGTAGTGCAAATGATTGGGCTGCGCTCACCACTGCTCACCATTCCTCGATCACTGGGCGTGGAGTTTTGAAAACCAACCAAAGAAGCCGAGCAATTCTCTTTTCAGGGTATTGTAAGTTCGGTATTTTTGATGGAACGTTTTGAACGTACAACACCGTCCACGCCTTCCAGCAAGCTCGGTCACGAAGCTTCTACAGTATCCACGGTCCACACACGTTTTAGGGGGGTTAGTTTATGAAAGGCGTTTGGAAATGCGCACTGGGTTTATTAGCGCTTGCGCTGCTCACCGCTACGAGCAGGCCGGCAAGTGCCCAACTCTACAGTGACAAGGAAATCGAAACGAAAACGGTTACCATGCCGAAGCCTTCGGAAGTCAAGTCGTTGACGGCCGAACCCGCTTCGGTCACGCTCAAAGGTCAGGATGATTCGGCCCAACTCGTGATCACAGGCCAACTCGCGAATCGTCAACAAGATGTCACTGGTCACGTTGAGTACGTCGTCGGGAATCCGAGCCTCGTCAAGGTCACTCCAGCCGGTCGTGTCATTCCGCTGCAAAACGGCGAAACGACGATCACGGCCAAATACGGCGATAAGCGCGTCTCGATCGGCGTGAAAACGGGATTCTGTGACGTGAATTTACCGATCAACTTTACCAACGACATCGTGCCGATCTTCACGAAACTCGGGTGTAACTCTGGTGGTTGTCACGGCAAGAGCGGGGGGCAAAACGGGTTTGCGTTGTCACTCCTCGGTTTCGTTCCGGACATCGATTACAACGCTTTGGTGAAGGAAGCTCGTGGTCGTCGGGTGTTCCCTTCGTCTCCGGATCACAGTCTGTTACTCATGAAGGCTACGGGCCGTATGGCTCATGGTGGCGGCGGCCGCATGAAAGCCGATTCCGACGAGTACAAGCTCGTCCGCCGCTGGATCGCTTCGGGTATGCCCAAAGGCAAAGACACCGACCCGAAAATCGTCAAGATCACTGTCTCGCCAGAGCACCGAATTCTCACTCGGAATAATCGCCAACAATTCGCCGTTTATGCTCACTATTCTGATGGCAGCATCCAAGACGTAACGCAGCGAGCCCAGTATGAAAGTAACGATCAGGAAATCGCTGTGGTTGATGGGGCTGGCTTGGTTCGCTCGCTTGGTCTCAGTGGGGAAGCGGCCATCATGGCTCGTTACCAAGCTCAAGTTGCGGTATTCCGAGCGACCGTTCCTCTAGGGATGAAGGTGCCTGAGTACGCCTGGGAATCCCAAACGGTCGTCGACACTCACACCCAAGCGAAGTGGAAAGAACTCGGGATTGTTCCTTCCGGTTTGTGCACGGACCGGGAATTCATCCGTCGCGTGTACCTCGATCTAACTGGAACGCTCCCGACCCCCGACCAAGTTGGAGCCTTTCTTAAGAAGACAGCTCCAGAAGCTAAGATGAGCCCAGTCGAAGCTCGCAAGCACAACAAGAAGCAACGAGACCAACTCATCGAAGGGCTTCTTGAGACTCCCGAATATGCCTACTACTTCGCCAACAAGTGGGCTGACATCCTTCGGGTCAAGCGGGGCCGCCAAGTCGAGCGAGCGACGGGGACGTATCGGTTCCACAAGTGGATCAAAGACGCCGTGGCCAATGACATGCCTTACAATCGGTTTGTCCGAGCCATCTTGGCAGCCAACGGTGACGAAACGACAGCACCTCCTACCGTTTGGTATCGTGAGTTGAGTAAACCGGAAGAGTTCGTTGATGACACCGCTCAGGTGTTCCTCGGCCTTCGAATTGCTTGTGCTCAGTGTCACCACCATCCTTACGAGAAGTGGAGCCAAGACGACTATTGGGGCATGGCGGCGTTCTTCGGCCGCATCGGTCGGAAGAACCGATTGGTCGTCGGGGGCGTGAGTAACCGGCGTGCCCAAGAATTGGTCATTTACACGCGAACGTCTGGAAGCGTCCGCAATACACGGACCAACAGTCCAGCGCCATACGTCCCGCTCGACTCAGGCAAGACTTTGGATATTGGGCCGGAGCACGACCCCAGGCACAAACTCGTCGACTGGATGGTCGAGGAGAAAAACCCTTACTTCGCCAAGGCCGTCGCGAATCGGTACTGGTCGCACTTCTTCGGTCGTGGCATCGTCGATCCCATCGACGACATGCGGGTGACCAACCCGCCTTCCAATCCGCAGTTGTTGGATGCTCTGACGCAAGAAGTCGTCAACAGTAAGTTCAGCCTCAAGCACTTGATCAAAGTGATTTGTCAGAGCCGCACGTACCAGCTCAGTTCGAACCCGAACGAATACAACAAGCACGACAAACAGGCGTATGCTCGCTTCTATCCACGTCGTATGAGTGCTGAGGTGCTCTACGATGCGGTCAATCAGGTCACCGGAACGCCTCATGCGTTCAACGGCATACCGAACGACAAGCATGCCCCACGACGTGCGATTATGTTGTTCGACGAGTCGTTCAGCTCGTACTTCCTTGACGTCTTTGGTCGGCCTCAACGAATCAGTGCGTGCGAGTGCGAGCGAGTCAGCGAAGCCAACCTGGCTCAAGCGTTGCACTTACTTAACTCGAACGAGGTCCAGGGCAAGCTGTCTCGTGGCGGTGGTTTGGTCGACCAACTCGTCCGCGACAAGAAGAAGTCACACGGAGACAAAGTGGTAGTTCTCTTCCAGTGGTGTTTCTCTCGCAGCCCGAGCGACAGTGACCTGTCGGCGGCGTTGCGACACATTGCGAAGAATGAATCGAACGTTAAACTCGCTTACGAAGACATTCTCTGGGCTTTGATCAACACGAAAGAGTTTGTGTTCAATCGATAAGCGACCTGAAGAGTTCTTTGAAATACGTGCGAACGCCGTGGGACCTAGTTCCGCGGCGTTTTTTCATTTCGGTTTGAGCGGGTCGCTTGGTCTTGGGTTTGGTTCTTCGAGAGATGGCCTTCGAAGGTAGTTGTCTTCGACTTGCCGTTGGTGGGTCGGGCTCGGAGCAAAAAATCTGCTTCGAACGAATCGGAAATGGTCACTGGGCGAAACCTTTTTGTAGGGCTCGTTGGGCCACACGATCATGGTGAGATAGCACATCCTCGATTGCCATCTTTTGGCGAGCCAGCAGCATCCTGTTCACTGGGCCTCTTTGTCGTTTTCCCACAACCCGAACATGTTGTTCTCGGGGTCGCGGACAATGGCGTACCAACCCATTCCAGCTACCGGACTCTTGGGTACGACAATATCCCCACCCAAGGTCAATGCCTCGTCTATCCATTTCTGGATGTTTTCGACAGGGAGATAATTCATGACGGTTTGGTCGGGAGTCAACTTGCCCACGATGGCTCCGTTGATGCCGGGCCCTTCGCCGGTTTTGCAAAACCAATACTCGAAGCCCTCGACAGGGACTTTTTCAATTTGCCAGTCAAATAGTCTGCGATAGAAATTCGCCAACTTTTCTGGATCGTCGGCGGGAATTTCGAATTGTGTAAAGCGAGGCATGGAACTCATTCATTTCACAAGAGCAATCATGGTTTAGTACACAGAGAACGCACGAAGGATTGAAGTATGGACATCTTGGGCTCGTGGCTTGTTTACTCTCAGGAGAAGTAGCAGCGCGATAGAGGAGGGGCCTTTGCTGGGTTTGGTCTCAAAGACGGTCCAAAACTCATTAAAAGACGAAACAGTGAGATTTTTTCGAGTGAGGGATGGTCTGTCCACCAGTCTTCTTGTAATAATGTAAATGCCTTACACCTGCTTTTATAGATATCAGTCTTTTGATCCTGCCCATGAATTGGGAATCTACCCAACTTTCTGTGAATCGCACAACGGCTCTCCATTGTAATTGCCAGCCGTTCAATACCACTGCGTATCTACACCTCTTCTCTTCCGCCAACTTGTTCGTGACAGGTTTCACCTGAATGTCATAACACGAAACGGCGTGTCCTGTTGTTGCTACTGTTTATTCACGCGATGCCATCAAGGTTGACTCAACCTGCACACTATTGAAGTGCGTTTGCGTACGGTTCCACCCATACTTTCTCACTTTTTCCTTGCCATTCCTTCTTGGAAAGGACCAACGAATGCTATTAACACGTTTTCGTCGGGGAGGGTTCACCCTCATTGAACTTTTGGTTGTCATTGCCATCATCGCTGTGTTGATTGGGCTTTTGCTGCCAGCGGTGCAAAAAGTTCGGACGGCTGCCAACCTCCTAGATGCCAGAAACCGGCTGAAACAAATTGGATTGGCGGCTCATAATGCCCACGACGTGAATAAAGTAATGCCAATGATGTATGGGAATTACGGTGGCCAAGCAGGGTCGGTTCTCTACCATCTGTTGCCTTACCTGGAGCAAAGCAACGTCCACTCGAAGGGCCAAGACGCGGCCCGCTCAGCCGTCATCCCGACATTCCAACACCCTCTCGATCCGACAATCGGAACGGGCACCTATCAGTTGACCACGAGCGAACCTTCCTGGTACGCCAGCAGCGGAACGGACAACCCGATTCCTGATTGGGCCGATCCGAGCAACACCGTCTGGGGGTTAACGAGTTTCTCGGCTAACTGGCAATTTTTTGGTGACAAGGGCATCCGTCTGCCTCAAGTCAAGGACGGCACTGTGAACACGATCATGTTCAATGAGAAGTATGCAGTGGCCGAGCGTCCGAACGGTAACCCTCGTTTTGGTGCAAGTTTGTGGGGCTATGGGGTACTGCCTCCGAGCGACTGGGATTACACCTTTATGCTACCTGCCCAGCACAAATACTACACTGGGTATTGGGCTCGAACGGCGTTCGTGAATCGAGCGGGGCCGGTCCCTGGTGTCTGGCCATTTGACGAGGCCTGGGACCATCGTTGCATGCGAAAACCCGAGTTCGCCCCACCATTGGATAACGTTCATCCGCTGAAGTCGCAGAGTTTCATTCCAGCAGGGATTCTTTGTTGCTTTGCCGACGGCAGCGTGCGGCTTGTGTCATCAAGGATCAACGACGAGCTTTGGTGCGCAGCGGAAACTCCGAAGAATGGTGAAATCAACAAACTCGATTAGCCAGTGAGCCAGCATCGAGAATGCACCAAGAAAGAAGCCAGGGACGCAACCTGCGTTCCTGGTGAGTTTTCTTTGCCTGCACGACGATCTTCCCTGAACCTATTGCTTGGAAAAGTCCATGAATCACCGCTATCGTATTTTTCTGTTCTCGGTCGCGTTGCTTCCCGTGCTGTCTTTGGGTTGCAACAACGAACCTACTGAAGAACTCGTCAAACGCCCCGTCGCTGGGGATGTAGTCAAGCCTGTTATTTTACTGGGTAAGACTTGGAAACAAAATGGCCCGGTTCTTGTAAGTAGTCGACTCCAGGTCCAGGGACCGGACGACGCAAAACCGCGTTTGTTGCAGTTGAGTGAAGTTCCGTACGAAATCGTGCCTTCTGCGACCCTCACTTTCTTCGATGGAGAATTGGAATCGCTGCATATCCCAGGCGTCCAGTTGGTTCGCGATTGCTGAAGCACTACCGGACCCTTCCTGGCCTCGGTCGAGGCCATTCAAATTCCGAATAATGCAACGTCGATGCATATTCAAGTGGCGTTTGAAATGCCGGGCGAAGGTGTCGAGTTCGAAACGGCTGAAACGACTGTTTCGATCCAACCGGCCCCTCTCCCATCGAAGAACAATTCTGTGATTACGAATGCTCCCAACGGAGGCTGAAGATGACGCGAAGCATCGATGCCAGAAGCCTTCTCGTGGCTCTGGTGATCACCATCACTGGATGTGGTCAATCGACTGGGCTTTCGAGCGAGGACTACGAACGCGCCAAGACTTCGCTTGAAGCTGCCCTAGATGCCTGGAAAAAGGGTGAAGACGCGAAGAAATGGTATGCGAAGGATGCCAAGATTCGTTTTGTCGATGATGATTGGATCAGGCACAAGAAACGCCTTGTGGACTACAAAATTGTTCAGATCCAAGCCAACACCGACGGGTATCCAGAAGCTATCGTCGAGCTAACGACGGTTCAGGGAAAAGACAAAAAGGAGACGTCCGTCAAAGGTTTGTACGGGATAAATATCAAAAAACCCAACCAAACGTCGATCGGTCGCGACCCGATGTACTGATGGGAACGCTTGAACAGGTTCGATGTAGAGCCGTTGTGCCCAGGTTTGTTTTGCGTTCTCGTGTGCTGCACTAATTTCAGCAACCTCCTGAACACCCCTTTGCGGGGATGGTGTGTTGGTTTGGTAGGTTTAATGCTGTGGGTCTCAATTTGGTGTAGTGGCTAACGCGAGGTACGATGTGGTGCGTTGGCATGGAAGCCAGAACTCAACACCGCCGAAAGCTCTTGCTTGTCAATCATACCCTCACCGACTCTCCGAAGTGATCCGTGAGTCGTTTTCTCCCTTCTTCGGAGAATTCGTTGCTTTGTTCTCCCAAGCCAAGGAATAACTTCTGCGTTCTCCCGAGGTAAGGCGATTCGATCAGGGTGTCGATGGCCCAATCGCCGAGGTCGTTGTTTTGAAAACGAACCTCTTCTTTCCCTTTCCCTTTCCCTTGAAAATCAACGTCTTGTCATCTGGTTTGGAGAGTTCAAGTGTCTCGGGATAGACCACCTTGACACCATGCCAGGCGAACTGGTGGATTTTCGGCGCACTCGTTGGGCTCGGGCCGGTGGCGCCGCATCCCGCAAGAAAAGCCATAGTCGGAACGCTCAAAACACACAAAATAACACGAAACATTTTCTCCTCCGAAAGTCTCTTCTTGAGAAGCTCCGGCCGCCCTCAATCGAGGCTGAGCAATTTCAAAACGTGAGTAATCCGATAAACTTCGCAACCTGGCTGGGGAGCATACGCTCGGTGCCAGTGGTGCTTCGAACTAAAATACACAGCCGAATTCGGCTTGGATTTAATCCAGGTATCTATTGGGTTGTTGAACACGGTTTCCCCACCCCAGTTTTCCGTCTCCCATTTGGCATGCCCATAAATGAGAAGCGTTCGGTCCGCTTCTTGGTGGGTGTCGAAATGGCCTTTCGCGATCGATCGGTTGATCATCCCATTGGCATACGCGCGGTTGAGTTCATGGCGGATTCCCGTTTTCTCGTTGGCCACTCCGACGATTTCCTGGATCAACGGCTCAGCGGAGGTATCCACAAAAAACCAAATAATTCTTTCGTCGTAAGTCCAACCAACCGTTTTGTTCAACATCAGAAGACGTTCAAACATTTCTGGTGGAAGGAAGTCATCAAATGTGCGGAAGACCTTGATGTCCTCGTTTTTGGCCATGTCGCTCTCCCTTTTTCATTCTCGACGCAGGATTCTTTCTTCTCCACAAACCCATTTTCCCTCTCCTTGGTGAGGGAGACTGCACGACGGTTGTCCCAGAGGAGCGCAGAGAACACGCACGAAAAGGACACCGTCCGAAGAGCCACGAGGGGGATGTTCGCCCTGGGTTTTGGCCCATTGCTTGCAGACGGACCTCTGGCTCCCACGACGGGACAAACCCTGTCTTGGAGAAACGGTGCTCCGTTTGAGGTTCCGGATACGTCCAATGCAGAACAGTATAACGAGAAAGGCTCGAAAAACGAGTGGGGATTCGAGGGATGAACTCATAGGGCAAAAAATCTGCCTTCCTCCAGAGGGCAAAACGCGAGGGAAGCGGGGAACGTGAGCGGGGAGAGCTTCTGGTGGTAGGGTTCTCAAAGTTTTTTCGCTCTTACGCGGAATGCAATTGAAGTGGGAACGTGCCCCTTGGGCTATCCAACCAACGGTCCACCAACACAGAAAAGGGATCGTCTTCTCATCGAGCGCACCAATCTTGCCAGGCGTGCCGTATCGCTCCAAGCAATTCCTTTGTCAACCGAGTCCCGTCGCAAAACGTTTCGAGGACCTTTTGTCGCAGCGTCGTGCGAAATTCTTGCAAACGCGATAAATCTCCGGCCAACGCCGTGGCCAGCGCAACATAATCCGTGGTGTTCCAGGTTACCAAGTCTGCCAACCCGAGGCGAGAAAGATGGCTCAATCCATGCCGCTGAGCAAATGTCTCACCCGCAAGTGTTACCACCGGAAAGCCCATCCAAAGCGCATTAAGGATACAAAATTTATTAACTGTCGCATTTGTCAGGAACAGCACGATAATT
>CAYRFQ010000081.1:0-36045 GCA_964423615.1 uncultured Alcaligenaceae bacterium | reverse complement strand
CACAAGACTCGGCGAGAGTGGAAGCCTTATGGTTCAGACCGAGGTCTTGGTGGCGACGAAGTTGGCGTTTGGGGTAACCGCCGGAACACACCGGCATGGGGCATGGGCCTTCGGAGTTTTCCAAGAACAGGAGAGTTTCGCGTTCGCATCAAAACCTCCGCCATCCTTCCCCCGGGCATTGAGGAATTGCCTCTCCGTTTGGTGATGGGCTATAGTCTGGGTGTTAACAGCTCGACATTACAAGTGGAACCGGTGGGTACCATTCAACTACACAATAGTCCGGACAATCCGAAGGTCTTCGAATTCCGTGGACGCATAGAAAACCATCCGGCCAAGCCGGGTGGTATTTCCAAAGGAAAACGTTTACCGGACAAAATGACCATTACGCCCCAGAATCTCTACGACGATGGTACCCTCAATGACGGTCGACGGGACTTGTCCATGCCGCGAGCCATTGTGAACTGGATGGAATTCGAAGCGCCGATAGTCGATGTATGGCCCCCGATTCACCACACCAAGATACTTTTTCCTTCCCCCTTGCGCAAGAACAACCCCAAGGCTTATGTCAAGGAGGTGCTAGAGCGGTTCATGTCACGGGCATATCGACGCCCCGCCACAGCCGAGGAAGTGACACGTTTTGTCAAAATCCATGGTTTGATTGCAAAGAACAAAAAAACACTGGAAGCCTCCTTGAGAGAAACCTTGGCGATGGTGTTGATCTCACCCCAATTTCTGTACCACAACGTTTCGATGGATGGCAAGACTGCAAACCAATATGCTTTGGCTTCCAGGTTGTCCTACTTTCTATGGGGTAGTATGCCCGACGCGGAACTGATGAGACTGGCCTCGGAAGGGAAGCTAAACAATCCAAGCGTCATCGAGAAACAGGCCGGCCGTTTGTTGGCGGATGATCGATCGCGGGACTTTGTGGATAACTTCACCACGCAATGGTTGAGCCTCGACAAACTGAAAACCGTACCAATCAATCGAAATCTGTTTCCGCGATTCCTTTATTACATCAGTCGAGGGGAGAGGGCTGGAACGGAGGTGCCCTATCGTCCTACCATCCGGGATTTCATGCACCAGGAAACCGTCGGGTTTGTGGCAGAGTTGATCCGGCGCAACTCCAGCGTCCTCAACATCGTCGATTCGGATTTCGCGATGTTGAATCAACCATTAGCGGCCCATTACGGAGTCGAAGGGGTCAAGGGGCAAGAGCTTCGTCCTGTCGCGATCAAACCAGAGCACCGTCTCGGCGGATTGTTGACCAACGGTTCAGTTCTGATCGGCAATGGCACGGGCACCGCACCCCATCCCATTTACCGGGCGGTCTGGCTGCGCGAGGCGATTCTCGGTGAAGAGGTTCCCCCGCCCCCAGCCGAGGTACCCGCCCTTTCGGATTCGGCAGGGGAATCTGTGGAGAAGGCTTTAACCATCAAAGAACACTTAAAAAAACACCGAGAAGACCAGAGTTGCAACGCGTGTCACGCTCGCCTGGATCCTTGGGGCATACCGTTCGAGAGGTACAACGCAATCGGCAAATTTCAGCCCATGGTTCCCAGGGAGGGGATTCGGGTCGCTGGATTCAATAAGAAAACACACAAAGATATGGAAGGATACGCGGCCTACCTCAAGTCCATCAACACAGTCAAAATCGACGCCGATTCCCGCCTACCGGATGGACCCCGCGTTGACGGCCTTCTACAGCTCAAAAAGTATCTGGTCCAAAATCGCATGGACGACATCGCTGAAAATGTGTTACGAAAACTGTTCAGTTATGGCATAGGCCGGGAACTCTCCTTACGAGATCGAGCCGCGGTGAATCAACTGGTCCGACAAGCGAAACAGAAAGAGTACAGGTTTCGGGACATGATCGTGTTAATCTGTCAAAGTAAGACGTTTCGAGGCAACTGAGTAAACGGCTCGATAGTCATGTGCTGGAGGAGTTCTCACTCTACCACTAAAAGGAAAAACCAATGAAACAACAATCATGGAAATTAAATCGTCGTGAACTCCTCAAGGGTGGTGGAGTTGCGCTAGCGCTACCTCTCCTTGAGGCAATGAGTTGGGGTGACGAAGAAACCGCAAACGAATTGCCGAAACGTATGGTGGTTTGCTACTTTGCCTACGGTGCGTACATGCCCAATGGTCAAAGTGGCGTGCCTACAGGCGAAGGGCCTCACCACGATTGGAGTTGGTGGCCGAGCAAAGCGCCTGGACGCCTAACATTCAACCAATCGTCCGCCCCTTTCAGGCCCTTGAGGCAATACGTCAGTTATTTTCGTGGCCTGGACCATGCTGGCGGTTGGTCCTTGGGAGGGCACAGCTCCGGTGATGTATTCGCGACCGGTGCCGACATGGCTGGCCGCGAAACAACAAACAACATCTCGATCGACCAAGTCGCAGCCAATGTGCATGGCCGCAAGACGCGGTATCCTTCCCTGGTGCTCGGTACAGAAGGTGGAACCGGTTCGTACGGATCATGTAAGACGCTCTCCCATCGTGGCCCTGGCCGTCCCATTCCATCAATGCACAGGCCCCAAGATATCTTTAATCGCCTATTCAGGCCGTACGCCGACAGGAGCGTCGCTCAAGTGCGAGCGAATTTGAGGACGGAAGCCAGTATTCTCGACTTGATGATGGAGAATAGCCGCAGCTTTCATAACCGTTTAGGTCGAAGCGATCAGAGAATGATGGACGAGTATTTGGACTCGATTCGTATGTTGGAGAGACGCGTCGAACGAACCAGTCAATGGACGCAGCAACCGTTGCCCAACGTCAGTACCAAAGGGCTCAATCTTGAGGTGTCTCACCGACAGCCCCAAGAGTACATTCGCTGCATGTACGATCTGATCTATCTGGCATTTCGTACTGATCAGACACGCTTTGCGACACTCATGCTGGAAAGCGAACAGTCACAGAATAGTGAAATGTGGAACTATGCGACCTATGTCCTGGGCTACAACGGCGCTACTCACGATATAGCCCACAGGCGCCCACCCGCATATGCGGGCAGGTGGGACAAATGGCGAGCGGAACAGCACGCGTATTTTCTGCGACGCCTGCGTGATACCCGCGAGGGCGACGGCAACATGCTGGACCGAACAGTGGTACTCTGGGGATCGGCACATCCGCACGCGTCTCACAGCACGAGAAATTACCCGATTCAGGTCGCAGGAGGAAACCGGCTGGGCTTCCGTCACGGTAATCTACATGCCTTCGAAGGAAACAGAAAAGTACCTCTGGCCAATCTCTTCGTGTCCATGCTCCACGCAGTCGATGTGCCCGTCGAGAAATTTGCCGACAGCACTGGTGCCATTGCCGATTTGCGAGGATAACCCATGCAAGCCATCCGATTGATCCTCGCCGTTATTATTCCCATTTGGGCGGAGATGGCATTCGCGGCGGATCCACTTCCTCGCGTGCTCATTCTTGGTGACCGGGTTTATGATGAGCCAGCTCGAAAAGTCGCAAAAGAGCTCAAAGGGCATGTCGAAGTCGTGTACCGACCTCTACAACCGGGTGAGGTGCGAGACACTGCCTGGGCGCTTGCGAACCTCGACGAATTGCTTGGCGAAGGCCAGTGGGATTTGATCCACTTCAACTTCGGGCTCGGCGATCTCGTTCATCGCGCACCAAGAATGAAGGCGTTTCGCGTGATGACCAAAAAAGTTGGCGGTGTGCGGGCAACCACTCCAAAACAATATGAGCAGAACCTGGAGGAACTGACCAGGCGACTGAAAGCTACAGGGGCGATACTGGTTTGGGCCAACACGACCCCCATCCGCAGCACGCCAAACGGAATTTTCGATTTGGGTTCGGAAGTGAAATACAACGCGATTGCCAACAAGGTTATGGCTGACAACAAAGTATTGATCAATAACATGCACGACTACGTCAGTAAGTTGATCAACATGAAGCGACCCGCCCCACACGGCTGGGATCCATTTCATTTCGACCGTAAACCGCTTCATCCGCCAATCGTGCGTGTTATCGTCCGTGAGTTACAGCTAAGGATCATCGAGAAATAGGTTCAGCGCTCAGAACATCAGTTTTGAAGCGGCTATCATTGGTGTTGTTAGAGGCTGATAAGAGTACTGACAAAATTCCTGCCGCGATGAGAGAGCTTGATCACCAAGCGGCAGCACTCTTTGGCTACAAATTTCCTCGGGGCAATGTCAAAAAATATGAAATGCCTCCTCCTTCTGCGACACGCAAAGTCGAGTTGGAAAGACCCAGATATCGCGGATCACGATCGACCTTTGAATAAACGAGGCAAGCGGGACGCACCTCGAATGGGTGAACTGTTGCGGCGAGAGCAACTCGTGCCAAACTCCATCCTGAGTTCCACCGCCAAGAGAGCCATCACGACTGCAGAGCTAGCAGCCAAGAGTAGCGGTTACCAAGGAAAAATTCACGCCAAAGAGCAACTCTACTTCACCGAGCCGGTGACGTGGTTCGGGCTCCTCCAGACAGTATCGGATACGGATCACTGTGTAATGATCGTGGGGCACAACCCCGGTTTGGAAGAGTTCTTGAAGATAGTGACCGGCGAAGAAGAAGTCCTCCCGACGGCAACGCTCGTCGTCTTGACGTTGGCTATTGACCGTTGGGAAGAGTTCGATTTGGGCGTGCGAGGAGAATTACGACAAGTCTGGCGTCCACGCGAACTCCCGTGAACTGCTTGAGATTCCAACATTCCACGAATCAACCAGTTGAGTGCCCCCACCAAACTTCAGTAGTCGGGTCGACCGCCGAAGTTCATTGTGGAGAAGTCCAACGGTCCGCCCGGACCGGGGAAGTTGAGCGCGTTGTGTTCTAGTCTCGGTCGACTTTTCAAGGTTCCAGCGGTTGTGTCGACGTCGCCCGAGATGTTTCGTTGACGCTGTCTTCAGCGCCCAAATCTGCTCGGAACGCCACATTTTCGTCACTTTCGTGCTCTTGATCGGGCCCACCGGTGCTAACGGACCCCGGCCATTCTGACGCCAAGATTCTCCACAACTGGATAACTCAGGTTGTGCAGTGACTTCCATTTTGTGCGTTTATCCTCTCGGATCTTGCTGGTGAAATTATTATTTTTCCGGTGGCAAATGGGCTTCACGAGCAAATCATCGGAAATTCGTCCTATGTAAGTCCTTGATTCAAGAACATTTATGTAAGTGGACTACCTGTCTTCGCGACAAAATTTCTCTAAAGTTATGAAACCATGAATTTTCGGTTTGCCTTTCACATCGACTGTTCATAGATGAAGTTCTAGTATCTCTTATCTTTTTCACGATGTTAGTCATCACTCTGACAAGGAGCCCCCCTCCATGCACTCGCACTCCGTCCGTACTTACTCGAAGCGGCACAAGCATTTATCGGTTAAACGTGGTTTTCGACCCCAACTTGAAAAGTTAGAAGACCGGACGCTGTTAGACGCGTCGGATTCTGAGCTACTCCGTTTGAATATCGTCAACGAAGCGGTTGTTACGGGACTGACAGGAGGAGAGATCTCTCCGACAACTGAAGGCGATCAACCCGCAGCAGTGCAAGGTTCGCCTCGAACCCGATTTCCGAATTCTCAGTGGAGCCAGGATGTCGGGCCATCTCCGCTCAACGCGCCTTCAGTTTCCCCGAGCGTCTTGGTCAACAATAATTCCCTGGACAGAAGTTTCGACACGCAAAGCGGCACCACGATGCTGCTTATCCCAGAAAAAAGCGAGTCGCCAACAATCCTCGTGGGATTCAATGACTCAGGATCTTTGCTGAATGGGGGTGAGAATAGATTCACAGGGCTCGCTCGTTCTACGGATGGCGGTAGCAGTTTCACTGACTTGGGGGCACTGCCAGATAGCACTGTGGGAGACGCGGGCCAACCGAAGCTCGCTCGAGACAACTCGTCGGGAACGGTCTACTTGGTAACGACTCCCTTTTCCGGAGCCGGTCTTAACCTCCACCGTTCAGCGGACGAAGGACTGACTTGGACGGGCCCAGTCCAAGGCGCTCCAGGGGCATCGGAAGCACTGGATATACCTGCCATTGCAGTGGATAACAATGTTGGGGACGAGCAAGGCAACGTCTACTTGGTTGCCAGAGATTTTGGCGAGCAACCAGGCATCTATCTCTTCCAGTCGACCGATGGCGGCGATAGCTTCGGACCGGCCGGCGGTACGCTCATCGCCTCGGCTGACACCGGCAACGTCCAGGGTGCGTCTGTCGTAGTCGGACCGAACCACGAGGTTCACGTTTTTTGGCTTGAAAGCGACACCACCTCACCCATCAGCTATGGAGTCGGACCGAACCACCGAATCCTCATGCGAACATCGAACGACAGCGGAGCCACGTTCGGTCCTGAAATCTTGGTCAGCAAACTCCAAACCGAGGGAGTCAATGGCGATCTCGGGTTGACAACAAGCAACACGGACGAGACCTCGTTCCGGACGAATGCTTTTCCACAAGTTGCAGTCAACCCTACCTCTGGTGACCTTTATACCGTCTTCGCGGACAATCCTGCTGGTACGGACAAAGCAGACATTTTCCTGACGAGTTCCTCCGACGGAGGCTTGACCTGGAAAGACCCCATTCGAGTCAACACTGACCTCACAACCAACGATCAGTGGCAGCCAAGCATTACCGTTACTCCAGACGGGCGAAAAGTCGGAATTTTCTGGTACGACCGCCGTTTGGACTCAGACAACAGCAGGATGGATTACTTTGGACGCATCGCAGACGTCGCGGATTCCCAACTCGTCTTTAAAGACGTTGAATTCCGTGTGTCGGCTCGTTCGTTTGTTCCACTCTTCGGGCAAGATCCCGCTGTCGAATCGAACTACATGGGCGACACCAGCCAAGTCGTCTCAGACGCGGAGAATTTTTACGTCACCTGGGCAGACAACCAAAATTTCAGCGACGCCGACGTGCGGTTTGCCACAATCGTTCACACCGAAGAACCTTTTGCCCCCAACATTCCTGTCAGTACACCATCGGAGGGTGTTCCACCGCCAGCTTCGTTGATTGCTACCTCTAACTTTGAAGGAGCCATCGGAGTTGCCGGGGAGACAGACGACTTTACCATCGATGTCGATGCTGGACAGACGATCGCCGTGATCGTGGAACCGGTAGTCAGTACTGGGCTGCCAGCCGAACCCGTTGCGTCTTACGACTTCCAAGGAAATCTGGATTCCTCTGTAAGTGGAGCTGCCTCGCTAACAGCCGTTGACCCTCTTGGGCTGAGTGGTTTCGAAACGGCCACGGTCTTCGGAGAAATCCGACAAGTTTATGCCTTCAATGGCAATGCCTCACCATTTACTCAGGAAGCTGGTTTATCGCTGGATACTACCGGTTTGATCGCTCCAAACAACTATTCCGTGGAGATGGTGTTCGAGTTCAACAATAGTTTTGGTTATCGCCGGATACTCGATGTTACGAATCGAGTATCCGATACTGGTTTCTATGTCGATCCTGCTAGCCAACTGAATGTCTTCCCGGCTGGCGGAGGGGGGAACACATTTCTCGCCAACGAATTCCAACACGTGGTGTTGACGGTTTCCAGTAGCGGCCAAGTCCAGGGATACTTGAACGCAACCGATGGCTTTGCTGAATTCACGGTTAACACTTCGGTGATGGATATCTCCAATCCAGGGGACTTGCTCAACTTCTTCCTCGATAACAGTAATAACGAATATTCCTCTGGTAGCGTAGCCCTCATCAACTTGTACGATGAAGTGTTAGCATCTGACCAAATCGCCACGCTCGCAGAGGACCCCTTCGCCGAACCAGTTCCTCCCGGCAGTTTGCAGCCTACCGTCGAATTGCGAGATCCTGACGGAGTACTCATTGGCAGCGCGACAGCAACCAGTGCGGAAGAAACTGTCTTTCTGCAAAGTGTAGCGACCACGGGGCCAGGAACTTACACGGTCTCGGTTACCGGAGCTTCGAGTTCAACGGGAGGGTACGAAGGCGACATCCTCTTGAACACGGCACTCGAGGAGGAAAGATTTGCAGGTGCGGCCAATGGGACTCCTGGCACCGCCCAAGACCTGAACGCGAGCTTTATCGATCTCGGTAGTTCTGCCTCCCGAGGGGCTGTCGTGGGATCGATCGCGCCAGCGACATTTAGTGCGAGCCAAACACAAACTGACAACGCCATTTTCCCTAACGTGCTGACGTTTGATTTCAACGGAAGCCTGCCAACGCCGACTGGTGCTGGGACATTGAAGGTTACTGCACTGGCCGATTTAAGCGCATCGTTTGAATTTTTTGCCCTTGAAGCAGAAGGAATTTTTCTGGGTAACTTATTCGAGACTGGTGGAAGTGATTCCCTCGAAGTTGAAACAACGGTAGATCTGACCCCAAGTCAGCTTCAAACACTTGCTGCAGATGGAACCATCACCTTCACTCTCACACCAACAATCGACATTAACTTCCTGCCAATTGGTTCTTTCGTGACACTGGAACTAAATTATGACATTCCTGCCTTGGACACTGCTGATGTCTACAGCTTTGATTTGTCAGCGGGAGATATTGCAACGATCGCTCTTAGCGAGTTAGAAAGTAGCAGTAGCTTGTCGTTAGAAATTGTAGATGGTTCAGGCACTCCTTTAGTCATTGCGACTAAAGGACCGAACAACGCAAGTGAGCTCATCCCTGATTTCAAAGCACCAGCTCCTGGGCCGTACTACGCGAGGGTGAGCGGAACTGGGAGCTACAACTTGCTCGTCACTCGCAATAGTGGGTTCAACGCGGAACCCAACGACGACTTGGCTATGCCACAGTCATTGTCTGCTTCCAATGCGACGTTGGGCCAAGTCGGTGGCGGAGCTGCGGAACTCCTTGCAATCACAGGCGCGGGCTTGTCTTCCAGTAGCCTATATGAACTCGATCCTTCGACTGGTGCTGCTCTTTTAAACATCGGAGCAACTGGAAGTTCGGGAATCGCTGCGATGGACATCCACCCGTTAACCGGGAAATTGTTCGCCTACAGCAATAGCAGCGATCAGCTACTCAAGATCGATCCTGAAACTGCTGCCATTACTGTCGTTGGACCTAGCGGTTTCTTCGAAAACGTCCCCGATATGAGTTTCCGCTCCGATGGTACCCTTTTCGCCTGGGTCGAAGGTTTCGATGATCTGGCGACCGTTGATTTGAATACCGGAGCCTTCACACTCATCACTAGTTTTCTCAGTACTGCCCGAACAGGTCTCGCGTTCGACTCGTCAGACAATCTGTACCTGAAATCTGGAAGTACCCTCTATCAGCTTGACCCAGCTACGGGCGGAACCATTAGCACAACGTTCCTTACCTCTTCGACGAATAACGTGTTGGAATTCGGACCAGATGATATCCTTTACACTGCCACACGATCAGGAGCTTTTGGTCCAAGCACACTTCAAACGATCGACGTCAGCACGGGTGTGGTAACCGCTGTCGGGACCACCTCAGGCGTTGGAATTACAGCACTAGCCTTTGGAGGTGGTGGCGACCCAGACGACTACTACAGCTTCGATGTGAACGCGGGAGACTCCCTCACTATTTTAACCACCACGCCAGGTGATGGGCCCTTTGAGCCTGTCAATACACTCGATCCGCAGGTCGAACTGTTTGACCCAAGTGGTGCATCTGTTGCGACAGATGATAACAGTGGAGCCGATGGCCGCAACGCCCTACTGACTCACACTGCAGCAACAAGCGGAAGTTACACAGCACGAGTTACTGCCGCTAACTCGACTGCTGGGACCTATGTTCTCGACGTTACGGGAAGTACCGCGCCAGCCCCTGCGTTCGAAGTTGCTACAACCGACATTCCGGACGGTTCACTCTTCCGATTTCAGCCCACCACCATCACAATCGATTTCAATGACGGCATCTTGCTTTCTTCTCTCCAAGCCAGTGACTTGGTTGTTGATGATGTAGGGACAACGCGTGCGGCTACGAGTGTCACCGTTGTCGATGGCAATACGGCCCTCTTCACTCTTCCGACGGGCCTTTCGGAAGGAACCCAAACGCTCAGTTTCGCAGCCGGTTCAGTTCTCGATTTGCAATCGACCGGCCTGGATGCTTTTACAACGACATTCGATCTTGATCTGACGGCGCCACAAGTGATTGCGACATCGCTCCAGGATGGAGACACGGTACCTTCGGGCAATTTTTCGATTACGGTCGACTTCAGCGAGGAGATACAGTCTGCAAACCTTGACGCTTCCGACTTCTCTCTGGTCGGAGACGTCTTCGGTAGTATTGCGGCGACTAGTTTTGGCTTTGACGCAGCCAATACTTCCCTGACGGTCGACTACACGAACTTGCCGGAGGATCTGTTTACCCTCACGTTGGTCAGCGGAGACGGGAGTTTTGAAGACCTAGTTGGTATTGACCTCGACGGAAACGGGGATGGAGGCGAGGGAGGCGATTTCGTTCTCAACTTCGTAACCGACGTTGGAACTCAGCCTTTCCCAACTCCTCTCGACGCAAAGGCGCCGTTGGGTAGCTTGATTTATGACCCCATCCAACCTGGGGTAATCTCTCCAGGGGACGACACCGATAGTTTCACCATCGAGATTGATCCAGGGCAGACAATCACCATCCTTGTCGACCCTTCCGATGCTCTCCAGCCTGCCGTCGAGTTGCTCAATTCCGGTGGTGCTTCCATTGGGAGCGTGACAGGAGGCGCAGCGGGGGAGAACGTTTTGATTCAGACCGCTCCGACGAACGGCACGACGGAAACATACACCATCGTCGTGACTAGCCTGGGCGGAACGACCGGGTCGTACGACGTTCAAGTGATTCTCAACGCAGCCTTGGAACTTGAATCACTCTCTGGTGGCACGGATAACGACTCCCTTGCAACTGCCCAAGACATCAACTCCAGCTTTATCGACCTTGGCGGTGCTGCCTCTCGGGGTGCTGTTCTTGGGAAGGTAACCAGTGCGACAACCACGGTCCCCGGATTCCTCGAACAATCCGAAGGGAACACTGGGAACGCTTGGCCTTTCCACATCGGAGAATTCAGTGTGCCGACCATGCGGTACCAGCAAATCTACTCTGCCTCTGAGTTTGCCAGTGGAGGAATCCTTGATGACATCCGTTTCCGCCGAAATGATGCTCCTTTCAAAGTTTCTGGGATCGATGTCCAAATCAACATTGGGTACGCAGCTACAACAGTGAGTACCGCTTCCCCAACGTTCGCCAACAATATCGGGAGTGGCTACACGACTGTCTTTGATGGATTGCTCACTCTGTCGAGTGCGGGGATTGGCTCACCAAATCCATTCGACATTGTGATCGACATTCCGAACGTGTTCAATTACGATCCGACTCAAGGGGATCTGCTCATCGACATCTCTATGCGAAACTCCCCTATCACCGGATTCTTTGACACAACCGGATTCGGACAACAAGCGAGCACAACCCGTATCTTCAATGGCAACGTCACTGCTTCGACGGGAACCGTTGGGTTTACTGGTTCTGATCCACGCCCTTACGGATTAGTGACCCAGTTTGGTTTCGTTCCCGACACCGATGATCTTTACAGCGTTTCTCTCAAGCAGGGCGACAGTCTGACGCTTGCTGTAACGGACCAGGGTGGCTCCGGCAGTTTTACTCTTGATATCGTCGACGGTGCTGGCACTGTTCTCGCAACAAGTGTGGCAGAATTCTCGAATCTCGATGAAGTAATTGCGAATCTCATTGTCACCGAGACCGGAACCTACTACGCCCGCATCACCGGAGATGGCGAGTACAGTCTGGTCGTCACCAAGAATGCTGATTTGTCCTCAGAGGGGAACGACGTGATCGCCGAAGCTCAACCTCTGCTAAGTGCCAAGATTGGCTTGGGCGATGACGACGATGATGACGGTGATGACGACGATGATGATGGAAACAGACAGTACGTTCTCGGCCACGTGTCCGGTGGAAATGCTCTGCTCGATCAGAGAGGCACTCCTGTGTCTGGGAACTTGACCCTGACCGGATCAAACATCACACTTGGAATCAATCCCGACGGTAGTTTCATTACTTCCGACGTGAGCACTGGCATCCAATTTGCTGACACGGAGTTCGTCACTGCAGGCACACCAGAAGCATCGTTCACGATTTCCCGCGACGGGATCAACTTCAGCAATACCGACCCAGCAGGCGGAAGTTCGATTGCGGTGAATCGGGAGGACATTAGCTCCGGTTCTGTGCGTGGGGTTCGTGTTGAAGGAATTGTTGGTGGTAACTTGTTGCTGGAACGAGTGGTGACATTTGAGGAAGGTGACGAATTCGTCATAATAGCAACCCGGCTGACGAACCTCAGCGACACGACACTGTCCAATGTGGCCTGGCTCGAGAACATGGACCCCGACCAGGGAGACCCCGGAACCAACTTCACGTTCAACGACGTTGTCCTTGAAGATCAGTTCGTTCGAGCCAACATTAGCAGCGGATTGACGATTGGGCTCGGTTCTTCTGATCCTCGGGCTGTCGTCTCCGCAGAAGGGTTTTCCAATCGAAATCCTTTCGACATTATTGACAGCCCAGTAGATCCGGATGGATTCTCCGACGACATCGCCATTGCTCTCGCCTACGACTTTGGTGACCTGAGTCCAGGCGAGTCGGTGATTGGCTCTTTGGTCATGGCTTTCGGTCAGACAACCGATGAAGCCGACGCCACCTTCTTGGCAAACGCTGATGGTGGCGGTGCCCAAGATGTGGATGTCTATGAGTTTGAGACTCGGGGCCGTAGCGTCGTCAGGTTCGAGACTTTCTTGCCAGCGGACGGTGCAGGCGAATTTGTCAACACTCTGGATCCGAAGATTCGTATCCTTGACGCCGATGGCAATGTCCTGGCAGAAGACGATAACTCAGCCGCGGATGGTCGCAATGCCAAGGTGAAGTTCAAACCACCGAAAGGCGGCGGCTCAAGAACTTTCTATGTCGAAGTCTCTGCTTCGCATGCAACGGAAGATCCGACCAGCGGCGACTACATCCTTCAGATCATGAACAACAAAGCCAAGCAACCGGACTTTGAGGTTGTGGGAATTGACATCCCGGACGGAACTCGCTTCCGCGTCCAACCGGAGACAGTCACCCTTGACTTTAACGATTCGATCCTCCTGACGACTTTGGAGGATGGAGATTTATTGATCGATGGTGTCGGGATCACAAGTTTCACTATCGACGACGGCAATACGGTCACCTTCGACCTTCCTGCTGGTCTTCCCGAGGGCACCCGCACTCTAAGCATCCTCGGTGCCGAGGGAGAGCAAGATGACGATGACGACGATGATGATGACGACGATGATGACGGCACACTAGCTTCCATCTTCGATATCCAAGGGACTGGGATTGAAGATTTTAGCAGCACGTTTGTTCTCGATTTTACCGGCCCACGCGTTGTTGCAAGCTCTGTCGTGGAAGGAGACGTTCTCAATCCGGGAAGTCTTGACGTTGTTGTTGACTTCGACGAAGAGATGCTCGTCTCGAACCTGGACGCCTCTGACTTCTCACTCGTCGGAGGAGTTTTTGGAAGTTTTACCGCCGACAACTCTAGTTTCGATGCAACTGGGAAGAATCTGACCCTCAGTTACAGTAATCTACCTGAAGATAACTACACTCTTACGTTGTTCAGTGGCCCTGGTCAGTTCCAGGATTTTGTCGGCAACGATCTGGATGGGGAACCGAACTTCCCTACCACTCCTTCGGGTGATGGAATCGTCGGTGGCGATTTCGTTGTGAATTTCGAGCTGGACATCAGCACTGTTGCTTATCCCGCGCCACTCCGTGCTGTAGAGCCTCTCGGTAGCCTCGTCTACCAGTCCGCGACTCCAGCGACCGGTCGGATTGACACCGTTGGGGACACTGATAGCTTTACAATCGAAGTAGCTGCTGGTCAGACTATTACGGTGTCTGCGACATCTCCGGATGTGCAGGCGACCATCGAAGTTCGTGATTCAAGTGGGACGGTGCTTGGGATTGCAGTTGCCCCGGCTCCAGGCGAAGAAGTCGTGCTACAAACGGTGCCTGTAGCAGTTTCTGGCACTTACACGGTCAGCATCACGAACAATCCTCCGGGTACACTCCAGTTTAGTCAGTCGGCTTTCAACGTTTCAGAGAATGGGGGCATCGCTACGATCACGGTCGAGCGAGTCGGCGGTTCAGGCGGGACCCTGGAAGTCGACTACGCGACCTCCAGCGGGACAGCGACTGCCGGCATCGACTACCAACCGGCTTCAGGGACTCTATCCTGGGCCGATGGTGATACGACCCCCAAGACCTTCACCGTTACCATCCTCGACGATTCGGAGTTTGAAGGGGATGAGACAGTTGACCTCACACTTAGCAACTCCACCGGTGGAGCGCCCATCGGCGGGCCAGCCATACTGACAATTGTCGAAAACGAGTTGCCGCCGGGTACACTTCAATTCACTCGGCCGGCCTTCAGTGTCTCAGAGAATGGGGGCACCGCCACGATCACGGTCGAGCGAGTTGGTGGGTCCAGCGGAGCTCTGGAAGTCGACTACGCGACCTCCAGCGGAACAGCGACGGCTGGCATCGACTACCAACTGGCTTCGGGGACTCTATCCTGGACCGACGGTGATACGACTCCCAAGACCTTCACCGTTACTATCCTTGACGACTCGGAGTTTGAGGAGGATGAGACAGTAGACCTCACACTTAGCAACTCCACAGGAGGAGCGCGTATTGGGGGGCCGGCCACATTGACCATTGTCGAGAACGAGTTGCCGCCGGGTACACTTCAGTTTAGTCAGTCGGCCTTCAGCGTTTCGGAGGGTGGGGGCACCGCCACGATCACGGTCGAGCGAGTTGGTGGGTCTAGCGGAGCTCTGGAAGTCGACTACGCGACCTCCAGCGGAACAGCGACGGCTGGCACTGACTACCAACCGGCTTCGGGGACTCTATCCTGGACCGACGGTGATACGACCCCCAAGACCTTCACCGTTACTATCCTCGACGATACAGTCATCGATGACAACGAGACAGTCAATCTGACCCTGAGCAATCCGAAAGGAACGGCCATCTCGGGAACCAATCCTCTCGTTTTGCAGATCCTTGATGATGATGTCGTTGGTCCAGGGATAGCTCGGTTCAATCCAACGACCTACAGCATCTCCGAAGGGGATGGCGGGACGAAGGTCTTGACCTTCAGCGTAGAACGGGTCAGTGGGATGACCGGAGCGGTGTCAGTCCAATATGGCGCGCTCGACGGTACTGCTAACGATGGCAGCGACTACGTGGCCCAGTTCGGCACTCTGAGTTGGGCCGACGGTGAAGGCGGCAGCAAAACTTTCGATATCACCATCAACGGGGACACCGATATCGAACCCGACGAAACGTTTTCAGTAGTCCTGTTCGGAAACACTGGAGGCATTGTGATCGGCGGAATCAATCCCGCGATCGCGACTATCACCGACGATGACGGAAGTGGCTCGAATTCTTCGCAGTCTACCCCTGCCAACACAATCGGAACCTCCAATGCGTCCACCGCTCCAGGAGCATACGAGATAGAACTCACCCTCAACGCTGCGCTCGAAGGTGAAGAAAGAGGCGGGGTAAGCAATGACACCCTCGCCACCGCGCAAGACCTGGAGCCGACTTTTATCGATCTGGTAGCCGGTCCTGCAGAAGTAGAGCGGGGGGCAGTTCTCGGTTTAATCCCTCCAACAGAGTTCAACGAGAGCTTGACTCAGACCAATAACGTGTTCTTCCCCAACGTGTTGACGTTCGATTTCACCGGCGTTCCAGCTCCAACGGGGGATGCAACGCTGACGTCCTTTGTGATTGCCGATCTGGGTCAAAGTTTCGAGTTTTTGACTTTTGAAGCTGAGGGGAATCCTTTAGGGACGTTGCACATCGACACAGGGGGTTTTGATTCGAACCCAGACACAGAAACGTTGATCATTCCGCAAAGTCTATTGAGCATGCTGGCTGCGGACGGAACCATCAGCATCACGGCTACCCCGAACATCGAGGTGCAAAATTTTGGTCCCACGGAACTCACCCTGACTCTGGAATACGCTACTGGTGGTGGGGACAGTCAAGACTTGTACGCCCTCGATCTAGCGCATAGCCAAAGCGTTAGTGTTGCACTCGCGGCCGTCGCAGGAAGCGATTTCAGCGCTGAATTGAGGCAGTCGAACAACGTGTTCTTCCCCAACGTCTTGACGTTCGATTTCACCGGCGTTCCAGCTCCAACAGGGGATGCAACGCTGACTTCCTTTGTGATTGCCGATCTGGGTCAAAGTTTCGAGTTTTTGACTTTTGAAGCTGAGGGGAATCCTTTAGGGACGTTGCACATCGACACAGGGGGTTTTGATTCGAACCCAGACACAGAAACGTTGATCATTCCGCAAAGTCTATTGAGCATGCTGGCTGCGGACGGAACCATCAGCATCACGGCTACCCCGAACATCGAGGTACAAAATTTTGGTCCCACGGAACTCACTCTTACTCTTGAGTACCCAGCAGCATCGGGCGTCTTGGAAATCCAGGATAGCTCTGGCGTTGTGGTAGCGAGTGCCTCCGGTGACGCTGATAACCTCAGTCTGTTCATTGAGAACTTCGTCGCTCCTGCCGACGACACCTATTACGTTCGTGTCGCCGACGTCAAAGACTATTCGTTGGTAGTCACTCGAGATGCCAACTTCGATGCTGAGCCCAACAACTCTGCCAACGAAGCTCAAAGCATCACCGGCACAGATGGATTGCTCGGGACGCTAGGCGGTGCTGGTGTAGACCTTAGCCTGCTGAAAGACTTCGACGGACTCGGCCAGTCCGAATCAGGTGGTTTCATACCTCCGGATCCGATCATCGCGGCTGGCCCGGACAATGTTATTACAATGGTCAACACTGCGATCGCGATCCAAGATAAGACCACCGGAGCTTTCATCGATTCGATCAGTACGAACTTTGCGACAGGTTTCTGGGGCTCCGTTGGGGCCACCGGGGTAGTCTTTGATCCGTGGATCGTCTTTGATCCTGACAGTGAACGCTTCATCGCAATGGCGGTTGAGATTCCAAGCTCTTCGCAGAGTTTCATCTATCTGGCAATTTCCAAAACGGATAATCCAACGACTCTCAGTCCAAGTGATTGGCACCTCTATCAGTTGGACCGCACGGGCTCTGGTCCGTCCGGACCTACCTTCCCCGATTACCCGAAATTGGGAGTGGACGGTGACGCGATCTATATCACAGCCAACGACTTCCCAATTCTTGGCGGTCCTTCGTCGTTTGTCTCGCTGTTTGCCGTCGAGAAAGCACCTTTACTGACGGGCGGCCCAGCGAATGTCATTTATGACGAGGCGATCACTAGTGCGTTTTCCGTTCATCCCGTGGTGGTCTACGAACCAGAACCTGCAATGTACTTTGCGGAGGCAGTCGGATCGACGGGCATCCGGCTCCATGCCTTGACCGATGTGCTGGGTACTCCAACCCGAACGACTTCAACGATCACCGTCCCGACGTTCTTCTTCCCGCAAGATGTCCCGCAACTCGGTGGGCCAGCCCTGGATTCTGTCAGCCAGCGGATCATGTCTGGTGTTGTCCGCGATGGCTCGCTTTGGACTGCCCACGCTGTCGACGACCCAGCGGATAGCGAAACCAAGGCCGTGGCGAGGTGGTATGAGTTCGACGTGACCAACTTCCCCGCAACATCTTCGCCGACGTTGGTTCAGACCGGAAATGTTGATCCAGGACCAGGTATCCATGCATGGATGACACACGTCAACGTGGATGCCGCGGGTAACATGGCGATTGGATTCTCGTTGGCGGGGCCGTCCTTGTTTGGTGGGGCTGGCTACACGGCCCGCCTGGCAACAGACCCGCTCGGGACCACCCAAGGAGTCGAAATCTTGATCGACGGACAAGGTCCCTATTCGCAGATCGACGGCTCCGGTCGCAACCGTTGGGGTGATTACACTGGGTTGGCTGTCGATCCAGATGGCAAGACCTTCTGGGTCTACAACGAATACGCCACATCATCTGGGACTTGGGATACACGTATCGGTGCGTTCCAAATCAATCCGGAACCCGGATTTGACTTCGTCGAGGTAACCACAACGGCCGAGGAGCCAGCCATCTTCATTCAGACCAGCCTACCTGCTGGCGGGCCTGGTGAGTTTGTTAACGCCCTGAATCCCAAGATCGACATCTTCGACAGCACAGGGACTACTTTACTTGCTAGTGGAGTCGAATTTGACGGCCGGAACGAGTTCATCTCGTTCGTCGGTGATGCGGCTGGTGCCACCTACGTCATTCGAGTCAGCTCGGAAGATGAAACGACCGGAGAATACTTTTTGGGAGTCGTCCCTGTGCAGGTCGAAACCTTGGGTGTCGAAGCTGACACTCCATTCACGTTCGACCTGTTGGGCGAAAACGTGGAACTTATTGACATCGATGATGTCACCCCAGCTCGTCCAACGCTGATCGACAATGGAGATGGAACGTTGAGCTATGCTCCCAATGGCCAATTCGCCTACCTTGCTGCCGGGGAAAGTGCGACCGATTTGTTCTACTACAAGACCTTGGACACAAATGGTGTAGAGGCTACGGTCTTGGTTACGGTTACGATCAATGGGCCGACCGACCTGAACAACTCAGGAACATCATTCCAATTCAGTCAAGACACTAATGGTGGAGCAAACCGTTTTGGCTTCGACGGTGACGCCTTCTTCATTTCCGGCCAGGGCGTTTCTGGGAAGCCAGAATTCCAGGACTTCGACGACTTCTTGGTTAAGGCTGCCGAGGTGTTTGATGGTGTGATCGAAAAGTCGGGTAACATCAACGACCAAAGACTTCCCCTCGGTGAAGGTCCCAACAACATTAGTGTCAATGACAATGACGAAGTCGTAATCAGCGGTCGTGGTATTGGTGGATTCTATCAGATTCAGTTCAGTGGAACTGGCCCAGCCTATACGTTCCGTGACTTCGTCGTTCGGATGTTCGACCAGATCGACGAGAACGATGCTGTGGCCAACGATCCGAAGGATTTCCGTTTCGACGGAGGCGACTTGCGTCTGTTCTATGACGACGTGAACGACCAGTTTGGTTTCACGAATGACGGTGGGGGGACCCAATCCCGGTTCAACACATTGGAAGCCTTCGTGTACGCCCTTTCGGCCCAGTTCGGTGGTGTCAAACTTCGCTCGGGTACACTGAATGCTGTGCGGATCGCCCAAGGTAAGCTACCGAACCAAATTCGGACGACTGCGAGCGGCAAACTCATCATCAGCGGTCAGAGCGTGAGTGGGCGAATGGAGTTTGCCTTCGACAATGAGGAAACCGCGCTGCTTGTGGCAGATATCTTCCGCACCCTTTTCAAGGACATCGACGAGGCAGATGCCATTGCCAACGGCGACCTCTAGACCTGCCTACCTGACAACGCCTTGCATCGACGGGGGCATGACCAACTGGTGTTGGTTATTCTCCCGGTTTCATGTTTGAACGTTCGCATATTTTTGCGAACGTTCAAACATGGGAAGGCTCCTGTTCGCGAAGGTTTTTAAGTTGCATTCTTCACGATAGGATGTCTTCCTTTTCTTCGCCCGAAAAACTACAACACCATAGTGATCAAACGCGCACAAATCTTTGCGAACGTTCAGTTGTTGGAGCGGCTGTGATATTGTTCCGTCACGGATCCTAATTATCGTAACAACTGCTGACCGAATCCCGTTGAGCCAGTGGAACGGCTGTAAAGGAGAGGAGAAACGAGAGGAGATTGGCAAAGCTACACCGTTGACCTCGTTTTCAGCTTACGAGGTTGAACGGAAAAACGACTTGGGTACTGGGGTGTTGTTGGTCCACTCTTCCTTGCGAGCAGCAGTTGCCAAGGCGCCAAAATCTCGCCACACGGCCTCCACAAACCTCTCTCCAACGGAGTGGGCCGCTGCAGCTCCGTGTGCGGCTTCGACAGCGGCGAAGATGTCCTCTTCGTTTTGAGCGTAATGAGCCGCTGCCTTTGCGACGTAGACCCCAGCCATCATGGCTTGGAAACTTCCTTCGGACTGAGTTTCCTTTTTGATTGCGTGAGCGGCTGCCTTGGCTTCGTAGAACGCCTTCGCAGCATTCCCAGCGTTGGCAGCATACGTCTGAGTTTGGCCTCCGTCGCTGGCCAGTTGTTCGGCAATGCCGATGGCTTTTGTCCATGCTTCCAGGTGCTTTTCGGGCACATCGGGCCATTCATGCCGGACCACAGGGAACACCAATTTTGCACATTGGACGGCAAAAGCAACCTTGGCCCAACGAGGCAGCGATTCCAAATCTTTCTGGGTCGGAATGGTATGTTGGTCGATCATTTCCACTAAGTTCTCCAATAACCTACAAACGAGCTAACGAGCGGGTCTCACGACTGTTGAAGAGTACGAGACCTGCGGAACATACGGTCTCGCAGACGAGAGAGCGGGAGGCCCAAAGTGCCACTCTCCGAGGAACGATTCGGTGAATTCTGTTCCCATTTTGCCCGACATTACTTTGCGCCCTGGAGAATGTTCGCAGTGATGCTCCTTATAACGGCGAACATCGGGATGATCCTCTCCCCCACGGGCATCTTTCATCCTCGGGAAATAGAAGGCGTCCAAAGCGATTTGGAGGTAGTTACAAAACATCTCACGAACAGTTGGGACTTTGTCTGCCGAGCATGAAGAGAAGATAGCCCAATCCTCGGCAATCTCTTGGAACCAAAGTGGACGCTCGAGATTGGGAGGAAACTTCTCTTGCCAATGGCTCCCGACGGATCCCAAGACGGACCTCATGTCATCTCGGAGGCCTTCCCATCTTCCCGCGATTTCCACGTCGAGAATTGCTGCGTGAATGCGGTCACGGAACAGCACCCACTCCGCTGCGAAGACGGGAAGCAAGTCGGGGCTCCCTGTGGGGTAGATCATGACAGTCGCGATGTCCATCTGGACGCCCTGAATTCGAGCGTACTTGATGTTCAAGATGTCGTTCGTGGCCAACCATCCGTCTCCCGAAAGTCGGACCGTCTGTTCTCCTTCCCCCACAACGCGTTGCCGGAATTCGGGAGGACGTTGTTCCTGCTTCAACTCGAGGCCCTGACAGAGATCCAAAACGTCCGTCAGAGTCCAACCAACCCTGTCAAGCATGCTGATTCTCCAAGAACCAAAGTCATCCCTGTTTCAGCAGGAACCAAAGTAACAAACCAACGGTGAGGCCGACAAGCACGACTAGAGTTTGCTCGCTCTTTGGAGGTTTCACTTTTCTCAATGTTTTCCACAGCGTCTTTAATCTTTGGTTCAAGTAGGAAAGGAGTGGAGACTTCTGCGGGGCACGTACTTCGCGAGGTGGGGTGAAAGCCCCCTCGAACGAAAATTCCGGTTCCGGGTCGAAGGAAGCAAGCGGGGCATTACTGAGGCGACTGGTGGTCTCGTCTGTTTCACTTCGAGGCTGGAAAACGGGAAAAGAACACAATCGAGAGACCAAGGCTTGCGGGAGCTTTTGGAGTCGACGCCACACTGTTCCGTTCTCGTCGTACTTGTGTATCTCCTCGGGTGGCGTAAACACACCACCAAAGAAATCTGAGTTGTCGTTTGGCACGTCCGAAGACGGTCCCTGACTTCGAACGGGGTTGGTTTCGAGACGGGAGGCGGAGCTGAAATTTTGGAGGTTCCGCACGAGTGGTTGGAGGTCTTGATAGAGCTGCCTGTATTGCGATGCCACGGGGGAGCTTGGTGCGGTCAGTGTCACTGGCTTGGCAGCAAAAGTCGCCTCGTGCACTTGTTGATCGTAGGAGATTGTCATTGGGAGGATGTGGTCGGGAAGTGCTTCCCGAATCATCCTATCCCAGCGAGCTGCTGCGTTCACATTCCGGGAGGACGTTAACAAGATCCCGCGGAACATCAAATCGGGGTAGGTTTGTTGGTGCGTTCGAATGCGTTCCAGGAAGTCCGGGACGGTCCGGTACGACATCGCTTCTCCACGCAGAACCAATATCCATTCGGTGCAAAAGCCCATCAAGGCTTGCGTGCGTTCTTCCAAAGAGGGTGGGGAATCTACTAACACCAGGTCATACCCCTCCAAGTCCTCAGGATCTGGCAGGAGTGACTTGGCAAGATGTGGGTCGGTTGGTTTGTCTGCCTCGGGTGGGATTGGAACGAGGACGTCGACTCCAGGGAGAACATCCTTCCATTGGTTCCACTTCGTCCGTGTCCCGCCGCCCGAGGTGTTTTCTTTCTGGTCCAACCGGAAGTAGGCCACGACACTCTGGATTGGGTCTGCATCGATGACCAACACGCGATGGCCTTGCTCACTCGCGACTGCTGCAAGATGTACGACGGTTGTCGTCTTTCCAACCCCACCCTTCTGACTTGCTACCAATAGCTTTGTTACCATGATAATTCTTCACCTATCGCTGCTTTTGTGGAGGTTTCGGAACTTACCCGGGACAACATTGAGGCAAGTCGCGCGTAGCTCTCACTAGCCCGTCCGGGGGGTAGTGGAGTTCCAGAAGTTAGCGGCCAGTCGGATACTTCTTGTTCGTATGAGATAGGTGGCTCGAGCAAGATGTCTGAATGTGATTGTCGAAATTCCTGAAGGAGCCAACGCTGTAAAGGATCCTTTTCATCCACGCCCGTTAACAGAATTCCAAGAAACTGGGGTCGTTTAGTTTGATCGACCTCGCGGAGGGCTTTGGTCGCTGCTGGAATTGTCCTGAGCGAGAGCGACTCCGCCAGAGACGTCAATATGACGGCATCGACGTGAGGCAAGATACGGTGTCGTGTCGATTCCTGGAGCCTCGGTCCATCCACGATGACGATGTCTCCTTGGAGATCGTCCCAATCGGGAATTCCACCGAACGTGGTGACACCTTCCCACCGACATCCCTCCTCCGGGACCATGGCGACGCGAAGGGCAGCTCGTGTGGGATCGGTATCCACGAGAATCACTCGGTGTCCTTGTTGGCCAAGATGCCAGACAAGTGCGAGGGCTGTTGTGGTCCGCCCTGTACCTCCCTTGTGGCTGGCGATAGCGACTTTAAATGGCGTCATGTTGTTTCTCTTACTCCCACTTATACCACCCAAAGAGATCATCCACGTTATGTAGATCGGAATCCGGTTGGACTCGATCTGGTTTGTCTACAGTCAGGCTCCGGAGATCTGTTTCCACCAATCGATCGAGATCCTCATCGGATTCTTCGAACGCGAGAGAAGGATCGGCCGAAAGGTCTTTCACCTCCCGCTCTCCACGGAGAGGGGTTATCGATTGTCGACCACCCGAAGTACCTGAGGAATTGGTCGTTTGTGACGAATCCGATGTGTCCGCTGGTCCGAACTGGAAGACACTAGCAAACAAGTTGTCCACACTCCCTGATTCCGTGTAGAGCGTTGGTGCCACTCTTGGTCCTGTTTCCTCTTCGTCGAAGAATTCGACCGGCAAAAACCCAGAAGAAGCCGGGTCAAGGGGCACTGGTGGATTCGGACCGCAATCCTTGAGTTCCCTTAGGTCGGCCAACGCCGTCTCGAGGGCCTTGCGTTCTGTTCGAAGCTGGGGTTCCGAGGCGACTTCACATTGCGTTTCAGACCCATCTCCTAGCGGCAATGCCGCCCTCGAAGTTCGCTCTGGTGACGCGACTGTTCGAAGGTCTGAGAGTGAATCTTGGAGGAGTTGTGTCTCCCTCGACAAGTGTTGTTGATCAAGCGAGCCGATTCTCATGTCTCAAGTTCTCCCAAATGAGGGGGACGAATGGCGCGGAACAGGACACAGCAAGTATCGCGTTGCCGTGCTAATGCACCGACTTGCTCTCCGTCGGCCGCCAGACATTGGTATCTCAGTCCTGTGATCGGGAACGATGCGACTTTACGATGATTTCCTTCCGCATTCCATTCTTGGACCGCACCGTTGAGTTGGAGTCCATACAGGCGTGCCGTGTCGCTCGCGTTCCGTGTCAGGGAGATCACGTCGCGTCCTTGGCGCAAAATCTCGACTTCTTTCGTCCCGATAATGACCAAGTATGCTTCAAAATGATTGCCGGACAGCAAGTTGACGTACAACGTGTCTTCGAGCCAGTGACCCATCTGCCAGCAAACTCCGGGAAGTTCGATGATGGCGTCTACCGTACCATCAGAATCCCACACAACGACCCGAGGGTTAATCGGTCCTTCGGTACACGCGATCCGTCCGTCCGGCAGTGTGCAGACGAATGGTTGCAGTCCGCTACTTCGGACGACACCCGACCATAGTTTCCTTGGTACCTCAGTGGTGTTTTGTGTAGGTTGCTGTGGGCCCTCGATGCTTGGCAACTCCCAAACCCCCAATTCTTCTTCTGCCACAATGACCAGGTTGGGAGACTCAGCCGAATGTCCGATGATGGTGACAGCTTCGATGGGACTCTCAGTTACAAGGAGTTCACGAAGGTCTCCGAAAGACTTCATCAAGACTCGGTTGTTCTGCACGAACAACAAGGTGCCGGCTGGACCTGGAACAACCTGTTTAGCGTATGGAAGGTCCACAGGCGATATTTCTGGGGCAGTGGTCAGAGGGGTCAGACCTTGGCTCGACACAACTTGCCAGATGGGATAGAGTTGCCCTGGCTTCTTCTGAACGAACAACGAGAAGCTTGACCGCGGAAGATTGGACCACTTTGGATACTTCTTTCGTTGTTCCGAAGTCGCAGTTCGCAGTTTGTCCTTCTGCCGTAATTCCTCCAACAGCTCGTTCGCCGATGGTCGGTTTTCCGGTTCCTTGCTCAGCAAAAGGGACAGAATGTTCTTCCAAAACGACGGAAGGGAATGATCCAATTCGGGGATTTCTCGGAGGTGTTTGTAGGCCAGTTTCTCCGGAGTTCCTGTGAAGAGAGGCCGGCCGTGCCACGCTTCGTAGAGTACGACACCAAGGGCATACATGTCGCTCCCTGCCGAGTACTTCCCCATGAATTGCTCAGGAGACATGTACGCGGGTGAACCCGAGAGCCCTTGGAGCTTGCCTCCAAAATCGGCATCTTGTAAGGAACGGAGGACTCGAGTAAGCCCAAAATCGGCAAGTTTGATGTTCCTTGGAGCCGAGACTTCCCCTAGCTCCTGCGTAAATAACACATTTTCGGGTTTAAGGTCGCGATGAACTAGCCCCTCGTGGTGGGCCACCGCCAATCCCTGCGATATTTGTTTGGCCAGGGTCGTAAGTTGTTCAAGAGTCCACTTATGCGAGGCTTTGTGCATCCGGTGCAATGTGTGGCGTAGGTTACCCCCTCCACAATATTCGAGGATGAGGTATTTTCCTCCAGTAGCGACCTCCAAGAAGTTCACGATTTTGACAATACGAGGATGTTCGAACCGGAACATGACTCGAAGTTCGCGGTAAAAATCGTGGGTCTGTTGGTGGGCGAATTCGAATCGCTTGACGGCAACGATTTCTTCCGTCACACGGTCGATAGTCTTCCACACCGTCGCGTAGGCCCCGTGACCGAGGAAGTCCAAGACTTCGTATCTTTCGCCAAGATCCCTTCCGACTTGTTGACCCACAGCAGCGAAGGCTTCTGGGTCAACTACCAGGCCAGGAAAGGAAGTCGTCAAATTTGGATCACTTATCGTGGTCATCAACCTACTCGCAGTTGTCACGGTGAAGGCGCATGGTCGGTGTGTCGAATATACACGCGGGCAAGATCAATCCTTGGCCCTTACGTCAGCCAGTGCATCGACAATCTCGTCGTGCGAGCGGCCATTTTCGACCCAGGACGGAACTCCAGTCAGCCGAGACTGAAGGCCAAGGATGAAGGAGCTGACGTCACTCCCGCATGCTTCACATGACGTCTGGACGCACCCCAAGTCCTGACCTGTCAAATACCGGAAGAATCCTGCCAGAATGCCAGCCAGGAGGGAATCCGTGGGCACGTCACTGTCACCAACCAGTTCCGCCATCATGCAGTGCTTGACTTTGGCTTGAATGAGACCTTCGCCGTGGCGACCCAAGTCCAGTTTCAGTTTTCCCCAACCGTGGTGGGAAAACAGTTCACTCAGACACCCTTCGAACATGGCTACGGAAAAGGTTGACAAGGACTGCTTGTAGTGGTCACTGAGTTCCCCCTCCATCCGCTTCGCAAACAGCTCTCCCCACCGCACTCCGCAGGTGTAGAAGACCGTGTCTGCGGCGGGCCCACACTCGTCTCGGACGGCTCGTCGTAATCCGAGGAGGAAGTCTGGTGACAAGGCCACCAACCGTGTTCCGCCGGGAGTGCGGGTGACCCCCTGGCGAACGTTGGTCTTCGCGTAGGTCGTTTCGGCAAAGTAATTTCCGCGGACAGGAGCTGTCAGCGTCCCATTTCCAGTAGCACTCGACATCGTGTTCATTAGCAAGTTTCCTTCATAGTCTTGATATTGTTTTCAGTTCGTTGGCACGGCCGTTAGGCCATCGCCAAGGCAGGATCGGGAGACCCACGAAGGACCTCGACGGTCTTGCTCAGGTGTGGTTCGAGGAACGCGAAGGCTTCTGCCGGGAGGTGTTTCTGCACGGATTGCCGCAGGTGGGCGTAGACGTCAGCCAAGAAGTCGCCTGTCATTCCCGAGGACGTCAATATGGTTCGCATCCAGTACAGAAGTTTGTCAGCAGCCAAGTTTTCGTCGTCTCCGAGCAACCCCTGGGCGTTGTACCTCAAGACCATCTGCATGTCCCGGTAGGCTTTCTCCCAAGCCGTGGGGTACGATTGGTGGAGTTGAGGATATCTCTGTTTGAGTTCTTTAATACAAGCCTCCAGAATCCCGTCTTCGTGTTGCTCGAGAGCGCGGACTGCCGCCAAACGTTTTGGAAGCGATTCGACGAATTGGCCGATTCGTTGTTCTTCGTCGGGGGTTGGGTATCGTCCGTCCATATTGTTGATGATTCGTTCAAACGTAGAAGCCATGAGGTCCCTCCAGGAGTGATTTAGGTTAAGGAGTGATTTGGTTAAGTTTAGTCCCATGCAATTCCGCCCAGAACGGATTCGATCGAAAACCGACTAGCGTCTTCGAGGATCTCATTGTCATTGCCCGTGGTGGTGTCGGTCGTGTTCTTCCAGTTGACACTTCCTAAGAACTCCCCCAGTCCCATCTGAAATATCTGGGCTGTGGTCGAGATTGCGGACTTTGTCGGTGAAATCTGGATCTCCGTTGCATCGATCTCCGATTTCAAGTTCTTCCAGTTGACCCGAGAGAAAAATTCCATGATCGAGTCAAAGGCGAACGGTTTTGCCATCATGCCGTTTTCCCGCGATGTTTGTTGGTGCTCCTCTCGTATGGGTGTCTGAAGGGGTGGAGTGGGACCCCCCATCCCGGCCAGGAGGGACTGAATCTGTTCTGTTTCCGGGAGGCCATCCAATCGGTTGGGAGTTCCGTCTGGTTGCATTGAATTATCTCCAATGGTAGTTCGCTGCTCTAGCTTGAGAGGGAGTCAACACTTACGAGACCTCTTTGAGTTTCTTCATGATGTCTTGGGAGGTTGCTCCCTCGTTTCGCCAGAACGCTGCCGCGTTCACACGTTTGGATGTTGAGATGAGGAATTTGCAGTAATCCTCCCCCATGGAGTAACACTGGATTTCGATGCAAGAGAGTTCTCGACGGGCCAGTACACTGAAGACTGCAGAAAACAGTCCGGCGTAGAAGTAGCACACGACCTTGCCAATGTCACCGAGTGACTGGGCCATGGCCGATTCGTACAAATCGATGAAGATCAGGCCTTGCTTCCCTTGCCGGAAGTCATAGCTCCAGCCACCCCAACCTTCGATTTGGAGAGGCCACCACCAGGTTTCAAGGAGGGCGCCGGTGGCCATCTTGTTCATGGCCATGTTGAACTGAGCTTGGACGCGGGAACTGAAGGATTTCATGTCTTCCAAGCCCCATTCATATCCGCACTTGTACATGATCTCGCCGGCAGCATCACCGACCTCTTCTTCGAGCCCTCCCAACATTCCGACCATAAAATCCTCGGACACTCGGATCATGCGTTGGCCATAGACATTTCGGAGTGTGCCCGTAGTAGGGTCGTGGCGAAAGAATTCTTCGTCGGTGTAGTGGTTATGCTTGATGGGTTGCTGGCCGAATACGACCTTCACGCCGTTAGCCCCTTCCTGGCCGTTGGCGGCTTGGGTGCGGAGCAAAGTGACGGATTCTTTGTTGGGTTGTTGTTCCCAGATTTGCTGCAGGCGCGGGTCAGTGGGTTGTGTGGCAGTGGCCATTTGTTGAAGTTCTCCTTGTGAACTTGAGTTACTCTCTCCGAGACATTAAGTTGCTTCTTTTAGGCTTTCGACCTCAACATTGAGGGTCGACAGTTCCTCCAGACGGCTCTTGGTGATGATCTTGCCTTTCTCGATTAGGACAGAGCCGTTGATGGGGTGCAGGATGTTGGTCTTTGCCCTCTGGCCGAGATACGTCATGAGGTCTTCGGCCCGCTCGATGTACATACCTTCTGGAAGTTCGACGACCACCCCTTCCCCCAAGACTCGTGCTTGACAGGCAAGACGGCTCTGGGAACTACTCCCTGTTATGCACGCCAGGGATCTCTTTTCCCGGTCGGTGTGTGGAGTCAGGTTCTCCGACCCCTCCCTCACGTAGACGTGGCAAGTCGAGCAAAGCCCCTTGCCTCCACAAGCCATCAAGACATCAAGTTCCTTCGCGAGCAAGGCTTGTAGCAGGTCACTGCGCGTGGGGACGTTGACGGTCTCGTTGATGGGCTGAAATGTAAGTGTTTTCATGTCGATCCTCGGAAGCTAAGAAGACATCGGTGCGAGCCAGATTGACAACGCACAGGGTCCATGCAACGGGAACAACCGCTGCTTGTTGACGACGTATTAGAGCGCGCGTGAGTCTCCCGCAAACCGACGAGAGGCATCAATGTTGGTGTCCAGGGAGGCAATTTCCCCCTCGAAGGATTCCTCTTCAAGGAGTTCAAAGTCCTCGACCAAGGTTTCGTAGTCGGCGTACCTTTCGGCAGGGTTCTTGGCCAACATCCGGCAGATCACTTCGGAGACTGAGATGGCGACTCCAGGAACCACTCTATGGGGCGGCACCACGGGAGCGTGGAAGTGCTGTTCGAGCACTTCTCTTCGGTTCTTGCCGCGGAAAGGAAGTCTCCCCGTCACGGCGTGGTAGAAGGAAGCACCCAGAGAGTAAATGTCTGAGCGGTGATCCACGCTCGGTTCTCCACGAGCCTGTTCTGGTGAGATGTAGGCCACGGTCCCCTCGAGACGAAACAGGGAGACGTCGCTTGTATCGTCTTCCGGTTCTCGCCGTTCTCGCTGCATCATGGCCAGTCCGAGGTCGGCCAACTTGGCCACTCCATCCTTCGACAGGAGGATATTCCCAGGTTTCACATCCCGGTGAACGATTCCCAAACGGGAAGATTCCCGCAGAGCATCCCCAATCTGGAGCATGATCGAAATGGCTTTGTCTTGACAGACTCGGCCACTCTGTTCGATCAATTCTCGCAAACTCCACCCTTCAACATACTCCAAGACCATATAGGGATGCGGGCCTGTGTCTTCGTAATCCCACACCCGGACGACGTTGGGATGGTTGAGCTGTGCAAGCAGTTGTGCCTCGTTCCGAAGTTGGTCAAGGACTTTCGGATTGGCCTGCTCAGAGTGAATATTCAAGACTTTAACGGCGACCGGAATGTTGAGCGAACGGTGAATTGCTCGAAAGACGATTCCTGAGCCTCCTTTTCCGATCTGCTCAACGATCAAACACTTCCCGACTGTGTTCCCGGGCCGAAACTCCTCGTGTAATGCATTTACTTGCGGGAGCGGGTCAGAACCAAAGCCTGTGATGGGGCTGTTGTTCATCCCATCTTGGGGAGTCTTCCGTTGAGGAAGTTTAGGGCCGAGGGTTGGTTGAGGAGTCGGTTGTTGAGTCAGGTTTTTCGGAGGATCTGTAATGGGATTCGAGCCAACAAACCTTGATCTTGAAGAGAACAATTCGGCTTTGGAATCCCGAAGTTGATCCAATCCGAAGTTCAACTTCTTCAATGCTTCAATTTGGGATCGAGTAATGAGCTTTCCTTGGGCTACCAATACCTTCCCCGTGACTGGGTGTAAGATGTCGGCTGGGGAGCGTGTCCCGAGAAGAGACAACAGGTCTTCGGCTTTTTCAATGTACATTCCTTCGGGAACCTCGACCTCGACGCCATCGCCCAGGACATGGCACTGACACGCCAGACGGCTATTTTCCTTGGTTCCCGAGATAAAGCTAAGGGTCTGTCTTTCTCTTTGAGTTTTTGCCGTCAGTCCTTCTCCTCCCTTTTTCACGAACACGTGGCAAGTCGCACACAGCCCATTTCCACCACACGCCATTGGAACGTTCAGTTCCTTCGCGAGTAGTGCATCGAGCAGGGTGCTCTTTGTTGGCACGTTGACTTGCTCGTCCAGAGGGTAGAGGGTGAGGCTTTTCATGGTATTCCTCGAATATCGACCGTTGGGAACGAAGTCCTCTTAGGAAACGCTGGGTTGCATGATTCGTTCTCTGGAGGTCACCTGAGCTTCGCGCGACTCTCCGACACTTTGGTAAATTGCAAACAGACCTTGCATCGTCTGGGCAGCCCCCTCGATGACATCCACTCGTTGGTCCTCGGTCAACTCCCAAGAATCGAGTGTCGCTTTAAACTGTCCCCATCGGTGGTGTAAGGTATCGATTCCGTCGAGGTGGTAGTCGAGTCCATGCCCTGGAGAGGCGGTTACTGCGAAACTACGAGAAAGGTGACGAACAAGTATCATTGAACCCATCCGTGACCCTTCTACGATGTAGAGCGCTCCGAACAAGGCCCACGGACGTTCCTCTGACCAGCGCTGTACCTGATCCACGAAATCTTGGGATTCCGGGAGCAACGGGTCTCTGCCAATGATCCCAAAGTACTCCAGATCCGCTTCTATGCATTGGCTCCGCGCCCTTCCAAACTCACAAGGTGGAAAGATGCCTTCATTCTGAAAAGTACCTTCTTCGATGGTTTGATGCACCGGACCTAATTGTTGCAGGAGGGAAACGTACTTCTCGCGTTGAATGGTCCCCTCGATCATGGCTTTGGAGACGGGCAGGGTTTCTATCGCGTGGTGCACGGACTGGATTTTTTTGCGAATGAGCTTGGACAATTCCATGACGTAATCCTCTGTACTTAGGGTCGCCAACATGTTGTGACACTCCGGGGCTTCGATATTAGCTCAGTGCCACCGATCGTTTTCGGTGTCGTAGCCCCGGACGGTTCTTGTGTGGGCGTAAATTACGCCCAGGAGTGCTTTCTAGAGTAGGATTCCTGTAGCTTGATCCCTGGCAATTGGTCGACCGGACGAGATCGACCAGTCAGGACAACGGGGAGGTCACCGTGCCTCCCTTGTTCTGCTCAGCTGGGTGTGCTTACGTGACGTCTTTGTCCTTTGGATGGTGGACTCAAGTTCGCCAAGGGCATCGAGGACATCGCGGTAACAACTAAATCGAGTCTCAGGAGTCACGGCCATCATGCGTTTGACGAACTCGTCGAGTTCCGGTGTGACATCAAGGACATAATCACTCACACTCGGACGAGGATCGCTGTAATGCTTGACCATGATCTCTGTCGGCGTTGCTCCGTGAAACGGGACCATGCCGGTAATTGCCTGGAATAGGGTCACTCCGAGGGAGTAAATGTCGGAGCGAAAATCGGGTTTGTTACTCGTGGAAAACTGTTCCGGAGCCATGTACAACACGGTTCCGACTCCTCCCTGGAGGAGGTCGTCATCTGGCTTCCATTGCCTGGGATTTGTTGATTCACATACCCCCGCCAAGCCGAAGTCAACGACCTTGACCCGACCCTCTTTTGTGAGCAAGATGTTCTGGGGTTTGATGTCGCGATGGACGATTCCTACCTCCCAAGCTGCCCAGAGGGCCTGGGTAGTCTGCTTGATGATTTCCAGGGCACGTTCTTGACGAAGACCTCCGGTTTGCGCGATCAATTGCGCGAGATTCGGCCCGTTTATGTATTCCTGGACGAGGTAGGGACACTCAAGGTCGTCCTCGAAGTCGAGAACGCGGACGATCGAGGCGTGGTTCACCTGGGCCAAAAGGCGAGCCTCGGTCTGAAACCTTTGGTAAGAAGGTCCGACCGCGTGATCCCCCGAAGGCAACAATACCTTGACGGCCACGGTTATCCTCAACCCTCGGTGCAGGGCTCGAAACACCACACCACTGCCACCCTCTCCCAGGACGTCGGTCAGAAGACATTTACCGAGGACGTCCCCGACCTGGACTGTCCTCCGTCGGTTCTCGAATTGGCCGGCTGACTTTCTCGACAAGGAACTCATGTCATTCCCTGTGGCGACGGCTCGCCCCGCCGTTTCTTGGATCGTTGGGCTCACTTGGCGAATGCTAACTTGCGTTTTTTCGTTTTCACTCCTGAGTTTCGCCGTAAGTCCAGGCCCTTTGTATTGTTCGATTTGTTCTCGGAGAGTCTTGAGTCCGCTTTCCGCCATCAGCGAGGAGCAATCACTCAACCTGAAGTATCCTTTTTGGCTCAATTCGAGAGTCTTGCTCGCATCTGACCGGAGGACTTCCGCCTGGACCAAGAAACTCGCCAGCCCCTGGTTCAACTCAGCGTTGTCTCGCCACCATTGGAGAAGGCTCGTGACTTCATTACTCGAGAGACTCCGACTCCCGACAAGTAGCTCGATCAGGAAGGCATCCAGCTGGTTTGTCATAGTGCTGCCTCGTGCTGCGCAACGATACAGGATGCAACCACACTGTCAGGCGTGGGCGCAATCCTTGAATCACCCAGTGTCGCGTCGGGGTGTCTAAGTGGGGTTGGTTCGGTGGAGTGAAACACGTTGTGGGAAGTATAGGCTTCTCAGACAACGCGCGGTGAAGCATTCCTCGCCAGTTGTCTATTTCACTTTGCGAGTTACATCGTGAATGCTGATCGCCCATATGGCCTAATCCTCGTCGCCGTTGTGGCTGAGGTGACCTGAACGAGTGTGCGAGTTTTTTTGGTGTAGCTGCGTCTGAACTGTCAATACTCTACGACACTTTTTCAGGGGTCGATGTCGGGGATATCCCTGAACTTTAGAAATTTGGATAGATTTTATGCTTTGAGTTGGGTTCTTTTGCTCTACCTCTCCTAGGACCAGCGTGGGATTCTTTGCTTGTTTCTTGTACGCCGTGATAATTCAGCCGATAGATGAATCGATGTCTCTGACTTTGGGTATCAACGCCAAGTGTTTTCGGGAAATCAAATCAGGGCTTGGTTCGTGTCACGATTGGTCATCGGAATTTGGTTGCCAGACTTCTTGATAGTACTTCACAAGCGCAGCCCGGGTCTGGAGTCCTAACTTTTTTCCGAGGCGTGTCCGATACGTCTCGACCGTCTTGGTACTCACATGCAACTTCTCGGAGATCTCTTTGTAGGAGTACCCTTGCGCGAGGAGGGCCAAAATCTCCGACTCACGCGGGCTCAGTTTCTTGGGTTCGGGAGCCTCCTGCGACGGTCGTCTCGAGCTGGCCGATGAGCTTTTCGTCGTGTCTCGAAGTTGTTCGTTGACGTAGGTTTGACCGGCGGCCAAGGTTCGTATGGCTTCAATGAATTCACTTGCGGGAGCGGTTTTCAGAACGTATCCCTGGCACCCTGCTGCCAAAGCTGCTTGGATGTAAGCGGGCTCTTCCTGCATCGTCAACACCAGGACAGCGACCTTTGGCATTTCCGTACGCAACTGCTCGATTACCTTCAGACTCCCCGTCCCTGGCATGTGGAGATCTAGACACACAACGTCGGGAGAGCAATTTGGGGTTCGAATGAGCACATCCGTTCCGTTGTCGACTTCGTCGATGACCTCCATGTTCGCCTCACCTTCAATCAACTTTCTCAGTCCAGCGCGGAAGAGTGTATGATCATCGGCGATTAAGATCTTGATCAGGGCCATTATGGACCTCCAACAAATGCAGGACAACGGCCAGAGTCGTTCCTCCGTTGGGCACGGATTGGATGGACATGGTCCCCCCTTGTAACTCGACGCGTTCCCGAATGCCCAAGAGCCCGAAACATTGAGCTCGCTCCGAAGTCTGGAGAGAGTTCGAGACATCGAATCCTATTCCGTCGTCTTCGATGCTTGTGGTGACTTTTCGTTCGTCGCGTAAGAGGTTCACTTTCACCCGCGTGGCGTCGGCGTGCTTGGCCACGTTGTTTAATGACTCCTGAATGACGCGGTACAGCACCGTTTCTAATTCGGAGGGCAACCGGTGAGTTCGAAACGAGGACGCCGATCCCTGGAGAACAACTGAACAAGACTCTTGGTTGTTCGGTGGATTCTGTCGTTCTTGAGTCGGAGGGTCGAAGCCTTTGATGTTCAGCTCGACGGGTACTCCGGAGGCTTCTGTGAAGTCGGAGGTGAGCTTTTCGAGAGCGGGCACAAGTCCGAATTCGTCGAGCGATAAAGGACGGAGCCCTCGCACGAGCGCCCTCGTCTCGTCGACTGCAAGCCCGACTTGTTCACGGAGTTCGACCAACCCAGGTGGTGGTTCAGTGTCCCAATTGTTAAGGACGTCCGAGAGCAATAGCGAGAGGTACGTGAGGCGCTGTCCCAACCCGTCGTGGAGTTCGCGGGAAATCCGTCGTTGCTCTTGCTCTTGAACTTCAAGCGTTCGAGCCAGTAGGAGTCGGTACGCTTCCTCGAGTTGTTTCGGTTCGGTGATGGTTTCGTGCGCGACGACGACGCGAACGGGACCAGATATGGGAAATTTCTCAACTCGGATCTGAAACCATCGCTTTTCGGATGGACCGTGGCAAGGATACGCCAAGTAGAAATGGTCTTTCTTGCCAGAGAGAACTGACCGAAGGCCCAGGACAACTTCCTGAGCCTCTTGCGAACAGGGTCCGGAGGCACGTTCACACACGCTCAAGTAATTCGAACCGACTCCCGCGTTGGCCATCGACAGTTGGTTCCGTTCTCCGAAATCACGCCATGCTTTGTTGACTTTCAAAATCGTCCCGTCGGAATCGAGAACAGCGATGTGCGCTGTGAGAGAATCCAACGTCGCTTCCAAGAATGCTGTGGACTCCGGCGTGGACAAGTCCGTTTTTTGGTCTTCCTTGAGGGCTTGGGCCACAAGCAGGAAGCGATGACGACTCCCGGAGTTTGTCGAAAGCGGGTAACTTGTCACCTGGAATAGGCGTCCGAAAGTAGACGTTTGCCACGTTTGTGGAACAGGATCGGATGAAGGAGGGCTGGCCATACGCACCGGAGGGGAAAGCCCAGGGGCCAAGTCCATTAATCGTTTGCCCAACAACTCGGATTTGTCGAGGCCGAATGTGCTGGCGGCGGCACTGTTGCACGCAACGATTTCGTGGGAGCATTCCAGAACGATAAGGAGATCGGGAAAAGAATCAAAAATGGTTTCCCATTCCAAGTGGTGTGAGGCCTGAGACTGTTGGCGTTTTCGTCTCTGAAAACAGGCCATGGCCTCCCGAATAGTAGCCAGGAGTGCCTCAGTAGACAGTGGTTTGGAAAAATAATCAAACGCGCCACAACGGAAAGACTCGACGGCCATTTGCACGCTTGGGGAATTTGTCATGATGATCGGAACCGAGAGAGGATTCTGTTCTCGGAACTTCCGAAGAAACGTCATCGGGCTCATCCCACCGACGAAAGCGTCCACGAGAACCACTCCGTGTGTGGTCTGTTGGCCTTCTCGGAAGAGAGCTGTGGTGTCACTTGCAATGACGCAGGCGTATCCATGCTTGTGGAGAGTTTGGGAGATGGACTTCGTCACTTCCTGATCTGAGTCCACCACCCACACAGATTCTTGAGAGCCCATGGCTGCTCCAAGGCCGCTCCTGTCGTCGCCGAGCCATGACGGGGGAACTCGACGTTCGCCGATTCCGGATTCTGAGGGAACCAACTTACTGACACGAGGAACTAAATATTAATGTGCTTGTTGAACTATTACTCCTTTGGCGTGCGGTGTGGAGAACGCGACATGTTCCTTCGCGTGAGGTTAGTTTGCTGTATTGTAATCTAAACAATCATCCACTTTAAGGCTAAACTCCGAAGTTGGTGGTTTGCAAGATTCAAAATAGGCTATCCTTTTCTGACACTGTTGGAAGGAGATTGTCGGATGGCTCGACGTTTCCCGAAGGACT
>CAYRFQ010000080.1:0-36527 GCA_964423615.1 uncultured Alcaligenaceae bacterium | reverse complement strand
GTTGGGGTCGTTTGGAATGGCGCTGAGCAGAGATTCGAAATCGGACATGGTGGGTCCTCGGCTTCTTTTTTCCAGTGGAGGGCAGAAGGATTTCGAGCGGTTCGAAGTCGTGTTTGTCTTGGTTCTTTCGTTCCGTGGGCTTACGCACACGGCTAGGATCTCTGGTCTCTTCGGGACTGAGGATTGAAACCACAACACTTGTTTAGCCGACTATCCGCCGCGTGTATCTATGAAAGGCAAAACGACCGAAGAACCATAGTTCTCGCATTCCGGGGCCTGGGAGGTAAGGAGAGTGACGATAAACGTGTAGTCAATACAAGCGCGAACCGCTCTATGATGTTTCCGTGAGGGTTCCGGAACGTGCCTTGGGGTTTCTTGAACGGGAAATCGATTTTGGGTATGCTGAGCACATCCTAAACTTGAGAAGCCGAATGCACGATCAATCCTCCGAACCAACACCCTCCTCTCTCGATCCATTTTTTCGCCATAACCTCTGTGTCGAAAGCTTTTTCTCGGCTTTCAACGGCATCTTCATGGGTCTAGCGATTTTCGTGTCTCCGATAGTGGCCGTCGTCGCTTTAGAGGCGAGCCCGTTAGAAGTTACCGTCCTGGCAACGGCTTTTCCGGTCGGTGCGTTTCTGGGACCACTCTGGGCGTACCTGGGCAGACGATGGGGGACGCAACGATTAGTCATCGTGTCCTCTGTGTTGGGAAATTTTTGTTTTTTGTTGCTTTTTTGGGTCGAACATGCTGTCCACTTCACGGTCCTTTTATCGATTAGTCAGTTGTTGAACTCTGCGATGCGAATGGGCCAATCGAATCTCTACCGCTTAACTTACCCCAAGGAAAAACGAGGGAGAGTTCTTGGAAGACTCACGTTTTGGACCTATGTGACTATGGTTCCGAGCGTTCTGATGATGGGTTTGTTGCTGGATCGGAGTCGCGAGATTTACCAAGTCGTGTATCCGATGGCGGGGATTTGTGGTTTGATCGGATGTTTTTATTACGGACTCATCCGGGTTCCCAAAGCGGTTGCCGACAGGGGCACGAAGTTGAGTCTTCGTCGAGGCGTTCAGAACGTCGAGCAGGTACTTCGGGATGACAAATTATATTTGCTATTTCAGATAGGTTTCTTCCTGACGGGCGGGTCTTTGTTTTTGTCGCGTCATGTGGTGTTGCTATTGACCAAGGAACGGTTCGGATTCGGTGCCTTCGAGTTGTCTTTGTGTTTGTCGGTGATTCCACAGATCATGCTTGCGGTGGGATCACCTCTTTGGGGTCGAGTCTTGGACCGCATTGGCATCATGCGTTGCCGTGTGTTGATCTCGAGCCTTTTGAGCCTATGCTTGCTTCTGTACTTTTTTGGGATTGTGTTTGAGAGGTCTTGGTTAATCTATTTGGCGAGCTTTCTGCTTGGATTTTCCAACGCCGGGGGCCAACTCACCTGGTTTTTGGCTTCGAGCTTGTTCGCTCCACGGAATGAGGACGTGCCTCTCTACAACGGAATTCATTTTGTCCTCAATGGCACGCGGGGACTGGTTTTGCCCTGGGTTGGTTCGATCCTCTTCGTGTTGACGGGGCCTGGTGCGTTGCTGGCGTCGGCAGGATTTTCTTTGGGCAGCTTGCCAGTGTTGTTGAGAGCCTTGCGATTGAAAGACGAACGGTTGGATCACAAACCTCTACGCTTCCTACCTTCTGAGCCCAAAGAGGAGGGGCCTACAGTTGAGCGGGCCACGCGTCCGACTCCCTCACCCAAAAATGGCTCCTTAACGACCACAACTTCCGGATGATACGTTATGGTATGCTCTTTGGTCGGTTATTTGTATCCGGCACACCATAGCGAGTATCGTTCTTTCCCTCGCCAGGTGTATTCCGCAGTGAGGAAGAACAGGTCGTCGAAAGATCCCGCCCACTCGCCTGCCAACGAGAGAGCCACACCAAAAGGAGAGTGGTTGTGCAAATTCGGACATATCAACACGGGGACGAAGGTCACCAAGCCGCCACGTACAACGAAGCGGCAAGGGATTTGCCGAACTTCAAACCTGCTACGATCCACGAGATTTCGCGCCGGACGAACGCATCGGACTTTGACCCGACGATGCGGTTTTACGCAACGACAGGAACAGATGTCGTGGGGTATTGTCTGTTCAATCCCAATGGGCGAGTCAGTTACCCTTGGTGCCGAAAAGGATACGAAGAACTCCAACCAGCCTTGTTTCAAAAAGTTATCGACGCGATGCAGGAGCGTGGACTGAAAAAGGCGTTCGCGGCTTATCGGAAAGATTGGCCATCGGTGGGTGAATTCTTCGAACGAAATGGCTTTGTCTTGGCCCGTGAGATGGTCAATTTTGTCCAAGACTTAGTCGAAATGCCGACAGTGCCACACAATCCAAGTACGACGGCGACGGACCTCAAGCGTTCCGACGTTCCGACGATCTTTCATTTCTGCCCGGAAGCCTTGCGAGTTGATTCCCCCGAAGGACTTGAGAAACATCTTTTTCACAATCCCTATTTCGGTCCAGAATCGTTCTTCGTGTTGCGAAGAAAGACCGACAGTGAGGCTGTTGGTGTCGGAGTCGTTATTACGGAGCTGACTTTCGCCGATCCAATGGTTGTTGACCCGCTCATGCCCTGTTTCCGTCTCGGAGCGTTTGGGACGGAAACGATGCAGACCAAGCGTTTGAAAGGTCTCTTTAGTTTCCTCGCCGCGCCGGACAATAAGTTTCCGATATTCGCTTTGGACGCCCTTGGACAGGCGACTTTGCGAATTGAAGCCCTTCAAGACATCACATCTCTGGCAGCTCAAGTTCCCTCCAACGTCGAGCACCTCCTTCAGTTTTACGAAGGGTATTTCACCCGGCAGGGTAGTTTCCCTGTCTATGAAAGGAATTTGGGACGGAGCAATTAGGGAATGGAGAAGCGGAAGAATTTCACGCGACACCGTGAAACGTAAGAATCCGAAATGGACGAGCGCTTTTCTGCTCGCTCTCGCTGGGCGTGCTTTGCGGGGTTGGGACAAATCGTCGTCAAGACCTTGGTGGTTTCTGGTCGGTTTGTAGTATCCGGCACACGGTAGCAAGTGTCGTCAAAACCGACTGGCATGGTCCTGGTCACACGTTACAACAAATCGAACCGAAGTCCATTTCGCGATCCAAGTGGTGAATTTTGGAATTTCGACGATTTTTGCGAAAATGCGACGGCGTTCAATCCTATTGTATTATGGGCACATGCGCACAAGGGCGGTCCGAATACTCGAAAAAGCGCCAAAATGGCGTTTTTTCGGGGGTCATTTTCCATAAGTCATTGATGTATATACACATGCGGAAATTGAGAGGTGTCAAAAAGGTGCAATTTAGGTGCAGGTTTACTACAAGTTTAGCGCAGGTTTGGTGCAGGTTTAGCGCAGTTTTCTGTCAGTTTTGGACAGGTTTTTGTTGGAAATTTGAGGGGTCGTGGACTGGAAGAGATCGTGGGGTGGAACTTCGGAAAATTTTTTCCAAGAAAAATTGGACAGTCCTTTCTTTTCCGTTTTGTGCCAATCGAGGCCATGTGGCTGCAAGCTCGCGCTCGACGAGCGGAGTTAGAAAGCCCAGAACCGACACTTGTTATCCCAAGTACATCTTTGAATGGGCTGGAGTTTGACCACGGAAGACGCAGAGGACTTGGAGTGAGTGTTTGTCTCTGGTCTCTTGCTTGTTCTCTGTGCCCTAACCTTCGTGCCCTTGCAACACCCAGATAACCCTCTTGGCTGTAACTTTCCGTCACTTACGAAATGTGGAGGCATCTTTTTCTCTTGCCCCCTCAGTTCTGACCGCATACCCTGATGAGAAGTGATGTGTGGTGGAATTTTGGCTCACGACCTCTCCATTTGGGCCGAACGCGTCACATTCACCCAATCATCTTCCACCCACAACAGCTGGAACGTTCCGGAGTTTCGGCTCGAGGATAAGGCATATCCTGCAATAATCGCCTGCATCCAACCATCTCCTACGAGGAACACGAAAATGGCATCATCACAGGGAGACTTTACCCAGATACTGGTGAAAAACCGTGTTTTGACGGCGGATCAAGTCCAAGAAGCAAAATCCATGGAGAGACAGACGGGTCTGAAGCTCTCCGACGCAATCGTGAAACTCGAATACGCCACCCAGGAACAAGTCGTCGAGGCAGTGGCTCAAGCCAATGGGATGGAGTTCATCGACTTGAGCGAAATGACAATTCCTCCCTCTGTTATTGAGCAGGTGCCTGAGTCGGTGGCGCGAGAAAACACGATTATTCCGCTGTCGTTGGAAAGTGGTCTTTTGAAAATCGCTTTGAGCGACCCGACCGATTTCGCGATCCAGGAAAAGCTGCGTTTCATTTTGAATAAAGAAATCGCCGCAGCTCTGGCCCACCGCGAACAGATCAACGATGCCATCAACCGCCACTACGGGCAAACCGAGACTGAATCGGTCGACTCCATGTTGCAGGAGTTCACTGATACCCAGATCGACTTTACCGCAACGGAGTCCGCGAGCGAGATCATCGAAGACGACGACAGTGACGCTCCGGTCGTCAAACTCGTGAATCTCATCATTTCCGAGGCCGTGACTCTTCGTGCCAGTGATATACACGTCGAACCCTTTGCCGATCGTGTTCGGATTCGCTATCGGATCGATGGCGTGCTCGTTGAGAGAGACAGCCCTCCCCGACGTCTCCTGGCTGCCCTCGTGTCCCGTATCAAGATTCTCGGCAACATTGATATCTCCGAGAAGCGGAGACCTCAAGACGGCCGGATCAAGATGGCCATACAAGGCAAACACTACGACTTACGCGTCAGCATACTTCCCACCAACCACGGACAGTCTGTTGTGATGCGTATTCTCGACCGCGCGAACATTCAAGTTAGCGTGAAGGACCTGGGTTTCTCGGAAGAAGATTACAAACGTTTTACGAACATTATCAAACGCCCCAACGGTATCTTCTTGGTGACAGGTCCGACAGGTTCTGGCAAGACGACAACCCTCTATTCGGCTTTGAACGAGTTGAACCGACCGGACCGGAAAATTATCACCGCCGAAGACCCGGTCGAATATTACCTCCCTGGAATTAACCAAGTGGAGGTCAAACACAGCATCGGTCTCGACTTTGCTCGCATCATCCGGGCGATGCTCCGGCAAGCTCCCAACATCATTCTTGTTGGTGAAATTCGGGACTTGGAAACGGCAGAGATCGCCATCCAAGCTTCTCTGACGGGACACTTGGTTTTTAGTACCTTACACACGAACGATGCACCGAGTGCGCTGACTCGTCTTGGCGATATCGGTGTACAGCCGTTCCTGGTGGCTAGCTCCATCATTGCCATCCTGGCGCAACGTTTGGTCCGAAAAGTATGCCCCAAATGCAAGGAGCCCGACACTCCACCGATGCACGATTTGAAGGCTGCCGGTCTCACTCCTCAACAAATTAAGTCAGCGAATTTTGCCCGAGGACGCGGGTGTGCCTACTGTAATCACACAGGTTATCGTGGCCGTATGGGTATCTTCGAGTTGTTGCGGATGAACGCAGCCATGCGGGAGATGACTTTCAAGGGCGAACCGACCCAAGTCATCCGTCGCGTTGCCCGGATCAACGGAATGCGGACTTTGCTAGAAGATGCTATCCTAAAGGTAGTTACGGGGACCACGACACTCGAAGAAGTGCTCTCTACCTGCCACGCAGAACAAGATGCGGCTTAATTCAGGACCATTGTCGTGATTCGGCGTTGGGTAACGAAATTGCCTTTGGTTTCGGGGAATTCTGTAGGCCAGCGTTGTTGTAGATTTGACGACAACTAAGCGCATCGTGAACGGGGTGGTCAGGGCGAGGTATCGCGTCGTCACCCGTTTCTCGAAAAGGCTAGAGAACGCTCGCAACCAACTGTATGGTAGAGTCAGTTTGGGCATCTTGAGACGGGCGGGCATTGTTGGTTATTCGTCGGAAACCTAACACGATTTCTGAATTTTTTGGGATTTTTTTTGGTGTCTCCAGGCTATCTCGAGATAATGTCAAAAGGGTACGCAAGCGCACCATCTCTTTTTTCACCTTCCGGTGTTTCTATTCTTCACCAGGAATGGGTTACCCGTTCATCTCGGGCTTCATGAGGTTTGATCGTGGCTTCCGGTAAGGTTCTCATCGACAAACTGTTATCTACAGTGATCGAACTTTCGGCAAATGACCTGCACATCACTGTCGGGCAACCTCCCGTCATTCGCCATAACGGCAGGATGCGTCGCTTACAGACCAAGGTGCTCGACAACGACGATACCACGGCGTTGATGAAGAGCATCACGCCCGACCGTTGTCAGCAGGAACTTCAGGAAGTGGGCGGAGCTGACTTTGCCATCGAATACATCGATGGTTATCGGTTCCGTGTAGCGGTCTTCAAACAAAGGGGAAGCATCGGGCTGGTCCTTCGACGAATCCCGAGTAAGTTTCTCTCTTTCGAACAAATGGGGATGCCCGAGGCGATCAAGCGGTTGATCACTCGTCCGCGGGGATTATTGCTTGTTACTGGCCCGACCGGTTCCGGTAAGACGACGAGCCTGGCGAGCATGATCAACTTCCTGAATCACAATTACGAACGACACATCATCACTCTTGAAGACCCAATCGAATATTACCATGACCACAACAAGTCGACGCTCAACCAGAGAGAAATCGGCGTCGACGTGCCTAACTTTAGCGAAGGCATTCGTCGCGCCCTGCGGATGGATCCCGACGTGATACTTGTGGGTGAGATGCGGGACCTCGAGACGATCAGTGCTGCGATCGAGGCCGCCGAAACGGGACACGTTGTGTTCGGGACGCTGCACACGAGTTCGGCGGCGAGTACCATCAACCGTATTATCGACGTGTTTCCGCAACAGCAACAAGACCAAATTCGTACGCAACTCTCGACTGCACTGATGGGTGTGCTTTCGCAAACGTTGCTTCCGAAGAAGCCCGACGGTATCATCGCTGCCTATGAAATGATGGTTGTTACCCCGGCCATTCAGGCTCTTATACGCGAAAACAAAACGTACCGAATCGATTCCAGCATCCAAACCGGTCGCAAAGAAGGAATGTTTTTGTTAGACGAAACTCTTTTCCGGTTGTGGGAAAAGGACCTTATCGCCAAGGAAGATGCTCTCCTGAAGTCTCAGAAGCCCGGCGAGTTGGCCTCGCGTATTCGTCAAGCCGAACTCGGCGAACTAGAAAGTGACGAAGATTATGATGACGACGAGGACGATGATGACGAATACGATGACGACGAATACGATGATGATCGTATTCGTCGACGTCGCCGTCGTCGCTATGAAGACGACGATGAGGATTAATGGCTTTTCAAGTCGTCGGACAAGCATTCCCTGCCAGGGACAATCGACAAAGGAGTCTTGTTCCATCGAACCGGTAACCTAATCCAAGGAATCGTGCTTCGGTTGCTAGAAACCGGAGCTTCCGTTTGACGGAGAGCGTGAACGAGAACGAAACTGGGCACTTCCAAACTGGTGAATCTTTTCCTCACTCTCGATCCCCCTCCAGGTCTTTCTTCGACCCTTTCGCCCCGAGACAATACAATGCCGACGCCAAACGAAAATAATCCGGAAAAGAAACCCCAACAACAAGGAAGCAATCGTCCTGCCCAACAAGGCAAACCAGCCCAACGTCCCGCGCCGAAACAACCCGGGCAGCCAGGTCCGACCCCCAATCAAGGGGCCGCCCCTCGACCGAAACAAACTCCAGGTCAAACGCCTGGACGGACTCCATCGCAGCAAATCCAGAAGAAACCCAATCCTCAGCAAGGCCAACAAAAACCGTCTCAAACGGGTGTTAAAGCAACAGATAAAAAACCTACCCCCAAGAAGCCCGGAAGTGCCCCTGCGAAGAAGCGAAAAGTCACACCCCAGAAAGTTGTTTCCGGATCTTCCTCAGGGACGCGTACAATCGACCAGGTTCTGGTGGACTTGGGGTACATCGACGAGGACCAACTTTGGGATCTCCAGGCGGAAGCCGACACAACAGGTGAAGACGTCGGCGAAGTGGCCATGAACCGTGGCCTGATCAACGAAGAACAACTCCTCCAAGCCAAGGGCGAACAATTCGGGCTGAAGGTCGTCAACCTGGAAGAGAACACGCCTCAACCAGACGCCACCCAACACCTGCAACAACAGATGGCCGAGGTGTACAATGTTGTTCCATACTCCTTCAAGGATAACGTCCTGACGATCGCCATCGGAGACCCGCAGAAGCTCGAAGCCCTCGACGATTTACGGCGGCTACTTCAACTCGAAGTCACGGCCATCCTGGCCTCGACCGAGCAAATCGAAGAATGGCTTCCCAAGGTGTACAGCGACGAAGACGAAGAGACCATCATTAGCATCATTGAGGCCCTGGAGAACGATCCGAAGGCCAAGAAGGCAGCGCGCGAGACGAGCATCGATCTCACCGATGCCGAAGAGTTCGAAGATGTTGCCCCTGTCCGAAAACTCATCAACATGGTCATGTTGATGGCGATCAAAGACAACGCTTCAGACATCCACTTCGAGCCGTTCGAAGAAGAATACAAAATGCGGTATCGTGCCGACGGAGTCCTGTTGGAGTTGGTTCCGCCACCACGTCACTTGGCGAACGCCATCGCTACGCGTATCAAAGTTATGTCGAACTTGGACATCGCCGAGCGCCGGCTGCCTCAAGACGGTCGTATCGAACTGAACGTCGGTGGTAACCCAGTGGACATGCGGGTGAGCGTTTTGCCGACGATGTTCGGCGAGAGCGTCGTCATCAGGGTTCTTGACAGGAGCGTGGTCAGTCTCGACATCAACAAAATCGGGATGGAATCCGATCTGTTAGAAGTTTGGAAAAACCTGATTCGAGTCCCGAACGGAATCGTGTTGGTGACCGGACCGACCGGATCCGGAAAGACAACGACGCTCTACTCTTCTTTGAACGAGCTGAACGAAATCACCGAAAAGGTCATTACGACCGAAGACCCGATCGAGTACGACATCGACGGAATCATTCAGGTTCCGATTAACTCCGACATCGGCGTGACGTTCGCGAAATCCTTGCGGGCGATCCTTCGACAAGACCCCGACACCATCCTTGTCGGCGAGATTCGTGACCTCGAAACGGCTCAAATCGCGGTCCAAGCCGCGCTAACCGGTCACACGGTGTTCAGTACGCTGCACACCAACGACGCGCCGAGCACGATTACGCGATTACGTGACATGGGTGTTGAACCGTTCTTGATCACCGCGACCGTTCAGGGAATTCTCGCCCAACGCCTCGTTCGTCGTATTTGCGAAGATTGCAAGACCAATTACGACCCTAGCGACGAGCAGTTGATGGAGCTGAACCTGACACGCGAGCAAGTTCGGGGCAAACAATTCTACTATGGGCGAGGGTGTGAGCGGTGCAACAACACCGGACACAAGCGACGGTCGGGCCTGTTCGAGTTGATTCTGTTGGACGACGAAATCCGCGACTTGATTTCCGCTGGTGCCTCTAGCGAAGAACTCCGCGAGGCTTGCCGCAAGCGAGGTATGACGACCCTCCGAGAAGCCGGCCTCCGGGCCATCTTTAACGGTGTCACTACGATCGAAGAGGTCGTCCACGAAACCATCGTCGAAGACGAATAGCGATTTGGTGGAGAGACGAATCCGGGGTCGGAAAAACAATGTCGGTCGGCCACGTGGTGGGTTCAGGATAAGTTGTTTGGTGTTTTGAACAATGGGATAAACAAATGTGGTCTTTGTGATCCCACAGGTGTTCGTTCTCTTTGGTGGATGGTGTGCTTTTGCTCGAAGCGGAGGCACGGTCAAAACTTCAAAACGGAAAAGACCACGATGCTTTATCCGACGTTCCTATTCACCAACCCGGAACATAAACGACGGCACCGACACAGATTCGAGCTTAAGTTGCGAATTGGTGGGAACACGACGCAAGCTGAATCCACCACCGATTGGGCACAATACGCGTTACCGCGATAGGTCATTTGTTGTTGTCGATGCACATGTGCATCGCTGTCTATTCTGGTCCGAAGGAGACGAGGGGTCCCGAGTCCTCCGACGGTCTCCTCGTGCGGGGGCGAACCTAATGCCGACATATAAGTTCGAAGCGATGGACACCACCGGCAGTGAAGTCAAGAGCACTGTCGATGCCGTCAACGAAGAAGAAGCCCAGCAAAAGATTCGCCAAATGGGCTACTTCGTCACCAAACTCACCGAAGCGGGAAAGCCCGGGAAGAAAGGCGGCAAGAAGGCCGGAGGCAAAAAAAAGGGCAAACGCAAAAAGTCCAAAACCTTCACCATTGGTGGAGTGTCGATGAAGGCTTTGGTGACCTTCACTCGTCAATTCTCGACCCTTCAAGACGCCGGGTTACCTGTCCTCAGAAGCCTCAAGATTCTGGAAAAGCAGATGAAGCCAGGGGTGTTGAAAAACGCCCTTATTGATGTTGTCGAAGATGTCGAATCTGGCCTGACGCTCAGCGAAGCGTTCGGTAAACACCCCAAGTGTTTCGACCGTCTCTATGTCAACATGATCAAGGCGGGTGAGGCCGGTGGTGCTCTCGAAATCATCCTCCGACGTTTGGCCGAGTTCAAAGAGAAGTCGCAAAGCCTCAAACGCCGGATCACCGGTGCCATGGTCTATCCGGCTGCGGTCATCACGGTCGCCGTGTTGATCTTGACCGGGATCATGATCTTCATCATTCCAAAATTCCAGAAGATTTTCGACGAGTTCAAGCTCAAACTTCCTGCCTTGACGGTGATGCTCATCAACACCTCGAAATGGTTTGTGAAGTATTGGTATGTTCTGCCGCTGTTCCCGTTATCGATCTGGTTGATGATCAAGTTAATACGGTTGAACAAAAGCGGGGCGTACTTCTTGGACCGGGTTTTGTTATTCATTCCGATCGTTGGAAAGCTCACGGAAAAGACGGTCGTGGCCAGGACGACTCGAACACTTGGTACGTTGATCAGCTCTGGTGTGCCGATTCTGGAGGCGTTATCGATCGTCCGCGAGACCAGCGTGAACGCCGTGTTCGAGAAGATGTATCAGAAGATCTACGACTCGATCCGCGAAGGGGAGACGATCGCCGTTCCGATGAAGAAGAGCCGACTCGTCGATGACATGGTCGTCAACATGGTGGACGTTGGGGAAGAAACGGGAGACCTCGACGGGATGCTCAACAAGGTCGCGGACGTCTACGACGAAGAAGTGAATGTTTTGGTCGAGTCTTTGATTAGCCTGCTCGAACCGATCATGATCGTCATCCTGGGTCTCATTGTGGGTTCGATCGTCATCGCGTTGTTCATGCCGCTGTTGAGTTTGCTCGACGGTTTGAGTGGCGGATAATAAGCAAGAGCAGCGCAAGGCGAGAACGATTCCTGACTGGTACTCGTTCTCGTCACTGTCTGCGCCATATCATTCGAGGAATTATTCCATGATCACCACACGAACTCAACCGAGGCGTGGTTTTACTTTGATCGAGATGCTCGTAGTGATCGCGATTATTGTGGTCCTTGTGGGTCTCACGGCGTCCGGCGTGCTGCGGTTTTACGCCTCGGCGAACAGGGTCGCGAACCAAAATGATATGAACGAACTCTCGAAGGCTCTGGCTGAGTTCAAGCAAAAGTACAGCATTTATCCCCCGAGTCGAGTTCTGTTAAGTAACGACCCTGCCCAATACTTGACCCACCCGCTCGCTCAAGAGTCCTTGAAGTCCTTGACACGGATTTGGCCGCGTATTCGGTTCACTACCGCGCCTCCTGATTGGGCAGCAGGGCAGCATCCTTCGCAACAACGGGCGTTAGCGCCTGGCGAAAAGTATGCAGTTGTTCTCGAAGGCGATCAATGTCTGGTGTTCTTCCTTGGTGGAGTTCAAGATTGGAGCACGGGCGAAACGATTGGATTTACCGACAGCCCGTCGAATCCAATATCCAGCGGCACCCGACAAAAACCATTCTTTGACTTCAAGCCAACGCGTTTATATCAACGCACGATCTCCGTACCAAATATTGCCGCGCAGTACCAAAACCCGACTCGATTCTACTCTTACAAGGATGTCTACGAAGAGAGTCCGTGGGTTTATTTCAGTTCCGGGACTGGTGTTTCCTCGACTTCGACTTATGGTGACCATTGTCCTTCTCTCGGTTCCACCCAAGAAAACGACCCAACAAAGGGCCTGATCCCATATAAAAAGGCTGGATCGACGGGGCTATTTCATAGCTCCAAATCTTTTCAACTCATCTCGGCAGGCGAAGATGCCAGGTTTGGATTCAACAATTCGAACAATGTTTATAATCCAAACAACCCGGCCGTTTTTGGGGCTGGGCGCGACGACATCACGAACTTCCATCCAGTACCGCTTGGCGTAGCTGCGGAGTAGCCCGAATGAATAATCACCTAAATTTAAAAGCTATCCGCCGCACCGGCTTCACACTCGTTGAACTGCTCGTGGTGATCGGAATATTGCTCATCCTAGTCGGACTCGTTTCGAGCGGCGTCATGAAATATATCGAGACGCAGCATTACTCCAACACGTTAGACCGAGTCGATACCCTCCACAACATCTTGCAGAGAGAGTGGGAAAGAGTCGTTGTGGAAGCGAAGAAAGAGGAACCGTCTCCTGCTGTCTTGTTCTTAGCTGAAAACGACCGCCCGCGAGCCAAGGTGATCTGGGTGAAACTCCGACTCATGGAAGCCTTCCCTCAAGATTTGAACGAACTCAACGTGGCATCGGTTGAAAACTATGTGTTGTATAAGCCCAGCACTCTCTACAACGGAAGTCCACCACTGATTCCGAAAAATCGACGCAAGTATGTCCCTGGTTATTTGAACATGCTGAGCACGTTGGGCTGGAACAGCAGCGCGACGGACACGGCCAACCCGGGAACTCAATCCGCGGCTTGCCTGATGTTGGCTCTGAGTAAAGGCGAAGCGACCTCGCACATCGAACTGGATCAATACCAACGCGATACTGATGGTGATAACGTGCCCGAACTCGTCGATGATTGGGGAACGCCGCTGGCGTTCTTTCGATTTCCGTTGGGGAGTACGTTTCCGACACGTAAGAGTTCGAGGGTGAGAGTGACCAGGAAAACCCAAACCGAGGACTTGTTGGACCCCGATCAGGTGCTTCAGCGTCTCAATACATGGACGAATTTCCGATATACGTTCGAGCGGTTAGTCTATGAACCGAGCCTCCCAGCGACTCCGCCATCGGGGTACACCTGGCGAGACAGCTACTATTCGATTCCGGTTATTGTTTCTGCTGGTGAGGACTTAACTTTGGGGCTGGGAGCGTTCACGATGACCGAAGACAATCCGGCTGTCGCTCAGGACAACATCTACAGTTTCCGCGAGTAGCTTCTCTGTTTTCTAGTGTTGGCTTTGACTCACCTTTCAATTCGTTACTCATCAACATGTGGGCCAAAGCCCCAGCGAGCGAAAAACTGCCATGATATCGAATAACCAGCAAAGACCACCAACGAAGACTTCGCCCTTGGTCCGACGAGGATACACTCTCATCGAGTTACTGGTGGTGGTCGCGTTGGTTCTGACTCTATTGGGTTTGACGGTATTGTTTTTGCCGTCATACTCTTCGCAAGAGCGTATCGCGTCGGGTGCGGGTCAGTTGCAAAAATTGTTGATGGTCGCCAAACAACGCGCTCTGCTCGACCGAGCCCCACGAGGGTTGCGGTTGTTGCCGGACAACCCGAGTCAGCCAAGGTATTACTCAACGATGGTGCTCATCGGACAGCCGGACGACTTGAGCGGTGGACTCGTAAAGACAAAACTCGACAGTAATAACCAGCCGACCTTATTGGATTATCGCCCTGCAACAGAGGCCGAATCCGTCGACTATCCGAACATCAACAGGGAAATCGATGCTGCCTTGGTTGAAGTAGGAGACTGGATCGAGGTCAACGGAAGTGGATTGATGCGGCGCATCGTGGGTGTCAACGGTTCAGCGCTGCAACTCCAATCACAGTTGCCAACCGAGATCAAAGAACCGACTCCGAATTTTCGGATCGTTCGGAAGCCTAGACCTCTGGGTGAACCACCCATTACCCTTCCCACTGATGTCGTTGTGGACACCATCAATCCCATTCAAGACTCTCCTCTCGATCCCAACATGACTTCCTCCCTGGTGCCTTTGGGAACGGGAGGGGTCATCGATATCATGTTCTCTCCATCAGGCGCGGTGATGGGGAATCCTTCGACGGATTGGTATGTCTTCTGGGTCCGGGAACAAACAGGTACTTCACCTTATGACGGAGCACCTACTCTGATGGTCTTGAACACACGATCGGGAGAGACGAGCAACGTGGAGGTGGAAACGGGGGCGAGAGTACAGGGCAAGAGCGGGAACCCGTACATCTACGTCCGATAATCGATGATGAACCGAACCGTTGGGCTAGCGATCCCAACCAAGCTAACGACGCTCCAAGAAGACAAAAAAGGATCACGGACCAATGAAACGACGTGCGGGTGCTACTCTGGTCGAAGTACTGGTCGCTATCTTTGTGATGGGGATTGGGTTGTTGGCGTTGCTTACGATGTTCCCCATTGGCATCTTGACGATGCAGCAAGCGATCATCGACCAACGCACGGCCCACGTCGTTCAGAATGCCGTGGAGATTGCCGAGATCAAGGACATTCGCAATGGTCCCTTCGTCGACCGTGCGGCCTTTCCCCAAGCCGCATTGACGAGTCCTTTCGTAAATCCCCGACCCAATATCCTGTCTGACGCTCCGCCGGATCAACCGAGTCATCCCCTCTTCGTTGATCCTTACGGGACGGAGTTATACCTTGGAAACTCCGCTGGGTGGGTTGGTGGTCAGGTTAATGGGCTGAAAAGAGTGAGCGTGCCTTCGGCACTGTTTCCGGAATCCCCCCAATTCGGCTCTCCGAATATCCAACAACGTCTCAAGTGGTTTGGTTCTCTGGACGAAATTGTATTTTCCGAAGACAGCGTTCCTGAGACGGGAGCCGGTAACTATGAGCGGAATCTCAACTACACCTGGGCCTATCTTGCTCGTCGGCCCATGACAGATGCTGCTGTCGTTGACCTCAGCGTTGTTGTTTACCACAAACGGCCGATCGGGTTGGTGAAATCGTTGCAGACGGGGGAGGATTCCTACGGTGCCCTGTTCGATATGAAGGCCAACAAAATCTACTTGTCCAACCCCGGGTCGCTGGAAAGACTGGTCCCTGGAACATGGATTCTGGATGCCACGACTCCCACGATTACTGTCAATATGGTCCCTTCTTCTCTGCCGTGTCATGCCCAATTCTACAAAGTAGTGGGGACCACACTGGTCAACGGCGGAACACAACTCGAAGTCGAAGTCCAACAGCCGCTTCGGTTGCCTTACGGAAAGCTCTTCAAAGAGTATCAGCAGATACCACCTCCACCCATGGCACCGACCCAGGAATTTTTTACTGGTAGAGTCGTTGTTCTAGAGTGGGTCGTCGACGTCGTTCGCATTGGCTCCGGACGTGGACCGAATTAGAAAATGTGCGTTCGGATTCGCCTAGAAATTGGACAGAACGAATATATTGGGACAGGAACACAGTCATGCAACGTAGAGACGCTTTCACCCTGGTCGAAATGCTGGTCGCCATGGCCTTGACTTTATTCATCATGGTGATCATCTCCAGTGCGTTCGTTACGGGGTTGGATACGTTCCGTGGTCTGAAGGGGATCGGTGATCTCCAGGCGGGTTTGCGAAGCGTTTCCGTGAGGTTACGGGCCGACCTCCAGGCCAACCATTTCGACGGAAATAAACGTTTGAGTGATCCTGGGATTTGGACACCCGAGGGACGACCGCGGGAAGGATTTTTTCGGCTTGTGCTTTTCAGACCAATAGATGAGGGCGACGATGCGGATGGGATTCCATCATTCCGGGCCACGCAACATGTTTTACATTTCACGATCAAACTTCGAGGAGCTAGGGCCGAAGACTTGGTGACCTCTTTTCCTCAGAATGTGGTGCCGGCCGGAACGACTCAACCCGAAGATATCTTGGGGACAAGTCGTCGTGACGTTCGCCACGAAACCAGTACCACGCCAGCTTACAACAGCCAATGGGCGGAAGTCGCGTACTTTCTCAATAAGACCGGAACGACAGACTTTCCGACCGACCCTAACGGGGCGAGTGGTTTTGCCATTCATGACCTCTACAGAGTCCAACGGGCGCTCGTTTCAAGAGATACCTCTGTGGAAGGAATTTATCCAAACCTTACGTTGAATAACTGGGCTTACCTCAGTTGCAGTCCGGATACGACAACAGGCAAGCTGAAATTCCACACTCCCGAAGAAGTCGCGAGGGGTTCGACGAATCGCGGCTATCAACTCACGACGAATCCAACTCAGACATTAGGAGAGTCCCTAATGCTCTCGAACGTTGTTTCGTTCCAAGTCGAACCACTCGTGCGGCTTGTTTCTAATGCTGGGTCGTTCTCCGATGATAGAGATTTTCTCGACTTCTTCCATGATAACACGAAGGATGCCCAATACTTCGATATGACTGGCAAGTTCGAGCTAGATACTGCAATCATCCCTGCAGAGATTCCGATGCCTGGAACGGGAGTGCGATACACTGTGGCAGCTCTCCGGATTACCCTTCGCGTCTGGGACACCAAAACTCGTCAAACACGGCAGATCACGATCATCCAAGACATGTAAATTCGGTCCCAAACTCCACCGGAGCGAGGTCCGTGGAAACACGCATTCGTTGAAGCAATGCCCGACATCTCGAAGACATCAGCTTTGGTCTTGAGGCCCTTTTGAGGTCTTCCGACACGGAGCAGGAGTAATCTATGCGAAAGCAACCACTTCAAGCAAACAAATCTCGACCGAACGGATCTCTACCCAAGAAGTCCGTCAGGACCCAAAATTTAGCCAAACGACGAGCGTTAGTCCTCCTGATCGTCGTCACAATGCTAAGCATATTTTCGCTCGTTGCCCTGAGTTTTGTGTTCTATGCTCAGTCAGAAGCGACGGCGTCTCGCTATTCGCGACAAGCCAATGAAGAACCGGCTCCAACATTGGACCCCGAACATGCCTTTTCGTTTTTCTTGAGTCAATTGTTGTACGGACCGGAAGACAACGCCGTGGGCTGGCAGTCGTCGATGCGAGGACACTCCCTGGCCACGAACATGTATGGAGTTCCGAGGCCAAAATCGACGGCACCACTAACGATCCCGTACAACGGTGTCGGGCGACTAAGTTACACAATTCAGGCCGGTGGTCCTGCGAGCCTCGTGGGGCAAGATAACCAGAAACTTGTGAACTACACTTGGCTCATCAACACTCGAGATGGTTATGAGAAAGTCTTGCGGGATCCGGGTTACTTTGGATTTCGGGCCGACGAACAAACAGGTGTGGGGCAGGGAACTCAGAGATATTACGGCGGAATCAATCCTACCTACACCTATCCCGACTTGAACAACATGTTTTTGGCGGTCGTGAATGGAAATGGCGAGGTGCTCCTGCCCTCCTTCCATCGTCCGTGGACTGGAATCGGTGCCCTGGCTCCGCCTTCCATGAACTCGAATTGGGGGGTGACCTCGAACCCAATCACACAAGTTCCCTGGACCACCGACCAAATCACGAAGATGATGGCCCAAACCCTTCGGCCACTCCCTGCCTACCATCAGAAGGACGGCAAATCGTTTCCACCACCTCAACTCGGTGGGGACGTCCGAAACCTCCCGAACGCCACACCGTATGTCATGGTCAACGGAGTGCGGAAGGTAGCCAACAACGACAGCATCTGGATGGACCTGGGCTATCCCGTCCTCACTGGCCCCGACGGACGAAAGTACAAGCCACTGTTTGCGCCGTTGATCATGGAACTCGATAGCCGTTTGAACCTTAACGTTCATGGGAACATTCAAGATGGGGGCAACCACGCGGCCAATCACGGATTGGGGCCGTGGGAAGTTAGCCTCCTGCCACTCTTCACAAATCAAAACCAGTTGAACCCACTGTTCAATGACGCCACCTCGGGACGACTTGGTCCTAATCAAACTCCTGGAGATGGGACCGACGCTTTCGAACTCTCTCCGGTGCCTCCGAGTTATGCCCGCCTGGACTATGATGGGAGAAGCAACGGCGGCACCTTTTTCTACCGACTTCCCAAGGAAGGGATGACGACAGACGAAAAACTGACGCCATTTGCCAAGTTTGACAGTACGCGATACGGAAACGGACAATCAGGCTCCGGCGAGTTAACGACGCATCCTGGACGGGCTTTCGTTCCTGGCCTCGGTGACGACAGACTTTTTCGTGCGCCTCAGCTGGAAGCCCTCTATCGCTTCAACGACACGGGTTCGCCTGGCCTCACTTCGGACATCTTCCGTTTGATCCCGACCCCCTATAAAAACGCAAATGCTAGAACAAAACGACTTTGGCTCGTGACGACCGATAGCTGGGACTTCCCCCGACCGAGCCTCGCCCCCTGGCTCCAGACATCGGCAAGTTACACAGCCAGCGAAGATAACAATGTGGCCCAGCCCCCAAGCGGAACGGCCAAGCCCTTTCCTGCTGGTCTCCAGACAACTGGCATCCCGAACGCTGGCGACTTTAACGGCAGTGCCCGGAGTGCCCTCGCAGCTCTTGGGAAACTTGATCTCAATCGCGAACTCACTGCCTACGCAGCAGATTTCAAGAAAGCCAATAAAGACCGACAGCAATTTGCCCAGGAAATTTACGATCGACTCGTCTGGGTTACTACTGGAAATCGTCCCAATGGTCAAAACGTTCCTGCCAATCCTCACGAGTCCTACGCGGCTCGACAATGGTTAGCGCAACTGGCGGCGAACATTGTCGATTTCATCGACGAAGACGATGTGAACACGCTGTTCCTGTGGAACCCACCAGCCGGGATGGGCATGCAGACTGCCGAGAATTTCGTCTACGGCACGGAACTCCCCAAAGTCGTCATCAACGAAGTGTATTCCGAGGTTAAGAATCACCCAGATGAGATCGCAGCTCGGATGAACAATATGATTCTCCCGAGAGATTTTCCGGTGTATTTCTGGGTCGAACTCCACAACCCCTGGCCAACGGCCGACGGCGATGTCGAACTCTCAAAGCCATATCCCTCTAACCCAATGACGAAATATGCAACCTACCAGATAGAACTTTATGATCAACAGCTCACGAAGTTACGCAAGCTAAACAATCCCAAGGGGGATCCCGAACCGGCCGGACTCCCGATGGCCCCGACCCGATGGAATAAGGTAGAAACATCCGCCGCCACGCTGCCACTACTTAAGGCCGCCCAAGGTGCCTTCAAAGGGACGGTCGGATCGAACGACGGCTTTTATGTCATCGGTCCACCTGCGGCGCTGGCCCCCCTGCCGTTTGCAGGCATCACGCCCACTTACCAAGCAACCGGAATGATGTACGAGCGACAACGTGACGGTACGAGTCCTCTCCAGATAGACCCCGATGGGGTCGTTAATGGATTGCAAAGCACTATCTTGCTCCGGAGGCTAGCCAATCCTTCGCTTCCTCCCAATAACGATGCCACAGCGGTTGGTTACAACCCTTATATCACCATCGACTATGTCAAGGATGTGAAGACTTACTCAGGCGTGCAGTGGAATGAAAATAATTTTCCGGTGGTTACACCCGTCCAGCAGAAGAATTCCTTTGGCCGCAGAGAACCTTACGACGGAAGTGAGTTGGTGAAGCAGCAACTCGATCCCCCGATGCCACCGCCCATGCCTCCGCCTATGGTTCCTGCTCACTCGTTCTTCCGTCACAACTCGAAGAAGGACGACAAAACGATGTTGCCGGCAACGAATGATACGCTGACCTTTCCGTTCAGTTGGTTAGTCCATCTCGATCGGAAACTCACAAGCCCGATTGAGTTGCTCCATGTCTCGGGCTACCGGCCCCACGAGTTGACCCAACAGTTCAGAGTCGGTACCGATTACCACCAGCATTATGCCCGATGGTTCGACCCAACGACACGTTTGGCCCGTTTTCTGGAACTCGTCGAGACGGACTGGGCGTACGAGATCAACCGAGACCGGAATGCTACTGGCATCGTCATCCGACGTGACCGCCGTCGGCCCGGCAAGATCAACATCAACATGGTCTGGGACGAAGAGGTTTTGTCGGGGTTAGTGAATGGCGACCCAGCTACGGCTGGCATGTTGACGGCGTTACTCAATACACGAACGCCAGATACGAACAGGATGCCTGGGCCTAATGACCGACCTGTTATGGGGCTCGCCACAGCGCACCTCCCCGTTAATGCGAGCGAAACGGCTAACGTCGGGAATGGACTGAACTACACTCTCCTTCGTTCGAATTCTCCGAACCAGCTGGATGCCTTGCGTGCTCTCGAAAACCAAACGCCGGCGAGTACTCACCCCTACAGACGTTTTGAACTGTTGAGCAAACTATTCAATAACGTAACCACACGCAGCAACGTATTCGCCGTGTGGCTCACGGTTGGGTTCTTCGAAGTCCTCGACGAAGATGTGCGTCCAGTGATCCTTGGTCCCGAAATCGGACGAGCCGACAACCAACACATACGTCATCGAATGTTCGCGATCGTCGATCGGACGCAGATCGGGTCCGCTCCACGTCAGGTAACCAACCTGATGGCGAGTATACCGGCTCCTACCGCACCTGCAGTGGGAGGAATTCAGCCACTGCAGTTCCAGACGACGAGCGGAACTGTAACCCTCCCAACCAACATCGGTATGCCGGTCGACCTCAAATGGGAACTCGTCGATGGCATGTCCGTTGTTCTCGATCCAGAAGGGCCCAACGAGGAGACCGTCGTGCTCCAGCAAACGGGAATGATTTTCCAGGCCTACTGCACCAAAGCCCATGCAATGAACGAAATAGTTGGGTTGGTCGGAACGCCGGTAACCGGAAGAGAGAATCAATACGTCTATGGCCATCCTGGCCCCCAACCCAAGTTTACTGCACGAGACCATCCATCAACGGTCCTGTACTACACCCTGATTAACTAATGACCAAATATGACTCGGTTGTGAATCGAACGCGAGCCTGGCTTTGGCTCGCGTTTTTTCTGTTTGCAATTCTACCCGTGACGTGCTCCCGTCTCGACGAGACTTCTCCAATCCGCTAAGTTATCCCAAGACCAAAAGTTACCTGACCCGTTCTCTAATGCGAGGCCAGCATGGCACTGCTAGTTCCGACGTCGGACTACACCGACGAAAACGAGCAGCAAGAACACCGAAAGCGAGCCCGACGCACGTGGGTTCATAAATTCCAAGACGCATTCCGAGGTTTGAAGTTTGGGGTCCGCGGACAGTCCAGCTTCTTCGTTCATTTCTTCTTCGCCGCTCTCGTCGTCGTTGCGGCTGCAGTGCTTCAGTGTTCGGTCATCGAATGGTGTATCCTCCTAGGATGTATTGGCTTCGTGTTGGTAGCGGAAATGTTCAACAGCGCCATCGAAACGCTGTTCCGAGGACTCCACGAAGACGCACGGAATCAAGTTTGGCCATGTCTGGACATCGCCGCTGGAGCTGTGTTGGTAGCCAGTTGCACCGCCGCCATCATTGGCAGCATCGTTTTCGTCAATCGACTCTTGGTGATCTGGAACGCAGCGTCGAACTGAGTTGCGCGGAGTCCATGCAAGCAGCCTGGACTTACGATTCCCAAACCTAGACGTGTGCCGCCCGGCAGAACACGAGTTGTCAATTGTCGCCTTTCGAATAGACTCATCCGAATACGCAATCATCAATTGAGGAGGCAGAATCATGAACGACGTATTGGGATGGTTGAAAGAAAATGAAGCGGCACAGACGAAAGCGTTGGCCGATTTAGTTGCGATACCCAGCATCAGCACGGACGGCCAACACACCAGCGAGATTGACCAAAGCTGTGAGTTGACTTGCGATTTGATGAAACAGTCCGGGCTAGACAAAGTCCAAACGCTCAAATGCGGAGACTCTTATCCTTATGCCTACGGAGAGTGGCTAGGCGCAGAAGGTAAACCGACGGTATTCCTTTACGCCCATCATGATGTTCAGCCCGTTAACTTCCCCGATCAGTGGGAATCAGATCCATGGACACTTACCGAACGCAACGGACGGCTCTACGGACGCGGGTCGGCTGACGACAAAGGAGCCATCCCTGTACAACTCTTTGCGGTCGCGGCTTTTCTGAAAACGCGAGGGAGTCTTCCCGTCAATGTGAAGGTCCTTGTCGAGGGAGAAGAAGAGGTCGGCTCGGCCAACCTTCAAAGTTTTTTCGAGCAACACAAGGAGCAAATCAAGTCGGACGTGATCGTCGTCTGCGACACCGAAAACATCGACACCGGCATCCCAAGCATCACCTACTCGTTGCGCGGAGTGGTGACGGCCTTGGTCGAAGTCGAGAGCGCGACGACTCCGGTGCACTCGGGAATGTCTGGCGGAATGCTTGCCGATTCGGCGTTAGCCCTCAACGTTATTCTTTCGCGACTATACTGGGATCATGGTCAAATCCCGATTGAAGGGTTCTACCAAAAGGTCAAGCCACTCACCGAACAAGAGAGCAAGACGTTTCGGAGTCTCCCCGGAAATGAGGCCAAGTGGCGGGCAGAGATGGGAGTATTGCCGGGTGTTGACTTCGCAACGCAAAAGGGCATTCACCCCTATGAACAAACTTGGCGGCAACCATCCATCACCATCATTGCTCAGGAAGCTAGTTCGATTGCCAGCGCATCGAATCAAGTTTTGCCCAAAGCGCGTGCTCTGGTCAGTTGCCGAATTGTTCCCGATCAAAATCCTGACGAAGTCTTTGAGCAACTGCAGAGAACGCTGACCGCCAATCCTCCGTGGAACGTGAAGGTCAACGTGACATCGGCGCACACTCCGGTGAAATGGTGGATGACCGATCCGAATGGCCCAGCATTCGAAGCCGCGATGTCGGCGCTCAACCAAGGGTTCGACCGCGAACCGGTAGCAATTGGGTGCGGAGGAACGATCGGATTTGTGGGGCCTCTTGCTGAGTTATTCGAAGGGGCTCCTGCGTTGTTGCTCGGAATCGAAGATCCATTGACGAATGCCCACGCTCCCAACGAAAGCCTTCACGCAGGTGACTTCCGAAAGCTCACGGTGTCGCTGGCCCATTTGTTTGAGAACCTCGGAACGGCGCAAAGTTAAGAGAGCACCGCACGCAACAACGTAAAAAAACACATCACCAGTCGCAGGAGAGCCGGTTCAACACAAAGGCAAGTTTTGGATATGTGTTGAACCGGATTCTCCTACGGCCATTTTCTCGGCTTCGTTCCCAACTCTCAACAGTTCTTGCTGTTGCCTGACACCGATTCCCTGCTGTCGACGAAACCACCCAACCCAAATACAAACGGCAATGGTCGCAATGACAGACGAAGTGTACGTTCCCATGTGAGCACAGGCCACCGTGAAGAACCATAGTTGTTCCTCTTTTGGGATAGTACTTCCAAATCCTCCCTGAAACACGATGGCGCAAATTTTACCATTGTAGTGACCCGCGAAACCGCAAAGGATAGTCCCGGTAGCTGTCCCGGCCAAGAGGAGTCCAACCGGCAGAAGCAGTTGCCGTAGAGTGAGTGGTGGATTCTCTCCTAACGTTGCTGTCAATGCAATAGCCACACCAGCAAAGAGACCTCCCCACCAAGATCCCAGAAACCCCCAAGTGATCCCTAGAAGCGTCGGGTCGGACAAACTTTCGATTGGGGCGTGAGCTACTGTGAAATATTTCGGAGACAATCGGACGCTAAACTGATCTTGCACCATGCCATAGAAGATCATCGCGCCGATGCACAACGCTGTGATCCGCAGCAGATCACTTCTCTGAAGGAGCGAAATAACAAAGAAGGCGGCAACGCCAAAAACTTGGACTACAATTCGCCATGGTTCAAGAGGTTCCGGAGGCATCAGCGAATTCCCTTGGTTGAAGTTAGCACTCGATCGCACGGTATTGAAGTGTAGCTTTTTTGTGGCAGCAAGCACCGTTCAGGCGATATTTCTTGGAAACGAAAAAGTAGGTTGAAAGAGCCGAGAACAACCAAGAGCTCACTTGGCACTGTGGAATGCTATCTTTCAAAGTCTCTACCTCCGTAAAGATGGCAAAGCATTCGACACATCTATTTCCATGCATCTGTCAGGACAGAGTTCTGTCAGTTGGAAAACATATTCCTATCCAGCCTGTGAAGGAGTTTTTTCAGTCGAGCCAGCTGTTCAATACACTTGGCTTTGCCAATTTCTGAGGCTTCCACAGCCCGAGTAAAGGCGTCGAGATGGAATTGACTCATGTCCGGTTCGATCGAGATATCCGCCGGGGCTGCTCCAAGTGCATTCATGTTGTAATTTTGGACGGTGTAGGTTCGCATGACTGTTTGAAAGACCGACGGTGGCTTGGGGAATTCCTGTGGAGAATCCGCCACAATCGTACCGACCTTCTTGGGAATCTTTGCCAAAACGTCGACTGCGATCACGAAGTTACACCCTTTGGAAACAAGTACGTCTGCGGGGACATTATTGAGAAAACCACCGTCAATCAATGCGCGACCTCCTCGACAAATCGGAGAGGCCAGGACCGGGAGGTTGATACTCGAGAGGATCGCATGGACTGCATCACTACTATCATGGATGACCGCTTCCCCGTGAACCAAATCGACTGCAATGGCCGAGCAGGGGATGGGCAACTGTTCCAATTTCGAATCCGCAATGTACTTGCGCAACATCGGATCGAATCCACCGGTGCGATACTTGTACATCAAGTACCAATAGCCTCCCCCCTTCAACTGACGAAAGATCCAAGGAGGGGTTAAATCTTGTGCGAACTTCTGGGCGAGATAATCGGGTTCCAATCCTGCCGCATAGAGCGTCCCGGTCATCGCACCGGCACTCGTTCCTGCTATCATGTCCACAACGATGCCGTTTTCTTCCAGGACCTTGAGGACTCCAAGATGAGCCATTCCGCGTGCCGCTCCGCCACCCAAAGCGAGACCAATTTGGACCCCCCGGAGGCAATGAACTAACCGTTCCAATCCGTTCGTCGCCGCGAGGCCCAGAGATGGTGTTTTCGGCACGCTCGATACGGAAAACTCGCGACGCGTCAACTCGCGCAAGGCGGGCATGTCTGGGGCAATGTGGCTATCCGTTAGATCCCAGACAATGCTGATCTTATCCCTCCAGCCTGGTGCATGGGCCTCAAGAGCCCGCAGATGCTCAACCGCCATCTCTTTGTACTCTGGAGAAACACACCAAAGAACTCGGTCGCTTATCTCCATGAGTTTTCCGGCAGACTCGACGTCCAATTCTGCAGCCACGTCCACGATCACCCGTTCGTGGTGTTGCCACTTGGCCAGTTGTTGGCGAACTTCCTTCTCTGTGAGGTAACGTCCACCCTCATTCAGCGAGCGAAATGGGACCTCGATACTCGCGCAGCCTGGGTAGTCACTCAAGACGCCAAGTTTTTCCTTCAGGTCACACAAGCGTCGTAACAGTTGTACGACCAACGGCCGTGTCAGTGGCGACTCGTGGAAAATAGTGAGGATATATCGTTTCTTTTTTCGGGCGCCACCAATTATGCATTGGGTGAGTGCTCCTGCTAATACCGTATTCCAAAGCTGCCTCAGGTCACGGTATTTTCCAGTTAGATCCAAACTCACTTGATAGTCCAGGCGAAGGATAAGTGAGGGCTCGAGAGCAACAGCCCGGATCGGCAATGCTTCGACAAGGGCTGCGCTCATCATGCCCATTTGCTCTCCGCTTTCGAAGAATCGAAAGAGTGTTTCTTTCTCACCGAAGTCTTCGTATGCAACAACGACTGCTTTCAACCGTCCCGAGACCACGAAAAGGATGTCGGTGGTGGGTTGGTGAGCCTCGTGAACGCAATCCCCCGTTTTGAAGAATGCCAACTCCATGTGCTGTGCGATATCCTTAAGAATGTCATCGCTCAGGCCGTCAAAGTAGTCATGCGTTTTCATCAGGGTCAGTATTTCATCAATCATGCGGCGGTTTTCCTCGTTCTGCTGGATGGCAGTGCCTTAGCGGAAAGTGAACGGCCCAGAGGCCACCCGAAATCTACTTGCCCCATGGAACGTCGTCGAACTTCTAACTCTTTTCGAACACGAATCATTTAGGTCCGTGGAATCGAAAGGCAAGGAAAAATCGACGATTCGCAGGCGATCTGTTACATTTGTGGCAAATGTTTTTTGGATTTGGGAGTTTAATTCTCAAATAGCTAAGGGCCCCCAAGTGGCTCGACAGCCCAGGCCGGAAGAGCCGCAAAGGGATGTTTGAATCCGTTCACCGCTCCGAGCATTTTTCAGGTTCGACAAATGTCCAACCCGTTACGAAAAACATGACCGGACATGACACCAGCTCCAGGCAACCGAGGAGGGATTAAACAATACCTTTACTCAAATTCCACGATTAGCAAAACCATACAAAGTTAACCTTTGAACAACCTTACCCTTATTACTATATTTCTCGACAAACCCCATCCAGCGAATGGTAACATTCTTACGCCCTGATTGACTTGCCCAAAAACCATTGAGGGAAGTTCCATGATTCGCCAAGAAGACCTCGAAGTAGAAAAACTGGCGGAAGGCCGCCTCCCATCGCCGATCGCCTTGCCTTCTGCGAGAGCAGGTCGCAAAGGACATTTTGTCTCCGACTCATCCCGTGTCCGTTTTGAGGTCAAAAGTAGCGAGAGCGACGACCTCAGTTTTGAAGAAGCTGGACCTCGTGAGAAAGTGTTTTTTAAGCCTGAGGAGACCACAGCAGCGATTGTTACTTGCGGCGGGCTGGCACCCGGACTCAACAACGTCATTCGTTCTGTGTATCATGAACTCGTCGATAACTACGGCGTGAAGCGTGTGCTTGGGATTCGCAATGGCTACAAGGGTCTTAATCCTCAGTTTGGCTTGAAGCCGATCAATCTGACCGAGGACTATGTAGACTCGATTGACATGTTGGGAGGCACCGTACTCGGTAGTTCTCGCGGACCGCAAGAAGTCTCGGTCATGGCCGACTTTCTGGAATCGCAGCAAATCGACATCCTCTTTTGTCTTGGTGGCGACGGGACCCAACGTGGGGCGTATAACCTACACCAGGAGATCAATCGTCGCAAACGACCGATCGCGATCGTCGGCATTCCCAAGACGATTGATAACGATGTCCCCTATGTCCAAATGAGTTTCGGCTTCACGACAGCTCTGGAGAAAGCCGCCGAGGTGATTCGAGGCATCCACGTTGAAGCACGAGGCGTCATCAACGGAGTGGGCCTGGTGAAATTGATGGGACGAAACGCCGGATTCATTGCGGCAGGGGCTTCGGTAATCAGCCAGGAGGTGGACTTTACATTGGTTCCGGAAGTTCCCTTTCCGTTAGAGGGAGAAAACGGGTTTCTGTCAGCATTGGAAGATCGACTCCGACGTCGTGCCCACGCCGTGATTGTGGTTGCCGAAGGAGCCGGCCAACATCTCTTCAACCAAACCGAAACCGAACGCGATGCCTCTGGAAACATCCGTCACCAGGATATCGGGGTCTTGCTGCGAGAGAGGATCAAGGAGCATTTTCACAATGTCAACATTACCGCCAACGTGAGGTACGTTGACCCAAGCTATTCCATACGTAGCGTCCCGGCAAACGCCTACGATCGCTTTTTGAGTGACCAAATGGCCCGACACGCCGCCCACGCCGCGATGGCCGGTAAGACAGGCATGTTGGTCGGCTCGATGCACGGCTTGTTCATCAACATTCCCATCCCTGTCGTCGTGGCAGGAGAGAAGAAGGTGGAAGTTGAAGGTGACCTCTGGCGTGCTGTGCTAACTTCTACTCGCCAACCTCACTGGAGTTACCTCCAGGGCATTGACCACGAAACGTGAGGTCTGAGGTCGTCAGAATGAAATGGACGGACTATGACCGCGAAAAAAGTAGCGATTGCTTGCCAGGGTGGTGGTACTCACGCTGCCTTCACATGGGGAGTGCTAACACAAATTCTGGAAACGCAGCAACGATGGAAGGCCGAAGCCAACAAGCCGAGTTTCGAGATCACCGCACTCAGCGGGACGTCGGCTGGTGCTCTCTGTGCTCTGGCCACTTGGTACGGCTTGGCTCCGAACACGGCGGACCCCGAGTGCGGCACTCCGGACAAGGCAATGGAACGTTTAAATCATCTATGGACGACGTTTGCGGCGACCACTCCGGCCGAGCAAGCCTTCAACGAAATAATCAGCGCGGCGTTGAATTTGAAAGAACAGGGCGTGCCTTTACCAACGACAGACCCGTATAGCCTCCCTACGCATTTGGGCTTAATGGGTCTCACCCTGATGGGGGCTCGCAAGGAGTACCTGTCATTCGGCCCCCTTCTCCATTCGCTTTGTCCCGACTTTCAAACGATCGACTGGCCCAAAGTGGCCGAATCCAAATTGCGAATGGTTGCGGGGGCTATCGAAATCAAAAGCGGTAACTTCGAAGCGTTTGATTCTCACAAAACGCTGGAAGAAATGGGATTGCGAAATCGAAGTGAGGTCGATCCGCAGTACGAAGTCACAAGGTGGCGTATGCGGCGAGCTCTCTCCCTGCAAGGAGTGGCAGCCTCAGGGACTTTGCCCGAAATTCTCCCCGCTCAGAAAATACCCAACACCGCATTTCCCACCTGCACACCGAGCCAACAGACGCAGCGCGATGCCTTTTATTGGGATGGTCTGTATTCCCAAAATCCACCGGTGCGTTTGTTGTTGGACGAGGAATCGAAAGAAGACAAAGCCGATGAGATCTGGGTGATCCGAATCAACCCACAAGAGGTTTACAGAGAGGTGACGAGCCTCGAGGACTTGCGAGACCGAGAGAACGATCTGGCTGGCAACATATCCCTCAATGCCCAACTGGATGGTATTCTGACTCTGAACAACTGGCTACGCAAATATGGAGACAAATATCCCCCTCTGTCGGATCGAAAACTCGTCACGGTCCGGACCATCAAGATGAGGCGCGAGACGGCTTGGGGATTACATGTCTCCACCAAACTCAACCGCAGCCGTAACCAGATGGACCAACTTCATGCCGAAGGAAAAGAAGTAGCCGAGCAATGGCTAGCGGGATGGAGAACTCAAGGTGACGACTTCGATTGCTATCCCAACGACGCCCGCTACTCCTGAGTCCAGAGCTGATCCAGCCGTGAACTCTCTCGCAGAACACCTGGGTCAATGGCATTCGACATTGATGTGTAACTTTCGATTGACGTTCTTCGTTTACAAGTCTTCAGCAAAGAAAGGAATCAGGAGGACGGAATGAGGGAGAGTTGCCCAACGAGTTTGTACCCAAACTCAGGTACGACACGACTATTGGGAGGAAAACTACTTGAATCTCTTGTCGATTACTTGGCCATCCGGCATAATATCTTTTTGGAACTAGACTCTGGCTCCGATGACCGAGAGGCATGAGTTTCGACAAGGTTCTGTTATACGAGAACACCAATGCATGTACGAAAAGGCGACACGGTGATGGTCATGGTCGGCGACGACAAAGGCACGATCAGTCGCGTCCTGACTGTTTTTCCCAAGAAAGGCAAGATTGTTGTCGAAGGCGTCAATCGTGTTTATAAGCACTTGAAACCAAACCGCCAAAATCCTCAAGGTGGCCGCCTCTCGAAAGAGATGCCAATTGAGGCCTCAAACGTGATGCTCGTCGATCCGCAAACCGGAGAGCCGACCCGCGTCGGGACTCGATATCTGCCCGACGGGAGCAAAGAACGATATGCCAAGAAGAGTGGAGCGAGTATGGGCGTCATTGCACCACCTCGCGCGGCTCACGTTGGGAAAGCGGAGTGAACGGCAGCTATTCGATCTGTCCATAACAACCATAAACAGCACGGAACAATAGCCGGAGCCAGGCGATGGCCAAAGTCAACCACATGGTCTTGATCCAATTCAAGGATGGAACTTCGGAACAAACCATCGCCAAATGCTTCCAGGCACTAGCGGGATTGCAACAAATCATTCCTGGGATCGAACATTTCTCGGGCGGTCACTATTCGAGTCCGGAAGGCCTGAACAAAGGGTTCACGCACGCTTTCGTAATGACGTTCCATACTCCCGAGGCTCGCAACACCTATCTTCCCCATCCCGAACACGAAAAAGTCAAAGAGTTCGTGCTCCCCTACGTTGAAGACGTGATCGCTTTCGATTACGAACGAAGTGATTAATTGAGCTCTACCCGGTAGGTTTCAACGGGGAGTTCTGTGTCTTCGTCGAATTCCGCAGCGGCCTCCACCCCAATTCTCGCGATATCTTCGGGTTGATCCATGAGTGAGTACGCGACATGCATGGCTCCCAAAGCGTACTCGCACCCAGCACCAAACGCATAAAAAGTCGCAAATTCGCTGACAGATCGATCCGGATAGACGGCAAACGCTCCTCCTGGGTTCGCTAACAACATACAGAACCGGGAGGACTCGAAGGCGTCTCGATCACCGTCGTTCGGATTGACCCCGTAACGCTTCTTCAGAACAGGATGCATCCGGAGAACGGCTTCGAAGATCGCATGCTCACTCGTGAGGTCAGGAGGCTCTTTTAGCTTGGCAAAGTATCGCTTCAACACCTGCCCCCACGCTCCAGAACCGGTAAAGGCGATGTAAGTATCCCCGACGTGGAGGATTTTCGAAGGGTTTGCGAGCGAAGACGCGCGTTGCATCGTCGATCCGTCTTTCCAAAGAGTGTCCGCTGCGAGTGCAACAGCTCCGTTCTTCCGTACGACTGTTATAGTACTCACCAGATGATCTCCCGGTGCGTCTGGACGCCTCTCCACTTTCTAGCGGGATGGATTTTGGCACATCTTACGAACGAACACGAACCTCCCACTACCGGAAAAATACAAACGAGGGTCGGAGAGAGTTGTGGGATCACGCCTACTTACTCTGTTCTTTTTGCATGCCCTTACAAGGGGCACAAAGTGTACGGTCCGAGTTGCTGGCGCTCTCCTCATTCAGATCTGAAAGCCTACTCCCGCATTCGGGACAAGTTGTCAGCTCGACTCCCCATTGTCGGAGCAACTCGGCAAGGCGTTTGCGGTTCTCTGGGTCTTCTTCCGAAGCGTGAGTTCGTTTCAACAGCTCAACGGCTTCTTTCCATTGCTTAAGTTTTTTCAGAGTGATGGCGAGTCTCTCACCGACTTGGGTAGAGTATTCGAACTCAAGAGCTTTACGGTATGCGCTTTCGGCTTGGCTAATCTGATTGGCGTTTTCGTTGGCTTCGCCAAGCAACACGAAGAGTTCTCGACAGGGCATCACCCGCGAAGCCTTGTGGAATTCTTCGGCGGCAAACGAATAAGCTTCGTTACGCATGTAGACGAGGCCTTTTGTGTGGTGGACTTTCGGGTTGCCAGGATCGAAACGCAATGCCAAGTCGAGCAACTCGCAAGCTGCAATCAACTGAGAAGGACCGGCTCCGGGAGTGTAGACCCGCAAAGCTCCCTCGCACAACCCCTCGATCGATTCCAGCGGCCAGTCGAAACTTCGCAACACCGACGCAACCTCTTTTAGACTGACCGGTCGCTCGTTGGGATCTTCCTGGAGGCATCGCTCGACCAAATCCGAGAACCTATGGGGCACGAGGGGATTGACCTGATGAAGTTTCGGGGCCTCTGGCTCATTGGTGCCCTCATCATTTTCGCTCTTCTCTGACGAGTCCTGTCTTTTCGTTATGGGGGGAGTTAGAACGTCCTGAAGAATGGCTCCAAAAGCGTAGACGTCGTCGGCAGGAGTCGGCACCCCCATCCCTGATTGGATTTGGGGCGACATGTATTTGCGTTGTTGTGGAAACTGTCGAGAGATCGGCTCCGACGTGGTCGTTCGAAAGAAGGGACTAATGCCAAGCTCGTGGAGACGGAGTTTCCCTGACGGAAAGCTGATTGCGTATGGCGATAGAAGACCATGGCACAGTTCACTCTGGTGGACCTCGTGGAGGAGGTCAGCGACCATCGCCATCGATTCACAAAAGGGTTGAAGTTTATCGAGATCGCCCAAGTCCTCCCAAGGGAAACGATCCTTCAACGTCGGCTCGCCCGGCACTGGCGAAACTACCCCAACATGGCCTTCCCTTTCAAAGGCATCGAGAGTCAACTCGAGAGGTTGTTTGGTCAGTTGCTTGATGATTCGTTGTTGTTGGGCAAGTTCTTCGAGCGGCGTTTGGCTCTCCACCCACCGCACTGCCACTCTACCGGTCCCTTCTCGGTCTTCACAGAGTAAACGGCCATCGGAAAGCGTTGCGACGTGTTTATAACGTGGAGGTAAAGGGTTAAATGTGTCTTCGAGTTGGGCCAGAGCGGAGAGCATTTCGCTCGCTTGACGGAAACGTTTATCGACATCCAATTCGAGAGCTTTGAGGACGATTGCTTCCAATGCTTCGGGGACGTCTGGAACGAGCTCTCGAACGGGAGTCGGTGGGTGCTTCAATCGTTCGGAGAAGGTCGAGAACGGTAACTCACCAGTCAGGCACTCATGGATGACGATCCCGAGGGAATACAAATCAGATTGGACTGTAACCCGTCCCGCGTGACACTCTGGATCGAGATAGATCACTTTTCCGGCCCACATTCCACTGTTCGACGCCCGGTCGATCACGCGAGCAATCCCGAAGTCTGAGAGCCGAGCAACACCTTCGTCGTCAATCAAGATGTTATCTGGACTCACGTCACAGTGGAGCAGTCGGACCTGAGCTCCTTGGAAACCATGGGCAGCTTCGAGTCCACGACAAACGTCCATGACGATACGGACAACTTGGGCAGCTGGGAGCCGAGTGCCGCTTCCATTGTAGACGGTTTCCCGTCGGGCGAGCGACACGTCTTCGTCTACCGAGTCGTTAGTCTCGTACTTCAGACTGCCTAATTTCTCCCGCAAGCTCGTCCCGCCATAGGCCATGTTGAGGTAATAGCGTTCTTCTATTCGACCATCCCACTCGAGCGGAACAAAACCATATTGGTTGAGTTGTATTATGTTGGGATGGAGTAATTTGCGAAGGGCACGAAGGTTGTCACCTTCTTGCTTGAGTGCCTCCATCGTCTGCCAGCTTTTTGGCAACTTGAAGACTTTGTGCTCCTGCTCGACGACATCGAAAACGAGGATGGCTAATCCAAAGGCACCCTCTCCCAACTTCCGAACAATTCGGAATTGGTACAGACGCTCGAAAAACGCTTCGAGTTCCGCGTATGTATCGAACATGGACCTTGCCTGCGGTAGAAACAACCGAAATTATCCCCGGCTCCGGAAAGTGCTCAGTGTTATTGTAGCATCAAGGGTGTGTTTGATGAGAGTCCCCAAAGGGCCTATCTATGGTTCCTGAGTTTGGGAGCGGATTTGTGGGGATAACCTGATGAGGGTGGTCGGCCAAACTCAGCAGAAGGGGGCTCGAAGTGAAACGTGAAAAAGCCCAAAAACCTGTCACTTGCTTTCATCGACAGGACTTTAGGCTTCCTACGGAAAATTTCAAACCCAACGACTTGGAACGTAACTCCTGGCCTGCCTTGCGGTAGCGGCGTTGCTTATTGGATGAAGATCTCGTAGCTTGAGCGATTCGCGGCCAAAGTTTCACTGTTCGGTACATTTTGGTCGATCTGCCAAGTGAAAGAACGCGGCAAGTCGAAAGTCGCTCCACCGTTACCTCGGATCACGCGAGTTACTCCCGATACTCTTAACACGACACTTCGGTTGGTCGTATTCCAAAACCCAACACGAATAGTGTCTGCTTCCGTGGAAACCGGCGAACCTCGGAAGTATCGTTCATTGGTCTCCTCGACCCGTATATTAGGATCATTCGTTTTGGGCTGATTTTTCTTTGGAGCTGGTGCAATTCGTGTTCGTGGAGGGGCCGGGACTGGTTGGGCGAAAGTTTGCGGTTCTGTCGATTGAGTCGTGGGAGTACAGACGGGCAAGGCCACTGTTGGGATAGTGGGGACCGAAGTTACAACAGGTACCGATTCGGTCACGACGGTCGGCGAATAGTAATAGGAATAGTAGTAAGACGGAACATAGTAAGAGTTGTATGGGGAGTAATAGTATGAACTGTACGGGTAGTAATAGTATGAAGTGACTGGCGACGAACCCACTGTACTTCCTCCAAACAAGCCTCGGAAGAAACCATGGAAGCCGTAAGCTGGTGTAGCCATGAAAAGCATGGATACCAAAACGCACAAAATTCGAGTTGTTCGAAGCACGGGACACCTCAATGATGTTTGTTGTTACTTGCCTATATTTCTTGTTATATCAGATACTTCAGCAATGTTGCACTCTCGAATCCCACCGATTTTTCCTGTGAGAACAACACCCAGAAAAGGAGACGTTCGACTATGATCACCCGGGCTGTATTTCTTCTCGGAGTTGGCGTGCTCTTGCCTTCGGTTGCCGAAGCCCAATCGCTGCGATACGAATTGGGACGACGGCTCCAAAGAACCGAAGACGTTTGGGCAAAACACGCCGACAAATCCGCCAAGAAACGAGCATTTAAGCCGCTGACGTCGGTATTCGCATCCTTTATCACGGGTGACTTCCGAGGGGCCGGGAGGAACCTCGACAAAACCCGATACGCGATTTTGAACAAGACTCCAAGCGATGACCAACGATGGGCCGACTCTGTCATGATCTCCGTCTGGCCGCGTCTTCGGGAGGTGGGTCAAGAGACTATTCAGGTAGATTTACGGGCCCTTTATGAATCCAAGGTCAAAATGCCCGAAAATCTCTCATGGCGGATGGGTGTCGCCGAAATCGGGAAGTCGGCGAAGTTCCAGAAATCTAAGCCCCTGACGCGACTTCCGCTCCGAACGAAACTGGAGACGCTTCCGAAAGGGAAATCGTTAGTGGTTGTGGAAATAAAATCAGCGGACAAAACGTTGGTTCGAAAAAAGTATCCAGTGTACGTAATTCCAAACTTGAAATCGCGTCTGACCGGTCTCGAAAAAGCGATCGAGAAACTTGCACAGAAGAAAAAAACGACCGAAACGGAAACGGCATCGATGCTCCTTCAGAGGCTCGTATATATCAAGGACGGATACATTCTTGAGACCGATTATCCAGCTGATCGATTACTTTCCGAAGTCGAATCCATCGTCCAAACGGTCGAAAATGGAAAACGATATTACAACAAGACACGGAAGGGACAGTTCTGGCTACGAGTAGTTACACCGAAGGGACGACATGACGTGCGTCTGTTCGTTCCGGAATCGGCCAAGAGTGGCAAACCTGTGCCGATGGTGGTGGCACTCCATGGGGTCGGTGGGAGCGAAAACATCTTCTTCGACGCATACAACCGCGGAGAACTTGTGCGACTCTGCAAGAGGCGGGGTTGGATGTTAATGGCACCGCTCACAACTGGCTTTTCCTTCACTACTCCGACACCGGAAATCATAGACTCGTTGTCTCATCGATATCCCATTGACCGCACCAAGGTCTTTGTTTTGGGACACTCGATGGGTGCGGGCCAAGCTATTGCCGTCGCCCAGTCACACCCGGAAAGGTTCGCCGGTGTAGTGGCATTGGGTGGCTCACGACCAGTCACGGAGGTTAAGAAAATCCAGGCAATTCCCTTTTTGATCGGTGTCGGGGATAAAGATTTTGCCCTGGGTGGTGCCAAACGCCTCGCCAAAGATCTTAAAGATGGTGGTGTGAACTCGGTGGGCTTGCATATCTATCCGAATATCGAACACATCATGGTCGTGATCGAATCGTACCCTGACATGATGACGTTTTTCGACAATATCGTCAGGGGCAAGGAATAGCTTCGGAGTTTCCGTTTGAGGTCTCGGAGTAAATCTTGTGAAGCATGCCGATCCGGGTTATCTTGGGACGATTTCAGCTTGCGCTCCTAGCTTTCTAGTTCGCCTCCGGTTTAGTAGAAGAGTTCACTCTGTTGTTGACATTGGGCACTGAGCTGTTTTTTCGAAAAACTACACACCTTCTCCTCTTTTCTTTGGACTGAGTCGAAATCGTTTAGGGGGGTTGCCACTTCACAACAGGAGCCGAACATATGTGCGACACCCATTCCAACTTTGATCGCGACAAGCGAGTCAACCAAATCATCGCAGACTATCTCGACGCCAAAGCCCAAGGTGGGGCACCCGACCCCAATGACCTGTTGACCCAATACCCAGGTTTGGCCGACAGCCTACGGAGTTTCTTCGAGAGTAACGGACTGTTTCCACAAATCCCACAGGAACCCATCCGCGAACGTTCGTCGACCTCTCAGGCCGACGCAGAAATCCTAACAATCGATTACGTTTCGAGCGAACCACCGGCATTTCTCTCGTCTGAGGGCGAGCCCCGAACAGTCGCTCCCCTTGGAGATGCACAAACCTCGTTGCCGCGAGCAACGCTGAAACCCGCTGCGATCTCCTCTGCGGATGTTGGCATTCCCGGCTACGAAATTCTCGAAGAACTGGGGAGTGGCGGAATGGGTATAGTGTTCAAGGCCCGGCAACTTAAACTCAACCGATTCGTGGCTCTTAATACTACAGCGCGAGGTCTTGCTTTCTGGTGCTCCTTAACTCCTACAATC
>CAYRFQ010000079.1:0-37115 GCA_964423615.1 uncultured Alcaligenaceae bacterium | reverse complement strand
AATGGAGGCTGGTGTGTTTTGGAGTTTGATTAACCGGACGATCTTTTGGGATTTGTTGAAGATCTTCTGCCTTGCGATGATCAGCATCACGGGCATCCTTGTGCTCGCCGTCGTTGTCATGGAAGCCCAAAGTCGCGGTCTCGGTCCGTTTCAGATTTTGGCCATCATTCCTCTCGTAGTGCCGAGCACGTTCCCGTACACTGTTCCCGCAACAACTCTATTTGCGACATGTATCGTCTATGGCCGACTCGCTCATGACAACGAGATCCTTGCAATCAAGGCGGCCGGAATCAACATACTCCATATCGTCTGGCCAGCGGTCATTCTTGGTGTGGCGACGAGTTTGGCCACTGCGGGGATGTATTACCAGGTCATTCCGAAGACTTATAATCGGATGAAGACCTTGTTCCTCAACGATGTCGAATCGTTGCTGTACGGCATGCTCAAACAACAGGGGCGAGTCGTCCATCCCAAGCTGGACTACATTCTCTACGTCAAACGTGTGCAAGGACGAAAGTTGGTTCGGGCGTTGTTCATGCACAAAATCGAGGGAAGCTACAAGTACGATGTGGTCGCTCAAGCACGAGAGGCCGAACTGATCGTCAATACGCATAAAAAAGTAGTCTTGGTGCACATGAAAGCCTGTCAGATATCGACTCTTGACAGCGGCGGCAACACGATCGTCGAAGACCAGGTGTTTCAAGTACACTTTCCACAAGACTTTTCGAAGGACAGAAAGAACCGCCGATCGGACATGAACTGGCCGGAATTGTTTGCTCGCAAAGACGAGTTGAAAACGACGCTGGAAGAGGTTGAAGTTCGAATCGCCGATCGGACGGCGTTGCACATGCTCAAACATTCGCCGGATGCCCTCGACCGCGAGTTACTTCCGTTGTTGAACGAAAAACACATGTATCAACAGTATCTGCGGGACATCGACGCCGAAATTTACCGACGTCCAGCGCTGGCCTTTGGATGCTTCTTCTTTGTTTTGGTCGGTTGTCCGGTCGGAATTTGGTTCAGTCGGAGTGACTACTTGAGCGCTTTCGTGACGTGCTTTTTGCCGATCATATTGGTCTATTACCCACTGTTACTTTGCGGGGAGAATCTGGCAAGGGCAGGAACATTGGACCCCGCGGCGGCGATTTGGAGTGCGAATGTTGTGCTGGGTCTCGTGGGGCTGTTTTTGTATTGGCGATTGCTGCGGCATTAGTACGTTGCCGGTTTCGCTCGAGTCTGGCTTCTCGAGAGAAGATCAAAGATCACTTTCTATCTGGTCGTTCCTGAATCCTTCTCTACCCTGGGCAAAGGAAGGAGTTTGAATTCGAAAAGGGTGTAACCAAGGTAAACGAAAAAAGTTTTCATTCTGGTCATTAAGCCTCAGACTTCGACCAGCCCAAGCCGCTCGATCAATTCACATGGTACCGACCCGTCGTCGTTCCAGTCACGGCCTCGGTAGTAAGCCGCGATCATCTGATCCAGTCGGCCTTGATTGAGTCGCGCTTCTGTCGGTTGGTTCGTCACTATGCCTTCTGAAAGGAATCGGCGAGGGAGCGTATCTTCGGAACGGGTCCAACCTTCGCGGATGTTGTAGAGTTTTTTGAGAGTAACGATTCGTTTTGCCGACGTCCGAAGTTCGTCCGCTGTCACGTCCCAGCCGGTTACAGCTCCCAACAATTCCGCCGATTCCGCAAAGAGATCCGCAAAGACGCCTCGCAGAAATTTACAGAGAATGAGGGAGTCGAGTAGTGCGCCTCTGTCTTCGGTCTCGATGGCGTGGATGGCCGCTTCGGGTGTGCCGTGGCAGCGGTCGGTTTTCAAAGAAAAATCGGCTTCATAAGCTCCCGAACGATTGTGATCGGCCCCGCGACTGCTCACGGCGAACCCGAGAGCCATCGTTTGCAACGTTCGAGGTTCATAACCGGGAATTTCTAAGCCCTTGACGTGAGGAGCAAAGTCGGGGGCCTGGCCACCGATTTGCGAGGACGCAATTCGAGTCCCCTCGGCAAGTAAATCCCCGACGCCCTGACGGTTGCCAATCTGATGGATGGTCGCCAGCAACTGGTCGGCGTTTCCGAAACAGAGGTTTGGTACGTCCAGGAGACCTCGTTCGCCACATTCCATTGCGAAGGCAATCGTCGCACCGGTTGAGATGGTATCGAGTCCATAGTGGTCGCACTGTTGGGCCGCTCGGAGGACAACGTCTTTATCTCCAATTCCACAGAGGGGCCCCAGAGCGAAAAGACTCTCGTACTCCAACCGAACGTGGTTCGTCTTGTGTTCCTCGATCGAGTCGGAATGGGCGTCCGAGTGAGTGGTGTTCGGCTTGACTTCGTAAATGTGTTCACAGCCGATCGTGCACGCTGCACACGATCGCCGGGCGACTCGACGAGCTTTGTTGAGTTCTTCCCCGGAGAGTTCTTCGGCTTGTTCGAACTTTCCTTGTTGAAAGTTGCGAGTAGGCAACGCAGCGAGACGGTTGAACGTGAGCAAGTTGGAGACTGTACCCAACTCTCGATATTTCGCTGTGGCGGGGCCGAACGATTTGCGTGAAAGTTGCTTGGCCAACGAAATCACTTCGGTTGGTTTCGCGACAGGTGTTCGGTTGGTACCTCGGACGGCAACGGCCTTTAAGTTTTTCGACCCCATCACAGCGCCGAGTCCGCCACGTCCAGCATGTCGGTTTTCGTGGCTGATGGTTGCATAACGGACGCGTTTCTCTCCGGCTGGACCGATGATTGCGGTATGAAAATCTGGACCAAGTTTTTCCCGCACTTTTTCGTCAGCTTCGGACGCTGACAGTCCCCACAAGTGCGATGCCGGTTCTAGCCAAAAGTCAGAATCATCGATCACCAGCACGGCTGGTTCGGAGCAAACTCCGACAATCACAAGAGCATCGAAACCCGCTTTCTTGGCTGCGAGTGCGAAATGAGATGACGAAAGGGCGTCGTTCAATCTCTGCGTAAGTGGCGACTTTGCCACGACCGCGAACTTGGCCGAAGTCGTGAGCGGAGTCCCGACGAGAGGACTTAGGGCAAAAATAAGCGGTGCCTCGGGAGTCAATGGATCAAGCGCGGCTTGGCTCTCTCTGTGAAGCAGGTAGGTGCCGAGTCCGACTCCACCAATGAACCTCCGCAAGATTGTTTCATCAAGGTTGAGGTCTATGGCGTTGTTTTGACTCAGGTCAACTTTTCGATAGCTACCGTGGTATGCAAACATGACAACCCGTGGTCATCCTCCAACGTCAGCGGATAAGAGCAAGATTCGCTCACCTTCGTGGAGAGCGGTATCCATGTCAGAGAGAAAACGCTCGCCGTTTCGTGATAGAAGATAATGAGGTGTGAGTCGGCTATTGGTCACCAAAGGGGCAAGTTGTGGATACAGGTCCTCGAGGACAGCGACCAGCTGACGCAGAGTTCTCGCCTCGACATGGACCTCGGATCGACCAACGCGGTGTCTCGCCATTCCAAAAAATTCAACGGTTATCAAATGGGAATTGGTTGAAGCAGAATTCATTGCAGAAACTTGCCCCGTGTGATGGCTACATCCAGCTATTCTATGCTATCACGGACTTCCTGTTGCTGCGAGTCGTTGTCCAAGCCGGTATAATGATTTCGAAGATAGTAGGCGCTGAACGCACTAAAGCTCATTGGCGTCTATTCTGCTGAAAGTTCATTTATCCCAACGAAAGTGATTCAACGATGTCCCAGCCCGCAGAGTCAGAAAAACCGGAACGACTCAACAAAGTGCTGGCTCATGCTGGCTTCGGCTCGCGTCGGCAGGTGGAGGAATTGATCGTGGCTGGTCGGGTGAGTCTGGATGGTGACGTCGTGACGACTTTGGCAACCAAGGTGTCTCCCGACCAAAAGGTGTCGGTGGATGGAGAACCCGTCAAGCAGGAGAAACTCACGTATTGGATCGTCAACAAGCCACAAGGTTACATTTGTAGCAACTGCGATCCTGACGGTAGGCCGCTTGCGCTGGATTTGGTCCCCCAGGTTTCTCAGCGGGTGTATACTGTGGGGCGGCTTGACGAAGGCAGCGAGGGTCTGCTGCTTTTGACGAATGACGGCGAACTGGCTCACCGTTTGATGCATCCACGTTTCGGTGTCGAAAAAACCTACATGGTGCAAGTCGCAGGTATCCCGACGGCGGATGACTTGAACAAGCTGTTGACAGGCGTTTGGCTCAGTGACGGTAGGGTCAAGGCCAAGAAAATCCGAAAAGTGAAAGTTCAGAAGCAGAGCGCCTGGCTGCGGATAGTTCTGAACGAGGGGAAGAACCGAGAGATTCGACGGATGCTAGCCAGGCTTGATCACAAAGTGATGGTGCTTCGGCGGGTAGGAATCGGGCCAATCACTCTTGGAAGTCTTGAATCTGGGAAGAGCCGCCGTTTGCGTGGTGACGAAATCCAGGCACTCAAGGAATTGGCCTTTCGACCCAAAGGGCGAAAGCTCCCAATCAAAGAGAATAAAAATGGCGGCTCCGGAGCAACCAGAAAATGAAATCTTCTGAAGGCCCAGTTGCACGAGTCCATCATAAGGGCGTTGATGTTATTGCCAACGTTCTTATCGCCAGGAAGACCCATCGGATTACGTTGGAGTGTCCGGAGATTGCTGAGGCCATTCGGCCTGGGCAATTTGTCATGATCCGACTCCCCAACCAAACCGATCCACTGCTCGGTCGTCCGTATGCACTTTATGACACGGTGGTCGATGAGCCAGGGAAACCGTATGCGATCGAGATCGTCTATCTGGTTGTTGGAAAACAGACGCATTTGCTGACCACCCTGGGCGAGAACGACAAGGTGGAAATATGGGGTCCGCTTGGGAATGGTTTTGACGATGTTCCGACTCTGGGACATGTTGCGTTGGTGGCTGGGGGGATCGGACAGACTCCGTTTCTGGCTTACATTAAAGATTTGTTGGGAATCCGTGGGTATGGTGGCGAGTCGGCGAGAAAGAAAGCCGGTCGGGTGAGTTTGTTTTACGGTGCTCGCAAAGCCGAATTCCTGGCAGGAGTCGAGGACTTCGAAGAGGCCGGCGCCTCAGTCCATGTTGCGACGGACGATGGAAGTCGTGGTCATCACGGGTTGGTAACCCAGCTGCTTGAGGAACATCTCCAGAGTGGTGATGTCTCGGGCATCGTGGGATGCGGGCCGGAACCGATGCTTCAGGCGTTGTCGGCAATCGCGGCGAAACGACAGTTGCCTTGCCATGTCTCTCTCGAAACGCCGATGGCTTGCGGGGTGGGAATCTGTTTCAGTTGCGTGGCTGCTGTGCGAACTCCCAGTGGTCCGGATTATCGTCGGGTATGCGTGGAGGGACCGGTGTTCGACGCGGAAACGATCATTTGGGAACGCTAGCAACCTCCAGTGACTTGCCGACTGAGATGCTCGTCACTTTTCCACGATCCGGATGGCTCCGTTCCGACGGTCATCTGTGAGGGCCACACCAACACCCGATTTCTCGATGGCTGCTACCTGTAACGCTCCAAAGAACATGTCTCGCATTTCGAATCGACGAACTTGGTAATCTTGTTCGCACCTTGTTGTGTCAATCCCTGGTTCGCATAGTAGCCGGAACCCTTGTTCAGACTGTTCGACGTGAAGTCGTGGGGCGGAAATCGCCTCTTGGAGCGACAATCCTCGCAGGGCGTAATTGGTCCAAAACTGAGCCATCGAAGTAGTAATGCGACTGGCTCCCGGAGAACCAAAAGCAAGACTGGTGCCTTTTTCATTCCAGGCCAAAGTGGGGGCCATGTTCGAAATCAATCGTGCGCCTGGTTTGGCCTTGTAGAATCCCAATGGATTCAACTCCGGTTCACCGAGGCTGTTGTTGCAAGGAATGCCGGTGCCTGGAATGGTGACTCCGGAGCCGTATCCGTTGCTCATCGTCAGCGCTACCATGCCCCCGTCACGTGTAACTACGGACAAATGTGTGGTGTTGGGAGAAGAAAACGCCTTGAGGTGCTGGCGGAATGTTTGCTCAGACAACAACTGTTCCGGTTCCAAAGCTTGGCTCGGCGCTGGCGTGAACGAACTGTCTCGTGACCCAAGCAGGGACCTTTGAATGCGAGCATGCATCGCGGTAATTTCGGGTTCAGTGGCTTCATGTTGCCAACTCCGATCGATCAAGCCGATGAGTGTGCCCAAAGCGGCCCCCCCGACAGCCGGTGGAGGATTCAGGGTTAGTTCGTAGCCACAAGAGTGGAGTGTGAGTGGTTTTCGAACTTTCGCACGATAAGAGGCCAAGTCCTCTCGAGTCACAAAACCGCCGTTCCGTTCCATCTCACGAACGAAGGCAGTTGCCAAATCGCCCTTGTAGAATGCAGAGGCACCGTTTTGGACAATCGCCTCCAACGCTTGATCCAGGTGAGGAATGTGGAAACGGTCTCCTTCCTTGAGTGGCTCCCCGTCGGAGGAGAAGAAACTTTCGCGGCTAGCTGGTTGTTGGTCGAACAGCCCTTTTCCCGACAATTGTAACCAATTGGCCACGGTCGCTTCCACGGGACAACCTTGCTTGGCAAGCTCGAGAGCGGGCGAGACGATCTCGGACCATGGGAGCGTCCCATGCCGACGCCAAGCTAATTCCACCGCGGCCAACATTCCCGGAACGGCCACGGACGCATGTCCGGCTATGACCTCAATGCCGTCACCGTAGGGGACTTGGAATCGCCGCCAAGCATCGGACTGGCTCGGAGCGACGGCTTCAATTGTTGGTACGGCATCGGCTCCATCGATCAGTTCGGGTGGATGGCCAGGGAGGCGAATCATGCAGAAAGCTGATCCGCCCAATGAACACATCAGTATTTCGGAGACTGTCGCGGTCAATCCGGCTGACACTGCGATGTCAACGGCATTACCACCAAGCTCAGCCATCCGGGCTCCAGCCGACGCAGTCAACGGTGAATCAGCCGCGATGGCGGCGAGAAACTCTTTTCCCATGGTAGGCTCACCCAACGTTGAGGAGAGAAATCCATTCGGACCAACCACTGAGGAGTGGCACCAAGGTTGGTGGGCGAGTAGTCGTTGCTTTGGAGTCAGAACTCTGACTTTAGATTTCAAAATTCAGTTTATGAAGTTAGGTGAGAAACCACAACGACAACCGAGATGGGGCGTGCCTGTGGATTTTGGATTCCTTTGGTCGTCGCAGTTAGGCGCGGCTCTCGAAGACTCGACCGCAGTCCAGAAAAAGGACACGCGAGCCAATCGACAGAAACGGACACGACAGCCGCGTGTATCTACGATTTCGAGCCATATCCCAATTCCAAAATCCAGAGGAGGACGCCGAAATGGCGTTTACCGAACCAAGTTTCGGAACTTTCTGGTGGTCGAGGAGTCTAATTTGATTGATAATCAGGTAACAGTCGGAGGCGTTCGAGGGGAAGAGTTTCGCTTTTGGTCAGGAGTACACAAATATGATTCGTTTGGCGACGATTACTGTGATGGGCGCTCTGCTCAGTCTCACTTCGAGTAGCACCTATGGTCAAGGTAAGAACACCCAGACACCCCTCGAAACAACTCGCCAAGACTACGCCGCATTGGCGCGAATGAAGGGCATCTCCGGTCGTGTCGTATCGATCGATTCGACGAGTCGATCTGTGACGATTGAGGTCGAAATTAAAGTTCCCATCGCCAAGCCCGGGCAACAAAACGGTAATGGCAACAACAACCGATATCGTAACAACCGAAACCGCAATAACCTCAATCGGAACCGGAACAATAACCGAAACCGATTTCGAAATAACCGAGGTGGAGGGAATCGTGGGGGTAGGAACTCGGCTCAGGCACTGCGACAACAACTCCAACGCCTCCAACAGCAGGCCCGGCAAGCTGCGTTGCGCCAACGCCAGGAATACATCCGGCGTGTTCAACAACTCCAAAAGCAACTCCAACAACAAGCTCGCAACATGAGCTACAAGACATACACGAAAGAGTTCACTTTGCCGATTTCCTCCGACGTCCAAGTGGCTCAGCAAGTTCTTGCGCAACGGTACGATGAAAAAGGATTCCTCAAGAAGTACACGAAAGATGAATTGACCAAAATGAAGCACCCGAAACTGCCAGGCTATAAGACTGATCTGGAAAACTTGATGCCTGGGCAAGGGGTTGTTTTGTATTTTGGGAAGACGAAATCGCAGCCATCTCCCAAGAAGGAACAAAAAGAGAATCCCAAGACCAAGAAGCCTGAGCCAGAGGGAAATCAGAAAAATAACCCACTGGCGGCTGTCCTGGGAGAAGTGACCAAAAAGGGGAACGAACCAGGAATACCAGCTAGTGGTGCGCAACGGCCCAACGGTCCTCCCGTGGTTGGAATTCTCGTTGTTGCGTTGGCCGAATCAGCCACTGGCCAACGAAATAAGGGGAAACGTCGGTAGACGCATCCAAGGCTGTCCAACAACCAGCACTAGCCCCTTATGCTTTTAGTCGATATGAACTGAAATGAGCAAACGCCGACAGAAACGAACCTGTCGGCGTTTTTCTTTGGGACGTCGGTTTTACTGTTGTTCGTTCGTGGTAGCGATGGAATGGTGCTAGGGTCGCTCAGTGTCACTTCACATCCTTGCTATTGAGACCTTGTGCGGCTCATGAATCCAAGTAGCAGGCACAATGGGAATGCAAAAGAAATGCTTGTCCGGTTCGTGGGTATACGCGGCTCGTATGTACCTTTGTCTTGGCCGAGCTTTCCAAGTACACGCCAGGGTCGGTCGGACAACTACGTGTTTGTTGTGGTTCTTAGGGTTTTGTGGGTTCACACCCACGGGCAGGATCTTTCGCTCCAGCGGGGCTGAAAAGCTACAACACGCCATTGATTGATACGACAGCCCGCCGCGTGCACCTACGACAAACAAGAAAACCGGATGACAAAAAATTTCGCGTTCCAAGTGTGGCTGCTACATCATCCACGCAAGTCTCAAAAATACGAACAGCGATGAAGGTCACTTTCCTGACGATTCGTGACCGATTGCGCTGCCGCAGGTCCTCGCGAAATCTCCTTACCGCGCCACTACTCAGACGAGCGGGCCATCTTCCGGTAAAACAAGCTGGGTGCTTCGGGGCCACAGTGAGATGGTCTTGAGGTGGTCCGACCATAACAATCCAGGAGAGGGAAGAACATGGCAACGCCATTAACTGTGATTTTGTTTGGGGCGTCTGGGGATTTGGCCGCAAGAAAGTTGATCCCTGCGTTATTTCGTCTTGCGGGCAAACAACGCCTTCCAGATGACACAAAGGTCGTTGGGGTGTCTCGGTCGGAATACACCGATGAAGCCTATCGAGAAAAGGTGATGCCGTCGAAAGAGTTAAACACCAATGGCTTGTCGTGGGAGGCGTTTTCGCAGAAGGTGAGCTATTTCGCGACGGACGCCGCTGCTGAAGGCGGACTCACCAAGCTGAAAGATCAACTTGAGCAGGAGGGTCGTTTACAGGGAGACGTCTTGTTTTATCTTTCGGTGGCTCCGGGCTTGTATGGCAAAATCGTCAAACAACTCACGGCCTCTGGACTCGATGTGGAACAAGGCGGCTGGCGTCGAATCGTGATCGAAAAACCGTTCGGGCAAAACCTCCAATCCGCCAAGGAGTTGCACGAGGCCATACACGTCCATTTTCGGGAGGAGCAGGTCTTTCGTATCGACCATTATCTGGGCAAGGAAACCGTTCAAAATGTGTTGATGTTCCGATTCGCCAATACTCTCTTCGAACCGCTTTGGAATCGGAACTACATCGAGCACGTCCAAATCACGGTGGCCGAAACTGGAATCGTCGGAAGTCGAGCCGGGTACTACGACTCATCGGGGGTTCTGCGGGACATGTTTCAAAATCACCTCTTGCAACTCATGACCCTCGTTGCGATGGAAGCTCCAGCCCAATTCGAGGCGAAACGTTTTCGCGACGAAAAGTTGAAACTGCTCGATGCCATCGAAGTACCCACGACGGAACAGGCCAGGAATCATCTCGTTTGCGGCCAGTATGAAGGGTATCTTAACGAAAAAGACGTTCCCGTAGATTCGAAGACGCCGACATATGCCGCCTTGCAATTGAACATAGCCAATTCCCGCTGGCAAGGTGTTCCGTTCTTTCTCAGGTCTGGAAAAGGTTTAGATCAACGGTTGACGGAGATAGTCGTCCAGTATGTTTGTCCGCCGCATCTGATGTTCCCGTTGCCGGAGGGACAAACGCTCGATTGCAATCGGTTGTCTTTGTGCATCCAACCTGACGAAGGAATTCACATTAACTTCCAGAGCAAAGTTCCGGACCAGGTTCGGATTTGCACTTCGGATTTGGACTTTCACTATCGAGATTCGTACCCGGACGTCGAATTGCCAGAAGCTTACGAGCGGCTCATTCAAGATGCCATTCAAGGGGATGCGACGCTCTTCATGCGAGCCGACGAGATAGAGCGTGCCTGGGAGATCATGGATCCGATGATTGCGGCAGCAGAGGATGGAACATTGGGACAACCCGAGTCATACCCTGTCGGCTCGAAGGGTCCGGAAAATGCCAACTCGCTGATCGGACAGATTGGGCGAGAGTGGCTGTCGCTCTGTCATCATGATTGAGTTATGCGATCAGGCACGAGAACCGCCTGTTTCGCGCTCATCCGGTGCGTGTCCCGCTTCGCTCGCTATGTTTCCCGCTTCGCTCGCTATGTTTCCCGCTTCGCTCGGGTTTTGGGGGCTTCTCCCCTCGGGCGGTCGGATGAATTAGAGTCGTGTTTGTGTTGGTTCTTCGGGTCCCGTGGGTTTCCACCCACGGCTAGGATTTCTCGCTCCTTCGGAGTTTACAAACCAAAACACGACACTTGTTTATCCGACTACCCAAGCGGTAAGAAGGATTTTGAAAAGGAAAAGACTGTGCCCAATTCAAGCTTGAAACGCTCTAAACTTTGTTAATTTCGAAGCGGTTTGTTTTGCCAGGTCTCTAGCACTTGTCTATTGTTGATTTCGAAGTTCTTTGATCCGGCCGAGAGCTTCTTCTACCCGTGCCTGGTCGGCTTCTTTTCGGGCAGCCTCTTTGTAGATGTCAATTGCTCTGTCGCGGTTGAGGAGGTTTTTGTCGTAAATACGGGCAGCCCGTAAGCGTGCGTCGAATTGTGTCATGGGATTCCATTGGTAGCAGCGCTCGAAATACAGTGCTGCACGCTTGTAGTGTTGGTAGGGCTTCTTTTCGTACAGGTCGCCGAGTTGATAGGCTGCATCCGAGATGCGATTGCTTTGCGGGTACTGTGTAATGAGCTGACGCAGGAGTAACTCCGCGCGTCGTTGGTTGTCTGTGTAATCGGACCCCCAACCTTTACCCTTGTAGCCCATGGCCAGGATGTAGAGGCGATTGGCTTTGAGCACATTGACTTTGCCACGGAGGGTTGGCGGTGGAACGTCGAGCTCGAGTCGAAAGGCTCGTTTGGTAACCCTGTGAAAACCAATGAGTTCCTCTTCAGCCCACTTGGCTTTGTCCAAAGTACCTTGTTCGATGTAGAACGCCCGAAGCTTCTCCAAGGTTTTACGGTATTCTCGCCTGGCAACCAACAAACGTTCGACCAATGCCAAATCCGACTTTGGTTGGGAGTCGTCGGAACCGTCCCCAGATTGGGCGATGGCTGGTACGGGAATACTCATCGCAAGGGCCAGGGACATACAAAGAGATAAAACGAGAGTAAAAGGTTGTCCCTTCCGGAGACCAGGATGGGATGAACCAAGTCGATTTTGTGTTGGGAAGTAACGGCTTGTTTGGGATGTCATTCGTGCAGCGTCTCCATCCTCGGGGTTCAAGATTTTTCGGATGAAAGAGGACCCTCAATTTTTCCAAAGATCATTCTCCCCGCGGGAGTCTGCAAAACACTTGTCACGATTATGGTGACGTCCTGCCCGATGGCACCTCGACCGTGCTCGACAACGACCATCGTGCCGTCGTCGAGATAGCCCACACCTTGGCCTGGCTGGTCTCCCTGTTTGATGATCTTCAGGTGTAACGCTTCTCCAGGTAAGGCTACGAGTTTCAACGAGTTGGCCAGTTCGTTGAGGTTGATGACCTCAACGCCCTGGAGTTGAGCGATCTTGTTCAAGTTGAAATCGTTCGTGACGACCCGACCACCCAAGAACTTGGCCAACACGACCAATCGCTCATCGACTTTCTGGACGTTGCGAAGCTCTTGGATGTTTCCTTCGTGCATCTCCAGTTCGATTTTGGTATTGGATTGCAGCTTTTTGAGGATGTCGAGACCACGACGACCGCGATTTCGTTTCATCTTGTCGGAGCTGTCGGCGATACTCTGGAGTTCTTGCAAGACGAATCGAGGAAGTATCAACTTGGTGTCGATGATCCCTGTTTCACAAATATCGGCAATCCTGCCGTCGATAATTACGCTTGTGTCCAAGACGAGAGGACGTCCACCTTTGATTTGCTTGGAAAATTCGACATAAGGGATAATGAACCGAAATTCGTCTTTGGTTTGCAAGAGCAACGAGACGGCCACATAACATGTAATGAGCGTGACCACCCCGACTCCAATGGCTTCGATGTTGTCGATGTGATTTTTGAAAATTTCCTCGGCGGCTGGCTTGAGTGCGACCCAAAATAACTGACCGAGTAAAAATCCGATCAATAATCCGAAGAACACGGCAGAAATCGTGGTGATTTCCTTATGCTTGGTCAACAGATCCAGCCCAATCGTGACCAAACCAATGAACACCATGCCACCGAACACACCCAGTGCAATTGCGGCATTGGCTTCCCAAAAGAGGTTGAAACCGGCTGTGGCCACTCCGAGGATCATGGCCATGAACGTTCCACGTAAGACTAGAAGTAATACAGCTCCCGAGCGCGGGGCAGCAATGAAATGATGTTCTTTGTTTGCCATTGATCCAAGTAGCCAGGCGGAAACCTGGTACCCCCCAAGGTATGTTTAATATGCAACCCCCGAGGTCCGGCCCATTTTCCCTGGTTTCAAGCGAGCTTGGCACCAAGGAAAAAGGTTCGACAGGCAATAATTTTCCACCTCTCAGGGGCATGAAAGAACGATAGATAATTTTAAACAGGTGTAAACGGTTGGAACAACTTCAAATATTCTTCTTGGGCATATCGGTCTGTCATCCCAGCGATGTAGTCAGAAACCGTCCTTACAACAGATGTTTCTCGCGCTCGCTGGGAATATCGTTCCGGCAACAAATCGGGCTGGTCGCAGAAGGCTTGAAATAACCTTTTCAGTATTAGACGTCCCTTATTGGCCATCCGCAAGACGCGATGGTGACGATACACGCGAAAATACAAAAACTGCTGGAGGGCCTTTGTAATCCGGAGGAGTTCAGGGCTTGCAGTGACGAGGGACGTTTTTGCGTTCTGGACATCCTCCAGGGATCGGATTTCCTCCTGGGCCAGCCGAAGTTTGGTGGACCGAAACAGGTCGGTCACGAGCCAATCGATTAACGCACGAAGGACCGCCGGTTGGAATTGAAGTGGCTCCAATTCGCCATGACGACTTCGGACCGTTTCGACACCGAGTCGCCAAGCCTCGACGTCTTTGAGGTCATCGAACGTGATGAGTCCGACGCTCAACGCGTCATCGATGTCGTGAACGTTGTATGCCAAACTGTCTGCCTCATCGACGATTTGGGCTTCGAGGGTCGGTTGTCCGTGTTGGGTGTAGGGTAGAATTTCTTCCGCATCCCGGCGTTTGGAATGCAAAGCCTGGGCTTGGAGGACTTCCCAGGACAAATTCAAACCTGGAAAATCAGCATAACGGTATTCGAGTTTATCGAGAATCCGAAGTCCGTGTTGGTTGTGTTCGAATCCGCCGTGCCCTTCCATGCACTCGTTGAGCGCTTCTTCTCCTGCGTGTCCGAAGGGTGGATGGCCCAAATCGTGTGCCAGTGCGATCGCTTCGGTCAGGTCTTCGTTGAGCCCCAGATGGCGTGCCAGGGTTCGGCTGATGGCAGCGACTTCGAGCGTATGAGTCAGCCGAGTGCGATGATGATCATTGGTTTGAGTTACCAAGACTTGGGTCTTGTGCATTAGCCTTCGGAAGGCCGTGCAGTGGACGATCCGGTCACGATCTCGTTGATAAGGCGTGCGATAGAGGTGAGTTTCCTCCGGATGTTTGCGGCCTCGACTAGACCGAGTACGCATTGCGTACGGGGCCAGAGTGGTTTCTTCCAAATCGATTGGATTCGGTGGCGTGAATTCAGTGAAAGTACTGTCGATCATGGCCGCTCGTGGTGTGTCGGTTCTCTGGAAAGACATTGAGGATCACTGGTCCTGGCACGAAGAGTCCTTGGAGTCTTGCCGTTGGGCTAATTTAATTTTCCGTTTTGTGCAACTCACCCTGGAGCAGTTCGTAAAGGGCCTCCAAGGACTGGGAGATTACCTTCGTTTCTCCGAGAACGGGCATGAAATTTGTGTCGCCGTTCCATCGAGGAACGACATGCCAATGGAGATGGCCAGGGAGGCCAGCCCCACCCGCACGTCCCAGATTGAGCCCGATATTGAATCCATGCGGCTGCATCGTTCCTTTAAGGATGGTTACCATTCGTTGTATGACCTGCATACATTGTAGAAGTTGCTTGTCCCCCAGATCCGTGAGCTCTCCTATGTGGTCGTTGGGAGCAATGAGCAGATGTCCATTATTATACGGAAATCGATTCAGGACAACTAAGACCTCCGATTCTCGCAAAACAATCAAGTTTTCCTTGTCGTTTTGTTCGTTTTGGCCACGACAAATAAAACAGTCCTTGACCGATTCGTCCGACTTTTTTGGTGCAGCGACGTATTGTAGTCGCCACGGGGCCCACAACGAATCCATCATATATTTCCTCGCTCGCGACGAATAACTATTTGGACCTGACGGGAACTTACCTACTTTTTCTTCCCATCAGTGTACTAAGGATCAAACATGACACCCAACAAACGACGGACACGTACTCTACGATTTCACATCTCGATCGCTTTGGGAATACTGGTTCTCGGTACAGTCGGGTTGTGGGCTCTGCTCGGTCGTCAAAGCCACTGGGCGTTCTGGTTGGGGAGTTGGTTGTTGACCACCAATGTCGTGACGTTCGGTTATTATGGTTATGACAAGAGCTGCGCGCGAGGATCACGAGCAAGGATTCCTGAGTTGGTGTTGCACGGACTGAGCGCGATTGGAGGCAGTCTGGGAGCCTACGCTGGGATGGTCGTGTTTCGACACAAAACGGTGAAGGGAACGTTCCGAATTTACTTTTGGAGCATCGTGACGCTTCAGATAGCTTTAATCATCTATGTGGTGAGTCGAATTTGGTCTCGAGGGTAATTCATCCATTTCTCTTTCCAGCGGAGTCGGTGATGTTCGTTAGCGCATGCCCGGGTTGTGGTTTCACGACGGATCCTGACTGGACGTTTTGCCCCGATTGTGGAAAGGCGTTGGTCTTGGCCTGTAATTCTTGTAAGGCTCAACTCCAACCAGAATGGAAAGTTTGCCCGTATTGTGGGAGCGGGCCTCCAGAACAGACCCACCCAGTAACGACCGATGTAACGGCGTCACCTCCAACACCTCCAACACCTCCAACACCTCCAACACCTCCAACACCTCCAACGCACCCAACACCTCCAACACCAATGGTGCCGCCCGTTGGACAGGTTGTGGAAGTACCTGTTCCAACTTCGAAGTCGGTGTCGGTCAACAATGATACGTGGAATGTCCGGGAAATGAGTTGGGTTTTGCACGGTCAACTCTCGAGAACTCTTTGGGAAGCGTTCGAACCGCTCCTCTCGCGAATGGAACAGTCCAAGACATGGCAAGAGTATTTCACTGCGAACGAGCCGGCCCAGTACGAAATCGCGTTTGTTCGCGGTTTATCGGCGGTGTGTCGATTGTCCCTTTCTGATCATCCCGATTATTGTCGACGAGCCCTTCGAAAGGTCGAGGCGAGGCGCGCATCGTTCGAACGGCTGATCGAAACACCAAGCAAAGCTCTGAAGCAGCGGCTCGATGAGATTCGACAACTCGGACTTCCTGATACCATGCTGGCTGGTTATCTGACAGGTTCTCCCAAGGCTGGGACGCGGTCGTCTTTTGGTGGATGGGGAGCGTTGGGAGGGGCGACGATTGGCTCGGTCCTTCTCCCTGGAATCGGGACAGTAGTCGGTGCCATCATTGGCGGATTCATGAGCGGTCAATCGTTCGGACGCAATACGGAAGAAGTCGTCCTGAACTTCGATACCGCGCGAACGGAGATGTTCACGGCCGTCCGCGAAGGGTATCAACAATTGTGGGACCGTTTCGCCCGGGAGGTTCGAGAACTCGGTGAAGTTCCGCCGTTAACGTCTTCCGAGATCGCTGCGGCCGAGGCTGAATTCGAGCGTGTCGTCCGTGGAGGTCCCGTCGAATCGGTTGCGACGTATCGACGACTGTCTGCATTCATCGATGAGCATGGACCCAAAGACGAAGCGGTATATCTCGCTTGTCGTTTTTGTCTCGATCAGCGAAGCGAGCACCGCCGGGATGCTCAGCGATGGAAAGACCTGTTGAAACGGTTGTATCCCGACCGGATCGAAACGATTGAGTGCGATGCCCGGTACTCGCTGGAACAGAAAGAGTATGACGGAGCTTTGTCTGTACTGGGAAACGTCGACCCGAACGGTATGCACACAGAGGGTGTCCGAATCTGTCGTGTGGAAGTGATGGGTGCGCAAGGGCGGGACTCGCAGGCGAGACGCAATTTTCCACGCTCACGCCAAGACGAGATAAGGGTGAAGTATTGGCTTGCTTTAGTTCGAGGGTTGTTTCGCCATGGCAACGAGGTAAAAGTTTGGGATGCATGCGACGCCTGGATTCGCGAGGCTGATAATCCGGGTGTAGTTGGGCGCGAACTTCGGTTGGATCCGCTGCTCAGTCCACATTACGAGTTTTTCGCCGATCACATCTCGCGTCTTCGTCCATACAGGGAGGGTAAGCGAGGTCTGCTTCGGGCTATCGTCGAAGCTGGCACCAAGGCCACAAAAACCAAAGTTAGCTACACGCGCAAGGTGCCCACCGAAGTACGAACGAACGCGAACGAATCATTTTTGATTCTTCAACCAACCGAGACGCTCCTCTATTTCTACGACTGGAGTACGTGGGGCAACGGTAAATCTGGTCTCGCCTTGACGGACCGTCGTTTGATTTGGAAATGTGTGTGGCAAGAACCAGTACAACTCGAGCTACGAGACCTGGACCCTGACCAAATGACGGCGACGGGGACGATTCTCCAGATCCATGATAAGTATTTGGATACCGGGGATATTTTATTGACACATTCCTTGCCTACTGTCTTGCGGGAAGTCCGGAAAGTGGTCGGTCCTTGAGTTTGTTTGTCGAAACAAAAAAACCACCCGCCGGGGGAAGCGGGTGGTCTCGGGGGTTTGGGGCAGGCTGTGGGGTATGTTAGTTGATAGGCACAATCCCAGTGAGTTAGAGCCGATCCAAGAACACGCCAACGACCGGGGAGGTCGAGTTGTCGTCGTGGAGTGCAGATGCCGGGGGAGACAGCTTGCACTGGAGTGTTTCCTGGTCGTTTTTCCTCCTTGGGACTGCGTTTTGTTTTGTCATTTCTATGTAATGCATGGACTGTGCCAACATTCCTGATTCCACATACAATCGCCACAACATACGAAATCATAAAGAGATAGGGAAATCGATTTCTTATCGACCTTGGAAGGGCAAGGGCTCATCGTTGTAGAAATGTGCGTTCGAGGGTTGTAATTTCTACCAAATTGCAAGTTTTGAGGGTGAGCCATCCGTTCGGCAGCGCGGTAGAGGACATCTCAAGAGTAATACACCTCGGCAAACTCGAGACTCAGCAAACCAACTCAATGCAAAAACCACAACTCGGGACTTTTTCAACCATATCGCAATAACAATGCCTAATCATTCTTACCAGGACTCTCCGAAAACGTAAGAGTGTTTGAGCAATGTCAGAAAGACTGTGTTTTCTGGTCATACTCTTCAGTGAAAAGGTGTATGCCCAAGATGGGTTGGAAAAGAGACCAACGTTCTTTTGACCATCTACAGAAATCCGCACCGAACACCTGAGCAGAAATCGATTTCGCGTTCGAAGTGATAATTTTGGGAATTCGACGATTTTTGTGAAAATGGCGCGGCGTTCAATCCTATTGTATTATGGGTAGATGCGTTCAAAGGCGGTCCAAATACTCGAAAACGCGGCGAAATGGCGATTTTTCGAGGGTCATTTTCCATAAGCCATTGTGAAATAAGGACATGGGGAAATCGAGAGGTGTCAAAAAGGTGCAATTTAGGTGCAGGTTTACTACAAGTTTACTACAAGTTTAGCGCAGGTTTGGTGCAGTTTTAGCGCAGGTTTCTGTCATTTTTCGACCGGTTTTTGTTACCAAATTGAGGGGTCGTGGACTGGAGAAACTCGTGTCGTGGAAATTCGGAAAGTTTTTTCAAGAAAAATTGGACAGTGATTTCGCTCGGGTTTGCTACGTGCGGTGACGAACCTCTCCGAGCAAGTGAACAGTCCCCGATGGCGCCTTTGACTTTGGTTCGTCAGCCGCGAACAGGCCTCAACAGTTTGAGTGGAAGCGGTTGTCAATCGCGTCTTTGGTCTCGCCAGACGCTTTCGTCTAAGACCTGTTGGAATCACTTGGCATCGCCGGGAACCGAGTGTGCCAATCGGTGACCGTTTGGTAGACATGAGCAATCTGTAGTAGTTTTTCTTCTTGGAAAGTGCTGGCCATCAACTGGACGCCAATCGGTAGGCCTGAACTCGAAAAACCACAGGGAATGCTAATCGTCGGAATTCCTGCAAGATTGCTTGAGATCGTGTAGACGTCGGAAAGATACATCGCCAACGGATCATCGACACGTTCGCCAAACCGGAATGCTGGTGTCGGTGAGGTCGGGCTGAGTAGTACGTCGCATTGCGAGAACGCTTGGGTGAAATCATCGGCAATGAGACGACGAACACGCATCGCCTTGTGGTAGTAAGCGTCTTTATGACCCGAGGACAACACGAAAGTTCCCAGCATGATCCGGCGTTTGACTTCATCGCCAAAACCTTCGCTCCTAGACCTCGTGTACATGTCGATAAGATCGTCGAACTTTTCGGCGCGATGCCCGTAATGAACGCCATCGTACCTCGCCAAGTTGCTCGAAGCTTCGGCTGTGGCGACGACGTAATAGGCCGCAATGGCATACTTTGAGTGGGGAAGGGACACCTCTTTGACTGTAGCGCCAAGTCCTTGGTAAACCTTGACGACCTCTCGCACAGCCGCTTCGACTTCTTTGTCCAAACCATCCCCGAAATATTCCCGGGGAAGGCCGATGGTGATGGGTTTCGGCTTCTGAGCAACGGTTTGGGAATAGGGGATGGTCGGTTGGTTGGCGCTAGTACTGTCCCGGTCGTCGTGGCCTGCGATCACCTCGAGTAACAACGCCACGTCCTCGACGGACAAGGCCAATGGGCCGATCTGCTCAAGCGAACTTCCAAAGGCAATCAAGCCATACCTGGACACTAGCCCGTAGGTCGGTTTCAATCCAACCACCCCGCACAAGGCAGCTGGTTGGCGAATCGACCCTCCCGTGTCAGTCCCAAGGGCCAGAGGAGCTTCGCGAGCCGCGACGATGACGGCAGAACCTCCACTCGACCCCCCAGGGATGCACTCAGGATTCCAGGGATTTCGGGTGGGTTGGAAACCACTGTTCTCCGTAGACGAACCCATTCCAAACTCGTCCAGATTCGTTTTTCCGATCAGGACGGCACCTGCTTGCTTGAGACGTTCGGTGACATGGGCGTCGTAAGGTGGCAGAAAATTCCGGAGGATCTTGCTCGCACAGGTCGATTTTTGCCCTGCCACGCAGATGTTGTCTTTGAGAGCAACGGGGATTCCGGCGAGTTTTCCGTTGGGGATATTTTTTGCTCGTGCAGCGTCCGCGGCCTTCGCCTGTGCGATCGCCTCTTCTTCGTCTATCAAGAGAAAACCACCAAGTGTCTCGTCGATGACTCGAACGTGGGCCAAATATTCGCCCAGTAGTTCTTCAGAGGAAAACTCACCATGATCAAGGGCGCGAAGGAGGTCGGTGGCCGTTCTGTTGAGTTGCACTTTGCGGTCCTTTTGGTGTTGAACTACACGGATGATGTTAGCCGTCGATTACGGCCGGTACAGAAAAATGCTTCTTGGCTTGTTTGGGTGCGTTGGCGAGCGCTTCTTCGACCTTCAGAGAGGTCTTCGGTTCATCCTCCCGAAACACATTCTGGATGGCCAATGGGTGGTCGAGCGGTTCGACGTTCTCGGTATCGACTTCCTGAAGCTGGTCCACATAATCCACGATCTTGGTGAGTTGTTCGGTCATTTTCCGCTGTTCTTCTTCCGAGAGGTGCAGTCGGGACAGTTTAGCGACCCATAAAACTTCTTCAGGCGTGATGGACATCGTGAACTCCAATAAAGATCAGACCTGAGCGGGGACTATCTGAGTGAATGTATGACTTCAGCTGCAAGGTCGGCAACCCTGCATGGTTGAGCTCTGGTTGCTAGGCTATCTTCTTTCCCTCTTTGCCAGAGCAGTTTAAACTACCCCTTTTTTTGTCTATTTGGAACATTTGCCGATAATTCATTCAAGGAACAAGAAAAGTCACAGCTGGACGCTCCCAAGAGCGTTGCAAGATGTCCCAAGGTGCTTATATTTGCAGTGTGGAGATTCTTTAACGATCCGTTGCATGTTTAGTGAAAGGTTAAGGAACCGATTCTTTCGGGCGTTTGATGTCTCCCTGAGTTTAGCAACACTCTGATTGGGTAACTCCTGTCAACCTTCACAGCTATCCCGAAAAGTACCGCAATTCCGCCTTGTAGAATCGTGAGAGGTACGGGCTGATATCCACGGCATCGTCCAAGCCAGTGACAGGATTTATTTTGATGACCAAGGAGCCAGGTAGCACAAATGATGGGCATATTTCGGTCCTCCCGAGAGAGGTCATGGACTTGTTGAGCCCCCAGCCAGGAGAGATTTGGGTCGATGCGACGACAGGTTTGGGGGGACACGCGAGTTCCATCTTGGAGGCCATCGGCCGAGATGGGCGATTGATTTGCCTGGACCAAGATCCGGAAATGCTCACGAGGGCCAAAGTTCGGCTCGGCACAGATCGAGTCGTGTATTACCAGACTTGTTTTGACCAGCTTCGCGCGGTCCTCGACAAATTGGGACTCGAAACGGTTGATGGAGTCTTAGCGGATCTCGGAGTTTGTTCGGTTCAACTAGATACTCCGTCTCGAGGAATGAGTTTTCTTCGTGAAGGTCCCCTTGATATGAGGTTCGATACGAATGTTGGAGAGCCTGCGAGCCGATTATTAGAGAGACTCAACGAACGCGAATTAGCTGAGTTATTTTGGGAGTTTGGAGAAGAGCGATTTCGTGGTCGGATAGCTCGGAGGATTGTAGAAACTCGACAAGAGGAACCGATCAGGACAACGACACAACTGGCGGCGCTTATTCGCCGAAGTGTCCCAAAAGGCAACAAGAGGCCCGGCGGTATTGACCCAGCTACCCGAGTCTTCCAGGCCCTCCGGATTGCCGTGAATGATGAGTTAGGATCGTTAGAGCGCTTGCTCAAGAGCCTCCCATCGTGTATACGTTCGGGCGGAAAAGCTGGCGTTATCAGTTTCCATTCGCTCGAAGACCGACTGGTGAAGTGGGCCTTCCGCGAACAAGAGGTGTGGGATGCGGTGACACGAAAGCCGGTCCAACCCTCCGAGGCCGAAGCCAGGGACAATCCAAGAGCCCGTAGTGCTAAGTTGAGAGTCGCCATCCGGAAGTGACAACTTTTGTCGCTTCGACCTGGTTAGTTGGATTCACCAGGTTGGCCAACCGGAGGAAAGGAGAATAATTGTGACCCGCGAAACAAAACTGGGACTGGTCGTATCTAGTTCCTTTGTGATTTTGCTCGGCGGGCTCATTGCACGGAAGGTTGTGCAGGAAGAGCCTGCGTCAGGAACAACAACTAACGCGGACGTCGTAGCGGTTGTGGCTGAGACGACGCCCAAGGATTCGGTTGGGCGCGATTCTTCGACTTCAACCCAGAACCCGGTTGTGCCTGTGATCAAGACGAGCTTCACACCATCGGCTGCAAAGAAAACAGTCCAACGACGATCTTTGCCACCGAAGACGCAAGCTCCAAAGATTGTCAGCGCCGAAAATCCGCATCGGCCCACACCATCGAACAACGACGTTAATAATGTACAGACCAGCGAAGGATATGCTTCTGAGGGTTTAAGTAGTAAACAAGCAACTGCTTTCGAACAACCTGCTGAGCTTCGACTTGTCAATGGGGAGGTTGGATCGACTAAAGAGCAGTCAACTTCTCCCGAGCAAAGAGGAAATGCACGAGACTTTGAAGATATCAAAGGCCGAGGCATCGAGGTTGCACTGGGGCCCCAAGAGTTGCCGCCTCCTCCGGCGCCCGTCGCGAAGAAGAAACCACAATCCAGTCCAACGGCGCCCACCAATGCTGACCCACTTCCGTCCCCTGTGATGCCTGATCCTCCGCCAGCAATCCCAGACAACCCTCCGTCTGGTGGAGGGACGATGCCTGGTCCCCCAGTTCCACCACAAAGTGGACAGATAAGAGAACCCCAACCGCCAGTTCCTCCAATCGGTGGACCCGACACTGCCGGGTTACCTCCGATACCAGGAGAAGCAACAAGTATAAATAAGGCAGAAATTCCGGCGGCTCCCATTCTACCGCTCGATGGGCAAGTTAAGGCAGGTGAGGAGCTCAGGAGCACTAACAACAACGCGAATAGCCCAAATGGGTCAGCACCTCTCGGGACCGACGCACCTGGGAGCAGACAATCCGGTGCGTTTTGGGGTAAGGAGATCAAGGCCAAACAAATTGGGGAACCAAATGCACCTCCGGCTCCCATCATTGCATCTACCAACACAAGACCAAGCCCGTTCCCTGAGAACCAGAATCCCGAGACCAACCCGTCTGCTGGATCACCTCCCATTCCGTCTCCTCCGGGGTCGGACAGAGGATCTGCAAGACAGCCAGGAATCGAGATCACCCCACCTGGATCGACAACACCTTCATTTCCTCCAAGTGGGAATCCTCCACCGGCTCCACCTCCGAGTGTCTCGTCATTGGAGGAGGCTAAAGGCGTAGGAATCTCAAAATTGAACGATGTCGGTTCGCCAAACGAGCAAGAACTCCTTAAGCGACTCGCCGATAATAAACGGAAAGCCGACGCACTGGAATCAAACAAACCAAAAGGACCTCAGTTTGACACGGACTCCTCGAATGGAAGGATTTCGGCGAACCCCGCTGTTCCTGATGTTCCAGCACCGCCTCTACCGGCTGGAGGAACTGTGCGTGGAGACCCATCTGTGCCACCGCCTCTTGGACCAGTCTCTGCTCCAGTCAAGGGAGATGGTTCCGTTCCACCGTCGCGATCTACTGCTGGGGATCCAAGACCAGGACCTTCCGGAAACAACAATGCAGTGGGGATTAACACTTTTCCGCCTCCGAAAAAGAAGCAGAACGCTGAGAACCCCTCGACCCCCAGTGAATCAACCTCATCGGTTCCTCGCCTACCTGGCAACACTGGGTTGGCTGATCCGACGCCGAGACAGCCATCTCCGATCAAGCCTGCGAAAACGAACGCAGAAAGGAGCACTTTGGGGACTAACCCTACGAACATGACTTTGCCGCGTTCCGATGCACCAATGATCCCTGGTGTCACAATCGGGAGTCGCCCAGAGGTGTCGCAATCGGAAAACCAGCCGAGGGTCAACACACCGGCTGCACCAGTCGATCGGCAAATTCCTGTTCGACCAATTAATCCAAATGCACCAGCAATTGGTGCTGAACCGAACAAACTCCCCAGGGGCGTGGAGATTCCACCGGCCGGAGGGAACTCCAAACTCCAAAGAACTTCAGGACATTTGGAAGGATCGACGATTCGTAACACAATGCCTGGTCCTGCTTCCAAGATGCGAGGCCAAAATCCGGAACGTGGGAGCGGATCGAATCTTGAAGTGAAGATGGGACCTGAGGCAACCATCTATTCCGTGCCTCGAGAAGGCCGCACCTGGCAAGAAATCTCCCGAGATCATTACAACGATCCGCATTTCGCCGAATCTCTTCGGGAGTATAATGCAAACGCCTGGAGGCGAAGAGATGCTCTGCAATGGGTGAAGGTTCCTGGCGGGACCAAGGTCGAGATTCCAGACGTACGACAACTCACGCGTAGCATCCCGGTGGTTTCTCAAACTCCCGAGCCCACGAGGGGTACTCCGCCAAGGAATGTCGACCCTCCCGGAACCTACCGTGTCCGCAAACAGGGAATGTTCCTTTGGAAAATTGCTCAAGACGCGCTGGGCGACGGCCGAAGGTGGTCTGAAATCTATCGGCTGAACCCACAAATCCAACCTGAGCTTCCCATTCAGATTAACACTGTGCTACAAATGCCACTTTCGGCTTACAAACGTTAGTTGCTGCTGGAATGTACCCAGCAAGGCATTTTTTACGACAGAATGCACACCTTGCCTGGATACGAACACCAGACCTGGCACTGTCTAACAAACTGTACGATTTCCAATCTGTCGTCAATCCGATATCGATTAGGCCCGTAGGAATCCCCTGCGGGCCTGTTTCTTTGGCGTACCTCCGTTATAATAATAGTAATCAGTTTGGTGTGTCACTGAGGTACTGTTGTCGTGACACGTGACTGATAAATCGAACCAGTTTGTGAGGAGAAATGCGGGATGTGGAATTAACTCGCGCCGAATGTGACTAACTTAGGAGCGGAAGGTGCTTTCGATGGCTGTTTAAGACACTCACGACCTGTCTGGAATTCGTGAAATGGCCACAGGAAGTTGTCGACAGCACGCTAGATTTTTGCAACCCATGAAGGGCAAATGTTAGCAGAATGATCGCGTCTCCTATGGTTTGAGCGAGGGTATTCTCGCTCCGGCAATTGCAACCTACTGTTGCTTATGCAGTTGCGATCGTAGTCGCTAAAATCAGTGTCAAGCTAAGTAATGTGGAGCAAATTCGTGTGTATCAAGCGCCAGCAAGCTTCATTTTTTGAAATGGCGGTTGCCAAGAATTGCTCAGCCTGAGGACCGAGTTAATCCCCTGAGAGCCTTACCAATCCGAAAATGCGAGCAGGGTTAGCAGCCAGTTCCAAAATCTGTCTTCAAACGGCACCTCGCTGTCCAATCTCCAAACTCCTCGCTAACATCTTTCAGACGTTTTAAAATGGGTGCAACCGCGGTTTTTGCCAGGACTTTTTCGGGGTTTCATGGTTTTGAAGGAATACTTTGTGCCATTTATTGTGCAGTGGATGAGCTTCGCAGCAGGATTCACTTTGAAAATCACCACACCTTGGCGCCGATTTTCCGAGAATTGTGGCGAAAAAGCCCTTCCTAAGCTCTAATTCACTGGATTAAAAGATTGACTTCATGCTTGGCAACTAAATACTCCTGGCAAGAACCGCGGTTGCACCCTTTTAAAATTTCTAAGGATTTTTGGAAATAATTGAATCAAGGACGCGAAATACTTTGGGAAGCACATTTGTTTACGAGGCTTAATGTTAATGAAACATCAATACTGTTCCAATCCACAACGTAAAGGATGTACCACAATGAAGAAATTCATTACCATCGCGGTACTCTTAGCTGTCACTTCCCTGGTAGCCGAAAAGGCTACTGATGGTCGAATCTCAAGCTACGTCCGAACTTTCGTCCAGAACTGTCGAGATGGTTGCCGAAAGAGCACTTCTCCCGAATATGAACTCGATTACATTGAGAAGCAATTGAGCCAACTGGATCGCATGATCGATCAAAAAGCTGGTCCGGCCGCCAAGTTGCATGTAGAAATCGAAAAACAGCTGCGGCCGGCCGCCAAAGAATTGCAAGTGCAAGTTCAAAACGAGAGAAGCGAGGTCTTGGCTGCCTTGGATGATTTCGAAACCAACGGCGAGAAGTTCTTGATCATTAACGAAGTTCGTTATGACAACAATGATGCTCGTGAGCAACTCCGGCAACAAGTCGAAGGCGTCAAAGTACTCGAGCGACGGTTAGCTGCCAAGCAGGATCTCCTCCAAGCTAAGGAAGAGCGGTATAACCTCCTGCGAACGGAGATTACCGAGCTTGACCGCGAACGTGATCGGTTGCGAGCCGACCTCGAAGCTCTCCGGGCTGAGTACGAAACGTTGAAGACAGAGGCTCTGAAGAACCGGACTTCCAACAGCTCAGCTGTAACAGAGAAAATTCAAAAGCTTCGAAAGGCGCTCGAAGACACAAAGCAACAGTTCGAAGAAGAGAAAGCCAAACGGCGGATTTTACGATCACTCGAGAATCGTCCAGGTGATGATCAAGGCACTGGTAAAGCCGATGCCAACACGCCAATCTCGGTCCAAGACTTGCGTCAGCAACTGACTGGAACTCAGACTCAGGACATCACGACTTCCAACAAGAAGTCGAACTAAGAATCTGCAGAAAGTGTCTTTGTGGTTGGAGGGGATTGAAGAAGAGTTTCCTCTTGTTCGTTTCTCTGTGGTGGGGACGAAAGGGAAGCTCTTCCCTCTTCTGCTTTGCTTAGATGCAGATATTGGCGTTGAATTCAACTCGACGATTCTCCATCAACTTCAAAAGAAAACACATGCTAGGCGACGGCTGGCTTAGATTTAAACAAGCCCACGACTTACTAGAACACGGGCGGATCGACGAAGCCACGGAGCTGCTCAACGACCCCCAACTGAAGAATCATCGACGCGCTAACGAAATGTTACGTCAGGTGGTTCGGTCCCATGTCCTGTTTGGAGAGCGTCTTCTTCGCAACGACGATACGTTCGGGGCCTGGAAGCATCTACTCAAGGCGGAAGCAGTCGGGCTACCTGACAAGACACTGGACGATTTTCGACGAACACTAGTGCGGCTCGGACTCGCAGAGATTCGAGCCTTACTTGAGGCTGGTGAACCCGACAGAGCTCTCGCGGCCATTCAGTTCCTTCGAGAGAAGGCTGTTCATCAACCAGAACTCGATCCTCTCGAACAAGGTGTTAGAGATTGGGTGTTGGCCAAAGAACAAGCAGAATATGGCGAATTCGCCCAAGCATTGCAAACACTCGCCCGTGTGCGAAAACTGTTACCGACCTCAGGTAGAGCTATTAGGGAACTGACCGAGGCTCTGCAGCACCGGCAAACGAAATTTGCCCCAGCCATCCTTGAGTTGTTTGCTGCGGCCGAAGACCAACATTGGCGGATGGTCTTGGAGCTTTCCGAAGCATTACTCGTCGAAGCGCCTCAACATCCCGAAGTTCGAAAACTTCGGTCACGAGCGTGGAAGGCGCTCGAGCCAGCGACGATCGCTTACGCAGGCCCGGAACATCAAGCTATTGGTCGAACAATGCCGCCACCACGGCCAACGAGACCGCAACAATATGCCCTCTGGGTCGATGGTGTAGGAGGGTATCTCCTGTGCCTGGAAAACCGCGTGACGCTCGGACAGGGTGGAGTCGATGCTAACGTGTCGATTCCCATCTACGCTGACATTTCGAGGCTCCATGCAGCCATCGAACGTGACGAAGAAGGCTATGCACTCGAGGCTTTTCGTGATGTAACAATTAATAATAATCCTGTTGAACGGGATTCCTTGTCGTCCGGCGACCGAATTCAGCTTGGCACCTCTTGCCAGATGCTGTTTCGCCAAAATGTCCCGATAAGTTCTTCGGCAGTGCTCACTTTGACGTCGGGACACCGTTTTGCCCACGCCGTCGATGGGGTCATATTGATGACCGAGACGCTCTTGCTCGGAGGAGCAGAAAAATCTCACATAAGCCTTCCCAACGCAAACAGGCCGATCATACTTTACCGCGTTGCTCAAGGGAAAGGAATATTTGGTATTGGGATGAGGCACTCTGGCAATTTCCAATTGAACGGCTGCCTAATGAAAGATCGGGCTGTATTGGATCCAGGTTCACGTGTTGTGGGTGAGAATTTCTCCCTCACTCTCGAACTTTTATGATTTTCCAGTGACCTCTTGGCCTCAAGGTATGCCTTCGTCCAGCTCGAAAGACAATCTGGTCGAGGCGGCTCCAGAATTTTGAACACTCTTGTTTTTGGATGTAGTCGCAGATCGATGGAAAAATCGCTTCTTCGAAAACACCCGAAATTAATAGCAAGTCGCAACTCAGCCGAGAAAGATTCGTCCACTCTGGGAGGAGGGTGAGGAATCACCACTAAAGAAACAACTGGTTCTTTGTTCATTTGAGGTGCGCTTCCCCCGTACCACCGGAGGTCTGAACGATGACATTCACCTTCAGCTGTAACGACCGACCATTTCCCGAAATCACCATCAAACGGGGTATTGGAGCGGGCGGCTTTGGCGAGGTGTATTTTGCCCTGACAGATGGCGGAAGAGAAATTGCTATTAAGTTCATCCGCAACAATCAGGATACGGAACTTCGCGGAGTGTCTCAGTGCCTGAATTTCAAGCACCCCAATCTCGTCGCCCTTTTTGATATCCGTAAGGACGACCGTGGCAATCCGTGGGTCATAATGGAGTACGTCAAAGGCGATTGTCTCAACACACTTTTGGAAAAACACCCCAACGGATTGCCAATCGACCTGGCTTGCCAGTGGTTCCAAGGCCTGGCTAAAGGTATAGACTATTTGCACGACCAAGGAGTCGTTCACCGAGACTTAAAGCCTGGGAACGTCTTTATCGAAGACGGAACCGTCAAAGTAGGCGACTACGGACTGTGTAAATTCATCAGTAGTAGCCAACGAGAAGGCCAAACCGGCAGCGTGGGCACGGTCTATTACATGGCTCCGGAAATCAAAACCGGTAACTACTACAAGCAGATAGACATCTACGCAGCAGGAGTGATGTTCTATGAAATGCTGACCGGACGAGTGCCCTTCTCCGGTGAAACCGCCGCAGAAGTTCTCATGAAACACATGATGGATCAACCCGACTTCGGCAACGTCCCCAAAGCGTTCGTACCTGTGCTGCACCGAGCACTCGCCAAGAACCCTGCTCATCGACACAAGACGATCATGGAACTCGCTAGAGACATCGAGGCGGCGGCTAGTTCGAAAGTGGTATCTGTCCCAGCGGTCCACAACACAACTCCGTTTTCGGCTTCCCCGAAACAATCAGAGGGTCCCGCAGCCCTAGAAATCCCGATCCACAAACAGCCTGTTGTTACAATCGAACACGCTTCGACCGAGAAATCAACTTCGGAAGGCTCCGACAAACCCATCGCCGGTGGTAAGGTGTTTGAGCTTTCTCAAATGCTAATCAAATCTTCTCTGATGGCACTGTTGTTCTCTGTGTTGTGGAGTGTGGTTCTGGGAAGAACTACCTTGCCCATCGTTGGCGAATACTTTTTCGTCGGACTGGCGGCGAGTTGGGCTGTGTTGATTCCGGCGTCTTTGTGGACAAAAAGAGCGACAGAATCAATGGGTCGTCGGGTCTGTCTGATGTCATTCGGCTTGTTAGTCGGTTTCTTGACACTCTGGTTGGAAGGACATGATCTCTCGGCATTAGTCACGAATCAGGCCCAAGCTTCCCCTGTCGTAGTCGTGCCAGAGCCAAGCACGGATCCCCTTGATGAGGACAGCACAGTTCCACATCTGATCGAGACGACATCGGAAAAGACTATCCTGGCGTGTTATCTTGGTTACTTTGGATTGGCCTTCTTCGGACTCCGGTGGTGGCATCTAGCCGACCGAAAACGAAGTCGGCGCTTTAGTATGTTCTCGGTCTTGGCTGCGGGATTGCTTGGTTTTGTCCTGTTGCTCTTGTTGTGGCCTGCTCCCCAAAGAACCCAAGCGTCCCTGGGTGTCGTTTCGTTAGTAATGGCTTCGGTCATAGTCCAGCTAGTCAGTCCTTGGCAGAAACCACAAATCCGACAACCGCAAAAGTTCCGATTGGGAACGGCATAACGGCTAACGAGGCAAGTGTCCCTTTCGCAGAGGAGCAGCAACGATGAATCAAAAAAGGCTCGTCTCAATTGGACTTGGGTTTATCCTGGCCTTGTTCGTCGTGAACTCGCTGGCCCACACCCAACCCGAACGAATTGACAACTCGCCAACAGATTGGGGCGGCCCATCCGTGGAACGCCCAAAGTTGATGTCGGTCATTGGTGATGGAGCCGCGACTCTCCAAGAGGCTAAGATGAACGCTTATAACGAAGCAGCAAAACACGTCGCCAGGTATCTCAAAACACAACCCTATCCTTTCGTGTGGTATCCGTCGGGGGATTATACCCGAGACCATCTTCGCGACGAAACGAAAACGATGGTCGTCCATGACGATCAGGAACTTCAACAAAAAGTTTGCAACGTTTATGTCTCGATTACTGCGGAAGATTATCATCGGCTCCTCATCATGGACCAACAACACCGTAAGGAAGAGCGGACGAAAGCGTTGCACTCCCGGGGTGAGAAAAGAATGCAGGTGCTGGGGAAATGGATGGCGTTCTGCTTCGTCGCCTTGCTACTGGTCCAGGGCTACTACCGATTAGAAATGCATACTCGAGGATACTTGACGGGTTGGCTGGCGCTGGGCACCATTATGGGTTTAGTACTTGTTGGGGCCTTCCTTCTTTACCTGTGGTGACTCCAAACGGGCTTTCACAATCCAAGTGTCCAACAAACGCAATCTTAGCTTTTACTCGGGAGGGTTGATTGGTTCGGATGGGCATTTCTTCGCAAAGTTTGTTCTCACAAGACTTTTTCCCTGTCCATTCCAAATTATTGGGAACTTTTTTCTGTACACTAGTACTAGGGAGGAAAAGATCACACTTTTGCCAAAAGAACCAGCAACAGCCATGTCTACCGAAACCGATCGCATCTTGATCCAACAGATTCGTGGCGGAGACGAATCGGCCTGGGATAAAATCATCGAGCGATATGAGGGTCGGTTACAGGCCTTCGTCGAGCGTCGAATCCACGACCGAGCGGCCACGGAGGACGTCGTCCAAGATACCTTCATTGGGTTCTTGACGAGCCTGCCGAACTTCGATGAGAAGAGAGGGTTGCAGACCTATCTCTTCTCGATTGCATCGTATAAACTGACCGACTACCTTCGCAAACTGGGTCGTCACCCACTTCAACATATCTCCAACGCCCCGGGCGACCCGCTCTACCAAGAACTCGATACACGGTCTCGGGCTTCAAGCCTGTTCCGAAGCCAGGAGCGCCGCGAACTCGAAAGCGAGGCTCTCGTCCGATGTCTTCGTCAACTCATCAACGAGTGGCGTACTCGAGGAGATTTTCTCCGCATTAAGGTTTTGGAATTGTTGTTTGTCAAAGGGATGGCGAACAAGGATGTTGCTGCTTTCTTGGAAATCGATGACCAAAAAGTCGCCAATTACCGATTTGATGCCGTGAAGCGCATCAAGGACTATATTCGCAATGCGGGTCTGTCACCCGATGTGTTTCCTGGCCTCCAACCTGACGAACCCAATACGACCGTCACCGAGAAGTAAAATCAGGTAAGCTTTGCTTCACCCATTCCTTCCGGGTGTTCCTTTGTTACGCCCCCTCCAACAGAACATCAACGAAAGAAAGAACGTGGACGAACAAGACATTTCCCGAGAGTTACTCTTTGGATACGCCGACGATTCTCTCTCGACCGAGGACACCACCCGCGTCGAACACGCGCTGCGGAATTCAGCCAAAGCTCGTGAACAATATCGTGAAGTCATTCAAGAAATCGACCGTGGGGACCATTCGATGGGAGCCATTTGGCGTCGGGAACACATCACCTGTCCCACACGCGAACAACTCGGAGCGTACCTCTTGGAAGCTCTCGACCCGAAACTCTTGGACTACATCGAGTTCCACTTAAACAGTATCGGTTGTCCGTATTGCCAGGCGAATTTGGTTGATTTGGAGAGCCAACAAGAAAATATCGAGCCTGCAGTTCAACTCCGACGCCAGCGTTATTTTCAGTCGAGCGCAGGTTTGTTAAAAGACTCCTCGCTTGAATCGGAGACGTTGTGAAACTATCTCTCATGACTCACGACGAACCGAAGACTTGTCCGCGAAGGCGGTTGGATCGGTCTCTACCGTTTGCGTCGCTTGTTCCAGTTTCGGTGAAGCCGAACCGACCTGTACTTTCCCTGCCTTATTTTTTCCGTAGAGGTTGGACAAAAAGTACACAGGCACTCCAAGCAACACCAAACCGAGCCCAACGAGTGAGTGATGGGGCTTGAAAGTGACGGCTGCATAGGTCATGTAGGCACAAACGTTGCAGAATATGATTGGAACGACTGGGTACAGTGGGACCGAAAATGGTCGGGAGAGATTGGAGTTCGCTTCGCGCAGCCGAAATAACCCGAGCCCAACGAATAAAAAGACGCCCCAAAAGACCGCCGAAGTGCAGTATAACAATTCGTTGAAGCCGCTCTGTCCGCGGAACAACAGGCCCATCACCAAGACAAAGACGACCGAAATGGCTCCTTGAACGACGAGGGCCACGACCGGTGTTCCTAGTGTGCGATGCCAATGCTTGAGGACTCCGAAGAGCGGATGGTCTTCACCCATTTCGGTGAAGATTCTAGAACTCGTGAAAATTCCGCCGTTGATGGCACCCAGGCAAGAAATCATCACGAGAATCGCCATCGCTTTGGCCCCCCACGCCCCCAGAGCCAATCCCAAAACATCGGCCGCGATAGCCTCAGATTCGCCTGCCCGCACAAATCCAAGACCGACGTAACAAGCTACATTTATGAGAAGGTACAAGACCATGACGGTCACCGTTCCAAAGACCAATGCACGCGTGATCGTCGTGCGTTTATCCTTGACTTCGGAGGCGACATAGGCTCCTTCGTGCCAACCCGAGTAGGTCCATAACACAAAAATCATGGCGAGTCCCCACGCCGAAAACGTGGAGCCTTCCGAGGCCCGTATTTCTGTCGCCACGGCATCGTCTTGATCGTCGAAGGAAACGGACACTCGCCAGCCCGGTTGGAGCTTGTTGGTTTTTTCACCAGAGACGAACGTTTTTGTAATTGAACTCAAAAGCACTTCGGACTCATTTCCTAACTCGTCAACGACTACAACACCTTCCGGCTTGACCTCGGTGACGCGTCCTACCAATGTGCGATGTTTGCTCTGATCCGCTGAAAAACCGAATCCCGCAATTAGAATTCCAAGGATACCGAGCACTTTCAATCCGGTGAGCACATTTTGGGTCGTCTTGCCGATCTTAACGCCAAGAATGTTAACGACTGTCAACAAGACAATAACCGACGAGGCGATGAATGCCGAGAACCAACTCGACCAAGTCACTCCTGTCGCCGCCGCCCCAAAATCACAAAAAGCAAAGGCAATGATTCCAATCGTGCCAGCTGGACGAATCACAAGGAGCTGTGCCCAGGCGAACAGAAAACCCGCCCACCTACCATACGAATTTGTTAGGTAGACGTATTCCCCACCGGATCGTGGATAGGTACTGGCAAGTTCGGCGAAACACAAAGCTCCAAGAAGGACCGCAACGCCGGCCAGAGCCCAAACGGCAAAGGCTTGGAGAGGTCCGTCCGTTGTTGCGAAGACCGCACCGGGGGTGCGGAAGATACCCACCCCAACAATGATCCCCACGATGAGACTGATTGTGTCCCAGAGCGATAGGCTCTCTTTCGGTCCAGATGACTTCGGCTGGTCCATCGCGGTGACTTTCTTTCGCACAACAGTTGTGGGTTTTTCAGAAGGTTAGTCGATTCATATCCTACAGAAAGGAATGCGTTGCGCACTACCGAAATGTCGAAGTACATGAACCAACGAGAAAACCAGCCAGAGGTAAGCACCGCGATGGGAATTCTGAGACGGTATTTCCGTATCGAGGAAAACAACTCGACGATCTGGAAAGAAATCGTTGGGGGACTGACAACGTTCGTCACGATGGCCTATATCCTTGTCGTCAATCCAGCCCTTTTGCTTCCGGCCTTTGAAAAAGACCTCGTCGGGGCGTTGACGATTGCGACCGGGTTAACGTGTATGGTTGGTTGTTTACTCATGGGACTCTATGCCAACCGACCCATTGGCGTGGCCCCGTACATGGGAGAGAATGCCTTCCTCGCACTGTTTGTGGTGACGGCGGGGGTGACCTGGCAACAGCTGCTCGGAACGGTTTTCGTGAGCGGACTCGCTTTCCTCGTGCTGACCTTACTCGGACTCCGAAAATGGCTCGCAGGATCACTTTCGCCGAGTATGAAATATAGCTTCGCGGTAGGTATTGGACTGTTTCTATTCTTCGTCGGAGCTAATCAAACGGGCCTCGTCACCGTTGGTGTGGAAGGTGCTCCCGTACGACTAGGCTCAATCACCACACCCGAGGTGCAACTGGCGATCCTTGGTTTTTTCCTGATCATGATCCTCATGTATTGGCGAATTCCCGGTGCAATCTTGATCGGGATCGCAGTCGTTGCGATTCTCGGTTTCGTTCGCGGCGTGGGCGTTCCTCTTCCCGAGGAGATGAAAATAGTTGCCTTACCATGGTCGGAAGAGTACGACGTCACAAGAGTCGCTGGGAAACTCGACATCCATGGTGTTCTTAAAGCCGAGTTTTTCCCGATCCTTCTCACGCTCTTTTTGATCAGCTTCCTCGACACAATGGGAACGCTGGTCGCATTGGGATCGAGCGCGGGCCTCCTCGACGAGAAAGGCGATTTCCCAGAGGTCGAAAAACCTATGCTAGTAGATTCGATCGCTTGCGTGTTTAGTGGCTTCATTGGAACGACCACGAGCGGTGCCTACATCGAATCCGGGACTGGTATCCGAGAGGGGGCGAGGACAGGTCTTGCGGCGGTCGTCATCGGGGTCATGTTCGGAATCTCGTTGTTCTTCATCCCCTGCATACAACCGATTCAAGGGATGGCCTTTGCCTACGGACCAGCGCTGATGACCGTCGGCGTTCTCATGATTGGCGAAGTCCGAAAAATCGACTTCGATGATTTCACAGAGAAGGTTCCGGCCCTCGTGACGATTACCATGATGGTGTTCACTTACAACATTGCAAATGGCTTGACGGCCGGATTGGCTCTCTATCCGCTCTTCAAAGTGGTGACGGGGAGGTGGAAAGAGTTGAAAGTTGGGTCGATCGTTCTGGGCGTGGCGTGTTTACTTTACTACGTCGTTGGACAGGCACACTAATCACTGTTTGCCGAGCAAACCATCGACCACCCAACAGCCTCGGACGTGGGAAAGTCCGTTGCGGCAATGGTCAAGAATCTGCGGATCACTACAACCGGCCTCTTCGAGAGCGTCGGCAAGGATCGGCATCTGTTCGAAACATTCGTTTTCATAAATGTACTCGGCGAGTCTATGTACGTCATCGTTGAGCCAACGAGATTCGATGGTGGAAGGTGGGAATTCAGGATTGGGAAAAATGTCGCGAATCAGTTCTGCTTGGGCGACCTTCTCTCGCATCGGGGTGAACTCAGCGGCTACGGCTAGCTCGGCCTCGCGGGCTTGCTCTGCCGCAAAGATGGCTTCCTCCGCACCAAATCGAAAGAGTTGAGCTAATTCGGTTTTGGGCTTCTGTTCGTACAAGAGTGAACGAGATAGGCAAGCTTTGGCGACGGCTTCCCGGTGCAAAATTGGGAAAATCGCTCCTCCTTTACCTTGTTGTCTCGCGTGCCTTGGCAAGAGTTGCAGTAGTGCAGACCAGAGTTCCATGATGGTCAGGTGGTCTTCAACATACAACTTCGCAAACTCAAGGACTCGTGTTGCTTCCGTATCCATCTGAACTTGAGAAAGCCGTTCACAACTCGCAATTGCAAACAAACGATATTTTCGGTCATGGCGATATGTCGTTTTCACCTTATCCAGCATGAGTGCCGGGTCCGATTGAACGTTCCAACTTTGCAACTCACAAATATGTCGCTTTAGGATGAACGAATGTTGTGCCGTCCAATCCAAGAATTCTTGGGAACTCAACTGCCCAGATAAGTATCGTCGGTAGTGTGGATGGCTGGCGACCCCAGACGCTACAATCGCCGAATGGAGGCAAGAAACTAGATCAGGGAGTAAGGTGATTGGTCCTCGGAGCCAAAAGGGAGATCCGCATGGAACCGAGGCCAAACTCTCCAGGTATTGGATCGCATCTGCAAGGGTAGTAAACTCTCGCCAATACCGGGCGACGGTCTTAAACCAGTCGCGGAGTTCGGCTTCGTTGGTGAAGTTAGCCGGCGGTTGATGAGGAACCGCGACGATGATAATCCCTCGGGTGAGCAGCCATGCCGTTGTCACGCCACCGCTATCCTCGTTGATGACTTCGTGTTCAGCGAGTTTGGTGCCATCTCGGAACAGAAAATCCAGGACTCGCCGCTTCCAAGAATACAAAGACGCCTTCCTGGCGACCTCGATAACTCGTTCCCAATCGAGCAGCCCAAGGAGTTCCTCCGAGTTCGAAGTGTGGTGAGCACTCATCCCGATAACTTACTTCTCCTTCTCAGGCTTTTGCCATTTTCCAGTGCTTGGTCAACATCAGTTTGGCGGCTCGCAAGCTTACGATTTATTCACCGATGATAACACGATTTCCATCCACTCGGGGAGCCGGAACGTTATTGTTCGTCAAGAAATTGAATTGATAATCCACACCATTAGCTTTGACAGGTACGCAGCGTGTGATTCCCGAACTTGTGATCACGATCATCTCAGGCGCTCCGCTCGTATCCGAAAAGTCGATACCAATCCAATGCCCTTCTCCGATTATGTTGGCCGAACCATGGGCATTGGGTTGCCCATAGGAAACCCGATCAAGGATTGAACTTCCCATTGTTCTTTTTTCCCCTGGTGCCAGATAGTCATGGTTTTGTCAGGCCCGTGCCGGAATCGTGCGGGAGATCGTTTGGCCAATTGAGTAATCACGATGTCGTGTTCGTCATGCCACCGATTTCGAAACGCGTAAAAGCCGTGGCGAGTATCGCGAACGTTCCGCGGAATCACCTCGGCTGGGTTGATCGGGCAGATTCGAAGGATGTGTTGACGAACTCCAAGATTGCGGGGTGCGGATAGGGGCTTGGTGTAACGCGGAGATGTCGGTCATCCGGAAAAGAAATCTCGTATGCCCTCCGCATTTAATCGAGTTTTAATTGCTCACTCTAGCAGGACAATTTGGCCCGAGGCGGGACC
>CAYRFQ010000078.1:0-37232 GCA_964423615.1 uncultured Alcaligenaceae bacterium | reverse complement strand
TCTTCATGTTTGCGAAGACACCGAACGACTCCTTGGCCAGTTTGGCCAAGAAGCTTGACAAGATCATTTCTCAGAACAAGTCCAAGAAACTCGCTGCTGTTCTGAATTTCACCGGTAAAAATACCGACGAATTCCGTGAATCGATCCGAAAGTTCGCTGAAAAGAACGGCATCAAAAACATTGCACTCACCACGACCTCAACACAAAGCCGCTTCAGGGTCAACCCGATGGCCGACTTCACCGTTATGCACTATGTGGGCAAACGAGTCCGATTCAATCATGCTGTGAAAGGCATGTTGAGCGAAAAGGACATCGCGAAGGTCGCCAAAGGCGTCAACTCGATCCTCAAGTAATCGTGTTGGTTAGGTCGTTTGATTGATATTTCAGGGGCGGTCGGTTTTATCCGATCGCCCCTTTGCTTTTGTTCCGACTCGTTTCTTCCATTCTCGACCTCGCTGGTTTGCCCACTCTGGTCTCAGTCACCGATGACTATGCTGTCCTTCTCGACCGACAGATTTCGCCGAGTTTGTAAAAAAGTCATATCGGAAACTTCTCGCCTGTTGCTATCCGTCGAAACCGTGGTCTAATGACCTCAAGACGGTAATATTTCCGTCTGGTAAACTGCTTTCCCGGAACGTACAGAACTTCTCCCACCCGCTGACAATACCATGAAACAATACGCCATCTTACTCGTGACTGTCGTCCTTTGTTTCTGCGGAAACACGCGAGGTAACGAACTGCGGATCGTTCCCCCGCAAGTCACCCTGGATAACAAGGTGACGAAGCAACGCCTTGCTGTCTTTCTCACAAAAGACGGAAAAGTCGTCAAGGACGTCACGGCCAAAGCCAAGTTCAAGTCCTCGGCCCCGACATCCGTCGAAGTAAACCAATCGGGAATCGTGCTAGCTGTCACGAATGGGCAGGCCACGATTACCGCATCTTACGAAGACACCAAGTCTTCCATTCCGGTGAAGGTTAAGCTCAAGCCGTTCGAGTGGTCGTTTCGCAATCATGTCATCCCGGTGTTGACCAAACAAAGTTGTAACTCGGGGGCATGTCACGGTGCTTTGGCGGGCAAAGGGGGGTTGAAATTATCTCTACGTGGATTCGACCTGGAGGCCGATCACTTCGTGTTGACCCGGCAGGCCAAAGCGCGACGGGTCAATCTCCAGCGTCCCTCGGCAAGTCTCCTTCTTCGCAAGCCAACAACGGCTCTGGAACATGGAGGTGGTCTCAAACTGCCTGTGGACTCCCACGAATTTCGGGTGCTCGCTGAGTGGATTGCGAGCGGCGCTCCCGGCCCCAAAAAAGACGACCCCAATATCCTACGAATCGAAGTCTTCCCCCAAGAAGCCGTCCTCAAACCCAAGGACAAGCTCGACCTCGTTGTTCGAGCATGGTATTCCGATGGCTCCTCTCTCGATGTGACGCGTTGGGCTCGGTTCAGTAGCACCGAAGATCTCGTTGCCGGAGTCGATGACAGTGGAAAGGTGACCGTTTCGGGACATGGTGAAGCGGCCATCACCGTGGGCTACTCGAACTTGGTCGCCGTGGCCCGCGTGGCTTCGCCTTTTGCCAATCGGATCCCGCCAAGCGTTTTCACCAAAGCTCCTCGAAAGAACTTCATCGATGAATTGGTTCTCGAAAAACTGAAATCCTTGAACATTCCGCCTTCACCACAGTGCGACGATTATACTTTCATCCGACGAGCCTACCTGGACAGTGCAGGAATTTTGCCCACGCCGAAAGAAGTTCGAGCATTCGTTGCCGACAAGTCACCTAAGAAACGCGAGAGGTTGATCGAACATTTGCTGTCTCGATCCGAATTCGTGGACTATTGGGCGTACAAATGGTCCGACGTTCTTCTCGTCTCGGGTCGCCGATTGTCGAAGCCAGCCATGTGGGCGTTTTACCAATACATCCGACAGAGCGTCTCCGATAACAAGCCCTGGGATCGTTTCGCCAGGGACATTCTCACCGCCAGCGGAAGCAACCTCAACAATGGCGCCGCCAACTACTATGTAATTCACAAGGATGTGGTCGACCTGACGGAAACGACGTCCGTCACATTCATGGGCATGTCCATAACGTGTGCTCGATGCCACAATCACCCCATGGAGAAGTGGACGCAAGACCAATATTGGGAATTCGCGAATCTGTTCTCTCGAGTGGGGCTCAAGAACGGTAAACGGAAGAACGAAATCGTCGTCCAGTCTAAACCAAGCGGGGATGTTCTTCATCTCCGCCGTGGCCTAGCCATGCCCCCCACTCCGCTCGAAGCGAAATCTCTGTCGTTGGATAGTCCCAACGACAGACGCAAGTATTTCGCCGAGTGGTTGACGAAGAAGGACAACCCCTACTTTGCTCGCGCTTTGGTCAACCGCGTGTGGAAAAACTTTTTGGGTCGTGGTTTGGTTGAAGCCGAGGATGACTTGCGCGAAACAAATCCGCCGAGCAATCCGAAACTTCTCGACGCCCTCGCGGAAGACTTTGTCCACCACAACTATGACGTCAAGCACCTGATCCGGACCATCATGAACTCGGAGGTCTACCAAAGAAGCTCGCGACCTATGGCTGGAAACAAGAGCGATGACCGATTCTATTCGCGGTATTTGGTCAGACGACTCTCGGCGGAAGTCGTACTCGACACGTATTCCCAGGTCACTCTGGTCCCCACCCAGTTCAACCGCGTTGCCACAGCGGCGGGCGATGGAACTTCTCAAACTGGTGACTACCCGCTCGGAACCCGAGCCTTGCAACTACCCGATACGCTTGTCGTCTCGCAGTTTCTGGATTCGTTTGGTCGGCCCGAGCGAAGTCAACCGTGTGCTTGTGAACGAACCGAGAGTTCGAGCGTGTCCCAGGCGTTGCACCTCAACAACGGGAAGACACTCAACGACAAACTCCGGGCCAAAAAATCCCGCATCACCACGTGGGTCAACGAAAAGCTCTCGAACGAGGATGCCATCGATAGGATATTTCTGTTGGCCCTGTCTCGGCCACCAACGAACAAAGAACGACAACGGTTAATCAAGTTGATGTCCGACGCGGACCGTGACCCAACCATGATACGACGGGAAGTTTACGAAGATTTGGCTTGGGCCGTCCTGACCGGTCGCGAGTTTTTGTTCAATCATTAATTCCATGCAAGCGCCCGGCGGCAAAGAGCACCCGTTGAGGCTCAGGTTCGTGGTGATGACCGTTCAGGAAAGAAAGTCCAGCAAGCAAACTCCAGAATGCACCCGTAAGTCATCACCACTTTTTTCGCCCATCTTGATCGCCATGTCTGCTTCGATGAAGGTAATCGTCGAATGGAGATCAAGAAATGACTCCGAGTTCCTTTCCGACCGTCGTGAACGCTTCCACAGTTTTTTCGATGTGTTCGACTTCGTGAGCCGCCGACATCTGAATTCGGATTCGGGCTTGTTCACGAGGCACGACGGGGAAGCTGAAGGCAATCACATAGATCCCGAACTCGAGTAGGCGGTCGGCCATTTTCGTCGCAAGCGCTGCGTCCCCGAGCATGACGGGCATGATGGGATGGTGACCAGGCTTGAGCGTGAAACCAGCCGCTTCGAGTTTTTCTCGCATCAACAAGGCGTTCTTTTGCAATTTTTCCCGGAGTTCCTTGGCGCCGGCGACCAGTTCGAGCGCCTTCAGTGAGGCGCTGGTCACAGTCGGCGGGAGTGCATTCGAGAATAAGTACGGCCGCGAACGCTGCCGTAGGTAATCGACAACAGACTGGTGCGAAACGGTGTACCCTCCAACCGCACCACCAAGGGCTTTTCCGAGCGTGCTTGTCACGATATCGATGCGATCCAATACGCCCAGTTCTTCCAAGCTCCCACGGCCGTTCGCACCCATGAATCCGGTGGCGTGACAATCATCGATCATCACGATGGCGTTGTACTTGTCGGCCAACTCGCAGATGTCGGGGAGCCTGGCGACATCCCCGTCCATCGAAAACACACCGTCGGTGGCGATCATGCGCATCCGGCAATCTTGGGAATCCCGCAGGTGTTGCTCCAGATCGCTCATGTCGGAATGCTTGTACCGAAACCGTTTGGCCTTACACAGTCGGATGCCGTCGATGATGCTGGCGTGGTTGAGTTCATCACTCAAAATCGCGTCCTGGTCGGTCAGGATTGATTCGAACAGACCGCCGTTGGCATCAAAACAAGAGGTGTACAAAATCGTGTCTTGTTTGCCGTAGAACTTGGCGATGGCTTGTTCCAAGTCCCGGTGTTGATCCTGGGTTCCGCAGATGAAGCGGACTGATGCCATTCCAAAACCGTATTTCTCTAATCCGTCGTGTGCCGCTTTGACGATCTCGGGATGGTTCGCCAGCCCCAAGTAATTGTTGGCACAAAAGTTGATGACCTCTTGTCCAGCCACTTGGATCGCTGGGCCCTGCGGTCCTTCAATTTCGCGTTCGTGTTTGTACAGACCTTTGGTTTCGAGATCGGTCAGTTCGGACTGTAATACTTCTTGTACTAACGTGTTGCTCATGGGAATTCTTTCTACAGTTCTCGAGTCAATCCAAACCGGCTGTGTTTGGCACACAAACCGGACATCGGAGGTCAAGTCGGTCGGATCACGTGTTACCGAAGACCTCTGTCTTGATTGTCACGCTTCGCCACGACCAAGGCAACCCTCGGAGCCCACCCTTTGCTCGATTGTTCATCGAGCGCATTACGCCCATTGGCTGGATTGCCAGCAGAACCATAGAATCCCTGCATGGGCTCGAGTTCTCGGTTTCTTCCGGAATCAGAGACCCATGCGGTTGCCTTGGCCTCATGGGCTCCACGAAAGTGGAAAAGATCCCCCGTACCATCACCCTTGGGAGGAGTCGTTGCATGACGATGACGATCCGCTGTTTAACGATATCAATCGCTGTGATGTTTGCCGCAATGAGTGTCCCGAATGGAACTCGCGCCGATGGGCAAGCCACTTGGGAGGATCGGAAAACCTTTCTCCCTTACCGTCAGTACGAAATGGTTCCGGGACGTGCCATTGGGGTCTTGGTGGGCAAGGCGCAACCAGTTCTCGAAACCGAGGGACGGTCAAGCGCACCGGAGGTGATGTGCTTCTCGCAAGATGGTTTGAGCTATCGGTGGGTCTACGTCCCATCGTCAAAACTACAGCCGCAGATTACAAATCTGCGTGTTCCCATCGGTAAGAAGCCCCAAGCCAACCGACGTTTCTATCCAGCTTTGGAGATGGCTAACCTTTCGACTCTCAAGAACCATGGTATCACCAAGCCGTACGTCTTGGTCGAAGTCGAGGTCAACGACGGCAAGGGAAGTCCCGCCGTCGACAGCTTCGTCGGAACAAACTATCGCATTCTCGAAAATACCGAGAAATTTCCTCTGGTAGTGTCCGAGATCGTTGCGAGGCTTCAAAAGAACTACGCTGCTTACGTCAAAAAACGGAAGCCCGAGATCGACCTCGAGATGATCAAGGCCCAGAAGAAGGCCTTGCAGAATCGCAAACCGAACGGAGGCCCAAAGGTGACCGAGTTGATGTACGTTACGTGGATGAACAAGACGAACGAACTGCACGTCCGGTTCCGAACAAAAATCCTTGACGGAGCCTACTCCTACGTCGAAGGTCCGAGGCCTATACGAGCCCCATTACCACTTCCCACTCCAAAAGAACTGCCCCCGGAGCCACTCGGAGCTGTCCCAAAGAAGGCCAGTGCACCTCGAAAGCCCCAAAAGCAAGGAGTCCCACAACGACAGGTCCGCCCCGGCAAGCCTGGTGGTGCCTTTCCTCCTCCGCCCCCACTTCGTATGAAAGTAGGGACATCTTTTTGGATTGAGTTCGGTCGATCGTATGTCATCACCAGGACTGGTAAAATCAAATCCACGACAATTTTGCCGTTCGAGTCGCATCAGAGCAGCATTCGTTTCCGAGCGATCGACTCACCACGAAGACCGGTCGACCCAGTGCCGCCTGTACTGGCCCCCAAGGTTCGAAACCAAGGCGGATAGATGTTTCCCGACCTTGAATGGTTGGGGATTGTCCGAGGTTAGACCATCGTCCTGTTGGGAAAACGAAGGAGTGCAACTCGTGTCGATAGTGGTGGAAGCCTTCCACAAAACGTATGGTGATTTTGTGGCCGTCGATGACCTCAATTTCACCGTGGAACCGAACGAAATCTTGGGGTTCGTCGGCCCCAATGGAGCCGGAAAGACGACAACTCTCCGGACACTGGCAGGAATCCTCGCTCCCACAACTGGGCGATTGCTCATACACGACCACGACATTGTGGAAAACCCAATCGAGGCCAAACGTGCCGTGGCTTATGTGCCCGATGACCCCAAGCTCTTTGACCAGTTGACGGTGTGGGAACACCTTCGCTTTACGGCGGAAGTCTATGACCTGACCGACTGGCAACCACGAGCCGAGAAACTCATCGAACAATTCGAGTTGACCGACAAACGAGATTCTCTGACTTCCGAACTGTCTCGTGGGATGCGACAGAAGGTAGCCATTTCGATTGCGTACCTGCATCAACCCAAGGCGTTACTTCTGGACGAACCCCTGACGGGGTTGGACCCGCGTGGGATTCGCACGATGACCGAATCGATCCGGGAAAAGGCCAACGAAGGGACCGCCGTCATCATCAGCTCCCACTTGCTCTCTCTGGTAGAAGGAATGTGCACGAGCATATTGATCATCAACAAGGGAAAACAGGAATTGCACGCTCGACTCGCTGATTTGCGCCAAGAACTTCGAGACAGCGGAACGAACGAGACGCTAGAGCAGTTGTTCTTCCGGCTAACAGAGACTCTCCCGGACGGGCCTGTTACGAGCGAAAGCCCAGCACAGAAATCGGTCCCCCAACTCCAAGATGCGCCACCAGCGCCCCCAACAACGCCACTGGAATCTGGGGAGTAATCATGGATCGTGCGTTATGGCTATTGATCAAGCTTCGTTTGAAGGGCTGGTGGCGATTCATCAAACGCTCGGTCACCACGGTAAAAGGTGCTGTGTCGGCGCTCGTTGCGGTGGGATTGTTCGGGCTTTGGATGACAGGCGTCGTGATCCAGGGACTCCAAGCTCCCCGAAACCTCGACCTCACTCGCCTGTACGGACCACTCGCTCTTTTCGGCCTGTGCCTGTTGAACCTGACGATGTCTGTGGGAGAAAGAGTCCTTTCGTTTTCGCCAGCGGAGGTCAACTTACTGTTCACCGCTCCACTCTCCCGACGGCAATTGCTTCTTTACAAAATCGTGATGATCGTCGGTGCCGGGTCGATATCTGGGCTTTTCATGGCGATCCTGTTGAGACCGCAAACGAGCGGTTTCTTACAAGCCCTCGTCGCGTCGCTCATGTTCTTTCAGTTTTTTCAACTGTTTTTGATGGTGTTAGCGCTTTCGGCAAGTGCGATCGGAGAGGGACGATTTCGCCGACAAAAAATCATAGGCTTGGTGATTCTTGGCTTAGCAGTCGGGGTCGTCCTTTGGCAACAAGGTGCCGAACTCTTCGAACGCGATTTTCGAGAAATCTTGGAAGCACTGGTGGCCAATCCGCTCCTGAACGCCCTATTACTCCCTTTCCGATGGATGGTCAATATCGCCGTTTCCGAATCATATTTGGAGATGCTTGGTTGGACCGCCGCGACCTTGCCTTTTAACATTCTTTTGCTCTTTACCGTGTTTGCCCTCGACAAGTACTACCTCGAAGCCGCTGCTTCAGCGAGCGAAAAACGATTCGCCCAACGACAGAAACTCCGAGGGGGTGCTTTCGCAGTAGCGAGTTTGCAACGCAAGGGCAAGCCCCTCTACACACTTCCGAGTTTCCCTCGACTCAGTGGATTGGGCCCCATGGTCTGGCGACAGATGGTCATCGGGCTTCGTGGTCCAGCGTGGTTAGCGACACTCGCAATCATTGGGGCTTCGATGTTCGTTCCGATACTTCTCCAAGTGGGGGAGGAAAATTCCAAAGTTCCCGTCAGTGCAGTTTTCGGAATCGGCTTCTTTTTTATGACGATACTGATCGCCCCAACGACCATGACTTTTGATTTCCGGGGCGATATTGACCGTATGGAGCCACTCAAGACACTGCCTCTTCCGCGAATCACGATCGTCTGTGGCCAAATTCTCGCTCCCGTGCTGTTGCTCTCGCTCGTGCAAATGCTGTTCTTGGGCATTCTTCAGATTGTGGAAAGCGAGCCACGGCCTTGGTGGCTCATCGGTTTTCCCTTCGTCGTTTCCTTGAATTTTCTCGTCTTTGCATTGCACAACCTGTTTTTCCTTTGGATTCCCACTCGGCAAGTCGCGCAAGGTCCGGGAGACATCCAAACGATGGTCCGCCAAACACTCGTTTGGCTTTCGACGATTTTCGTCCTGGGACTCCTCCTCGTTGTTGTGTCCCTGGTTGGCGTTCTCACGTATTTCCTTTTGTGGAAATCATTGATAGCAACGGGCTTGGCTGTGTACGTTGTGACCACGGGATTCGCATTCGCGATAGTGCCCTTACTCTGTCTTGCCTTCAACCAATACGACGTGGCTCGTGACACTCCCCCCGAATAACAATTCTTTTTCAGTGAGCCCATCCATGAAACCGACAGACATTACCATCAAATCGGTAACGTACCATTACGAAGATTATCAATACCGGACGCCGATCAAGTTTGGCGGCGTTGCCCTGGATCGAGCTACGATCGCAAACGTCGAATGCGAGGTCGAAACGCGAGACGGCCAACGTGCCAAGGGATTTGGCTCGATGCCGATGGGAAACGTCTGGGCGTTTCCCTCGAGAACCCTCCGGTACGACCAAACACTCGGAGCCATGAAGACGATTTTCGAACGGAGTTGTGAGTTAACAGAAAAGTGCCAGGAAATCGGCCATCCGATCGATCTGAATCACACGTTGGAACCGGAATACAGCAACTTGGCCACCAACCTTCCGGTAGAACTTTCCTTCTCAGAACCGATACCCGTTTTGTGTGCTCTTGTAGCGGCAAGTCCGATTGATGCCGCGTTACACGACGCCTTCGGAAAGGTACACGGACTCAACGCCTACCACACGTATACTCAAGAGTTCATGAGTCACGACCTTGGGCATTATCTCGGTTCGGAGTTTACCGGCGAGGTTCTGGAGAAGTACATTCAGAAAGAGCCCCAAGAAAGAATGCCACTCTATCATTTGGTCGGCGCACTCGATCCATTAGAAGAGGGCGACATCGATGAGCGAATCAACGATGGACTCCCGGAAACACTTTCCGAGTGGATACTCGCTGATGAATTGTCTCACCTGAAGATCAAACTCAACGGCGACGACATCGATTGGGATATGGAACGCGTCGTTCGAATCGACCGCGTTTGCGCTCAAACACAATCGCAACGAAATGTGGAATCATGGTGTTACTCTCTCGACTTCAACGAACGCTGCCCCAATGTTGCGTATCTGCTGGATTTGTTACAAAAACTCAAGGAACTCACACCGGCAGGATTTGCGAGGATTCAGTACATCGAACAACCAACGGCCCGTGATCTGAAAGCGAACCGAGACAACGTCATGCACGAGGCTTCGAAGGTACGGCCGGTCGTGATCGACGAATCGTTAACCGACCTCGAAAGCCTTCTTCTGGCCCGCGAAATGGGTTACACAGGGGCGGCCCTGAAGGCTTGCAAAGGACAAAGCCAGTCGCTTTTACTCGCTGCTGCGGCCCAGAAGTATGGGATGTTTCTGTGTGTTCAGGACTTGACTTGCCCTGGAGCATCCTTGATTCATTCCGCCGGACTCGCAGCCCATGTTCCGGGTGTCGCGGCCATCGAAGCGAACGCTCGCCAATATATGCCCATCGCGAATCAGGTTTGGATCGAACGATTCCCTGATGTGTTTCGAATTCAAGACGGAACGATACGGACAGGAGCGTTATCTGGGCTTGGCTTGAGTGCGGTGCCTTGATATACCTATTGAACGACACGGATAGCGGTCCGCGAAACGCAGAAATCGGTCAAGAACAAACTATTGAGAACTGCGCGGCTAATGAAACGGTCCTGGATCGCCTTTGGCACAAGACGCTCAAGCTTATCTGGTCATTCTGACCAGGCTACGATGGGCTTGGCCTTCGGCCAAAACAACTTGTAGTAGGATATAGCAAGCCAAGACGAAGCCGAGCGTAGCACACCAAATAAAAAACTGGTGTGCCATCGTCGGAAACTCCTTGTCATAACCTAAATATTCTCACAGACGCTCTGGGCTTCGGGTAGGAGTAAGATGCCACGAAGCCTTCGAGGTGTCATTTGCAGTGGGCAAGCAGGATGTTCGCGAAAAGTGAGGTCACGGATGACGACCTTTGTGCAGCCTTCGTTGAAACCAACGATTGGGAAACTTATCCCACCTACGTATTTTCGTTCTTTTCTCCCACTCGTGGCATTCTTGGCCATACACTTCGTCCTACGTCTGATTACTTCCCCGAGTCTGCACTACGATGACGCTGATCTGATCATCTATGACCAATCGTTGGAACTCGGCTATAGCGAGCAACCGCCTTTGTATTCGTGGATATATCGTCTATTCGCTCTTTGTTTCGGATCCAACTTAATTTCACTCACTTTACTCCGAACTGTGCTTCTCGGAAGCATCCCCATTTACCTCTATTTGGCCTTTCGAAACATCTTCCACAGCCACAAGCATGCAATCCTCGGAGCCTATGCGGTTTTGCTCGTTCCGTCTTTGGCCTGGCACGCACTGACCTATCTGACACATTCGTTATTGTTGTGCGTGGTCTGCGCGGCTACTTTTTATCGTGCTGTCCGCGTCTTGCGAGTTCCATCGTGGGGCAATTATTTCTTGCTCGGCTTCACGACCGGACTGGGATTCCTTTCGAAATACAACTTTCTCTTTTTCGTCGTTGCGTTGTTCACTTCTGGCCTTGTCATCAAAGACATTCGGAAACAATTTCTGAATTCCAAAATGCTATTAGCAGTGGTTGTTGCCACTCTTGTCGTTACGCCACACCTTTGGTGGATAATCCAGCAACACGAATCTCTCGAGGCAGCCTATGTCTACAAGTCGAAGGTCGGTAAATCGTTAGTGTTTGGGATTTTGCCAGCAGGCGTCGTGGAATTAGTGAACAACGTAGTGTTGTTGGCCGCTCCTATGATTGTGGTGTTGCTGTTAGGAGCACCGAACGTATTCCGCAACGCCAAATTGACCATCGAGAGGTTCCAGATATACGAACGCTGGATGGGTAGCTATTTCGTTGCTCTCGTCTTGGCCCACCTGGTGTATATTCTGTCGACCGGGGCGAGTGCTCTTCACGAACGTTGGCTCGAGCCATTCTATGTTCTATTGCCGGCGTATGCCATGATCCGGCTCGTCAGGCTGCCCGTGTTGCCAGAACAATGGACTCGTTTTGCGTATTTCCTTGGTACATGTGCCGTTGTTTTGACTATCGCGAGGTGTGGACAACTCTATCTCGGCAGTGCACATCGAGGGTATAACCCGATTGATTCCGACTTTGCCAACGTGGCCGAACGATTGAATGATAAAATGCCATCAGACTCGGTGATCGTTTCGAATAACCGCGGACTTGGTGGAAATCTTCGGTTCCACATGCCGGACATTCCCTGTGTGAGCATTGATCATTTCGCCTATCGTCCGCCACGACTGAAAGATCATTCGAAGTATCTGCTTGTGTGGTTCGCTCCCAACGGAGAGAGTATACCTGCCAATCAACGACTCTTCACTCACGATGTTCTTGGAATCGACCTTCCAGTCAACATCACTCACCAGACACTCGAACTACCACCGATAGTAACGGGCCGACAAACGACCAAGATCGGTTTCGTGGTCATTTCCCGCTCTCGAGGTATTCCGGTTAACTAACGCTAGAAGGGCAAGCCATTTCAACAGTTACGCGGCCTGCTGACCGACCTTGCCAACATAATAGTAGGTGTGGATACCATCGAGAAAGGCATACTCTGGTTCGGGCAAGATGTCTGGCCCTTCGTGGGAAAGCAATCGAATGAAGTTTCGGTCGAACAACCGACGGATGCCTTCGTGAAATTGGAGAATGGTCAGCTTGGGATGTTGTTGGCGAAGTGCTGAGAATAATTCTGGAAGAGAACAGGCCTCGCTTCCTCCATCACGAATTCGTTGATCAAGATAGTTGAGGGCCTCGCGTGACCAGGGCACGAGTTTCACAAGCGGTTCGGGAAGTTGAGGTTGTTTCTGCTCGGCCCTTTCGATGGCTTTATCCACTCGCTCACTCAGGATGTTGAGTCGGTGGGAGATGGCCTGGATCTGTGACGTCAATTCATCCGAAAGCAGTTGCAGTTTCGACTGAATGTCTTCCATCCAAACGGGCAAACCGGCTTGCGTGACCTTGAGCACTTCACGCAGTTCTTCGAGTGAATCGACGGCCGATTCTTGGTTATGGACGAAGGCTGCAGCCTTCGGCGTTGGTCGGACCCACGACATCGCAACCGTTCCGTGCGATTCCTCGTGGACCACCTCCAAAAAACCTTCGTCGATGGCCTTCTGAGCGCACTCTTGTACGAGCCGCCCGCGTCCTTCGAACAATCCCTTGAGCTTTCCGCTCTTGAAGAGACGTTGTTCCGTTGGCTCGCTAATGGCGCGTTTCAGGGCATCCAGGAGTATGGTGGTGGCTTTATCCATTGGCTCCGGATTGCATTCCTGTCCACAGAACCATGGTCACCGAAACGGTGTCCATGTAGAGTGACACCAAAGACGTACTTTTTCACGTCGACAAATGGCGTCGATTGGGGGAGTAGCAGGCACACTGGGAACTGGAAAGCAAAGAATGTCCGGTTTGTGCAGTGAGTGGGTTCTGAGAAGCTCAAAGACCAAACAAAATCAAACACCAAAGCGGCGGCAAGCCACCGTCATCCTGGACAAAACGGACACGAAGTTCTTTTGCGTTTCCCGTTCGCCTACTGCCTTCCAAACCAAAAAATCCGATCATAACTCTCGTGAGAAACCGCGGCACTATAACGAATCTCAAACAGCTTGCAATACGGAATTAACCATGACCGAGCGAAAACGAATCCTGAGCGGCGTGCAGCCCTCAGGTAAATTGCACATCGGAAACTATTTTGGAGCCATCAAGCAACACATCGCGCTCCAGGAAGAGAACGAGTGCTTCTATTTTATCGCTGATTATCACGCCCTGACGACGTTACTTGATATTCCTGCGGTGAAGGAAAATATTCGGAAGCCAGCCGAAGTCTTGCGAGAAAATAGCTTCGACGTGGCGGTAGATTACCTCGCTCTCGGACTCGACCCCCACAAAGCCGTGTTCTTTCGACAATCGGACGTTCCCGAAGTTACGGAACTTGCCTGGATTTTCTCCACTTGCGTTAACATGGGTTTATTCACTCGCGCTCACTCTTACAAGGACAAGGTCGACAAGGGCATCGAACCGAGCGTCGGGCTCTTCACGTATCCCGCACTAATGGCCGCCGACATTTTGATCTATCGATCTCACGTCGTTCCCGTCGGCAAAGACCAAGTCCAACACCTTGAGATGACTCAGGACATCGCAGGGAAATTCAACTTCAACTACTGCACCTCGCGCGGTCGCGAAGAGGTCTTCCCGATTCCCGACTGGAAACTCGACACCGTCCCCAAGGTCCCCGGTACGGACGGCCAGAAGATGAGTAAGTCGTACGGCAACACGATCGAGATTTTCGCCGAAGGCAAACCTCTCAAGAAAACGGTGATGGCCATCGAAACCGACAGCAAAGCGATGGGCGATCCACTCGACCCCGACACGTGCAACGTGTTTGCCCTTTACAAGTTGTTCGCAACTGAAGAAGAGCTAACCGAACTTGCGGAACAATATCGAACTGGAGCGACGGGATACGGTAATGCCAAGAAACTGTTGTTGGGTAAGATCGAGGAGTTTTTCGCACCAGCTCGTGAGAAGCGGAAAGAGTTGTTACAATCCCCTGACACTGTCGAAGATGTCTTGCGTGAGGGAGCCAAGAAAGCCCGCGAGGAAGCTCAAACGACGATGGAGTTGGTCCGCGATGCGGTGGGAATGCCCAAAAGACCAGTCGTGTGAAAAAGCGACCCGTCGAGAGTAGGGATCACTTCGACAACCCAGGAAGCCTTCGATGAACGAAAAAGTCTACGAACGGATTTGTTCGGGCTGTTTGATCGTTGTGGGGCTTTGTTGTCTTTGGGGCCTCTTCGCGTTTTTGCATGCGCTGTATGTGGGCAAAGGATGGCGAACGCATCAGAATCAACAGCAAGAAAGTCGCCCACAAAAGCGACAGCAGTAATTGTGGCGATTCTTCGAGCGTTTTGCGAATGGGTGTCGCCGGCAACAACGGAAATCAACGCCGATTGCTCCACTCACCCGCAAAACGCTCGAATCAATTTGGCGTTTCAAGAGAGCAAGAGAGCAACAATGCGAGTCCAAATCTTCTTGTTTTGTTTGTGTGTTGGGATTGTTTCTGCAGGTGTACTGCCCCGAACCGTAGCCGGTGATCTCAAGCCGAAATCTGGGAACACTGGAGCGTTGGTCGTTTGTGGCGGTGGAAGTACTCCGACGAAAATCATCGAACGGTTTGTCGAGTTGGCCGGTGGCAAGCAAGGACGATTAGTGATCATTCCGACGGCAGGTTCGGACAGGTCCGTTGCCGACACACGAAGGACGATCCAGCTTTGGAAAAGTCGTGGAATCGGAACGGTCGATGTGTTGCACACACGAGATCGAAAACGTGCGAACGAAATGGAATTTGTCCAACCGCTCCAGAAAGCGACTGCTGTTTGGTTTCCTGGCGGGCAACAGTATCGCCTGGCTGCAGCCTACTCGGGAACGAAAGTCGAACGGGAAGTCAAGGATGTTTTTCGTCGTGGTGGAGTTGTCGGCGGTACGTCTGCGGGCGCGGCGATCCAATCGCGTGTCATGATCGAAAGTGGCCGAGACATTCCTAAAATTTCTACAGGATTCGATTTGTTGCCGCAGGCCATCATCGACCAACATTTTTTGAGGCGCAGTCGCCTGAACCGATTGCTCTACGCAGTGCGAAAGCACCCAAAGCGAATCGGGCTTGGCATCGACGAGGGAAATGGGATAATCGTCCGTAACGGAATGGTCGAAGTGGTGGGCGGCTCTTATGTTTTGGTCGTTGTGCCGCCAAGAAACGAGCAGCCCTTGCAAATCCATTCATTTTCGGGTGGTTCGCGATTCCGATGGAAGCAATTCACTGCGGACAGCGATGCGCGGAACCAGTAGGCCTCGTTGGTGAGTGGGTTCTTTTGGCGATGTCCTGGAATCTGCCCGAGAATTTTGGCTGAGGTAGCAATCAATGCGCGTTACGCCGTGGGTGGTGTTCAGTAGGGGAACGTACAGCTTCGCCGGAGCTCCAAAACAAGTTCGGAACTCCGGCGAGAGTGCCGATGTGGGTAAGTGCCTTGGACAACTTTTTCGGCAGAGCAGAAACAAAGACACAGTTGTTACGAAATAGCGACGACTGCGGCGATACGCCGCGGGTGGGTTGCAAATGTCACTTGTACAACAGTGTCGCGTTCCATAGTAGCCAGTACTGAGGAACGTGGCACGTGCTTCCACGGACAGTAAAGTAGTTCGACGCTGTGATCTTTCGTGTTCTGAGTATCCGACGAATGGCAGAGAAGGATAAAGAGTATTAACTGAGTTTTCCAAGTTACACGAGCGATGTGTAAGCACCACAAACACAAAAGACTGGCGGCTAAACATTTTGCGTTCCGAGCCGAGCAACTTGAGACCCTGTATTTTCGAACAACGGAATAGCAACCAGGGAGCTACCGATGAACGATCAAGCTCTTCGAGAGCATGTGCTATATCTCCTCGAAGGTGGCGGCGCCCATTTGGACTTCGAGGAGGCTGTGGGCGACCTGTCAGAAGAATTCCGTGGCGCAAAGGTGGATGGGTCTCCACACACACCTTGGCGGTTACTTGAGCATTTACGCATCTGTCAGTGGGACATTCTTGAGTTTTCTCGCAATCCAAATCATGTGTCTCCCGACTTTCCCGATGGATACTGGCCAAGTTCGGATGCTCCTCCCGACGCCAAAGCCTGGGAGAAGAGCATACGAGTCTTTCAGAACGATTTACAAGACATGATGGATTTGGTCGCGAATCCTTCGACGGATTTGTTCGCTCCCATCCCGCATGGAGAAGGTCAGACAATCTTGCGAGAAGCGCTGCTAGTCGCTGATCACAATGCCTATCATCTGGGGCAACTGGTTTTGCTCCGACGTTGCCTTGGGGCGTGGAGTGATTAGCATTCCCACTTCACTTATCCTAGTTGAACGTACAGGAGATGCCTTCTCAAGCACATAGGACTTCGGCGTAGTTCATTCATACGTGCCACATGTGTAACACTATTTGTGCCGATTCTGGGCTAAGATCAGAAATAATGCGTGATTTTTTGATCCTGAGGACTACGTCTCCGAGCACGAGTTCCTGAGTTTGGAAGCTGCCGATTGGCTCTACTCTCAGCATCACGCCCGGGGTTCCAACACGATTTGGATCAACGCTAAATGTGGCTCCGAAATGGTGCGTATTCCTGCCGGGCCGTATCAAGTAGGCTTGCCGTATTCGCAGAAAGAGGGAACGTGCAAGGCATTTTCTCTCGGACGTCATCCCATCACAAACGAGCAGTTCCTTGCCTTTCTCGAAGACACTGGCTATGAACCTCCAGCCGAGTACCCGAATCGAGACTAGTTTCTGGCCCACTGGACGAAGCAGTTCCGCCCTCGGAAAGGACAAGATCGCCACCCCGTTGGGTGCGTCTCGTTCTACGATGCTGTGCAATACTGTAAATGGGCAGGATTAGCACTCCCGACCGAATGGCTTTGGGAAAAGGCCGCTCGGGGAGAAGAAGGTCGAGTGTATCCTTGGGGAACAGATCGACCCAAAATGCTCGCAAATGTGTCTTCGAAAGGAACCGTTCCAGTGGGAAGTTTCCCCCCGTACTCGAACTGTTTATGAGTACGAAGATTTGATCGGCAATGTTTCGTAGTGGTGCCTGGCGCTTACTATTTGGGCAGCGAGTTACATGCCCAAAGCTCTACCCGATTATCTACCGCCCGAGGCCGAAGATTCCGGAACAAAAACGCTCCCCTGGACTCCACCGCTTGGGTCTAGACCGGCGGAAGGGGTTCCTCTCCAACCAAAGCATCAACAAGTGCGTGGAAGTCGTTTTCTCAGACAGGCTCAAAAACGTATGATGGCTTCCCACAGACGGCACCTCTCGGTCACGACGCGGAACCACTGGACGGGATTTCGGCCGGCCTTTTACCCTGAACCCGATGAAGTCTGTACCGACGAAGCCAGAGAACCAAAGGTAAGGCTCCGGTTCTAGGGGGAGGCGTGTATGGGAGTTCTCCGTCTGACTGATATCTCCAACCGAGTGGTAATCCAAACCATGATGGTGGAACTAACGATGTAGAGATTCCGTTCTGATCGTTCAAAGTAATAAAATATAGGTCAATATAGTTCTCATTGCTCGAATATTAGCGAGACACAGAAACATTGGAAAAATATAGAATTTCAGCTTTACTTCACTACCCTCCCGAATAATATTAGGGTATGCTTAAAGCATATTCCAACCCGTCCAGTTCAGGCAGTTGAAATCTCAACAAGTTTCTCAGTATTGATGTTACTTCAAGAATTCCGATAGGTCTCTTCGATACTGGTCTGCATTTGTAGCATTGGAAGTCCTAGACCAATACCACTTTAAGGGCATTTCGGGGGATCGATAGCCCTGACAGGGTACGTGCATTGGTCCATTTGGCGTGCCGGATGCATATGATAAGTCCGGGAAAATTTCCGGAACTGTATCGATGGAGTCCTGTTAGGTCTTGTGAATCCTCACGAATACAAGGAGGGTATTCACTCGCAATTCACGAAGGCACTTTTTTTCTTTATTGAGTAGTCTATCTCCTCACGACTGTGTTGTGATTGTACTCATCTCCCCACTCTGTGTGCAGAAGATTGTATTCTGAGTCTTGAGTTCTCTCGGGACAAATTTTATGCACTGAGATGTGCAAGGGCTCGCACCCTTGGACCTCACAGATCAGAGGGATTGTGCGCATACAATCAAACTGTCTCGTGAGGGCTATCCCGAAGAAACTCTTGATTATCGTTCATTTAAGGAGTCGTGTTCACGGAGCCGCTACTCGGCGTTCTCCGTCCCTATCCCGTCCGTAATTACCTTTCTATTCTGTTTTTCTACACCCAAAGGAGCATCTCATGATGTTACGCTCAACGTCCGCACACAGGTCACGTCACGCATTTTCCAAAAAAGTAGTTTCCAAGGCCGCATTACGTTTGGAAGCCTTGGAGGAACGTTTGGTGTTGAGTGGGTCAGAGTTCACGTTTGACGGGACACCCGAAACAGTAATCGAGATCGAGCACTCATCGACTTTTGCTCTGGACAACGGGACCTTCGCCCTCGAGTTCACTCCAGAGGGAGTAACAGGACGAAAAGGTCTCTTTTCCAAGGATGCCCGGGGCTACGAAGAAGGGGGACACTTCTCCGCGTTTGTTGTCAATAAACGTGTCGAGGTTCGACTCCAAAACGCAGAAAAGTCGTTCTATGTCCATAGTGACTACGGGGATATACAGGCCGGAGAGACGTACCACATGGTGGTCACCTTTGGCGAAACAGGCCTACGATTATACATCGATGGCGAGTTAGAGGATGCCGAAGCGGAGTTCGATGGTGGGATAGCGGCAAATACAAATGACCTGGTCGTTGGAGCCAATGCGTGGGCACGAGATGCCAGGAACCCCGATTGGTTGTCTGATTATTACGTCGGTACGATTAGCGACTTCACGGTTTACGACCGAGCGCTAACACGAGCCGAGGTCGCTGCCATTGGTGGCAGTGTCGGAGGTAATGAATCGACTCATGGCACGACCGAAACTGGACTCGATACGATTGTCGACCTGATCCATGCCGACCCCGGTTTGTATCGACGAGTGGATCCTGTCGAAATTGCCGCAGGCGCGACGGCCGCTGACAAAATGAACCATATTATTATCGCCGCCATCCGGGGGACGGGGGTGGCGAATGACGGCACGCTCACCGAAGCCGACTTGTATAACGTCAACCAGTATATCCGTGAAAATCATTTGGATGACTGGATCCTCTATCACGGCGACGACGAGGGCAATGTAGAGACAGGATTCCATCTTGTCCAAAACGACGGGGCCTCGACAAGAATCTTTGGACGTGAGAATGCCGTCAACACGGTCGCTGACGGCATTTACCACATGGGCTTCGAGATTCGCGACGGACGCTTCCTCAACGAAGACGGCAACAAAAATGCCAGCGTCGAGACAGTTGCGTTCTGGGTCAGTGAATTTCTCGAAGAAGATTTGGCCGGAGACTCCCTGAAGAATCCTGACGTCAATCCGTATGCCCACGCGACAACCGGGACGGGCCTTGACTTGTTGGTCGATATCATAACCGATGACCCGGGGCTCAATGATCGAATTCCGACCTACGAAATTACTGAGGCCGCCACCGCTGCGGACGAAATGAACCTCATCGTAGTTGATGCCATCCGAGCAACAGGTGTGGCCAATGACGGGACGATTAGCGAAGCCGACGTCTACGATATGAACCAGTATATCCGTGCAAATCATTTGGATGATTGGATCCTCTATCACGGTGACGACGAGGACGGGGAAGAGACCGGCTTCCACCTTGTCCAAAACGACGGAGCGACCACACGGCTGTTCGATGACAACGCCGTCAACACGGTCGCTGACGGCATCTATCACATGGGCTTCGAGATTCGTGACGGACGTTTCCTCAACGAAGACGGCAACAAAAATGCCAGCGTCGAGACGGTGGCGTTTTGGGTCAACGAATTTCTCGAAGAAGATTTGGCCGGGGATTCTCTGAAGAACCTAGACGTCAACCCATATGTCGTGCCAACGACTGGGACGGGTTTGGATGAAATCGTCAACATCATCGCCGACGACCCCGGTCTCAATGACCGTATCGCAACGTACGAGATTACCGAAGGAGCAACTGCGGCCGACAAGATGAACAATATCATCATCGCCGCCATCCGTGAGACCGGAGTGGCCAATGATGGAACGATTGGCGAAGCCGACGTCTACGATATGAACCAGTATATTCGTGCAAATCATTTGGATGATTGGATCCTCTATCACGGCGACGACGAGGATGGAGAGGAGACTGGATTCCACCTTGTCCAAAACGACGGAGCGACCACACGGCTGTACGACAACAACGCCGTCAACACGGTCGCTGACGGCATCTATCACATGGGCTTCGAGATTCGCGACGGACGTTTCCTCAACGAAGACGGCAACAAAAATGCCAGCGTCGAGACAGTGGCGTTTTGGGTCAACGAATTTCTCGAGGAAGATCTCGCCGGAGATTCTCTGAAGAACCCAGATGTCAACCCGTACGCCACGCCGACGACCGGGACGGGTTTGGATGAAATCGTCAACATCATCGCGAACGACCCCGGACTCAACGACCGAATACCGCTCTTCGAGATTACCGAGGGAGCGACTGCAGCCGACAAGATGAACAATATCATCATCGCCGCCATCCGGGGAACCGGAGTGGCCAATGATGGAGAGATCGATTCGCAAGACATCTACGACATCAACGCTCACATCCGTGCGGAACACCTGGAAGAGTGGATCACGCTCCACGGAGACGATGAGGATGGGGAAGAGACGGGATTCCACCTTGTCCAGAACGACGGAGCCAGGACTGAGATTTACAACCGCAACGCCGTCAACACGGTCGCCGATGGGCTGTATCATCTTGGATTTAAGATCGAGTCTGGGCGTCTGTTAAACGAGGATGGGAATCGAAATGCCAGTGTCCTGGACGTGGCCTACTGGCTGGATGAACTATTGGAGAAAGACTTAGCTGGAGATGGGTTGAAAAACCCCGACTTGGCTCCTGACCTGAACGCGATTGCAAATTCCGTCAGCTTCACCCACCCAACTGTCACGGTGAGTGATGGAGAGGGATACGCCGATGTCGAACATGTCTCCGACTTGGAGTTGGCTAACGGCTCCTTTGCCATGAGCTTTGTCGCCCAAGACGTGTCGGGGCGGAACACGCTGTTCTCGAAGGACGCGAGAGACTACCGTGATGGTGGTGACTTCACAGCTTTCGTCAACAACGGCCGCATCGAAGTCCGATTGCAATCTCCAACCAAGTCTTATTACCTCAGCACGTCGTACGGCAGCATCCAACCTGGCCAGGAATATCATGTCGTCATCGGCTTTGGAGAAAGTGGCCTGAAGATTTATCTCAACGGCGTATTGACGAAGTCTCGTACGGACTATGACGGCGGAATCACCGCAAATACCGAGGACATGGCGATCGGTGCCAACAAGTGGGCTAGCGACGAACGTAATCCCGGTTGGCGGGCAGATTTCTTCGAAGGCGAGATAAGCAACTTCACCGTCTACAACCGTGCGTTAACTCGCCATGAAGTTGCAGCAGTCGCCGAAGGCAAGTTCTTCGACCCCGGCGAAGCTCCGAACCAGGGAACGACCGACACTGGACTCGACGACATCGTCAACATCATCTACGCCGATCCAGGGTTGAATGCTCGAATCGATCAGCAAGAGATTGTTGGAGGAGCGACTGCAGCCGACAAGATGAACCAGATCATAATCACGGCCATCCAGAATACTGGCGTCGCTAACGACGGGACAGTCACGGAAGCTGACCTGTACAACGTGAACAAGTATATTCGTGCAAATCATTTGGATGACTGGATCAAATATCACGGCGACGACGAGAACGGAGAGGAGACCGGGTTCCACCTCGTCCAAAATGATGGAGCCACAACAAAAATCTTCGGAGACGACAACGCCGTTAACACAGTCGCTGACGGCATTTATCACATGGGCTTCGAGATTCGCGGCGGACGGTTCCTCAACGAAGACGGCAACAAAAATGCCAGTGTCGAGACGGTGGCGTTTTGGGTTAGCGAATTTCTCGAGGAAGATCTCGCCGGAGATTCCTTGAAGAATCTCGACGTCAACCCGTATGCCGTGCCGACGACCGGAACTGGGCTGGATCAACTCGTCAATATCATCGCTAACGACCCCGGACTCAACGACCGGATTCCGCTCTACGAGATTACCGAGGGAGCGATGGCCGCCGATGCGATGAACACCATCATCATCGCCGCCATCCAGGGTACTGGTGTGGCCAGTGACGGAGTCATCAACGAAGCCGATGTGCGTGACATCAATGCCTACATTCGTGCCGAACACCTGGAAGAGTGGATCAAGTTTCATGGGGACGACGAGAAAGGAGAAGAAACGGGATTCCACCTCGTCCAGAATGACGGAGCGAACACGGACTTGTTCAACCGCAACGCCGTCAACACCGTTGCCGACGGCCTGTATCATCTTGGCTTCGAGATCAAAGGCAATAATCTGTTGAACGAGGACGGCAACCGCAACGCTAGCCTGAGTTCCGTGGCGTATTGGCTTAACGAACTTCTCGCGAACGACTTCGGAACCGAAAGCCTTGCCAGCAACGTGAACGCCTATGCCCAACCGACGACCGGAACGGGTTTGGATCAACTCGTCAACATCATCGCAGCCGATCCAGGTTTGAATTACCGAATTTCGACGAGCGAGATTACTGAGGGAGCGATGGCCGCCGATGCGATGAACACCATCATCATCGCCGCCATCCAGGGTACTGGTGTGGCCAGTGACGGAGTCATCAACGAAGCCGATGTGCGTGACATCAATGCCTACATTCGTGCCGAACACCTGGAAGAGTGGATCAAGTTTCATGGGGACGACGAGAAAGGAGAAGAAACGGGATTCCACCTCGTCCAGAATGACGGAGCGAACACGGACTTGTTCAACCGCAACGCCGTCAACACCGTTGCCGACGGCCTGTATCATCTTGGCTTCGAGATCGAAAGGGATCGGCTCTTGAACGAAGATGGCAACCGCAACGCCAGCCTCAGTTCCGTGGCGTACTGGCTCAACGAACTTCTCGCGAATGACTTCGGAACTGAGAGCCTTGCCTCTAGTGTCAATCCGTATGCCGTGCCGACAACTGGAACGGGTTTGGATCAACTCGTCAACATCATCGCAAACGATTCTGGCTTGAACTACCGGATTTCGACGAGCGAGATCACCGAAGGAGCGAGCGCCGCTGATGCGATGAACACCATCATCATCACAGCCATTCGAGGCACCGGAATTGCCAACGATGGAGAAATCGATTCGCAAGATGTCTACGAGATCAATGCGTACATCCGGGCGAACCATTTAGACGAGTGGATCGAGTTTCACGGCGATGACGAGTGCGGGGAAGAAACAGGGTTCCACCTCGTACAGAACGACGGAGCGAGGAGCGAGTTGTATCGCCGTAATGCCGTCGACACGGTCGCCGACGGCATCTACCACCTCGGTTTCCAGATCGAAAAGGGGCGGCTATTGAACGAAGACGGGAATGCGAACGCATGCGTTGCCGAAGTAGCGTTCTGGTTGAACGATTTGTTGGAGGCCGACTTGGCAGCTGGCACGTTGGCGAATCCCGCACTCAATCCTGATCCCGAGCAGATCGCCCAGTCGGTTGTGTTCAAACTGGAGAGTGCCAATGTTTAGACTTCCCTAGCTTATGCAGGCGGAAGTCTCGGTACTTGTGAGCGATATGTTGTCGGGACAAGAGATTTCCTCGTAGGAATTTTTGACTCCTTTTCCCTGCTCAGCAGGGAGAAGGAGTTTCAAGGCGATTTTTTTCCACAAACCCCCACCTGATCCCACTCGGCATGGGTAGTTTCCCAGGCTGCATGTCTGGCTTGCCTCGTAGTGTTAAACTTAATAAACACTCAAGCCCCTTTTCCACAGCTCCGGACTCGCAAAATAGCTCCTAAAAATAATCTTCGGAAAGCTCTCGTTCGTCTACAATTCTGTTGGGAAGATAGAGACTCCACTCTCTCATTGGTTGGTGCAAGTCATCGTTAGCAAAGCAACGGTCGCTTTCGTTGTGTCGACTGCTTTGCCACTATTGTCAATCTACTTGCTCACATTCGGAGGCCAATCATGAGGTCAAAACTGCCTGTTGTTATTGTCGGGATGCTTTTTGGCTTTGCCGTATTGACGTTCGCGGAAGAACGGGACCAGCCGTTGGAAAAGTCGAAGCCAAATGGTCAAACCAAAAACTTCAATAATCAGTACGACCTGGAAGGTATCAAATGTTGGTTTCCGACGACGTTCCAGATGTCAATGGAGTGAAACTCGGTGCGAAAGTACGGTTAAAGCCAATGGCAGCGGGTGGCGGGAAGCTGGCAATCGCACGGACTCTTGAATGCACACGTCCACGTTCTCCTCTGACGATCGTTCAGCCCTCTTTGACTGATCGCAACGGTTTTACCGCACGAGTCGTGCTTTACGCTTTCGCACCCCAGAAAAAGTCGGGCGAAGGTTGGAGTCTTGCAGTCCCAAGCTGATGCCGTTGTCCAAACTGAACCCAATCTTTCCTTAAGCGACTCCACCCGAACGAATCGACTATCGGCACTAGTTTGTTACCTTCAAGAAAGGAGAAGTTGCCGACGGAGTGCTTTCGATTTTACTGCCCAAAGTTCGGCAGTTAGTCCTCAAGAACCACCCAGACGAGTTCTCCAAAGAGGCACCTCCCACGCTTTATCTCCAACTCAACCATTCTCCTTCCTTGCGCGGCGAGGATTACAAACTTGATGCCTGGACGAGGCAGTTGTATTCCAAGCTCATCAAAGTCCCTGCTTTGAAAAAATGGTAATGATCTGGACCCAGATGATCGGATCACTTGATAAACTCGCCAACTTTGCGACCCTGGTCAGACGTAAATCTCTGGCCAGGGTTTTTGGCCTAAACCAGGAAATTCCATTTCGTAGGCCGTGAGAAAAACGCCGAAGGCAGTCAGGAACTCCGGAGACATTTCTTCCTTGTCGATGCGAAGACGCAAGTTGGGATTTCTGTTCGGAGCGGTAATGATCTTCTCGATGAGCTTTTCCTTGTCATCCCCGAAAGAGAGGTCCAGGTAACGCACTTGTGGGAAGACCGGCGATTGAATGAGCAACTCAGTTTCTTCGGCAGGAAGAACGCTGTGACGCAATCGGAGAACCTCAAGACTGTTCCAATTTGAGGACGAAATGGCCTCCACAAAACCCTGAGAAGGCACCTTTGCGAAATCCAGGAACACTCTTTTCACACCGCCTAGCCAGGGGTATCCTGGTGAGTATCCCCAAGACATTTTCATCAGACCCAAGGGAGTAAGACAAGTCCAGCGTTCCGAGAGAGCCGATTTGGTCCGATTCGGTGAGGAATTGACAGGCTTCTGCGTTGAAGGAGCGGTTCCCGGCACAGTTTTTCGAGCGGCCAATTAGCTACAATACCTATATACGTTTCGCGTTTGTTGTTCAGCAGTGTCTTTCTGTTCATTTCCTCCAACTATCATGGCCAGAAAATTCGATCCTCCCAAAAACCTGCATGTCAGCCACCTCTATCGGGTCCTTCGTCAACACTTTGACCAAGTACCCGAGCATCGAAGCCTCTCACCCCAACCTACCTATTCGATTCGCGATGCGCTCAGGAGTGGCTTCGCTTTGTTTGCTGTGAAAGACCCGTCGCTCTTGGCTTTCGATCAACGACGCACCGATGTCTCCCGCAATCTCCAAGCCGTTTTTGGAATCGCCAACGTTCCCTGCGATACGCAGTTGAGAACTATTCTCGATCCTCTCGAACCGAAACACCTGCGAGGCGCCTTTACCGATATTTTCTCGCTCTTACAAAAGAGCCAAAATCCTGGCCCAATACCAAGGCATCGAAAACACCTACTTGATCTCTCTGGACGGAACTGAGTATTTTTCCTCCTGCAGCGTCCATTGTGCCAATTGTTGTCAACGCAAAAGCCCTAATGCAAAGATCACTTATTATCACCAGGCCCTGTGTGCTTCGTTGGTTCATCCAGACAAAAAAGAAGTTATCGCGTTGATGCCCAAACCGATCTGTCAGAAAGATGGACAGACCAAAAACGACTGCGAACAAAATGCCATGAAGCGTTGGCTGCAGAAGTTTCGCCAAGACCACCGCCAACTGAAAGTGACGATCACAGCCGATAATCTCAGTTCCAAAGGACCGACCATCCAAACACTGCAAAAGCCCAAGTGCCATTTCATCCTGGTGGCCAAACCTTCGGACCACAAATACCTCTTTGACCAAATCCAAAACGCTTGCGAAGATGGCCCGATCAACGAGTTGCGAATTACCGAGGAGGACGACACTCAGCATGATTTTCGTTGGCTTCGTGATGTCATGGTCAACGAGTCTCATCCGGATGTGTTGGTCAATGTGTTGGAGTATTGGTGCTCGGAGGGCCATCGTGTCCAAACTTTTAGTTGGGTCATTGATTGACTCTTGAACGAACAGAGCGTTTGGGACGTGATGCGAGCCGCTCGAGCACGTTGGAAGATAGAAAACGAAACATTTAACACACCCAAGAACCAGGGCTATCATTTCGAACATAATTTCGGGAACGGCCAAGAGAACCTGAGTGTTGTGTTTGTGAATTTGATGATGTTGGCATTCTTTCTCGATCAGTCCAACAACTTTATCACCCCATTTCTGCCGAGGTTTGGGAAAAACACAAAACCAAACGACGACTTTGGGAGAGACTTCGGAGTTTGTTCGAAGTGTATGTGGTTGAGTCGATGGAAGAAGCTTACCGGGCGTTGGCCTTTAGGGTTGTGCCTGCGAAAACGCAAATCGTAGGTTTTGATGATACCGGATAGTCTTGGCAAGGCTGCGAAGAGTCGCATGGAGGAGTCAATGGGATGGACCGGGCGAGTCCAACGTTGGTGGTGCGCGCTAGCTAAGCAGCAGAAAGCCACCGTCGCGACCAATCCGCATTGATCGTTCTCCAGGAAAGGCACTCGGGAGCCAAAGTGTGAACGATTGAATACATCAAAGCCAACGGAAGATAACTTCCAAGGCCGAAAACGGCCTTGTTCACTACGTCCCGAGAGTCGCTGGGATGGTCCGGGCCTCTTGATTGTGAAATTCGATTTAGGCACCAACCTGACCGTTCCTGTCAGTTAAAATCAACCCACCCATTACTACTCACTGAGGCGAAAAGTCTCTCGTTCACTCTCCGAATTATCCGGCAAGCAACACCTCATTCAAGATCGACAGGGCGACTTTGACTTGTTCAGGGTCAACACACAATGGTGGACAAAATCGTATCGCCGCTTCTCCACATCCGAGGAGTAGTAGTCCCCGATGAAAAGCTTGATCCACGATTGCATCTCGTCTACGAGGATCGAGGTCAGTGCCATCCTGGCCAAGGACGTCTACGGCCAGCATCAATCCAAGCCCGCGGACCGCACCGAGGGTGGAATGGCGTTGTTGGAGTTCTTGAAGGCCTTGTTTGAGCTGCTCGCCGCGTTCAGCCGCGTTGGCGATGTATTTACGTTGGAGTAAGTCGAGTGTGACGCTGGCGGCCTGGCAGCTGACTGGGTTACCGCCGAAGGTACTGGCGTGGCTTCCCGGTGGCCAATTCATGATCGTGTCGCTTGCGATGATCGCGCCAAGGGGTAGCCCGCTTGCGATGCCTTTTGCAAGACAGATGATGTCGGGCACGACATTCCAGTGTTCGACGGCAAAGAGTTTGCCTGTCCGCCCCATGCCGGATTGGACTTCGTCCACGACCATCATGATTCCGTGGCGGTCGCACAACTGCCTCAATGCTGCCAGAAACCCAGGGGGGGCGACGTGATAACCGCCTTCGCCCTGGATGGCTTCGACGAAGATGGCAGCTACTTCGTCGGGGGGTGTCGTGTGTTTGAAAAGCGTTTTTTCGATTTGCTTCACACACCCACATGCACCGACGACACACTCCTGACAACTGCGAGGAAATGGGACGTGATGAATCTCTGGAACAAGTGGTGCGAACCCACGTCGGTGAATGACCTTCGAACCGGATAGGGACATTGCACCATAGGTCCGGCCGTGGAAGGCTCCGAAAAATGCAATGACGCGGCTTCGTCCGGTGTGGTGTCGAGCGAGTTTGAGAGCTGCCTCGATGGACTCGGCTCCGCTGTTGGTGAAGAAGACGCGTTTGGGTGATTCGCCCGGAGCTGCCTTGGCAAGTCGTTCGGCCAATTCGATTTGCGGCTCGTAATAGAAATCGGTCCCGGACATATGAAGCAGCTTGCTCGACTGGATCTGAATGGCTGCGACGACTTCGGGATGACAGTGTCCCGTTGCGGTGACAGCGATCCCTGCCGTGAAATCCAGGAATAAGTTTCCGTCGACGTCTTCAATGACGGCACCACTCCCGCGTTCGCACACCAACGGATAGACGCGAGTGTAAGACGGAGAGGTATACTGTTGGTCGCGGGCCAACAAGTCCTTGGCTTTGGGTCCAGGTAACTCCGTTTTGATGTGTGGAACGGAGTTCGTCGAGAAGTTCCACGTCTTCGGTTCCGAGTTCGTTGGGGCGGAGATGATACTGGCCATAGAGTCAAGCCTCCTTGTCGAAGGAGCCAATTGAGAGCAGGGCCGTGTGGCCACTGCGGAGTTGCGGCTGAGTTTGAATCGAGAAGGTCCCTCATCTTTCTACCTTCGGAACGGACAACTCAATGGCGTCCGTTTTTTTTCGTAGGGTGTGACTAGCTTAAACGGGAGCGAAATGGCTGGTACCCCATTCCGTTTTGGTTGCCATCGTTGCTTCGCTACTCACATCCTAAAAAACATATGAGGGGTTTTGGCTTTCATGGGAAACTGATACGACAACGCTTCGATTGACCCGAATCGATCAAATATCGGTCGTCAATCCTTGGGCCATCTTGACTTCGGTACCGTGGTTCACGGTCCACGCAGTTTTATGTGTCACGGCTTCGATCAAGCCAGCGGCCGACGGATGACCGTTGCCGCTCTTCTTGACGCCACCAAACGGGAGATGCACCTCGGCGCCAATACACGGCAGATTGGCGTAACCCATTCCATACTCACATTCGTCACGGAAGAAACGCATGTTGCGGTAACTCTCAGTCACGACGGCCATGGATAAGCCATAGTCGGTCGAGTTATAGATCTCGACTGCGTGGTCATTATCTTTGAATGGGATCAATGCGACATGTGGTCCAAAGACTTCTTCACGGATACAGCGAGTCTCTGGATGATGATCGATTTGATAGATAAACGGAGACATATAACATCCGTTGGCGTGTTCACCATCGGTGAGTCGCGTCCCATCAAGGAGAACCTTGGCGCCTTCTTTCTTGGCGAGGTCGTTATAGTGCTCGACCTTTTCCATTGCTTGTTGGTGAATCAACGGGCCTGTGAAGTTACTGGCGTCGAGTGGATTGCCGATACGGATTCGCTTGGCTAGCTCGACAAGTTTCTCGGCGTAGGTATCAATGATCTTTTCGTGAACGATGATTCGTCCCGCCGAAACACACCGTTGGCCACTGGTCTTGAACCCGCTGATGAGTCCGGAACTGACGGCGAGTTCGAGCCTGGCGTCCTCGCAAACGATGACCGCGCTCTTACTGCCCATCTCGGCGGCAACGATGCGATCGAAATGTTCGGCAGACAGTTTTTGGATTTTGTGTCCGACGTCGAAACTACCCGTAAAGAGAACGACGTTGACTTCGGGATCGCGCACGAGTGCCTCACCGGCGACGTGGTCACCATGAACGAGATTGATCACGCCCGGGGGAAAGCCGGCCTCCTCAAATAGCTCCATCATTTTTTGGCCGACCCCTGGTGTATCTTCCGAAGGTTTGAACACGGCCGTGTTACCTTCCACGAGGCTCGGCCCGAGCATCCAAAGCGGTACGGCGAACGGAAAATTCCAGGGCGTGATGACGGCAACGACGCCCCACGGCTTCCGACGCATGAAGGCATCCTTTTCCGGAATCTCGGAAGCGATCACGTCTCCCATGGGCATTCGTCCAGTGCCGAAGACGTATTGGATCATGTGGAGGCCTTCGATGACCTCGGCGCGGCATTCGGTAATGACCTTTCCGCACTCGCGAGCCATCAACTCCGCTAGCACGTCGGTATCGCGTTTGACGAGTTGAGCCAGGTTGTCGAAGTATTCGGCCCGAACGACACGGCTCGTCCGCTTCCATTCGGGAAACGCTCGGCGCGCAGCCTCGACGGCTTGTTTCGTCTCGGCTTCGGTTGCTGCCGGAAAGTTTCCAACGATTTCCTCGGTATTTGCTGGACTGCGACTCTCAAACGACCAACCTTGTGGGGACAACCATTGGCCTTGGATGCAATGACGCCCGGTGATGGGAGCAACGGTAGTGGTCATGGCTCATGCCTCCTTATTTCCTTTATTCATTGCGGTTGAATCGAATCAACCAGCGACTCATAACGAGGTGTTTTGGAAATCGACTCGAGATGGGATGGTCTATCGATGTTGATGCAAGAAGAAGGGCGAAACTTCTACATCAGAATTATACCGGTGGGTGAACTTTGTGAAAATGCTAAGTGAAATCCGAGCAGGCGTTGGGATATTCGAATCGTGCCAGAGGCACGAGTTTCGAAATCCAAAAGAGCCTGCCAGGAATCATGCTTCCCTTCCGCTTCGGTCTACAACCCCATAAAATGTGTTTTCTTCTTCAGCCAACGATCGGTTTATCTTCTCGGACGGAATCCCACCAACTGCGACAAGGTCGTAAGTCGATAATCGAGATGTTTTTGCGCGGAGTTCTGCAACATGCGATGTCTACTGTTGTGTCTCATTCTTTTTTTCGTAGTCTCAATGGCTTCCTCCCATGCTCAGGAAAAGGTCAATGGCAAGAAAGATGAGTTGAAGCTGAAGGACCTTTTCCCCAAGAAGAGTTTTTTTGGTCCATCGGCTCGCTCGCCGGAATTCTCCCACGATGGCAAGTATGCGGCCTATCTGTATCGTCCGCTCAAAGAGCAACGCCATGGGTCGGATCTGTGGCTTCTTGACGTGGCGAGCGGAAAGGTAAGTCGTTTGACTTCTGTTTCCGTCATGGCGAAATTCCAATCCAGCACCCGGAAAGTCAAAGAGCATCGAATCAAATTGGCCAAGGCCGCAGTGAAGGAAGCGGCAAAAAAGAAGGGTAAGAAAGACGCCGACAAAAAAAGAAAAATGACCCAGGAGCAGAAGAACGGCGATTGGGTCAGTGACAAGGATGCCGACGACAAGAAAGCTCCTCGGTATTCCGGGATCAGCAGCTTCAGTTGGTCGCCAAAGGCGAATGAGTTGTTGTTCATTTCTGGCGGCGATATGTACAGGTATCAACTGGAAGGAAAGAAGCTAACCCGTCTGAGTAAAACAAAAAGCTCCGAAACGGGCTTGAAGTACCTCCCCGATGGCAAGGGGTTCGTTTACGGCCAGTTCGACCGCGAAGACAGAACCCTCTCGTTGAGACGAGTCCAGTTCGGTAGTCATTTCATCGAGCAACTTGAGCCCAAACTTCCTTCTGGAGAAAAACTTGCTGGGTATCGGCTCAGTCCTGATGGTAAAAAACTTGTGCTTCGGACATACAAAGAGAAAGAGGATAAAGACGAGCGGAAAGTCAAAATCGCCAGCTACAAGAAACGATTTGTCGAAGTGAAGGAGTACAGCCGTCGTGTTGCCGATGACCCCAAACGTGAGCGGACGATCGGCATTTACCTCTACGTCATGACCGAGCCAGAAAAAGAAAACGGTCAACTCTCCAAAGTCTTTGAACACAAGGAGAGCGGTCCTCGCGATATCCTTGGTACACCACAGTGGTCACCCGATTCGCAAAAAGTGGCCTTCGTTGTGTTCGAGCAAAAGTCATCGCAAGTCAGTGTCTATGAAGCAACCTGTCCCAAGGAGGAAAAGAAGGACAAGAAGAAATCGAAGAAAACTTCGGACAAGAAGGAATCGACCAAGGCGACTCCCAAGACAGACAAATCTGCGGAAAAGAAGACGGAAAAGACCAAGGATGAAAACAAACAGCAAGCCAAGTTGGTCTACCGGTTTCTGCATCGGGGTGGACCGAACACCCCGCGGTTGATGACTCCTTACTACATGGCGGATTCCCAACGCATCGTGATCCTCACCGAGAAAAGCGGCTTTCGACAGTTGCATGTGCTCGACCCGGTTTATGAGAGTTTTGATCAACTCACACGGGGACGGTTCGAAGTCTATCCGTTTGACATTTCGAAGGATCACAAAACGCTCTACGTTACTTCTACCAAAGAGCATCCCGCTCGAGTTCACGTTTACAAGGTCAATTTGGAAGACGGCGTGATGACGCGGTTGTCTATCAAAGAAGGTAACTATTCTTCGGTGGCAGTCAGCCCCAAGGGTGATGCCGTCCTGGCGAATCACTCCGCCTACGGTAAGCTGCGCGAACTGGTGGTTGTTCACGCTGGTGACAAGAAGACATCACTTCTGACTGATTCCCACGGGGCCAAGGCCAAGAAATATACAAAGCCCGTCCCGAAGTTCTTTACTTACAAGAACCGTCATGGTCACAAGATCTACGGTCACCTTTTCCAGCCCGACGGTTGGAAGAAGACGGACAAGCGACCGCTTTTGATCTACGTTTACGGTGGTCCTCTGGGGACACGCAACCAGTTGTCCGATGGGTCTTACAGCACCAGCGCGTATTTCTTCGCCTGGTACATGGCCAAGAAGCATGGTTATGTGACATGCACGATTGACCCTCGGGGCGTTTCTGGCTATGGCGCCATGTTCGAGAAAGCCAACTTCGAGAAGGTCGGTAAACCGCAAGTCGAGGATTTGGTGGACGGGGTGAAGTATTTCATCAAGAACTATGGCGTCGATCCCAAACGGGTTGGGATTCACGGTTGGAGCTTTGGCGGGTTCCAGACGCAGATGTGTCTTTACACCAAGCCCGACGTATTTGCGGCAGGGATTGCAGGAGCCGGACCGACCGAATGGGAAAACTACAATTCCTGGTACACCACCGGCACCATCGGCAATAGCCGCGAGGGAAAAACCGACCTTCAGAAGTTCTCACTGCTTCCCCTTGCCAAGAACCTCAAATCGAGGTTGCTTTTGATCCACGGCATGGAAGATAGCAACGTCCTCTATCAAGACACCGTTCGGGTCTACCGTGAGTTACTCAAGGCTGGCAAGGAGACGCTCGTGGAATTGTTCCTCGATCCGACAGGAGGCCACGGACTCGGTGGCGACATCAAGACGTTGGCCAAATTCCGAAAATACGAGGAGTTCTTGTTGCGGACGCTGGGTAATGGTATGGCGTCGAAGGTAGAAGCGAAAAGCTAACGAACTTGTCAGTTGTCGGTCCCAGAAGTGTCAAAGGGGTGTCGGTTGGGCGATGGCCCAACCGACAATCCGTGGCAATCGTTCACTGGCAAAACATTACTTTTTCCTGAGGCTCTCCAAATACGCCACCAACGAGGCGAACTCTTCGATCGTCAAGTTGTTGACCAGTCCTTGGGGCATGGCCGAAACGGCCGATTGAGCCCGACGTTGGATGTCCTTTCTCGGAACGCGGATGGCCTTTCCTTGCGGGGTTCGCAACTCCACTTCGGTCTTACTTTCGCGATGGACGAAACCGGCGACGACTTTGCCTTGTTTCGTCATGACCATTTGGGTCTCGAACCCTTTGGTGAGTTTCTCGCTTGGTTTCAAGATGGCTTCCACGAGAGCATCCCGTTTGTGTCGTTGGCCGACGTCTCGTAAGTCCGGCCCGAACGGCTTGACCTCTTGGCCGACTGCGTGACAGGAGATGCATGTCTGCTTCCGAAAAATTGCGTACCCTAGTTTGGGATCGCCTTTGTGTTGCTTCACGGCGGCAAGGATGGCTTCAAATGGTCGCCCACCGATGTGCGCGGGGTTTACTCGAGCTACCAGGTCTACCTTGCGACCGAGCCGGAACTTGTTCAACGCAACCGCTTCATACGGAGTCATTTCGTTGGCTGACTCCTGCCGTACTCGGGCAACGGTTTGGGCGGTGACTGGGGGTGCTTCGTTACCCCAGGCATTTCGGACGTAAGTGAGCAGGTCAGCCGCCTTTTCGTCTGTCAGGTCTTCGTTATGCCGCAGTCCGGGCATCAATGGAAGAATCTCCGGGCTTTTGTAGGTCGTGCCGTCGACTTCGATCGGTCCGGTGATGCCGTTGAGCATGATCCGAATGGCCACCTTGGGGTCTCCCGTCACCCATTCGGAACCCACTAATGGCGGACCGAATTTCTCGGCACCAAGTCCATCGATCTGGTGGCATCCCATGCAATGTGTCACGTAGTGTCGTTGGCCACTGGCAAACGCCTTCTTGTATGTCCGTGACTTGCGGTAGCTCAAATCGATGATGGTCGAACTCGAGCGAATCCGGAACACGTCACGTTCGAGACGTTCGGCGGCGGAAGCGACCCTTTTACTCGACGATCTTTTCAACGTTGCTAGTTCACGAGGAGTCCTCTTCAGGTTCATTTTGCGGTAACCTCGACCTCGCGCGGACACCATGGAGATCATTGTCCCGTAGGCCTCTTCGGTGGGGAGTTTCTGGAGGTATGACAATAGCCACAACGTGGCTTTGGGATTGCGAGAGCGAACGACTCCTTGTCCCGCTGCCTTGAGCAGTTTTTCTCGAAACTGGTTGGAGAGCTCTCGATCGACGAAAGTGCTCGCGAAAAGCTTTGTGATCCCGGTGGAATTGGCGGCGCAAATTCGAGATAGAATCTGTGGAGCGAGACTATCTTCGGTAACCAGTTTCTCTTGGAAAAGTTGCTTGGCTGCCTCATCGCTCATCGAATAGAGGACGGCAGAGAGAATCGTCTGGTCTCCCTTGTTGGCCGCGAGAATGTCCTTCATGAGTTTGTAGTTGGCACTTTCGTTTTTCTTTTGGAAAGCCCCGCTCGCCAGAGCTACTTGCAGGTCAATCCGTGGTCGTTTCAACTGATGGAACTTTGCAAACAACGTCTGAACGACCTGAGCTTGATCCGTACCTGCGAATTGTTGTCCCAGTCGTGCGATGTGGGTGAGTAGGTCGTCCTGAGTGATGTCACTTGCAAGGACCAAGTCGTTCACCTGGAGAGCATCGAGTCCTCGCAATGTCCACAGAGCGTGGATTCGCCCTTGGGCCAATTTGGTTGTGGAAAGCAACTTTCGGACCGCTGGTATGACGGATTTGTCCCTGCTTTGGACCAGGATGCGTTGGGCCGTGCGTCGGTGCCAGTAGTTCGGGTGTGTAAGGAACGGAACAAGCTCGGCGTGCGACATGTTGCCGAGTTTGTCCCACTTTGTGAGTGAGTTTCCCTTGTAGACGATGCGGTAAATACGTCCCCCCCCGATAGGGTTTTCCAGTTTTCGCCTGTTGATCTCGCGTTTGAGGTATTGCGTGAGGTAACCTTTATCCTGAATCACCCCTCGATAGAAATCCACCAGGTAGAGCGTTCCATCGGGGCCGCTGTAGGCGTTCACCATTCGGGAGCGTTCGTCGGTTGAGGCCAGGAAACTATGTCCAGCTGGTGCCGGGGCTCCGGTGATTCGCACGGATGCTCCGACATCTTCGACGGTGCAGCGAGGCACCGTGTGCGTTTCGGGAGCGCAGGAGAAGTAGTTGCCGTAATACTCTTTGGGGAATTGGTTTCCACGATAGACACAAGGCCCGCACGAGGCCGTCACTCCACGATACACCCCGTCTTTGCTGGTCCGCAGTAGTCGATATCCACGATTCAGGCCGGTCGTTACTCGGATCGGATAGACCGTTCGAGATGTTCCTACGCTCCTACGAATGCCGCTGGATAGTAGCCACTGCGTGTAATAGTTCTGTGGTAGTAGATCACAGTTGACCTTGTTGCTGTTGGTGTTCCACACGAACCGACCTGCATCATCCTGGCTGAGTCCCCACTGGCCGCGTCCTTCGGCTTGCCCCACAACCCACTTGCCATTTTCAAATCCATACTTTCTGCCGTTGGAACGAGAAATATAGTACCAATTGTCAAACCCCGGGTAGAGGGCGTTGGGTTGGTGCTCGACGTTCCCGCCTCGGTTAAACGATTTGTCGATCAATTGTCGTTTGCCGGCTTTGCCATTTTTCTCGGGCACGAACCACAAACTGGAACTGTCTCCATAGATGATCCCACCGTTGACCGCGCGGATGGCTCTGGGACGGGGGAGATTTTTGAGGAATTCCGTAGCCTTGTCCATCACTCCGTCGTCGTCGGTGTCTTCGAGCAACATGATTCGACCGAGGGCTTTCTTTTTTCCGCTGTCAACGAGATCGATCATGTAACTTCGCAGTTCCGCGACCCAGATCCGGCCGAACTCATCGAAGTCGATGGCCACTGGATCGTGAATCAATGGATCGGCAGCGACAAGTTCGAGCCGAAAATCCTTATGGATCTGGAATGTCTTCAGTGCTTCTTGGGGTTTCAGGAAAGGTGCAGGTTTGGTTGGCGACTTCGGATGTACGAAGTCCATGTCCTGCGCCTGGCCCACAGTGGACGAAAGCCAAAGCATGAACACTGGGGCAATGAGCAAGTGGAGAGTCTCCACGAATCGAGATCGTTTCACAAATGTCTCCTGGAGGGAACTAGCTATTGTACGGCGAGGGAGTGGTTGGATGGCTGCAGGTCATGTCAGGGCGAAAATCCATAGAACCGTGGCTTTTTCCAAAGAGGCGGAGAGGGAGAAAATTTCAATCCACAGGGGGGATAAGGTTGGATAGAGGAAAAGACCCAAGGCTCGAACTTGCCGTTCTCGGGTGAACGTGAGGTTGCTTGTAGAAAGCCGAGCGCATTGTCATTCCACCATTCGCTTCTCGGAAACAGCCAACATCGTTTCCGTCGATAGCCTTATTTTCCAGCTTTGGTGGTGTAGTTCAACCCTATCTTGGAAGAGACATGGAGGTGTATTGCTTGAACGTGATGGGAGTACACGTTGTTTACAACGGATGTAGAAAATCCGTCTTGCCGACTGGCCAGACGTCTTTTGAAGGTGGTTTCGTTCTGTTGGTTAAAGCGATTCACGATTGTGTTGGATACGATTGATAGTCCCTCGAGATCGCCAGGCCAGCGCATTTCCCGCTTCGCTCAGGTTTGGTCTTCTCCCCACAAGCAGAGGGATTGCTACGGGACATTGCCAACTCTGCTTGTGCTGCACGCCAGCAAGGCAGTGGCAGTTGCTTTGTCGCCGGAACGCTCGTGCAAACCTCAGAAGGTCACCGACTGATCGAAGACCTACGACTGGCCATCGATGGCGTTTGGACGTTCACTGACAGGC
>CAYRFQ010000077.1:0-37532 GCA_964423615.1 uncultured Alcaligenaceae bacterium | reverse complement strand
AGCCAATGGTGGTGCGGGAGTCGATACGTTGTACGGCGGTGGCGGACACGACACGGTTTATGGAGAACACGTTCACGGAGTGGCCGGAAGCGACTTGCTCATTGCTGAAACGTCTGGCGCGTCTTTGAATGGTGGAGCAGGGACGAACGTGCTCGCCGACGGCACCACCTCGGACCCAGTGACCGTGGGTTCGGATGGTGCTCAGTACGTTGTTGCCTCCGACGGAACTTCCTGGCGTCAAGTTACGACTGTCGCCGGTTGGTTCAACATTCGAACCTTCGACAAAGCAGCCACCGGCCAAGTCTATTGGGTCTCGAAAGACTATGTTTCGTATCGAGACGACGAACACATGTGGGCCAACACAGCGGACTTGGTGGCCGACAACTACGGTCGCCTTTACTGGCAAGGGACTAATGGCACGTCTTACCGGCGAACTACAGTTGTAGACATTCCCGCATCTCCTCCAAGATGCCATTTCTTGCTTTCGCAGAACCCACGGTCTGCTGTCGTGGGTTCTTTTTTGCGCTCTCCTCTGGAAGGCCACTCATCAATTTGCTCGTAGAGTTCTCGGATTGTAGGAATTTTGTGTGCTAGGATTGATGGGATCAACGTTCCGTTGGTCGGGGTGAAGTTGTCAGAACGGATTCGTAAGAAATGGCCTTGCTATCGATACGGTGCGATGAAAACACTTCTTATTTGTTTGGTATGCGGCCTATGCGCGTTTGTCGGTATGCACTTGTTCATGACTCCGGGGGTTCTCGTCTCCGGTTCCGAAGAGTCTACCCAACAGACCCAACTGAGGCCGGAAAGACCGGTGGAAGAACCGACCGCAGTTTGGTCCGATAGTCTAGCCCCTGCGACGACTTTGGAACCAGTCGAAGGGGCGGCCCAATGGCCACGCCAAGCAGACCAAATTCCACGTATCGCAATTCTCGATCAAGAGGGAAAACTCCATCCCTGGCATGCTTCGTTGCCTGACGACTGGAGAGCCGAGTCAGTGGCCGAGACCGATTTAGTCCTCATGCTCAGCCAACCCGAGAAGCCACACACCTCAGAAATTGTCTTTCCATCGCCCGGTGAACATCGTTTGAGTGCGTATCTCATCGAAGCACGAGTTGGCAAGGTGTTGAAAAGTCTTCGTTTCGTTGGTAAACCTCTCTCCGTCGTTGGAAAAGAAAGTTCGGAAACGAATGAAGCCGTGGAAGCCATTCCGTTCGACCAGGTTGTTCACTGGGTGAAGCAAGAGATCCGAGCGATTGTTCGTGAACCCACCTCGTGAGTCTCCAGCGAGGTCTTGTTCCTACCTGTCCTTTCCAAGCCATCGTTCAGTTGTTGACGCTGTAAATCCAATGCTTCGCTCGACGTCGAAGTCAGCCGTCACCAAGGGGTTGTCCGACAATCCTCATCTTCGTTGATAAGCGTTTCTCCCTATTACAAGTCCTTAGTTCAATCCAGTCGAACGGTTTTGGAAGAAGGTCCGGCGTCGAGAGACCCATAAACGGGACTTCGAAGAGTCAGTCGATTGGAAACGTTTGATTGCACCTACCTTTGTTATTTCCAGATCATGCCAAATCGAGTCCTCTCGTTGATGAGGTAAGCCAAAAGCTCAAATACATAGCTATTATGACCAGGCTACGATGAGTTTGGCCTTCGGCCAAGATAAAGAACACTTCGATTCTGTGAAAACGTGTTTTCCAAAGATGGATTCGAAAAGACTCCGACGCGTTTTCCTGACCATCTACAAAAATCCGAACAGAACACTCTGAACAGAATCGATTTCGCGTTCCAAGTGATAATTTTGGAATTTCGACGATTTTTGTGAAAATGACAGGGTGTCCAATCCTATTGTATTATGGGCACATGCGCCCAAAGGTGGTCCAAATGCTCCAAAAAGCGCCAAAATGGCTATTTTTCGAGGTGCCTTTTCCGCAAGTCATTGAAATGAAAGGATATGTGGAAATCGATGGGTGTCAAAAAAGTGCAATTTAGGCGCAGGTTTACTACAAGTTTACTACAAGTTTACTACAAGTTTGGTGCAGTTTTAGCGCAGTTTTCTGTCAGTTTTCGACCGGTTTTTGTTGCCAAATTGAGGGGTCGTGGCCGGGAAGAGATCGTGGGGCAGAAATTCGACAAATTTTTTCAAGAAAAATTGGACAGGTATTTCGTTCGGGTTCCCCGCGTGCTGTCCGCTTATATATGGTGTGGCCACGCGGAATTTATTGATGTCCGGTATTTTTGTCCTGGCTACGGCACACCGAGTGTGCTTGCTACCTTATCCGCGCAGAGATCAATAGAGTCCGACAGACTCCCTCAACAAGTTGGGAATGATTGAAGACAAAAAGCGAACGAAGGAAAAACGCAATTTGATGTCAGAACCAACCCTTGTTAGCTGTATTTTTTGGCACAATGGAAACTATGTCAGACTGGAAATCACATCGTTTTACCATTGCTTTTGTGGGCATAATCGCAGTTGAAACAGCTTGATGATCCAAGAACCTTCTCTGGAAACGAGACAAGCAGCAACTGAGACTATGAAAAACCTTTATGAATTTTGAACTCGTGGGTCTGCTATCGCAGATGAAGTAGGCCAACTTGTTTGTTCGAACCAATTGTCGAGCTGAAGCCTCCTTGCAAGCCAGAGGAACAGATTAAAGCGGCGAGCAACACGATCCACAACCACCAAAACAATAAGACCAAGAGAACTCTCATGAAGGATTCGGAGCACGCAGACGAGTTGGTCTTCCATTGGCAACAAGCCCAAGACAATGGGCAAAGGATTACCCCCGAAGAACTCTGTCGGGAGCGTCCGGAATTATTGCCCGAAGTCAAGAAAGCCATCGAAGGTTTGCAATTCCTCGAGAGCATGATGGCCGATGTCCAAGAGGCCCTCGATCCGAACGGTCCACGCCAGACGATGGCCAACGAACAAAGTTCGCTGAATGACAACACCCTGGAGCGTTCGGACGTTCCAACACAGATCGGCAGATATCGCGTGTTAGAAGTCCTCGCTCGAGGGGGCATGGGTGTCGTTTGTCGGGTGCACGACCCGGACTTCGATCGGACACTCGCCGTCAAACTCATCTTGACCGAAGCTCGACGCGAACCCGGCGCGGAACAGCGGTTCCTGGCCGAAGCTCAAATCACCGGACAACTCCAACATCCAAGTATCCCGCCGGTACACGAAATGGGTCACCTGGACGACGGTCGTCCGTTCTTTGCCATGAAGTTGATCGAAGGACAGACGTTGTCGACATTGCTCAGTGAACGAAAAGATCCTTCGCAGGATTTGCTACGGTATGTCTCGGTCTTCGAGCAAATCTGTCAGACGGTCGGCTATGTCCACTCGAAAGGGGTAATTCATCGCGATCTCAAGCCCCTCAACGTGATGGTTGGTGCGTTCGGAGAAGTCCAAGTCATGGACTGGGGACTGGCGAAGAAACTGCCCCCAACCGACGATGCACGCCCGGATCATCATCGAACTGAGCCGGAGAGGGTCATTGATCCGCCGACAGGCGAAAATGGCGTGCTGGAGGACCCGGATCGCACGAAACCCCGACCGGTCACCGGTGAATCATCTTGGACGCGGGACGGAAGCGTCATGGGAACACCCGGTTACATGCCCCCGGAACAAGCTCGTGGGGAGATCGATCAGCTAGATGAGCGTTGCGATGTCTTCGCTTTGGGTGCGATTCTTTGTGAGATATTGACGGGCCATCCGGCCTTTACCGGCAGCAGTCATCCCGAACGTTTACGCCCAGCGGTCAAAGACGATCTGTCCGATTCCTTCGCTCGACTCGAAGAATCTCCAGCCGATCAACAGTTGAAAGATCTGTGTAAGTGGTGTTTGGCTCCGAACAAATGCCACCGGCCCAACGCGGCGTTGGAGGTCGCCGAGGCCGTCACCAAGTATCAGGAGCAAATACAAGAAAAACTCCGAGAAACCGAGCTCCAGAAGCGAGAGGCCCAAATCAAAACGATCGAAGAACGCAAACGGCGACGAGTCCAGATGGCCTTGGGCTTGGTCGTGTGCTCGTTACTGCTGATGGTTTCCGGGAGTGGGTTTCTCTATCAAAGAACACAAGCAGAACTTGAGGCTTCAAAAGCCGAAAAACGTCGACTAGAGGACATTGACCAGGTGCAGAAATATTATGCTCTGCTCAACGCCATTCGTAAGCGAGCCAAGGTTCGTCAACCGGGTTGGACGATTCCCAATCTCGCCGACATCAACAAAGCCAAAAAGCTCGCCAAGGATGAAAACAATCTCATCGACCTCACCACAGAAGCAGCAACGTCTTTGGGAGCCCTGGACCTTCTTCCTGGCCGGATGGTGATTGAAGACTTCCAAGCAGGAGGAATCGCTTTCCATCCCAATGGCAAGATGTTGGCGGTAGCCCATCTGCCTACGGGTTGGTTCGGCAGATATTATTGCACGGTGGTTGTAATCGATCTTACGTCGAATAAGAAACCGTTGGAACTCAAGTACACTGGAGCAGCTTGTTGGGGCAAGCCAGATGGAGCCGTAAGTTTGGTCTTTCGTCCAGACGGAAACCAGATCGCTGTCGGAACTCGACACGGAAATGTGCACGTCTGGAATCTTGGACAGCCCAATGTCCCCCCGGTGTCTTGGAAAGCTTCGAACTCTGGGAGTGCCATCGAGTATCTAACTTATAGTGCGGACGGAAAGTCGATTTACACCTGCGCGGGTAATCATCAAACCCGAAGAGACGTGCCAGTACGCCGGTGGGACCTGACCCATAATCCGCCAAAGTCCCCAGCTCAATTTGCAAATCCAAGCACTGGGATTGCAAAAATTCGCTTGAGTCCCGATGGCAAACAGTTGTGCTGTGGGGTATTCACCCATGTTGTTGGTTTGGACCCGTTAACTCTGAAGGTAACGAGTCGTCCCGTTGATCGACATGGGGCGGCCTTTGCTTTTCATCGAAACGGAAACTTGGCCGTTCGGGAACAGAACAATAGGTTGCTGCTCGTCGACAGGCTGAGCAACACACTTGTGCGAACTTTGATCGATCCAATGCTTGGGCTCGCTCACGAACAGTCGCATCGTCGTTTTCTGGATATTCATCCCAGTGGAGCTTTTTTGGTCTCGGCCAACCTCCATGGCCCAGAACGTATGATCAAAATCTGGGAAATAGCGAGCGGTCGGCTGCTCCTTCGTAAACAGATCGGCCAAAACGTTTTGCATCGGGTAGCCTTGAGCCTGGATGGACAATGGCTTGCGACTGCCGCAGATAATGAAGTTCGGTTGCACAAGTTTAGTGGCTTGGGAGTCCAGCAGTTTCGAGGCATGGATTCGGACCTACTCGAATCCATGTTTGTTTCGGCGGATGGAAAAACGCTGGTCACCAGGACGGGAAATTACTTCACGGCATGGGACACTCTGACGAAAGAAAACCCCGGTCGTCCGGTCGGTCTTGGCTTCGACAGGCCGTCACCAAAACCTCTTGTCCGGAAAGGATATTCGAACCGTTGGGAGGGTGCCGATGCCATTCATCCCAAATCGACAGCGGTGGTGATTGGCCGTGATCATACGGACATTAGCGTGTTCGGTCTGAACGGTAAGGACCAAAGACAAGTGCTCCGAGCCTTTCATATTCAAGCGCTCGATTTCACTCAGGATGGGAAAAAACTGTGGGGAGCGTTCACCGATAAGATTCTCGAGAAACGGATGGGAGCCATTGGGCGTTGGTCCTGGCCTGAGCGGCAACGTAAGGAGGTTTGGCATAATGTCACGGTCGACGGGCGCAGCGAACTTTATTGCCTGGATGCTGGACAGGAGTATGTCCTTGTCGGAGGACGAAACGGATATTTCCACGTACTTTCTGAGAACGACGAGAAACCGCTTCTTTCCCTTGCTGGTCCTGGGTCGGTCGTCGAATGCGTGGCGTTGCATCCAGCGGAGACGTTTGGGGTATTGGGAACGCGTGGGGGAGACGTTCGACTGGTCCGTATTCCGGGCGGCCAAACGTTGTCCGACTTACCGAAACACGATGATGCCGTGACATCGATGGCTTTCAGCAATAACGGAGGTCGGTTCGTTACGAGTTCCCGAGATGGGACGGTCCGACTTTACGAAGTCTCAAAGAAGAAGCTCGTTCATCGTTATAATTTGACTCTGCCGGGTGCCGTTAAGCAGGTGGCTTTCGGTGCCGAAGGAAAGCTGCTCTATGTGTTAGTGAACCGAGAGATCGGGGTCCGCGTGTGGAATCTCCATAAACTAGGAAGAGAAATGGCCAAACTCGGATTGGATTGAGGCCGTCGGAAAGTTCAATAATGTCGCCGCTGTTTCCCAAATGTGAAGGCGTGGCGGATGTTCGGTCTGTTTCCCGTTTCAAGGTCTGTTGAGAACGTGGATTTGTTTGGAGACTGTTGTCGAGCCCTTTATAAGTGGACAAACCGAAAACTGCTCTCAATCAACCAGTGGTGTATTCTCCGAGAGCCGAAGTCCTTTTCGTTGTTCGCGAATGATACCGGAGGAAATGGTGGCGGACGAATCAATGAATACGACACAACTCAACACTTGGCTTGGCCGTATGCGGAACGGAGACGATACGGCTCGGGACGAGTTGTTGCGAAGTGTCCAGGAACGCCTGGAGGCTCAGGCTAGCGCCATGCTCAAGAAGTTTCCCAGGGTCAAACGTTGGGAAGATACTGGAGACGTTTTGAACGCCGCTCTCGTCAGGTTAATGCGTGCGCTGGAGCAAGTAGATCCGTTTTGCACACGTGATTTCTATGCCCTGGCGAGTACCCAGATACGGCGAGAGCTACTCGACTTGGTTCGGCATTACTATGGAGCTAGGGGACACGGAGCCAACTACCAAAGTTTCCCTCGTGGCGAGAACGCTAGAACACCTCCGGAAGAATTATTGGCAACAGAGAATGACCAAGAAGAGTTAATGAAGTGGGCAGCTTTTCACGAAGCCGTCGAAAAACTCCCTATCGAAGAACGAGAAGTATTGAGTTTGATATTCTACCACGGCTGGACGCAAGCGGAGATCGCCGAGTTCTTTGGCGTTTCACGTCGAACCGTCATGCGCCGTTATGCCAATGCAGCCGTGAACGTGAGAGAATTAGTCCAAGCCACCTCCACCATTCCCAACGGATAGAAAGACTCCAGGGCACTTTCTCAGGTAGGCGTTGCTCTGGAGTTTGGACAAAGTTGCAGCCATGCTCCGTTGTGCCTGCTAAAGTCTCCGAACGATACAAATTCCAATTTCCAAAGCAGCGCTCCAAGAGCTTATCCGGGTGGTCTTGGATTTGGGTCGCTGTTATCATCTCTTCCCTACGGAACGACATGGGACAAACGACCATCGGCAGGTGCGCATCGCACCCAACCAAAAGATTCGAACACGGATACGCAAGAGGACCAATTGGAAGAACCTCTCACAATCATCGAACGGCGCAAGGTCCGGCAACTACTGGGCCTGCGGGAGTTATTTCGGTATCGGGAATTGCTCTATTTTCTCGCATCTCGCGATATCAAGGTCCGGTACAAGCAGACCGTCTTGGGGGCTGCTTGGGCCATCTTGCAACCGGTGGCCACGATGATCGTTTTTGCTGTCTTCTTGGGACGAGTGGCCGGACTTCGGACCGACCCTATCCCATATCCATTGTTTGTGTTCGCTGGAACTCTTCCTTGGAGTTTCTTTACGAACGCCGTGACCAGTGCCAGCCAAAGCGTCGTTGGAAACCAAAATCTGATCACCAAAGTCTATTTCCCGAGACTGTTAATACCAATGGCGGCAACCGGAGCGTCCCTTGTCGATTTCGGATTTGCACTTGGGATTTTCCTCATCCTCATGGTCGTCTGGGGATTTCTCCCATCGATCACAATCATGGCGATCCCCATGCTATTGATCTGTCTCGTTCTATGCGCGGTCGGGGTCGGCTCGTGGATCTCGGCGTTAACTGTTGGGTACCGTGATTTTCGATATATCGTGCCCTTTGGTATGCAATTATGGATGTTCGCCACGCCTTGCATTTATATGCAAACCGAACGAATCGAGAGCTCGGTTGGGATGATGTGGATTTCACTCAATCCTGCTTATGGATTAATCGAGAACTTCCGTCGTTCCCTGCTTGGCTATGAGTTGGATGTCTCCTCGTTAGGTGTTTCGGCAGCCCTGAGCGTATTTCTATTTCTCACAGGGTGTCTCTATTTTCGAGCAACCGAGAAGAGTTTTGCGGATATTATTTGATTGGAATTCCCTCCACACCGAAGTGGTCCGTATGGGAGAAACTCAAGGATGAAGTTCGTGGAGATACTCAAACCGTTCTTGCCTAAACTCATTCGAACGATGGGCAGACGGTCGATTCAACTTGGGCGATCTCTGTTCGAAAAGTTCTGCTTTTGGCAACGACTTCGGAATGCACCCCCGGTTTTGATTTACCAAATGGGTAAGGTCGCCTCCTCTTCGATCTACAAATCACTAGTCTCCAGTTACCCAGGAATCGTTCTGCGGAGCCATCACTTTGGACCAACCGTCGATGATTGGAAAGTACGTCATTTGTATCGTTGTTTCGAACGGGGAAGTCTTTCCTTGAAAGTGATTTCGTTAGTTCGAGAGCCTGTCGGTCGAAACGTTTCAGCTTTTTTCCAGTGCTTCGAGAGAGACACAGGGCTGCCATACGCCGAATTCGATGGACCCCCCGAATCGTTGGGAGAGTTGTTTTTATCGCACTATCGGCACCACTTGCCGCTCGAATGGTTCGATCAACATATACTGCATAACTTCGGCATCGATGTGTTTACCACTCCTTTTCCTGAACGCGGATATGAAACCTATATGGCGGAAAAAGTGGAGTTGCTCGTGATGAAAGCGGAATTGGAAGATAGTTGTAAGGCCAAAATTCTGCGCGAGTTTCTCTCAGGAAATCTCGGTGAGTTTTCCCTCATCACAAGAAATGTTTCGCGCAACAAAGACTATGGCCAGCTGTATCAGGAATTCCGAAATAAGGTCAAGCTACCTATGGCATATGTTCAGCGTATGTGCGATTCCAAGTATTTTCGGCATTTCTACGACCAAGATGTGCGAGAGTCTCTCTTGTCGCAGTGGGTTCAAGAATCGAAAGAACGACCCTTGGTCCTTTCGTGAAGGACTTCTGAGTCCATCGGGGAGACGGTTCGAAATCCAGGCGACAACACATCGGGCCTATATGACACCCACCATCAGCATCCAGAACTTATCGAAAAAGTATCGTCTCGGGCAACGTTTCACTGGGGGGTATCGTGACTTGCGCGACGTCCTGATGAATTGGGCCACCGCGCCCTTTCGCAAGGCCCGGTCAGTGTATCCAAGTTCCAACGGAAAAGCTGCTCGACCCGAAACCATTTGGGCGTTGCAAGACGTGTCGTTTCAGGTCCAACATGGCGAGGTTGTCGGCATCATTGGACGTAACGGGGCGGGTAAATCGACCTTGTTGAAGATACTCAGTCAAATTGTCGAACCAACGAAAGGACGTGCCGAGCTACGTGGTCGAGTCGGAAGTTTGTTGGAGGTTGGGACCGGATTTCATCCAGATCTCACCGGCCGTGAGAATGTTTACCTCAACGGCAGCATCTTGGGAATGACCCGGCGGGAAGTCGATCGCAAATTCGATGAGATCGTGGATTTTTCGGGCGTCGAAGATTTTCTGGACACACCAGTAAAGAGATATTCGTCGGGCATGAAGGTTCGCTTGGCGTTTGCGGTGGCCGCTCACCTCGAGCCGGAGATCATGATCATCGACGAAGTCCTGGCGGTCGGCGATCTCGAATTCCAACGTCGGTGCCTGGGCAAGATGGAAGACGTTGCCAACAGCGGCCGGACTGTCTTATTCGTGAGTCACAACATGGCCGCCGTCCGAGCCCTCTGCTCGCGGGGAATCCTGCTCGATGCTGGCCAGGTCCGTTACGACGGAACTCCCGACGAAGCCATCTCGCGATACAACGAAATCACACGCCAACCGGAACACTCTCTTTCTTTTCCGATCCAGGCCGAAGAAGTCGACCTCGAGGAGTTCGTGATGGTCGATCAACACAAACAGACCCGGTCACGGTTTTCCTTCGAGGAACCGTTCTGGATTCGGCTTCGCGTTCATTTGAAGAAAGCACTTCGCAACGTCCACGTTTTTTGTGTGCTTTGGCGGACGAGTGATCGTGTTCTTGTGACGAGTTTTGGCACCAAACAGTTGCCACTCGACGAGTTGGGTGTTGGCACAACGACCTTCACTGTGGGGGTCGAAGGGTGTCGGTTGTTTCCAGGTGAGTACACGTGGACGGTTCAAGTCAAAGCCATCAAACAGAAATTCCTCGAAGTCGAAAAAGCTCTCTCGCTGCAAATCGAAAAGGCTATCTTGCCGGGAGCTCCGCGACCGTACCTCTCGGCTCATGGGTGTATTCACTTGCCTACCTCGTTCTACGTCGAGAAGTCAGATAATACTGTCGAGTTTTTCCGGATGACGGATTACGCATCAGCGCCGTTGGAGTGAAGTGATTACTCGGTTTGTTCGAATTCCTCGCGGACGAAATCAACGAGTGTTTGGAATGAGGGACAGCATTTGTAGACAGCGTCTAAATCGATGATCTCGGCCATCCTTGGGTGATGTGTTGGTGGGCTGTAGTGAGATTTTTTCTTCTTCGGATGTTTGGTCAATTTGACGAGATGCTCTTTGGGACTGTTGATGCTTTCCGGATTTTTCTCCGACGCGATATTGGTACACCATTGGAATAAGTTCCCGAGACCGGATAGATCCGCCAGCCACCATGGTTCCATTTCTTGAACAGGAACGACTACAACACAGGGAATCACCACGCCGGATTTTTCTACGATTGTTTCTTGCACCTCCCGTCGGATTTCCTCGGGGTCATTGTCGTCGGCATCACGACAGAGTAATGAACTCCTCGAAGCCGAACAAGCCACGACGAAGGAAACACCGTGGCTTCTCCAGAAACGTCGTTCTTCCGCTGGTTCGGTGACTATAGATGAACCGTAGGCATCTGTGAACTTGAACCTGGTGTCTCTTCCCAAGTCACCCCAAGGACCAATTACATGAAGTCAGTCTGTATTCTAACATTCCTGGTGGCCTACAGTTCTTGCTGCAGCCACGTTGTATACGCTCAAGAGCCTTCTAAAACCGTTTGGCCTCAGTGGCGAGGCCCGACTCGTGATGGTCAAGTCCGTTCTCAGAAGCCTTGGCCCACCAAGCTCTCTCAGGAATTTCTCAAACTCAAGTGGCAGGTAAAACTGAGACCCAGTTATTCCAGCCCAATCGTAACGGCAGACCGAATTTTCGTGACCGAAACCATCAAGCCTGGACGGGAAGGAGTTGTGGCGCTCGACCGCAACACCGGCAAGCAGCTCTGGAAATCGACCTGGATAGGCGGCATGGCCGTCCCGAGCTATGCCAAAGCGAACGGCGATTGGATTCGCTCGACTCCTGCTTACGATGGGGAATCGCTGTATGTTGGCGGAATGCGGGATTTGTTGGTCTGCTTCAACACCAAAAACGGCAACGTCCGCTGGAAGGTGGATTTCAAAAAGCAATACCGCACACCCAATCCGTTGTTCGGCATGGTGAGTTCTCCGTTGGTCCACAAGGGCTCCGTTTACGTCCAAGCCGCCGTCGGAGTTGTACGGGTCGACAAAAAAAACGGCAAAGTGATTTGGCGAGTCCTGCTCGACAATCCCAAGGAATTCGGCGGCGCTGATGCTTCCCCGATCCTTGCGAATTTGGCCGGCCAGAAACAACTCGTCGTGTTGAATCGAAGCGTCGTCGCTGGACTCGACCTTGAAACGGGAAAGGTCTTTTGGAAACAGACCGTCGGTGCTTTTCGGAACACGACCATCGTTACTCCACTCAAGCTGAAGGACGATGCGATCTTTGTGAGTATGTTCGCAAATCCCTCGGTCCGCGTGGATGTCGAGCGAGAGAAAGGTGCCTACCGTGTTCGTCGTGCCTGGACCAATACGAGAGACGGATACATGTCGAGTCCTCTCCGGATTCGCGACCACATTTATCTTTTCACGGCGCGAAAGGGTTTGCTTTGCCTCAACGCGAAAACAGGGAAGACCGTCTGGGTATCGGACAGGAGGTTTGGCGATTACTGGAGCATGGTAGCGAACAACGACCAAATCTTGGCTCTCGATGAAGAAGGCTTCCTCTTTCTTATCCAGGCAGATCCCAAAAGTTTTCGACTGCTCGACCAAAGAAGAATTAGCCGGGGCGGGACTTGGGCGCACGTTGCCGTCTGTGATGATGAGATCTACGTGCGTGGACTCGATTCGCTCTCAGTCTATCGTTGGCGAAATCCAAACGAATAGAGCACGAGGACCAACAAATTTCGCATGAACAGAATTGTCCTGAATGTTCGTTGCGAGACATCTTCCGGCAGCGAAGTGAACAGTCAAGGTGTGGAGATTCCTCATCAAAAAAAGCCGCCGAAGGTAACCCCACGGCGGCTTTTGTATTTTTCGCAATTCTTACGACATGCCGGCTAGCGTGCTGGTCGTTTCGCCGTTTCCGATGAAGAAATCTTTCCAGTTCGGGAAGTGCTCAACGGTGCCTTCAAGGTCGTACTCGGTCGAGATCAGGTCGCCGAGATAGGCTTGGAGTTTGCGGCTGTCTTCGGGAGCGACGTGGTGAGTGGCGACTTCGCTCGTGAAGTTGATCAAGTCGTAGATCGTGCAAGCCGTCGGCAACGTTCGTTGTCGCTTCGCGCTCAGAGCGTTCATGTTAGCCAGGCCGTAGATTTCGGCCAAGTTACCAGTCATCTGATTGAAGCTGCGGAAGACGTTGAGCTTCGTGCCGTCTTCGGCAACTCCGTCGGTTCCGATGATCGCCTCGGCGTTCTTCTTCGCCTTGGCCTTCCCGGCTTCAGATTGCTTAAAACTCAAGCGAGAGATCGTCTTGTACAGCCGGTTCACTTCGTTGACCGAAGCCCAGCTTCGAGACGCCGAGTCGAATCGCTTCGAGAGGGCATCGTAACCTTCTTCGTTGTTGAAGCCGTCGAGAACACGCGTCAGCGAGTATTCCGTGCTGCCTCCCGACCGACCCGGATTCAATTCGCTACGGAACACTGGCGTCATGGCGATCGCACCGTTGCTGCAAACGAGTCGCAGGAGCGAGAGGTAGACACACGGTTTACCGAAGCCGTCGATCGGTGCTTGTAAAACGAACTTGTTTTGGAAATCATCGCCCGCGATGTCGAAAGTACCTGCGTTGCGTGGCTTGTGGCGGCTCGTAACGACGCCGTTGGCGTATTTGATTTCCTCGGCACCGTACTTTTTCAACAAGCCTTGGAGTTCGTCGTAATTGATGACGGCACTCGTTGGGCTGCTGATGGCCAAGAGTTGACCCTTGTCGTCTTCGTCGTACGAAACGCAGTAGCGGATTTCGTCTTCTGGGTTGACCTGGTTGATGCGGTCGAAAACTTCTTGGTGACTGAAGTATCGGAAGATGTTCGATGTGAACCCGTATCGCATGTGCAAACTGTTCCAGAATCGTTTGTTCGCCTTGAACACCTGCCCGCCAAGTGCAACCGTGCTGGCCGTAACCTTGCCCTTGGTGATGGTGCTGTGAACATTGAAGTCGTTGATGCGTGCAGTGCCGTACTCGAATCGCTGGGACATTGGTAAACTCCGTTGCTGGTTGTGAGAACGTAATCTCGATTTAGGTTGTGGACAATTAGTTTGCTAGAAATTAGGTAATCGTTAGCGTTGTCTGTTCTCTGTTGTTTCCTGTGTGCTCTTCTGTCTGTTCCGGATTGTTTTTCGCTTAAGAATTCTCTCGGTTCTCTCGACGTTCTTGAAGTTCCCTTCGTCGTCGTTCGCCAACTCCTCCGTTCGTGAGGAACTTGGGAAGCTTCACATCCGTTCGAGCGATGGCAGTGATGGCTCGCACCGTCACCTGATTGATCTGTGGATTCACTTCGAGTGAACGCCAGTTGTCCTCGACGCGGACGAATTGTTGAGCCGGTTTGGCAGTGCGGACGAATGGCCATCGGGTTTTTTGACACTGGACGATTTGTTTCGTCGGCAAGTCTTTATGGAGTCGTAACACTCGCCCGCACATCTGGATCGTCACGCCCTTGCACGACGGACGACAAAAGACAGTCTTGATGTCAGGACAATTGAACCCTTCGGCCAATACCATGCAGTTGAGCAAAACCTCGGTGCGCCCGTCTCGAAAAGCATCGAGTTGGGCGTCTCGGTTGCTGCTCCCTGTGACGATGTCGGCCTTTACGCCGTTGCGTCTGAGAGATTCGGCGGCTTCGTTACATTGGTTGAGCGTGTGGAAATACATGATCGACTTACCCCATTTCTCCTTGTCGTTGCAGTACATGTCGGCCACGATTTCCGGTTTGTAGGACGGGATCGTGTAGTGGTTGTACTGGCTGAGGTATCCGTCTTGAATGAGTCGGTGGATCGTGGCTTCCTTGACGACGGTGTCGAAGCACAGCTTGACCTTGTCAGCCCGGAAGGGCGTTGCCGAGAGGCCCAAGATGAAACGCGGCTGGATAACACTGTGCAGGAACGTCATGCTGCTCGCCCCGTCGTGTTGGGCTTCGTCGACGACGAGCATGTCAAGGTCGGTTGGGGGTTCCTTGTCGAACATCGAAATCCAGGAGATTTGTGCGTTGATCCCCATGTCACGATTTTCGGCGGCTGCTTGGGTCAGCAAGTTTCGCCGCATGGCCACCCAGCCGATCTTTAAACCGAGCCTTTCCTGGAGCAATCGGGCTGCCATCAAACCCATGACCGTTTTGCCGCTTCCCGTGGGACTTTCGATCAGGACCGATCGAAGGTTCTGGTCGCAGAATGCTCCGGCGACTCGCTCGATGATCTTCTTCTGGTAAGGTCGCGGCTCGACGCGAGTTTGGGGGATCAGTTCCTCGACGGTCATTTCGGCTTGGTTTTGAGCCATCTGCGATTCGGCCTTGGTTTTTTCTCCCGATTGTTTCACCCTTCGAGATTCCTTCTTCTTTTGGATGGTTGCCATGGTTTTGCTCCAGGTCACAGTGTTTGTTTCAAAGAATGTTGTTTAAGAATACTTTTGAATGATTTCTGAACAGCTTCACTGATAAAGTGTTCTTTTATGTTCCTTACACCTTTGAATCTACAGTCGTCATGGCGTATTGTCAACACTATTTGCAAATAAATTGTTCAAAAATGTTCTTTTATTTGCTTCGATAATATTCAAAAGCAGGCGAATTGGTCAAAACAAACGTCTGTTTTTGTTGTTTTATCGTGGAAGTAACGAGAGAACACACCGTCTATGATTGAATTCCATGTGCGTGTTTGCGGCTCGTTCTAATTGCCCGATCCCAATGGGCTAGCGAGGCTCTCAAAGAGACAGATACTTCCTGGGCCTTCAGGTTCGTGTGTGAACTCACTTGGCCTGCCAAATCGATATGAACAGCCCGTGGATGTCTCTTCGTACTTCGCGCAAAGTGGGTAAACGATTTGGAAAAGTAAGCTTGTTTGTCTGGATTTTCTGGCCTGTCGAGTCTTTATGGCCTAAACTGGAGTAAATTTGAAAGGGTGGATTGTTGGAACGTCTCAGCTTGCCCGAACGCGTTCACGGCAGGAATTCTTCCGAAGGGATCACCTTTTTTTCCGATCTCGAGCCCTGGGAACATGATGTTGTCAAGGCGGAGTCTTCCGCTTCACCACAATTCCAATCTTGTGAGCCCCAAAAATATGGATGTGTGCTTGCCAAGAACAAACGAAACCCCACGCGAGTCCCCCGAAAAGGTGGCTGAAACTTGGGTCACCACGCCTGCTAAGCCTTTCTCGATTCGAAACAGTCATCCATGTCTTGTCCACATTTATCCCACCGGTGCGGAGATGGGAACGAGGCACGTCTTGCGCGACAAACCCGTGGTCTTGGGGCGAGGCAACGAGAGCGACATCCGGATCAACGATTACTCTGTCTCCCGAAGACACGCACGCATCCAACCGACTGCCGAAGGTTACATGGCGGTCGATTTGCAGAGCACCAACGGGACTTTCGTCAACGACATTCCTGCTGCCATGTGTCGGCTCACCGACGGGGACTATCTACGCGTTGGCAACTGCATTTACCGATTCCTCAGCGGAGGCAACGTAGAGGCCGAATACCACGAAGAAATCTACCGCTTGACGATCATCGATGCATTGACCGACATCCACAACAAACGATATCTACTGGAATTCCTGGATCGCGAATTGGCTCGTTCGATTCGCTACTGCCGGCCTCTTTCCTTGGTCATGTTTGACATTGACCGGTTCAAGCAAGTGAACGAAGACCTGGGGCACCTCGGTGGAGACTTCACGCTCCGCGAGTTAGCTTCTCGTTTGCGGGGGAACATTCGCAAAGAAGAACTGTTTGCCAGGTACGGCGGTGAAGAATTTGCGGTTGTCCTTCCAGAAACGACGCTCGAAGGAGCTGTGAACCTGAGCGAACGTTTACGCCAAACTGTCGCGGACCAACCCTTTGTCTTTGAGGACAAGACCTATTCTGTCACGATCAGCCTCGGCGTGACCATTACGGCGGGCGAAGAACTCCTCGCACCTTACGAACTCATCCGACGCACCGACGAAAAACTCTACCAGGCCAAAAAACAGGGACGGAATCGAGTCGTGAGTTAACGTCGCGATTTCCAGTTTTCGTAGGCACCCATGCTGCAAAATTCTTGCGTCCAGTCCAACGACCTCTCTGTACTACAAATCTCTAACCGTCGTCCGTAAGATACCAAACAATCGCTATACTTGCATTCGTTCCGGAACAGGTCTTGGGGCTCCTGGAAGGTTTGGAATTGGTTTTGAATACCCTCCGAAGCGCGACCGAGGGGTTGGGTCGGAGAGATTCGTTTACACGGAAACAATTCCAAAAGATAGAGGACCACCCAGTCTTGACCAGGTTGGAGAAACCCAAGATGGTCCCCATCTGTCCCCTCGTTAGTTTCATCGTGATGCAGGCTCTGGAAATAAGTGGGGGAAGGGTCGTGGAGGCGGTGCAACGACACTTCACCGACCACGGACGCGCCATCCAGAGGGCTTTGGTTCGTGCCAATGACAGCGCCTGGAAATCCCTATCGATGGCGTTGGCCGGACAGAGTTTTCTGGAACGCGTGGAAGGCTTTTTTGCCAACCATGACAAGAAGGGCATGGCCACACAAATCCAGGAATTCTTGACACAAAATGGCGACGCCTTCCCTGGCACAGCGCTGGATTTTCGAAAAATTTGTCTCGAAGAATTACGCAAAGCGAAGAAGGCCGGATTGCTCTCTGCAGAGAAAGTCACGGCCAGAGAAGTCGTTGATCAATCTTCCCATTTCGAACGCTACACCGATCCCCAAGGGCTGATCGTCGGCGCGCATCTGGCCGTGAGTCAGGTGGCCGACACTTTGGCGAAATCGTTCCCAAACTTGGCCGTCCTTTTACGGATGCCGACCCCGAAAGGACCGCCGTTGTTGGCCGTAGCGTTTTCCTTTTTCTTTAACCGTGAAGTCGAGAGCGATGCGGATCTGGCTCGGAAATTGATGTCCGACACATTACAGCGGTTATACGAATCCCAACAAGCCGCGTTTGAGCGGATCGATGCCGTATTGGTCGAGTTAGGCTCAGAATTCGATCGAGTTTTGGGTGGACTTGGGAGGATCGAAAACAAGGTCGACGAACTCCACCAAAAGGTCGATCAACTGCTTCAGAAAAACAACATGTCCCAAGGGGAGATTAAGCCCCAACACAGTTTCTCAATCCGAAGCGAGGACGAACGCCAGGTCGTCAAGGCACTGCTCACTCAGTTCCGTGAATTGTCCCCCGAGGACCAGAGAGAACTTCCCGAGCTATTGAACAAACTTGGAAAGCTACAATACGGAAGTGGCGACTTTCAAGGAGCTGCGGACACGTTCGAGGAAGCGGCCCAAAACGCCAATGACGTCTTGGTCAAAGCCGAGGCGCACTACAACGCGTATCGGGCAGCCATCGAAGAGAAAGATTGGAAAACGGCACTCGAAGAAATCATCCTCGCTGTCCACATCAACGGAGAGCGGTTTGCGCCCTTCGACCTTTCCTGTTACCAGCCACAGCAGATTCTTGGAGCCGGTGGGTTCGGAACAGCTTTCTTGTGTCGGGACGTTGTTCGTGGCGAACAGGCCGTCGTGAAGGCCTTTCACCCGGATGTGATGGAGCGTGGTTCGGACGATGTCTTCCGGGAAGCAGCCGTTTTGCAAATTCTCGATCACCCAGCCATCATCAAAGTGCTTGGTTGGGGAAACGTCAATCCAGTTCAACGGGAACGCCCTTACATCGTCATGGAATATTTTCCAGGCGCAACGCTCGACACGTGGGTTCGCGAGCGAGGCCCCTTTTCGCCCCAGGACGTGAGATTCCTTGCTCGACAAATCGCCCAGGGCATGCAAGCGGCTCATCAGAAAGGAATCTTACACCGAGATTTGAAGCCAGCGAATCTGCTCGTTCGTCGAACCAAGAGCGGCTGGGCCGTCAAGATCATCGACTTTGGTCTGGCGTTACAACGTGGCGTCCTCGAGACGAGTCGCCGGATGCAAACATTGGGGACGAAGACGTCTTTGGCTGAAAGCGGCGTCGGGACGTTGGAGTACTCCGCGCCAGAACAACTCGGATTTACCTCCGATGAAAAAATCGGTAAACATTCGGACGTCTACTCGTTCGGAAAAGTGTTATGTTTCGCCCTGTTTGGCATATCCAATCCGAACGATCGCTACTGGAAGAAAAGTCAAGATCACGGCAACTGGAAGCAACTCGTCCAGGAATGTACGGATCACGAAGTCCGGTACCGAATTCCTTCGTTCGAGAAAGTTCTTGAAGACTTGCCCCGTACCGTCCGAGGACCACAGCCCCCCAAGTTGCCTGATCAAGTTGGCCGCAAATCAGTCGAGGTCGTTCGAGAACCGGACGTCGTTGTGCTCAGTCCCGAAGAACTGAGGGCCGAACAAGAACGAAAACGCCGAGAGGAACAACGCAAACGCCTGACCCAGGATCGAAAAGAAGCGGCCGAACGAGAACTGCGACGGCTTGAGCAAGAACGGCACGATAGGGAGAGAAGACTCGCTGCCGAGCGGGAACGGCAGAGACGCGAACAAGAAAGGGAGAGAAGACTCACTGCGGAACGAGAACGGAGACTTACGCAAGAGCGTCGGCAACGCGAGCAATTGGGCCAGCTGCGTCTGGAAGGTCAGCGGCGATTACCTGGTTTTCTGCGAGCGATTTTCGAGCGGACTCGAGGCCACCCGACAAAACAGGAATTCGAGGAACTCAAAGGGTTCCAAAGAAAGTTCAACTTGCCCAAGGAGACCATGGAGCACGCTTATGCCAAGGCGCGAGAACAATGGAAGAAAAATAATCCGCCTGCTCCAAAAATGCCTGGATGTGTGACGGTTTTGATGGTCCTTTTCTTGATTGTGGTTTGTACGTGTATCTGGTTCGTACTCATAAGTTGACGCCTGGCTTCCGCGATCAGTTGCACGAAAGCCCTCGTCTTTGAATCTCCTCTTACCATCGCTTTAGCCAAGGACACGGAGGTATGTGCCATGAGTCTACCCAAGCCTGTGCGAGATTACGCTGACCAAACGATCCGTGCGACTCTCCAACATCCCGAAAATCTGCGGGCCGTACTCGAACACACCGTCCCCGATTTAGCAGTCAACTTTCTCGTCGAAGAAGCGACTCTTCTGGGTCGAGATTTCTTCACCGAAGACTGGCGCGGTCGAGAAGCCGACTTACCGTTCGAAATCCCATACAAGTTGGGTAAAAAGCAACAGTAATCCCTGGTCGTGGTGCTCATCGAACACCAGAGTCAGACAGACCAATTAATGCCGTTGCGAGTCTTGTATTTCGCCGTTGTGTACTGGCACAAGTGTTGGTGGAAGTGGGCCAGTCAACCTGCTACAAGAAACAACTTGAAATTGCCTACGGTTTTGCCGATCGTTTTCTACACAGCTGATCGAGAGTGGGGTAGTTCGCGGACGATTGTAGATCTCCTCGGACCACCGAACGAACTGCATCAGTTTGCTCCGAATTGGGAGCCGATCTTCTGGAATCTTTCGGATGAGAGTGCTGACGGGCTGTTAAATTCAGAGAATGTGTGGCGGTCATTCGATCATGTGACGAAGCGTTCGAAGAATTCCGACGAATCTTTTTGAAGATGCTCGAGAAGATGCAAGCGCTTTTGTCAGTCGATCGGCCTCGTGGAGCCGAGTTGCTCCAAATGGCTTTGACGTGGACATCGGCCAAGTCGTATCGACCAAGAACGTCAGGAACTCAGCGAGCAAGTCCAACAAACGAAATTCGAGGCGGTGTTTACTGAGGATGTCAAAGATATGGCAACAAAAGCAGCCATGACTCTGGCTGAGATAGTCGCTCAAGAGACTACCGAGAGGATCACCAAGCAAGTTACTGAACAAGTAACACTGAGCAACAAAAAAGAGTCGATCAAAGAGGATTTGGAGGCTCGATTCGGGACATTGGACACGGAGGTCACCGAGCAAATGGACCGAATTGAGAATGTGGTACAACTGCGGAATTTACTTCGCCAAACCGGGATAATCCAAACCCTTCATGACCTCAAGTTCCCGCAGGACCCATCTGGTGAGGGAAAAGCAGAAGGAGAGAGCTGATTGGGGTTCTCAAAGTTGTGGGAGCACGATGGGATGCGATACTTGGTGCGTCGATCTAAGTTCTCAAAAGGACAGCCCACCGAAGAGAAGAGAAACAGCAATTCGTGATCGTTCGAACATGCTGCGTTCGAACGCCCCGAACACTTCAAGAGATTTGGTAGGGTGGACAACTCTGGCCGAACCTTGGAACAATCACTCCTCTCGCCAAATCTCCAATCGTCGTGAGCGAAGCACAGAATAGCTACCATCGCCCGAGTAATTCGGGATTCAGACAGCCCGCTTGGAGAACCTCAAGATGGTCGCTATGGTTCTCCTCGTCGGTTACAGTTTGCAACATGTCCTTGAGGTCTGTGTTTGGTTTGCTTGCCTCCAACTCCGAAAAACTAAGCAGAGCAGCTCCTTGGACCGGGTGTGATACTCATAGTCTTGAGTCCCGCCCCGAGGGGAGAAGGACAAACCTGAGCGAAGCGGGAAACGCAGTGGAACCGGAAGGATCACGAAGGGAGCCTATCTCGAGGATGGCTGCCGAAAAGCCTGGGTTTCAAAGTGAACTCAGTGTAATAAGACCGGCCCAGTTCAGGAAGCCTCTGTCCAGCCAATGGAAAGATGAAGACATTCGCGTTTCGCAAAGGACGGCCAATCCATCCAAGGCGTTGTGTTCTTTCGGCCGAAGGCCAAACTCAACTTAGCCTGGTCAGATTAGCCAGTTATTTGAGCGTCCTGCGCTAAAGGCTTCGGGCGACCGTTGTATTACCCTCGCAGTGCTCAAAAGAGCACCCTGTCGACGAAACCAACTGGACGCCATCCTTTTCGACAAATACAAATAACAAGTACCGATGTTACTGCCACAGGTACCATCTTGACATCCGGAACAACGACCTTCTGAAGGGAAAAAGAGGGCAATCCATGACCGCCGGTTTACGCGCTTTGCTCCATCAAATCGTGGACTATGCAGGACAATTCCCACCAGCGACATTGCCTCTCGACCAAGCCATCCGAAACTACGCCCGGTACCATACCGGAGCCGAATCTTGGATGCTCGGGAAGTTCATCCACATAGCCAGCAAACTGCCTGATTTGGAGCCTTATACCGAGGAGTTGTTCACTGCAAAGAGACCGCTTGGCGTTTCGGCTTTGGGCCGAGGAGGAAGCACCTCGCCGGAATTTCTGCGCGGCCTCGATGCCGACCTCACGGCCATTCAGAGTTTCCACGCCAACCAGGGGTCTCTCGCCAAAGTGGAAGTTCTGGAAACACGTTTGCCCGTAAGCGTCACGCAAACGAATCAGGGAGTTAGCCTTGCAGCCTTGTTCCGCTCGATTAACGAGCGAGTCCGCCATCATGGATTGAATGATCTTGGGCTGTTTTGCGAAGTCCAGTTAACCGAGGACTTCCACCAGCAAATCCCGGAAGTGGTGACGGCTTTCCGCGAACACAACGAAGCTGGGCGACTGAAATTCGGAGAAGAGTTCGCCTTTCTCGGATTCAAGTTGCGCTGTGGCGGAGCTGACCCGTCAGCGTATCCTAGCGTCGATCAAGTGGCCGTTTGTCTTCGTCAATGTTTGACCAATCGAGTGGCCTTCAAAGCCACGGCAGGGCTCCACCATCCCATCCGGCATTTCAACGACAGTGCCCAAACTCATATGCACGGATTCCTCAACGTCTTCGTCAGCGGCGTGCTCGGATATGTTTGCGGACTCAGGGAAAACGACCTCAAGCCCATCTTGGCCGACGAAGACGGCGACCATTTTTGTTTCGAAGATGCTGGCGTTCGGTGGGGTGAATTCCACGCACCGATTGCGGACATCACCGTCGCACGTCGATATAGTCTCGTCTCTTTCGGCAGTTGTAGTTTTGACGAGCCGGTCGAAGATTTACGTGAATTGGGGTGGTTGTAGAGTGAAAGTGGTTGCGTCCGTGTGGGTCAGAACCTGGGACGTTTGCGACCGTTGCGGGGGCTGGTTTAGAAAGTGAAAGTGGTTGCGTCCGTGTGGGTCAGAACCTGGCCCTGAGAACCTTGGACCTTCTCACAAGTGAGAGGGACTTCGAAAACAACTCCCAAGTGTCACTCAACGATTCAGCCTTTGGCCACTTCTGGAGTTGACGTTGTCGCTCGCACCCACTGGGTATTGTCTCCTACCTCTCAACTCTCAACTCTCGACTCTTGGATCTGCGTTCTCCAGCAACAGCCTCATGGACATTGCCACGGGCTGTGGCGTTTCGCTTCCGCAGATGGCTCCACTCACGGCAACGCGTTTCCCGCCAGCCTCGATGACATCCGGCAAATTCGCCAACGTTACGCCGCCGATGACGAACGCAGGGATGTTCGAAAGGGCAGTCGCATCACGCACGAAGTCGAGGCCTGGGAAGTTTGCGAATTGTTTGGTGGTCGACGGGAACGTGGGACCGAGACCGACGTAGCTCGCGCCATCTTCAATGGCTTGTCGGAACTGTTCGAGGTCGTGGGTACTGACTCCGACCAGTGCATCGGGACCAAGTATACGACGGGCTTCTTTGACGGGCAATTCGTCTTGGCCAATGTGAACGCCGTCGGCTTCTGCGAGCCTGGCGATGTCGGGTCGGTCATTCACGATAAACAGAGCACCGACGTCACGGGTCCACTGGCGGACTTGTTTGGCCCGTTCCCAAAGCTCCCGGTCCGCCATTTGCTTTTCACGGAGTTGGAAGACAGTTGCGCCTCCCTGGGCAGCTTCTCGAATCGTCCATTCCAACGAACCATAACACGAGGAACCGGTCAGGAGAACATAGAGTTTAGCGTCTTGCAGTCGTTGCTTCGCCGACTCACCAAGACCCAGGATTCGTTCCAAAGTATAGGTGCGATACCGAGCTTGCTCGAACGCGGCAGCAATTTCGACATCCAGGACCTTGCCATATTCTTCCATCGTGCGGAGGGCTTCCTGGAGTCGCTTCAAGTTGACGATCGCGACGTGCAAAGGAGAGGTCCGTTGTCCTTCTTGAGTTGTGAAAAAAGACGTCCCGACGTCGCGATTGGTCTCGCGGGCTGAAAGAAGAGCTTGTCTGGGCAGTCGTTCGCACGCCGCCGAGAGTTCGTGCCGCAGGGTCTTACATTCTCGACTCAGTCCGGGATCGTCGAGGACAAAGCGACAATATTCTTCGACCACCCGCACAGCTTCTCGGGCCCGGTTGGCATTCGCATCCAGGATGCGTGCGGCATCGACATGTTCGGTGACCGGTTCGAAATCAATAGGCTCGTCGATCGCCAAGACCGGACCTTCGTTGAAAGCGATCACCTGCATTTCCAGTTGTGCCAAAGACACGCCACATCCATTCAGGGACTCACGCAACACTTCGTCTCCCTGAACCAACGCCAGCAGCAAAGCTTCGCTACTGACGGTTTTTCCGATACCCCATTCACGACAGAGACTCCGGGCTTCTCGAAACAACTCTTGCGTCCGTTCGTCGAATCGGATTTCCCGACTCTCGGACGTCGGAGAGGGAAACTCTTCCGGAAGCCAAACTCGTAGCTTGTCTAGCACAACTCCAGACCGCACCAACATCTCGAAAGCCTGTCCTTCTTCTTCGGCGAGAAGCGCACACAAGACATGTCGTGGGACGACTTCCTGGTCATTCGCAGGAGAGGAGTTTACCAAAGCCTGGGCTAATTCCATTGCCCGGCTGACGGCTGGAGTGCAAGGTTCAAACATGAAGCAGGTCTCGCATCAGAGGTTTCGAGACGACCCGTCGGAACGAAAACGACCAGGAAACTAATCCCAAAAACGAACGAACGTTGGGGTTGTTCTGATTGTTTGGGGGGCTTGATTGGTCATTTCTCTCTAGTTTACCAAGTCTCGCTACAGTTGCCGGGCAGTCAACACCGATTCAAAGGCAAAGTCAGGAACTTGAGTTTAATCGAAAACACCAGAATCAGCGACGGAGCCAGTTCCAAAAAGACACGAGGAGTTTCGTTGCTTTTCCACGCCTATTTTTTGTCAACAGTCGAATGTCGGACGGCTGACTTCGTTTAGCCAAACGGCGGAGACAAGAGACATCCCACCTTCTTGGTGGTTTCTATCCAGAGGGTCGACCACATGACTATCTTACAAGGCTCACGGGGAATCGCATCCATCCCCTCTGTTCGTTTGACCTGTTGGGTGCTCCTTCTGGGTTGCATTGTCCCGACAGCATCGGCCCAAAATGTATTGCAACCCGCCCCACTCCAACCAGGTAACTCGGTTTTCGCCGGACAATCTGTCGTGGTGCAACGAACGTCCGAGAGCCAGCCACTCGTGTTCCAAAACGCACCCCCGGAAGGTGGGAATGCCGCCGGGGTGCAAGGGACCGTGATCCAATCACCCCACGGTGAGATCCTTGGTGCTCCCGTGGCTCCTTCGCACCTGACGTTACAACAATGTGTCAACATTGGTATGAGCAAACAACCAACTCTCGCGGCAGCCCACTCAAGTCTCGGCGCAGCGCATGCCCAGGTTCAAGCTTTGAATAACTTGCCTCGGTACGCCAGCTTTGTGCGCAGGGATTTGCCGTGCCGACGAAAGCAAGCTTCGTGTGGCGTTCGGATAGCCGAAGCTGGGCTGAATCAGGCGGTGTGGGAAACTCGCTATGCCATTACGCGGAATTACTTCTCCGTCGTTTTTGCACTCAAACAACAGCAAGTCGCCGCCGACGTCGTCAAAGAGCTAGAGTTGGCAGAAGAAAAGGCCAAGTTCATTGTCAACAAGGGCGATCCCGATGCAGTCGTAACTCAAGCGGATGTTGACAAGCTCAACTTGGCGATTGAAATTGCGAGGCTCAATATCATCAAGGCCGAAACGGGAGCGAAAAGGGCCAAGGCTGCCCTTCGGGAAGCGATGGGAGTGGGTCCGGACTTTCCCTTGGAGTTGACCGAGATGGAACTGCCCCAATTGCAAGAGGGGCTACTCAAACAAGACCTCCTTCACAAAGCCTTGGCTCGTCGGGGTGAGATTGTGATTGCTTCGACGGCCGCGCACATCGTTTACATCGAAGCCCAGGCTCAGCAGTCGATTCGTTCCCAGACCGCGCAGACGTTTGCCGCGGGTGCGGACATTCATTCGCGTCCCATCCCTCAAGGCTCCACCGGGGTCAATTATCGTCCCTCAGCGATTGGGCTGGAGATGCCGACGTTGCTTGTAGGTCGAAAGTGCGACCGTGTACAACGAGTGCAGGCGTTGGCCCGTCGGGCGGACGCCGTCGTTGCCAAAACGCGACAGCTCATTGGGTTGGAAGTTGCGGACGCTTTCCTCCAGTGGGAAGCAGCAAAGGAAAAGATTACGCGGCTTAAACAGACACCCGAGAAGGCCGCCAAATTGCTCAAGACGACCAAGGCTCGATTCAAAATCGGCGCGGCCACGGCCGAAACGTTGCTCCGCGCTCAGACACTCGATTCGGCGGTTCAAGCCGCGTACAACGAAGCCCTCTATGACCAGGCTCTGGCGTTGGCTGCTCTCGAACGAATTACCGCTGGTGGCTTCGTGCCGAACTACCGCCAGGCCGAAATGGTCATTCACCAACTCCCTGGGCAGATTCCTCATCAAGGTCCTGGGCCGGTACATCATCACGGCTCCATTGAGGAGATCGTTCCTCCGGAGACCTTCCCGCCCAACAATCAGGTTGCCCCAAATATGTTTGGAGATTGATCTCGACGTGAAATCAGTGTGGGCTTTGGTGGTTTGTTTTGTAGGACTGGGAAACACCAGTTCTACAAGACAAACGGACAGGTGAAACTTGTCCTTTGGTCTTCAAACGGACAGCAATCCATTCGCCGATCCGAAGCCCACCTCTTTCCAATTCCAGATGCCCAAAGCCCACTCAAGAGAACTGTTTATTGTTTGCGTTGGCAGTGGATGCCGACATCGCCCGTGGTTGGATGCCCGACGTCACCCGTCCCTGGTGGGAGACTTGTTCCCACCAGAAAGACTCGTTTTTGTTCTGGATTTTTACTATTCGTTTCAGCTATTAGACATCGGAGCACGAAAAGCATGGAATCGAAAGACCTCTACCTTCTCCGGCGAGGATTATTTCTTGCCATAATCGCCGCGGTGATGTTGTTCGCCGTCTTGATCCCGACCACGGATGCGCAACGTCCTGGTGAGACGGTTCGCATCGGAATGGCCAAATCGATACTCCGAGACGTGCCCGACCCGATGGTCAAATTATTGATGGTCCCATTCAACAGTCTGATGCAGACGCATACTGGTCTTCGCGGCAAGATTGATCTGGTGGATGATCCGATCTTGCTCGCCGAGCAGATGGAGAAGAAAGAACTTCAACTTGGTGTATTTCATGGTTTCGAGTTCGCTTGGGCCAGGCAACAAAACCCCAAGCTCAAGCCGTTGATGATCGCCGTGAACCGAGACCGCCACCTCTTCGCGCATCTTGTGACTCGCAGCGACAACGACGCCAAGGATCTGAGGGATTTCAAGGGGCAGCATGTGGCCATTCCAATTCGGACACGCGGACACTGCCGGTTATGGCTTGAGCGACATTGCAACAACAGCGGGCTTGCTCCGGAACAATTCTTCACAAAGATCGTTCGTCACAAGAATGTCGAGCGAGCGCTCGACGACATCGTACGCGGCCGAGTCCAGTGCATCGTTGTCGATGACCGTGCGCTGAACTGCTACAAACGAGTGAAACCGGGGTGCTATCGCCGCTTGCGGATTCTGGAGCGGTCGAAGGCTTTCCCGGCGGCTGTGATCGCCTACCGCGACGGGAAGGTCAACGACGCAATGATCCGGCGATTCCGCTCGGGCATGATCCAAGCGAACTCGAATTCCCGTAGTCGACAACTCATGTCGATGTGGAACTTGACGGCGTTCGAACCCGTGCCTGCCGACTACGAATCGACTCTCGTTGCGATCCTTCGTGACTATCCAGCTCCCGGAGCGAAAGGAAAGCTCTTGGTCAACAGTGGAACCAAAAGCATGATGGATTAGACGTGCCTGACCACGAGATGACGTCCGTGATCGGAGTCTATCACCCCTATGGGTTCAAAAAGCGCAAATCACGATACTTCTTTATCCGACTGCCCACTTGCCTGGGCTTGAACACAAAGAAACCCCAGCCCGAAAGCTGGGGTCTTTGCGTTTTCGGTCGTCAGAATGAGTTCATTAGCCCTTGATTTCGACCTTTCGGGCAACGGCTTCGGGAAGCCGTGGGATTCGAAGTTCGAGCACACCGTTGCGGTAATTCGCTTCGACTTTTTCGGAATCATGCCCCTTCGGCAGGCGGATCGAACGTCGGACGTGTTGAACTCGTCGGAAGAATGAACCTTTCTCACCCTCACTTTCCTCTTTGTTCTCCTCAGCGTGCTTGGCCTCGATGGTCAACACATCGTCGTGAACTTGGACGTCGAGGTCACCGACTTCGAAGCCAGGTAATTCGGCCCGAACCAGTGTTTCGGTTTCGGTTTCTTCCACGTCAAGGCCCCACTGGGGATTGTTCAGTGAGTCAGCCATCGGGAACTCTGCAAGGAGAGACCCGAACATGTTTTGAAAGTCTCGTTCGAGCGTGGACAACGGCGAAGCCACTTGGTTGACCAATCCATTCTTGTTACGGACAAATCCAGGAATCAAGCTAAACATGGTACGTACCTCCTCTGGATTCGGAAACTCCACGGAATCCAAAAACGTGTAATTGTTTGTTCCACAACGATGTTGGAATGAGAGCGAATTATGATATGTGTTACTTTTTCTCTGATCACTTCTCGCTCTTCATAAGGTTAGAGAGACGAAGTTCAGAATGGATTCAGGATTCGAAGAATTATTTCCAGAAATTTTTGGGAAGCGTAATTTTCGTGGAAGGCAATGAGGTCTGGACTTTCTCAGCAATGGTGGACAACTTCCGAAACACGGTAAATTGGCCTTGAGGAGCTCTCTGCAGGACCAGCAGAATCCGCTGAAGAGACAATTCATTTCAACGACGACACGAAAGCCAATAAATCCGCTGCCTCCTGTGGCGTCAAATCCTTGAGTAAGGCGTCAGGCATCAGCGAGATCGTCTGCCGAACCATTCCGTCGATGTCCTTGGTCGTGAATTGTAGGATCTTGTGTTGATTGTCCTTAAGAACGACCTGTTCCTTGGTCTGCTTGAGTAGCAGGCCGGTGTAGAGTCGTCCTCGCTTCGTCTTTACGGCAAACGTGGCAAATTGGTCGTCGATTCGCTTCGACGGGTAAAGCATGCTCTCCAGTAATTCTTCGCGGGAATGTTTGCTGGCGATCTTGGACAAGTCGGGACCAAGAACTTTGCCTTGTCCGTTGATTTGGTGACAGTTCACGCAAGTCAGCGACTTGGAAAAGAAGAGACGACGACCTGTATCCGCATCACCTTTCAAGGAAAGGATTTTTGTAGGGTTGACGATCACTCCCAAACGTTCGATGCGTTGTCCTTCGGGGAGAAATCGTTCGAAGAGATCGCGAACTGTTGGCGATGACTTCGTCGTTGCGATTTGGACGATCTCGGAAACAAGACTGGACTCGACGTGTTTGCCGTCGATGGCGCTGAGGAGCCGGAGTGCAGTCGGCGTCTCTCCAAGCAACTTCTGTAACCGCTCCTTTCGCTCGACGGCTGGCAGGTTCTTTAACTCGGCGAAACGAATTCTGTCATTCGTCTTCTCGAGAGCCATTTCTTCGATCCACTCACGAATCAACCGCAGCCCTTTCTCGTCGACTTTGTGAGAACCGACCCGCGGCATGCGACCGCTGCCGAGCGACGCCAGACGATAGACCAACACCGATCGATCAGGCTCTCCGGGAACAACCAGCTTTCCCTTGGGAATTCCAAAATCCCCGTGCATTGCCCGAACGTTGACGAGTCCCGTTTTGTCGAGCGGAGTGTTCCAGTCGAGAACGATTCGGGCGTTCCCGCCACCATCGGGAACGTGACAGTGAGCACAATTCGCGTGTAGATACGCTCGGGCTCGACGGTCCAGACTTTCGCTCTCGTTGAAGGAATTCGGGAGTGAGGGGTATTTCTCGGGAGGCTTCGCCAACAGTTTCGACTCCCGCGAACCGTTCGAGCGTAAAATCCCATTGGCTGCTAACTCAGAAAGTTGATTCAGCCGGAACCCGTCGTAATCCATTTCGCGGTTCATCTGTAGCGTGGTGAGCCCGAGAACGTAATTGGCAGCACGCGAGTGACACGACATACATTCGCTTCGACTGGGAACGTGCCACGTTCTGATTGCATTACCTTCATCGGATTTGAGCGAATATTTTCGTCGCGTTCCGGACCGCCCCACCAGTTCGGCTTCCGTTTGCTCGTCGTTCCAGAGATACGAATACCCTGCCCATTCGCCTTCCTGTTTGGTAAGCAAACGCGTCTCCATCCGCTTGCCATTGGGCAGCGAAAGGGTTTGCAGCAAAACGGTTCCATCGGGGAAATTCCAACCTCGTCGGGCATCCACGTTCGCCGGTGGTGAGTCTTTCTGTTGGGACACCGGAATTGCCAAATATCGCTGGATGATCGCTCCATCGTGCCATCCAGGGACGTTGACCTGATACGGAATCACTCCAGGTTGGAGTTGGTGTTTGTCGACTGAGAGGAACAAGCCTGTCTCGCCGAGCCGTTTAGGAAACGCCCGGGAAGTCCCATTCCGAGGGCGTTTCTCCAGGCGATAGAAACCACCGCCCGTGCGGTGGTCCGCAATCAAAATATCATCGTCTTTGTTGGTGGCAAAACAGGTGATGGCCAAAGTGGTGTCGGCAATCTCTTGGTGCCAGGTCACTTTGGTCCCATCGTGTTTGGCGGCCCAAATTTTCCCGGTCGAGTAGTCGCCGTAGAGGTAGGCACCTTGCAGTTCTGGATACTTCTTGCCGTAATAGACGATTCCACCGGTGAGTGAACGGGCTTCCGAGTGGGGATGGTCGAAGGTTGGTTTCTGGATGGGTGTTGGTCCAGGCTTTCGTTCCAGGATAAAAGGATGGCCGCCCTCGTACACACTCCAGCCGTAGTTGGCGCCCTTCTTGACGAGGTAGATCTGTTCCCAGGCGTCCTGACCGTTGTTTCCGACCCATACGTGTCCGCGTTTCCGGTCAACGGTGATTCGCCAGGGATTACGAAGGCCGTAGCACCAAATCTCAGGTCGGGCACCGGGAAATTTTACGAAGGGATTGTCATTGGGCACGGAATAGGTTTTGCCGCGAGCGAACTTATCGACGTTGATGCGAAGGACCTTTGACCGTAATGAGTCGAGCCGTTGACCGACCTGATCGATGTCCCGACGTACGGTCCCGTCTCCGGTGGTGACATACAAAAAGCCGTCCTTGCCGAAGTCGATTGCACCCCCGTTGTGTCCGTTGGACGGCCATTCGATGATGACCTTTGCCGATTTGGGGTCCAGACGAAAGGGATGTCGCGGCTGCATCGTATAGCGAACGATTTGGGAATGTGGACCGTTCTTGTGTCTTGTGTCATTCCAGCCAACGAAAAGGTAGCCGTTCTTCTGGAACTGCGGATGAAACGCAACGTCGTAAGCTACCCCTTTCCATGCCAACAGAACATTCGAGTCTTTCACGTTGGGAACATCTTTCACGACGTGTAACTTGGCGGGAGCGTAAGCACGTGCTTCGTTGATGACCAGAAGGTAATCGGTGTCCGGAATACGCTCCATGCATATCGGCCAATCCATCTTGAGGTTCGGATAGGAACGAGTGACACGATAAGGCTTCGGAGGTTCGGGAGAACCGATCACCTTGGACGTGGTGAGAGGAGGTCTTCGCTTGCGAACTTTTGCACGCGTAAGTTGTGGCTGGGTGTACTCCTGTTTCCCATTAGTGACGAGCTTGTCAGGAGCCCAGCGACCTTCGACACTTGTAGGAATGGTTTGCGGCAACGTCGCTTTCGAGGTCTTCTGCTGTGACGTTGATGCGGCTCCTAACAAACCAAGGAGTATGACTGGAAGAAGAAGGAAAACTCTTCGCATGACAAACAACTTTCTTTTGAAACACAAGGGCGCGAAGCGAGGTCAAGGCCATCAAGAGTCCTGTTTGAGATATCATAATAACAATGCGGTCGTCTCTCGACCTCCAATAGATTGGACCAATCACATCGAACCAATCGTCCGCCAACACTCTCTATCAGTAACGACCCCATCACCAACATAAGGAGTGCGCCATGAAACCCGAAGAACAACGATTCCTCGACGGCATCTTGGAGAATCCGACGAACACCGCGTTACGATTGATTTACGCCGACTGGCTCGAAGAACAGGGTGATCCAAGGGCGGAATTCTTGCGAGTGCAGGTCCAACGCAACGAATGCACCGACAAAAGCGAACGCCGTGCATTGAAACACAGGTTGCAGAAGTTACGTAAAAACATCGTGGACGATTGGCTCGCCGTGGTCGATTCTGTGGCAGTCGAAGGGTGCTTTCACAAGCAAGTCCAAAGACGTGTCCGTAAGTTGGTAAGGTTCGAATATGAATGCTCGAAACGTTGGGAACAACTTCAATCAACCGAAGATCCTTTCGCACGCTTCTGCGACGAGTGTCAGAAAAATGTCTTTTTCTGTGAGTCGATAGACCAGGCGCAACGACACGCCAATCGCGGACATTGTATCGCAATCGATTCGACGATCGCGAGAACTCAGGGTGACGTTCGAACCAGCTATCTCCGAGATCCGGAACGTTTTCGAACGGCTGCAATTATGGGTAGACCAACTCCGCCGCTTCCCCGATATCACTTGAACGACAAGGTCCGTGTCCAGACAGAGAAAGACACAACGATGGAGGGAACTATTACGCGACTGAGTCTGAGCCATCTCCAAGCGACTGTGAAACTGACGGATGGCGAAACCGTGGAAGTCGATTTCGAACAACTCGACACACTCAACGGCAGGCCTCAAGACCTGTGGTGATGTACGGTTTCCGACAAGGCAACGCCAAGTTGTGTTGAGGGTTGTGAAATCACTTTATTGGTTGGACGCAACATCGAAGGCTTCGGACGGAGACGTTCGAATTGAGAATCGCATGTCGCAATCTTGGTTGGATGTTGGCTATTGAGTTTGCGATTTGTTAGACTCCCAGAATTGGCAACAACTCCCGAACGAAAAAGCAAGACCAAAAGACCAAAGTGGCCTCGAGCTGCCGCACCCCCAAACAAGCAAGGACAAATCTCCTATGGCAAACGAACGACTCGAAGGGATGGAGCAACCCGCATCGACCGATTTGGCCCAAACGTACCGTACGATGACCGAGGAGATCGGTAAGGTCATCATCGGACAACAAGAAGTCATCGAGCAACTGTTGATGGCGTTGTTCAGCCGCGGTCATTGCTTGCTTGTGGGAGTACCAGGACTTGCCAAAACGCTTCTGGTCAGCACCGTCTCGCAAATCTTGCACTTGTCGTTCAAACGGATTCAGTTCACTCCCGACTTAATGCCTTCGGACATCACGGGAACGGACATTTTGCAAGACGACCCGGAGACGGGACGGCGGCAATTCTCGTTCCTGCGTGGACCGATCTTTGCGAACATGATCCTGGCCGACGAGATCAACCGTACACCACCGAAGACACAAGCGGCGTTGCTCGAGGCGATGCAAGAACATCACGTTACGGCGGGCGCGCAGACGTATTCGTTACCCAAACCCTTCTTCGTCCTCGCGACCCAAAACCCCATCGAGCAAGAGGGCACGTATCCGCTTCCGGAAGCCCAACTCGACCGCTTCATGTTCAACATCGTCGTCGGTTACCCGAGTCGGGGTGAAGAAATCGCCATCATGAAACAAACGACATCGCGACACAAGCCGACAGTCACTCCGGTGTTGACGGCGGACGAAATCCTCGGCGTCCAGGACAGCGTGCGGGATGTCGTGGTGACCGACCACGTTTTCGACTACGCGGCGGACTTGGTTCGCTCGACACGTCCAAACGAGCAAAACGTACCAAAATTCGTTCGCGAGTGGATTGCGTGGGGAGCGGGTCCGCGGGCGAGTCAGTATTTGATTCTCGGGGGAAAAGCGAGGGCGTTGCTTCGAGGTCGGGCTCATGTCATGACCGAAGACATTCAGGCTGTTGCTTTGCCAGTATTGCGACACCGGATTGTCACTACGTTCACCGCCGATGCTGATGGGATCACTACCGATAACATTATTCAACGGCTCATCAAAGCTCTTCCATTGCCCCAGGAGACGGCCGCGGCAAAGGTCCGATAGACCTTCCTTGATTCCGGTTGACTCCGGTTGAATCGGTGAGGTGGGAGATTATCGACCTGTTCGAAGCGTCCTTGTTGCGGTCGCGTTAGACGTATGTGTAAAGGTGTTTTGCGGCGTGTGTCTTTGCCCGAGAGTAGTTGGATAAACAAGTGGAGTGTTTTGGATCTTTCGCCCCTTCAAAGCCTTCCCGAGCTAACACAAATGCCCCACGTATTCATCCGACCGCCCAAGGCCAAATCCAACGCAGTCTGGGGAGCTTGCCCCGAATAAGAGACTGACCACTCTCAGCTCTCAATTCGTCGATGTTCCGATCCCAATGACTTCGCCACCAGCACTAGCGCCAACGTTCCGACAGACTACCGCACCAACCCGCGGCGTCGCATGTAGTTGAGCACGAGTTTTTCGAACGGGACTTGGTTGCTCGTGAAAACGTAAGTAATGCCTCGCTTGGAGCAGAAATCGTGTATCGCCGCGCGATACGCATTGAGGTTTTGTTTGTAGCGTTTCAACAGCGGGCCGCTGACGGTGACTTCGGCGACGTCGCCGTCTTCGATGTCGGTGAGTTTCAGGTCGCCGATGATCTCTGGTTCGATTTCTTCCTGCGACAAGATTTGGATGACGTAGATGTCATAGTCTCTGGCGACAAGATAGCGAAGCGCCTCCTCATAGCCGTCTTTCTCCATGAAGTCGCTCAGGATGATCACGACGCCTTTTCCGCTCGAGCGGAGGCTGAATGTCTTGAGAGATCTTTGGAGGTTGCCGATTCCCTGAGACTTCAAATCGCCCAAGAATTCGAACAGACGCCACAGGCTTTTTCGACCACGCAGGGCAGGTAAAGTGTCCTCGACGTCTTGGTTGAAGACCTCGACTTTGACGCGGTCCATGTTCACCAGGCCGATGTATCCGAGGGCTGCGGCAATCTGGGTCGCAAAGCGAAGTTTCGTCGGGTCTCCGAAATCCATCGAAAGGCTGTTGTCGAGGAGAATGTAGAAGTGGAGGTCTTCTTCTTCCAGAAAGAGGCGAATGAAGAGGCGATCCAGTCGGGCGAACAAATTCCAGTCGAGGAAACGCAGGTCATCGCCAATCACATAGTTGCGGTAATCCGCAAATTCGACACTCTGTCCTTTGCGTTTGCTACGACGCTCGCCTTTCATCTTGCCCAAGAATATCTTGCGTGTGACTAGTTCGAGTTGTTCGAGTCGTGCCAGGAACGGCGGATCGAGGAGGGATTTGGTCTGGGTCGTGGACATCGGTGCTCCTGGCAGAAGCGTTGGTCGTTGCGTCGAGTTTATCCTTCTCTGTGTAGAACCCCGGTGTTGCCGGGGCAGAGGTGAGGGTGTCTTGGCCTACTCGGCGTATTTGGCCAAGAGCTTGGCGATCACCCGGACGACCTTGGGTTCGGGGATACCGTAGTTGCGCTCGACATCGGAGGCGGCTTCCTTGATGGCCCGGAATTCGATTATTTCTAGGGGCAGTCCGGTTTCTTCGGCCTCGGCCTTGAGTCCGGAGTTACTCAGGATCAAAAGGGCAGCGTGGATGACGACAGCGGCTCGAACATCGGAAAGTCCGCGTCGTGCCAGCCAGGCGTGTTGTTTTTGAAGTAAGGCTTCGAACCGTTCGGTAAATTGATCATCGTCGAGTTCGCCGAGCCAGTAGCGTTCGAGTTGTCGATAGAGGGGTCGCGCCAAACGGGGAAGTACGATTTCCATTACAGGTTTGCTCATGAGTATCCTCGCGGTACGTCTCTCAAATGTTTGGAAACCAACCCTGGCCCGACGTGTGGTCCGTGCCTTCTTTCGTCATTAGTATTTTATACAGAGAGGACCTTGGAGGCAAAAGCAACGAGGCGTGGGGACACCCGTGGTCCGCAAGCCGTCCACGAACCACACGAGAAAACGGAATAATCTGTTAGTCACAGAATACGACAAGACACACCCCTGTGCGGGTTCACGGATTCTTCTGACGCGTACTCGGGCTTTGCATTCGAGTAAGCTTGCTTGTTGCAGGTCTGAAGCATTGTACGCGATGAGGTTTGTGTTGGCGTGGAAAAAAACGGTTATGCCCGACGTGATCCTGTGTATCGCTGGACAGCTTGTGGAAGACAAAGGCCTGAGGAGTTTGGGAATAGGTGGGGCGTTTGTACCCGAGTGATCTGTTACGCGAGATTTGTGAGTTTGGGTTTTGGGTGTCACACCAACCCGGAGCATAGAGACTTCGGTAAGGGCCACGATCGGTTGTTGGGACGCTCACAAACACAACAAAAACCGGATGTCGGTTTTCTTTGGCAGCAACATCACTTCGAAGCATCTCCACGCAAACAGAACCTTCGGTCTGCCTCACTCGACCTGTTTTCCACGCATCAAAGTGTTCTCCGACTGGGTTAGTGACATTTGCCCCTGGGACTGGGAACGCAAAATGGATGATAGTCCGATTTTTTCGGAGGGGTGCTCGGGTCGCCCCGGGACCGACCCGAGTACACCAAACTACCAATACCGGAGTCGCAAGAAGATCTTCGTTGGTTAGCGAGTTGGAATGAGAGAAAGCCGAGGAGTTTGGACTCCCCGGCTTTTCCGTTTGGGCATTTCAAGGTGTTTCGGTATGGCGAAAGATCAGCGAGGAAACAAACCCGGCTCTCCTCCTCTTCGGGTGGCTGCGGCATCGAGAATGGATTGGTCGACGCTGTAGAGTAAGAAGTGACACGAACCATCGGCAAAGAGGAAGTTAGCTCCACCGGTATGCTCGCTCCAGAAGTGATACATGTGCGCGTTGGGTGGAGCGTTGACTTTACCGAATCGGAACTGTTCTCTGACGTTGGGGGCGCCATAAGGGTCTCGGATGTCACTCGTTCCCAGACAAACGTCACCAGTACCAAACGCGGGCGCGTCTCCCGAACCGGCGAACCACCAACCATACACCAAGTCTTTCGACGGCGGTCGTTCTCCCACCAGCAGGGTATTGCTCGTACCATCTGTCACATTGGCGATCTTGTGAGTTGCGTTGACGTGGAGGATTCCGTCGAAAGCCAATTGATGGGTGCCACTAACCCCCAAATAATCGGTTAAAGCAACGAGGTGACCATTGTAGTCACCGACCAACCCAGACGAACGGGCGTCGGCGGGACAAAGGTAAAAGGGGATGACCGTTTCGTTAAGCGGGTGCTGCCACCAAGGCCAAGCATTCCAGTCCACTTGGTCGTACAAGTTTTTTTGTTCGACGTACGGCAGAATTCGAGTCATCCAGCTGAAGTACCATTTCTGGTCCGGCATCGGTGGACGATTGAAGACATTGTGTCCTCCCGAATGCGCGGGTGGAAACGTTCCGTACGTGTCGTGGTAGTTGTGTAAAGCCGTCCCGATTTGCTTCAAGTTTTGAACGCACTCCAAGCGTGAAGCAGCGGCTCGAACTTTCTGAACAGCAGGGAGAAGCAAACCAATCAAAATGGCGATGATCGCAATGACGACCAATAGTTCGATGAGAGTGAACGCCGAACGGCGCAGTGATTGAGTCATGATTCCCTCCAGAATGGGCAACGATTAAGAAGTAGAATGGGAGAGGGTAAAAACAAGTATGGATCTGTATCATCTACACCAAGAAGATCCGGGACAGTCAAGTTAAAACTGAAAAAGAATCTCACGAATGAGAGAGCCCCCAGAGAAATCCAACAGGAGAGATGTTTTAGTACTACAGCGCTACGGTGATCGATTTTGAGATCGGTTTTTCTTCTTTTT